>DAHWOV010000051.1:0-46489 GCA_027339205.1 Acidimicrobiaceae bacterium | reverse complement strand
TCCCGACGGCACGGGCCATCTGGGCGATCCGGCACACCGACTCCTCGACGTCTCGTGCCGCCACCATCATGAGGTCGTTGAGCTCGTCGACCACCACGAGGACGAAGGGGAGCGGCTCCGGCGGCTCTTCCTCCGCCGACTCCCCGGGCGTCGAGGGGTCCGACTCGGCGCCGGCGTCTGGGGCGTTGGCGCCGGCTTCGGCGCCGGCGCCGTCCGACGTCGTGGCGCGTGCCGCGCCTCGCGCGCGCGCGGCGATCGCCGCGATCGTCGCCGCGTCCGACGACGCGCCCTTCCCGATCTCGCCGCTCGCCAGCGCCTCGTGGTAGCCCGTGATGTCGCGCAGGCCGTACTCGGCGAGGATGTCGTAGCGGCGCTCCATCTCCTTCACCGCCCACGACAGCGCGTTCGCGGCCTTCTTCGGGTCGACGACCACGGGGGTGAGCAGGTGCGGCAGCCCGTTGTACTGCCCGAGCTCCACGCGCTTGGGGTCGATCAGGATCATCCGCACCTCGTCGGGGGTCGCGCGCATGAGCACCGAGGTGATGAGCGAGTTGATGCACGACGACTTCCCGGCCCCGGTGGCACCGGAGATGAGGACGTGGGGCATCTCGGCCAGGTTGACCATGACTGGCCGGCCCGCGATGTCACGCCCGAGGGCCACTTCGAGCGGATGGCGGGCACGCGCGGCTTCGGGCGAGGCGAGGACGTCGCCGAGCGCGACGAGTTGCCGATGGCGGTTGGGCACCTCGACGCCGATGGCTGACTTCCCCGGGATCGGCGCGAGGATCCGGACGTCCGGAGAGGCCATGGCATAGGCGATGTCACGGTGGAGGCTCGTCACCCGAGCGACCTTCACCCCCGCCCCCAGCTCCAGCTCGTAGCGGGTCACGGTCGGGCCGACGGTCCTCCCCACGAGCCGAGTCTCCACCCCGTGCGCGGCGAGGGCAGCGACCAACGCGTCGCCCAAATGCTCGAGCAGCCGTTCGTCCTGCCGCTGCTCCTTCGACCGGGCAAGGAGGCGAAGTGGCGGCAGCCGCCACTCGGTTCCATGCTCGGCTCCGGAGCCCCGGACAGCGCCCGGGGCAGGTCGAGCGAGGGTGCCGGCAGCGCCAAGGGCGGCCGTGGTGGCGGCCGGGTCCGTCACGGCCCGCTCCGCGGCAGTCCGGTCGGCGACAAGTGAGGCCGGGTCCGTCGCGGCCGGGTGCGTCGCAGCCGAGTCCGTCGCAGCCGGATCCGCGACGAGCGCATCCCTGTCTGCGACAAGTGCAGCCTGCTCCGTCGCGGCCCGCTCCGTCACATCCCGGTCCGCGACGAGTGCGGCCGGGTCGCCAGCAAGGGCGTCCCGGTACCGGTCAGCACCCGCCGCGTCGACCGTGCTCCCCGTCAGCTGATGAAGCGGTTCTCCCGCCCGCTCTTCGAGGAGGTCGGCGCCGCGCGCCGTGAGCCCGCGCCGGCGCGCCGCGTCGAATTGCCTGGACAGCACGTCCTCCCCGAGGTCGTGCACGTGCACCGGCCGGTCGACCGCCCGGGCGAGCAAGCTCCCGACCGCGGCGAGCGGCCGCCCGAGGCTCCTCAGGCGGGCCCCGGTCGCGAGGACCCCTCCGACCACGCCGATCGCGACCAGCAGGACGACCGCTCCGGCGGTGCCGAGCCCGCTCGCAAGTGGACGGCCGACGAGAACCCCCAGTTCGCCGCCCGCGCCGGTGAGTGCCGCTCGGCGCGCGGAGAACGTCGGCACCCCGCCCGCGAGCTCGGCGAGCCCGCAGACCGCGAGGAGGGCGATCGCTGCTCCCGCTCCGGCCCTGCCGCTCAGGAGGCGTCGCCGGCCCGCGACCACCGCGATGCCGGCGGCGACGGCCGAGGGCGGGAGGACGAACCGCGCCCAACCCACCGCCACGCCGAGCCCCACGTCGACGGCGCGGCCGACAGCGCCCGCAGCATCGCCGTAGACGGCGAGGGCGAGCAGGATGCCGACGGTGACGAGGCCGATCGCCCAGAGATCCGCACCGTGGTCGCTCAGCAGGCTCCCCCCGTCCGAGCCGGCTGGCCGCGCGCTCGACGCGCGCGGGCGCAACGCGCTCGGGGAGGCAGGTGCCGCGGGCCGCCGCTTCCGCGTCCGCTTCCGGTCGCCCCCATCACCTGCAGGCCGGGCACGGGTGCGGGTCGACGCCGCTCGCCGCTTCGTGGTCACCACAGTGCCATGAAGGCTATCGCCGTCACCGGCCCGGGCAGGGGAGGCTGCCGGTCGAAGCCGGTCGCCGCCGGTCGCCGCCGGTCGAAGCCGGTCGAAGCCGCCGCTCTGGCCTCCCCTGCGCGTGGCCTAGGCTCGCCGTCCGTGACGCCCGACGGAGAAGAGACGTCCGCCCTGCTCAGCCGCCTCCCCGGCGTGCAGGCATTCGACCTGGAGCTCGTGCGCGCTGAGATGCGCACGCCCGCGATGCGACGGCTGCGGTTCACGGGCCCCGGCATCGACACGCTCGAGTTCTTCGCCGGCCAGGATCTCATGGTCGCGGTCCCCGCGCCGGGGCATGCTCACTTCCGGCGCCGTTACACGATCCGCAAGCTCCAGCCCGAGACATCGGCAGTCGAGCTCGAGGTCGTCCTCCATGGCGACGGCCCTGGGGCCGTCTGGGCGGGCTCGGTGGAGCCGGGCCAGCGCGTGGAGGCGCTGGGACCCAGGGGAAAGATCGGTGTGGCCGCCGACGCAGCGTGGCACCTCTTCTGCGGAGACGAGTCCGCGCTCCCGGCGATCTTCACGATGGTCGAGGCGCTCCCAGAGGCGGCCCGCGCCGAGGTCGTTCTCGAGGTCGCAGGTGAAGAGGAGCACCAACACCCCGAAGGCGTGCGCGCGGAGCTCGGTGTCTGCTGGGTCCATCGCAAGGGCGACCCGGGGACCGGTACCGGCCTGCAGGAGGCGCTCGGCAGCCTGCCGCTCCCCTCGGGGGCGGGGCACGCCTACGTCTTCGGCGAGCTCCGCCAGGTGGCGGCGTGCCGATCGCTGCTCATCGAGCGCGGGATCCGCCCCGACGACATCGACCACAAGGCGTACTGGCGCCGCGGCGTCGCCAACGCGCCCCACGGCGAACCGCAGCGACCGGACCCGTCCTGACGGGGCAGAGGCAGGGGCGCGGCCTCGACGGGCGGGCGCGGCCTCGACGGGCTCAGACGGCGATGACGACGGGCACGATCATGGGGCGTCGGCGCGTACGCTCGTTGACGAGCCGCCCGAGCGCCCGGCGGGCGTGCCGGGTGAGGACGTCCACGTCGTGCGCGCCCTCGTCCATCGCCTCGACCAGTGCGTCCGCCACTGCGTTGGACGCGTCGCCGAGCAGGCCCTCGGCCTCCGGCGCGTGCACCCAGCCCTTCGTCTCGATCTGGGGCGCTCCGGTCAGCACCTTGCGCTGGAGGTCGACCGTCGCGACCACCATGACGACCCCCTCCTCGGCGAGGAGACGGCGGTCCCGCAGCACGCCGTGCCCGACGTCGCCCACCGTGCCGTCGACGTAGAGGTACCCGCCGGGCACCGTGCCGTCCCGGTGCAGCCCGCTCTCGTCCAGGCGGACCGCGTCGCCGTCCTCGCACAAGAGGACCTGGTCGTCGGGCACGCCCATCGAACGTGCCAGCTGCGCGTGGTGGACGAGGTGGCGGTACTCGCCGTGCACCGGCACGAACGCCCGGGGCTTGGCCACCGCGAGCAGCGTTTGCAGCTCGCCTTGACGTGCATGGCCGCTCACGTGCACGGCCTCGGTGCCGGAGTGGACGACCTCTGCGCCGCGCCGATGGAGGTCGTCGATGACCCGCCCCACCGACCACTCGTTGCCGGGGATGGGGTGCGCGCTGATCACGACGACGTCACTCTCTGTGATCTGGAACCACTTGTTGTCGCCCGTCGCCATGAGCGAGAGCGCGGACATGGGCTCGCCCTGCGAGCCGGTCGAGATGACGCACACGTCGCCGGGGGGCAGTCGGTCGACGTCTTCGATCTCGACGAGCACCCCCGGCGGGACCGTGAGAAGGCCAAGGCGCTGGGCGAGATCGACGTTCTTGCCCATGGAGCGACCGAGGGTCGCGACCCTTCTTCCCGATGCGACCGCCGCGTCGATCACCTGCTGCACCCGGTGGATGTGGCTCGCGAAGCACGCGACGACGATCCGGCGGCCGGCGCTCGCGGCGAAGACGCGCGACATCGTTTCCCCGACGGTGCTCTCCGAGGCGGTGAAGCCAGGCTCCTCCGCGTTGGTGGAGTCCGAGAGGAGCAGCGCGACCCCCTCCCCCGACGCGATGGCCCCGATGCGGGCGAGGTCGGTGCGCCGGCCGTCGACCGGCTGCAGGTCGATCTTGAAGTCGCCGGAGTGGAGCAGGACTCCCTGGGGCGTGAAGAACGCCAGTGCGAAGCTGCAGGGCACCGAGTGCGTGACCGGGATGAATTCCACCTCGCACGGCCCGACCGTGCGCCGCTCCCCGTCGGCCACCGTGACGTAGCGGGCACGCCCGGTGAGCCCGGCCTCGTCGATGCGATTGCGCGCGAGCCCGAGGGAGAGCTCCGATCCGTAGATCGGGACCTCCAGGTCACGGAGCAAGTAGGCGAGCCCGCCGGTGTGATCCTCGTGCCCGTGAGTGAGGACCACCGCGTCCACCCGGTGCGCGTTCTCCTGGAGGTAGGTGAAGTCGGGAAGCACGAGGTCCACCCCGGGCATGTCCGGGTCCGGGAACATCACGCCGCAGTCGAGGACCACGATGCGGCCCTCCACCTCTATGCACGCGCAGTTCCGTCCGATCTCGCCGAGCCCGCCGAGGAAGACGACCCGGACAGCCCTCTGTGTCTCGGTCGACCGGCGGTCAGCCTCAGCCAGGTGGCGGTCAGCCTCAGCCAGGTGTCGCTCAGCCACGTGTCGGACCCGCGCCGAGCTCAGGGCGCCGAGCGGACGGGCGCGGCCTCGAGACGGGTGAGGATCCGCAGAGCCTCTCCCTCGAGCTCCGGCGGCGCGTCTCCAAGGGGCAGGCGGCACTGACCGACCCGGAGCCCGAGCGCCCTGCACGCCGCCTTCGCGGGGAGCGGGTTGGGGAACTGCTCGGTCGATTCGTAGTCGTAGGACTCCACCAGCCGGGCATTCTCGCGTCGCGCCGTGTCCAGGTCTCCGGCGAGCGCTGCGTGCACCATGCGCTGCATCTCGGGCCCGGCCCAATGAGTGCACACCGAGATCACGCCCACCGCGCCGACCGAGATGAGCGGGAGGGTGAGCGAGTCGTCGCCGCTGTAGAGCTCGAAGCTCTCGGGCGCGTGCGCAAGGAGCCGGGCGGCACCTGCGGGATCCCCGGTGGCGTCTTTCACGCCGACCACGTTGCGCACCTCGTGCGCGAGCCGCAGCAGCGTCGACGGCGCGATCCGCCTGCCGGTGCGGACCGGGATGTCGTAGAGGACGACCGGCAGCTCGCTCGCTCCCGCCACCGCCTCGAAGTGCGCGTAGAGCCCTTCCTGCGACGGCCGGCTGTAATAAGGCGTCACCACGAGCACCCCGGCGACGCCCGACGCAGATGCCCGTTTGGTCAGCTCGATCGAATGGCCGGTGTTGCTCGTACCGGTCCCCGCCAACACCGGGACGGTGACCGCCTCGGTGACGGACCGCCACAGCTCGTAAAGCTCGTCGTCCGAGAGCGCGGGACCCTCTCCGGTCGTCCCGCCGAGCACGAAGCCCTCGCTCCCGTGCTCGGACAGCCAGCGCGCGAGCTGGACGGCGGCATCGACGTCAAGGGATCCGTCAGGGGCGAAGGGCGTCACCATGGCCGTGATCACCGCACCGAAGCGGGCAGGGCGCATCAACCGCACGCTAGCAGCGTAGAGGTCAGGCCACGTTCCTGGTCACCGGCGACGCGTCCGCCTCGGCGTCCACCTCCTGGGCGGTGTCGACGAGGTTCTCGAAGCCGATCGCTCCCATCTCCGTGAACTTCTCGCGAAGCCACCCGCCCGCAGCGTCGAGGAGCCCCAGCTTCTTCAGGTTGGGGACGATCTTGGAGAACAAGAGCACCTGGAAGTCGTCGCGCTCGGGGGCCCGGGACAGGACGGCGATGACGTCGGCGGGCGGCACCTCCAGCCGCTCCCAGACCTCCTGCATCAACATGCGGTCCTTCATGCGGACCGCCGCTTCGAACGCGAACTCTTGGCGCTCACGCAGCTCCGCGTCCGACAGCTCTGCGTAGAAGTCCTGCAGGCTCACGACCCCGAAGGCCACGTGGCGTGCCTCGTCGGCCATCACGTAGCGCAGCATCTGCTTGAGCAGCGGCTCCTGGGTGATCGAGTGGATGAACCCGAACGCGGCGAGCGCGAGCCCCTCCACCATGATCTGCATGCCGAGGTAGGTCATGTCCCAGCGGCGGTCGCCGATGATGTCGTCGAGGAGCAGCCCGAGGTGGGCGTTGATCGGGTAGTGCCCAGAGAGCTTCTCGTCGAGGTAACGGGAAAAGACCTCGACGTGGCGGGCTTCGTCCATGACCTGGGTCGCCGCGTAGTACTTGGCGTCGATCCAGGGGACGGTCTCGACGATCTTGGCGGTGCACAGGAGGGCACCCTGCTCACCATGCATGAACTGGGAGAGCATCCAGTTCTGGTTCTCCACGCCGAGGCGGAGCCACTCCTTGTCGCCCCAGCGCTCGAGCACCGTTCCGGCGACGTCGTTGGGGGACCAGCGGAGCGAGCCCGGGTTCGCCTCCTGGTTCATGATCACCACGCGCTCCTGGTCCACCTCGGTGTCCCACGGCAGGTCGGTGCGCGCGTTCCACTGTGCGGACTTCGCCTTCTCGTAGAGGCGCTCGAGTCGAGGTTTTGCGCCCTTGTCGTAGTCCCAGGTGAACTCGGCGGGACACGGGTCCGAGACGGCGTGGTGGCCCTCGGCACCCTGATGCCCCACCGTGGCGAAGATCGCAGCGAGGTCGTGCACGTCTCGGCGCCCGATGAGGTCCTCATTGGTCCGGTCCTGGTCGGTGCGAGCCTCTCGCCGGTCGTCCATCGCGACTCGTTCCTTTCCTTCCCTCGTCATGGGCTCCCCGACGGGTCCTGCGCCAGGGCATGCGCCAGGGCATGCGCCTGCTCTTCTGCGAGCACCTTCTCCTGGACGAGCGCCTTCTCCTGGACAAGCGCCTGGATGCCGGGGACGACGAACGACGAGACCAAGCCGCGGACGGCGATCGGGTCCGTGAGCTCGAGCCCTTCGCGCGGGCAGGAGAGGTAGGAGACGACGATGCGTGCCGCCCACTCGGCGGCGCGCGCCGCGTCATCGGGGTCGAGCCAGCGACCCAGGAACGGAGCCGAGAAGGCGGCGGCGGCGGTCAACACGCGGTCGAGCCCCCCGAACGCGAGATGGGGCAGCACTGCACCCGGCTCGTGCCGGAGGAGATACGTGAGCGCGGGGTGAGAGGAGAGCCGCTGAGCGGCGCCCACGATGGCGACGACGAGGAGCTCTTCAAGGTCCCGAGCCTCTCCCATTGCCGCGCCGAGGTCGGAGAAGAGCCGCGCGGTCTCGGTCTCGACGACGGCGCGCACCACCGCCTCCTTGCCGCCGGGAAAGAGGCGATACAGGGTCGCGCGGGAGATGCCGGCTTCTCGAGCAACCTCGTCCAGGGTGGTCTTGTAGAGCCCGCATCGGGGAATGCAGCGCAGGGCAGCATCGACGATCCGCACGCGAGATGAGCTCCTGTCGTCCATGCCCAAGTGGCTGACGACGGGACGAAGCGGCTCTCCGCCGGCGTGCCACGGCTCGGAGGTCCACAACGAGGACGAGGGCCGCACAATGAAACGGTAAGTCGCTCCGTGTCTCATTGTCAATGGGGCCGTGTCAGACCAAGTTGTGTCAATCAGGCTGTGTCGATCGGGCTGTGTCGATCGGGCTGCCGCACCCCGACGGGGTTGCATCCGCTCGGCGGGATTGCATCCCATACAGTCGGCCCTGCGTCAGCCGTGGGAGGCAGGCAGCAGAATGCCTCCCAGCAATTCCCCGCGCACCAGGCGCGAGACCTGCCCGCGGTCGGCGAGGTCCCACCGCCCAGGTGCAGAGATGTACGACAGCGCCATGCGGGCGAGGAAGTCGGCTGCCTCGCTCACCACGACGCCGGGAGCGAGCCGCTCACGGAAGAGGTACGGCTCGAGGAAGGCGGCGATCATCCTCTGAGTTCCCTCGGCCTCCACCGTCAGCTTCGGCAGCAGCAGCTCTGGCTCGGTGTCCAGCACCCGCTGGAGCACGTCGTGATCCCGGATGTCCCGGTGCGCGAACACGAGGCCCAGCTCCATCACTTCTTCGAGCGTCGATGCCTCCCGCACCTCTTCGTAGAGGCGGGCGAAGAACCGGGCGTTCTCCCATGCGACGACCGCGGAGAGGAGCTCTTCGCGACCGCCAGGGAAGTACCGGTAGACGGTGGCACGCGACACTCGCGCCCCACGCCCGGCATCCTCGACAGTCGTCTTGGAGAATCCCCAGCGGGCGACGCACTCGTACGCGGCTTGGAGGATGCGCAGTCGAGTCCCGTGCTCGTTCCCCTCCGTCACGGTCTCTCCAGAGGTCACGGTCTCTCTCCAGAGGTCACGGTCTCTCCAGAGTCGTCGCCGGAGGTCCCTTGGCCCCCTCCCAGGTCGCCGGCGGAGCCGCCTTCGCCGTTCCGCACCGTGCGGGGCTCACAAACCGAGAAGCGCGTCGAGGCCGACGGTCAGGCCCGGGCGTTCGACGACCCGCCTGACGGCGAGAAGCACCCCGGGCATGAACGACCGGCGGTCGTAGGAGTCGTGGCGGAGGGTGAGGGATTGACCGGGCGCCCCGAAGATCACCTCTTGATGGGCCACCAGTCCGGGAAGCCGCACCGAGTGGAGCCGAACGCCGCCCGGGCCCGCCCCGCCGCGTGCGCCGTCGACGACGAGCTCGGTCGTCCGGTCGGTAACGGCTGGGAGGCCCGCGCTCTTTCTGGCGGCAGCGATCCGGGCGGCGGTCCGCATCGCGGTGCCCGACGGCGCGTCGCGCTTGTCTTCATGGTGCAGCTCCACGATCTCGGCCGCGTCCATGAGCGGCGCCGCGAGCTCGCAAAGGCGCATGAGGAGGACGGCACCGATCGCAAAGTTGGGGGCGATCACCGCGTTGGCACGCCCGTGCGAGAACGCCTCGGCGGCACTGGCGATGTCTTCGGATCCGAGCCCCGTCGTGCCCACGACGGCGTGAATCCCCCGTTCGGCGAGCCAAGGCAGCGTGCGGCGCGCCGCCTCAGCGACCGTGAAGTCGACCGCCACCTCGACCTCCGCCTCGACAAGCGCGTCGATCCCGCTGGAAACCACCGTTGAACCCAGCCCGCTCGCCGCATCGAGGCGTCCGGCTTCCGACCCGGCCCCCGACCCGGCTTTCGTCCCGGCGTCCGACCCGGCCCCCTGCTGCACTTGCCGCGCGAACGCGGGGTCGACGGCGGCCGCCAGCGTGAGGTCCTCCGCCTCCTGCACCGCCCGGCAGATCTCACGACCCATCCTCCCCGCTGCGCCGACGACCCCCACTCGTATCACTGCGGCAACGCTATCGGCTGGCCTGACTGGCGCCCGGGGAGGGCCGCGCCCCGCTCGGTGTCCTCGCCAGCTGATGCCCGCCCTCCGAAGGCTCTGCGCTCTCCGCAGCGAAGGCCGGAACCGGCTGTTCCGAGGCTTGCCCCCTCCGCCCCCTCCTTCTCCACCGCGAAGCGACCAACACGACCAGAAGAAGGAGGAACCCTGCGACAGCCGCGACAGAACCTGCCATCCCCAACGTGAGCAGGGGCGGACGGTAGTGGAACGTGAGGATCCACGCACCTGCCGGCACCTCGACAGCCTGCAGGAGGCCGCGGCGGTAGACGACGAGCGACAGCGACCTGTCCTGTCGTCCGTTGGTGTCGTTCGCCGGGACGAGCGTTGCATGCCAGCCTGGGAGGTACGACTCGCTCCAGACGACGGTCACGGGGCGACGTGCGACGACCCGATCCGTCGCGCCGCCCCAGTCAGGAGCCGAGAGCTGGTGCACCGACGAACCGGCGGTCGCGGGCACGAGCCACACCGGCGGGGGCGGAGGTGCCGTCCGGCGGAAGATGCCAAACGTGTGGGCGAAGGTTCCGGCGAACCGCCAGGTCGAGGTGTCGATCGCGTCCTGGAACCTCCCGTCGAGCGCCCACCGGGCTCCCGACACGCTCCGCACGGTCGAGTTGTCGGCGATCTCGCGTGCAGGCCCTTCGACCACGATGCCCGCTGCAGTGATGGGCGTGTCGAACCTGACCGACCAGCCACCCGCCGTCCGGCGCACGGTCTCCCTGGGGCGGCGGACCCCACCGCCGGGGGCGACGACGTCCACCACCGGTGCGCCTCGTGTCTGCGATGCGCCGGTCTTCACGAGTGTCACCGACCGGAGCGCCACCGGCGAGCCGAGATAGAAGGCGCGACGATGCGCGCTTCCCGGCCGCGGCGCTTGGGGACACGCAGAGGAGCTCGGAGCTCGCACCGTCGTACGCGGGCCTACGCGCACCGCCAGGTCCCCAGGGCTCGCGAGGAGCGTCGTGAGGCGAAGCGCGTGGAACCGTCCCGACTCGAGCGCACAGGCGCTGAGCGTGTCCAGCTCGTGCGAGCCCGTCGCGGCACCGTAGCGGTCGGACAGGATCGACCCGTACCCTTGGACGCTCTCGAGCCGGGTGAAGGCGTTCAAATCTGGTTGTCCGATCGTGTCCAATGTGAAGAGGTGGGTCACTGTCGTGTTGACGATGGCGAACCGTCCGTTGGTCCCGAGCACCGCTGCTGCCGCCGAGTGCGTCGGCTCCAATCGCGTTGGGACCGGCGCGAGCACTGTCGACGTGGCGAGCCCGAAGAACGCGAAGTCCGCGACCACGAGGCTGACGAGGAGGCGCCGGCGCGCTCGCGCCCCGAACCGGCTCCATCGGGCGACGAGCGCGACCATGCCGGCTGCCACCACCGCCTGAGCGAGGAACCACGGCCACAGCCCGCGGGCGAGCGCGGCTCCCGACGGGCTCGCGTGCAACCACTCCTCGACGGGCAGCGGTGCGGCGAGCGTGACCGCACACAGCACGATTGCCGCGGCGGCGGGGAGCGCGGGAAGCCACTCGAGGAGCCGAACGGGGCCCCCCTCATGGGACCGGTCGGGGCCTCGCTCCTGGGACCGGTCGGGGCCCCGCGAGAGAAGGCGCCCACGCCACCGGCGGCGCCCGAGCTGTTGAGGGCGACCGCTCCATGAGTGCCACGAGGACGGGCCCGGCGCGATGACACGGCCGGTCGTCGCAGCTGCCGTCCGCCTCCCCAACGCGAGATCCGCCCAGAACGCGAACAGGACCGCGAGGGCGAGGTCCACGATCTCGAGGTTGCGGCTCTGCAGGCGCGTCTTGCCGAGGAGCGGGACAGCCGCCCAGACATGGCCGAGCGGGGTGAACGAGCCCCACACGAGAAGAAGACCGAGGCCGCCGAGCGCGAGCCACATTCCCCAGTCCGCAGAGCGGGGAGCGCGGCGACGGCCGAAGGAAGACGCAAGGAGAGCAAGCGTCGCTCCCAAAGGGAGGAGCCCGACGTAGCCGGTCACCTCGGGAAGGTTGTAGCCGTTGAAGTACCGGACCGAGCCGAAGTGGCCGGCCCCACCGAAGAGGTCCGGCACGAGGAGGAGCAATGACCAGGACGGGCGCAGTGACCCGCTGCCGAAGAATTGGTAGGTCTCGACCGCGCGCTGCGACGCCTTGATGAAGGTCCAGCCCGGCGCAAGCTCTGCCGCCGCGAGCATCACTCCCCAGACTCCACCAATCACCACGTAGCCCAACAGCCGGGCGCGCTGTGCGAACCGAGGGGACCGCCAGGGGTACGGGCGCAGCAGGACCCAGGCGGCGACCACCACACCGACGACCTCCGTCTCGACCATGGCCCGCGGCTCGCCCGTGAGCGCCTCCAGCCCCACGATCACCGCGAGCAACGCGACCCACGGCCAGGGACTCGACCGGGGTGCCGCCGCAGGCAGCGCCGGCACGCCCACGCCGTCCCCTCCCTCCCCGCCGCCCGCGCGCTCCCCGCCGCCCGCGCGCTCCACGCCGGTGTCATCCGCACGGAGATCGACCTCCGCAACGCCCCGTCGTGCGTCATCCTGCACCGGTCCGGTGCCCAGGACGATCCATGAGAGCCGAAGCAGCGCGAGCACGAAGAGAGGCATCCACCCCATCCCCTGGATCACCCCGAGGTGGACGAGCTGCCCCGACATCGTGCCGAAGAAGGCGTACGTGAACGCACCGAGAAAGCTCGCGACTGGACGCAGCCGGTACTGACGACAGAGTGCGTACATCCCGAGTCCGCCAGCCCAGTAGACCCCGAGAAGGTTGACGACGAACGCCGCAACCGGCGCGAGCACCGCGAAGAAGAAGGTGAACGGGTAGAAGGAGCCCGAGTTCAGACCGCCGAGCAGCGGGCTCCCCGACCAGATGTAGGGATTCCACAGCGGCAGGTGGCCCTGACGGAGTTGACGGCCGGTGAGGACGCGTAAGGGGAAGTTCTGGATGAGGTTGTCCCCCGTGATCGCAGGATGCCCGAAGGCGGCAGGCACCGCGAAGAGGAGCAGCGGCACGATGACGAGCACGGCAACGGCTCTCCCGTCAGGCGACGACAGCCACAACCGCCCCCTGCCGCAAAGCACGCCGGCGTCACCGGCCCCGTGCTTCTTCTTCCTCGTCCCGACAGCGCCGGCCGGAGCTCGCCACGACCCCAGACGGGTACCGGGCCGGCCACGGGCGGGCATGCCTGCGGCGCCGTCGGCGTGCCGAGGCGGCGAGCTCGGCTGTGTCGGCTGCACACCGGGGGGCGGCATGCGATGCCCGCCTCGGCGTCCTCTCAGGCGGCCCGGCCCGCCAGCCCTAGCCCGGTGCCGTCGAACGCATCGGCGTCGAACGGTCCTACCGCTGCCAAGGTGCGGGGTGCCACCGCCAGCGTGCGCGCGACGTCCTTGACCGCGTCAGCATCTACGGCATCGATGCGCGCGAGTACCTCGTCGATCGTCCACGCACGGTCGTAGAGGAGCACCGAGGCCCCGAGCCGGCTCATCCTCGCGCCCGAGTCCTCGCACGAGAGTAGCGTCTCGGCGCGGAGGTTGCCCTTGGCGACCTCGAGCTCACGTTGCGTGATGCCGTGCTCGGCAAGCTCCTCGATCTCTCCGGTGACGATGCGCAGCACCTCGTCGACGTGCGCGGGAGCCGTGCCGACCGACACGGTCATGCAGCCGGTGTCGTAGAAGACGCTGCGTTCCGACCAGATCGAGTAAGCAAGGCCGCGCTCTTCTCGCACCTTCTGGAACAGCCGGCTCGAGAGCCCGCCCCCGAGCACGACGTTGAGCACCCCGAGCGGCCAGCGGCGCTCGTCGAAGCGCGACACCGATCGCATCCCGAGCACGAGATGGGCCTGCTCGGTGGCGCGGCGCAGGACGACCAGGGGCTCCACATCCGGCCCCGCCGGGGCACGTACCGGTGCGCCACCGCCGGGCCGTGCCGAAAACCGCTGCTCCAGCGCCTCGGCGATCTCGTCGTGGCGGCAGTCTCCAGCGACCGAGACGACGACGTTGGCGGGACGATAGTGCTCCTCGAAGAACCGTCTGATGGCCGACGATCTGGTGGCGCTGACGGAGTCCTTCGTCCCGAGCGTGTCCCGGCCGAGCGGGTGGCCGGGGTACAGGGCAGCCATCGCCGCCTCCGCGGCGAGATCGGCGGGCTCGTCTGCGTGCATCAGGATCTCGTCGAGGATGACGGTCCGCTCGGCGTCGACGTCCCTGTCGTCCAGCGAAGGGTCGTCCATGATGTCGCCGAGAATGCCGAGGCCGAGGTGCAGGTGCTCGGAGAGCAGCCGGACGTAGAAAGCCGTGTACTCCTTCGTCGTGAACGCGTTGCAATCGCCACCGACCTCGTCGAGGGCCTCGGCGATCGCGGCGGCCGAACGTCGGGGCGTGCCCTTGAACAGCAGGTGCTCCAGGAAGTGGGACGCACCGGCCAGCTCTTGAGGCTCGTCGCGCGAGCCCGTTCCCACCCAGAAGCCGACCGCGACCGAGCGGACGTCGGGCATGGTCTCGGTGACGAGCCGGACGCCTGAGCCGAGGCGCGCGCTCCGGATGGCGCTGGCGCGATCGCTCACCGGCGCCGCTGCCGGCGCCGGCCACCGCGGCGGTCGCCAGGCTGCCCCCCGCGCCCACCCGCTCCGCCGCTCCGTGGGGGCGCTGAGGGCGCTGCCGGGCCGAGGTCACCGAGATCCGCGAGGAGCTCCGCCTCGAACGCGTCCTCGAAGGAGACCCGAGAAGGTCGGTCGCCGCCCCGCGACTCGCCGCCCCGCGACTCGCCGCCGCGCGACGAGCCGTCACTCGTAGCGTCCCCGCCGACAAGAGAGAGCGACACCTTGCCCTGCGGGTCGATGTCGTCGACGCGCACGTCCAGCGTCTGGCCCAACGTAAGGACGTCCTCCGCCTGCTCCACCCTCTTGCCGCCTGCCAGTGGGGAGAGCTTCGAGATGTGGAGCAGTCCGTCACGTCCTGGGAGGATGTTGACGAACGCCCCAAACTTCGTGATGTTCACCACCCTCCCCGAGTACACGCCGCCGACGTCGGCGCTCGGCGGTGTGAGGATGAGCGAGATGCGCCGTCTTGCCTCTTCGACGGCCTGGCCGTCCTTGGCGCCGATCGTCACAGTGCCGACCATGCCGTTGTCGTCCACGGCGATGTCCGCGCCCGTCTCCTGCTGGAGCGTGTTGATGACCTTGCCCTTCGGGCCGATGACCTCGCCGATCTTGTCGATGGGGATCTCCATCGACAAGATCTTGGGCGCGCTCTGTGCCACGTGATCGCGGGGTGCGGGGATGCAGCGGTGCATCACGTCGAGGATCGTGAGCCGGGCATCCTTCGCCTGGCGCAGTGCCTGCGAAAGGACGTCGGCGGGGAGCCCGTCGATCTTCGTGTCGAGCTGGAGCGCGGTCACGACGTCGGCGGTGCCGGCGACCTTGAAGTCCATGTCCCCGAAGGCGTCCTCCGCGCCGAGGATGTCGGTCAGCGTCACGTATCGGCCTTCGTCGTAGACGAGCCCCATCGCGATCCCCGCGACCGGAGCCTTGATCGGCACGCCGGCTGCCATGAGCGACAACGTCGAGGCGCAGACCGAGGCCATCGACGTGGACCCGTTGGAGGAGAGCACGTCCGAGACAAGCCGCAAGGCGTAAGGGAACTCTTCTTTGGGAGGGATCACCGGCAGCAGGGCCCGCTCGGCGAGGAGACCGTGCCCGATCTCCCGGCGTTTGGGGCCGCGCATGAAGCCGGTCTCCCCGGTCGAGTAGGGAGGGAAGTTGTAGTGGTGCATGTAGCGCTTCGACTCGTCCGGGGTGATCGTGTCGAGGATTTGGTCCATGCGGGGCATGCCAAGGGTGCACACGTTGAGCACCTGAGTCTCTCCGCGTTGGAAGAGCGAGGACCCGTGCGCGGTCGGGAACAGGTCGATCTCGGCGGAGAGCGGGCGGATGTCGGTCGTCCCCCTTCCGTCGATCCTGAGCCCGTCTTCGACGATGCGCTTGCGGACGAGCTTCTTGTTGAGCGCGCGTACGGCAGCCACGATCTCTCGCGCACGCTCGGGGAATTCCTCTCCGAGCTCTGCGACGACGGCAGCGGTGAGCGCCTCAGTCTGAGTATTGCGCTCCGACTTGTCGGCGATCGCGACGACCTTGGCCACCTGCTCCGTCGCGCGCTCCTGCACCCGCTCCCACACGTCGTCCCCGTAGTCGGTAAACGTCGAGAACGGGATTGCCTTGATCGGCCCGCGCGACTCGGTGTAGCTGACGACCAGTTGACGCTGGAGGTTGATCGCCTCGCGGATCCAGGTCTTCGCCGCCTCGAGCCCGTCGGCCAGCACCTCCTCGGTGACCTTCGGGGCGCCGGCATCGTAGAACTGCCAGGCGTGCTCCGTCCCGCCGGCCTCCACCATCATGATGGCGACCTCGGCTTCGGGCTCCTCTGAGAGCGCGCGGCCCGCGACCACGAGCTCGAACGTCGACGCGTCGCCCTCTTGGAAGCTCGGGTGCGGGATCCACTCGCCCTGCGTCGAGTAGGCGATCCGTACCGCCCCGATAGGGCCGTCGAACGGGATGCCGGAGATCATGAGGGCCGCGGAGGCCGCGTTGATCGCCAGGACGTCGTGGGGGTTCACCTGGTCGGCGCCGAACACCGTGCCGACGATGTGCACTTCGTTTCTGAAGCCCTTGGGGAACGACGGCCTGAGCGGCCGGTCGATCAGCCGGCAGGTCAAGATCGCCTGGTCCGACGCCTTTCCCTCTCGCCGGAAGAAAGAGCCGGGGATCTTGCCGGCTGCATACGCGCGCTCTTCGATGTCCACCGTGAGGGGGAAGAAGTCCGTCCCCTCCCGGACCGACCTCGCTGCGACCGCGGTGGCGAGCACGACGGTGTCACCGATCCGGGCAAGCACGGCGCCGTCGGCCTGCTGGGCGAGCTTGCCCGCCTCGAACGACATGGAACGGTCGGTGCCGCTGATCGGCGCCGACACGGAAATGGCCTCAGCCAACGGTGCTCCTTTGTACGGGGGCACCCTGGCCGGTTCCCAGTGGTCGACCACCCCGGGCAATCCCCGAGTGATCGGCGACTGGCAGCCGACGTCGCGGCGTGCCCGTCTCTCAATATGCGAGCGCCCGACCGAGACGGCGGGGCGGTTCGTGTGCTAGCGGCGGATCCCCAGTCGCCCGATGATGGACCGGTACCGCTCGACGTCGTTGCTCCGGACGTAGTCGAGGAGCCGCCGGCGGCGCCCGATCAGCTTCATCAGGCCCCTGCGGGTGTGGTGGTCCCCCTTGTGGATCTTGAGGTGCTCGGTCAGGTGCGCGATGCGGTCGGTCAGCAAAGCGACCTGGACCTCGGGCGAGCCCGTGTCGGACTCATGGAGCCGGTGCTCGGCGATGATGACCTGCTTCTCGGGCATGTACGAACAGACCTCGGGATTCCTCTGGGCGACAGGCGCGGCACCACCGCGACCCCGAGCCAGGTTAGCAGGCTCACGGGTGCAGGAGCATCCGGGTACGTCGGGCACGGTGAGCGGTGTCGGGCACGGTGAGCGGTGTCGGGCCCGGTGAGCGGCAGGCGGCCCGGCCCGGCGGCGTTCCGAGGCGCGCCGGCTCACGCGTCTCCCGTGAGCAGCCGGCTGGCCACGTCCACGTCCGCCCGCATTTGCGCGACGAGATCCTCCACGCGCTCGAAGCGCCGTTCCTCGCGGAGGCGCTCCACGAAGGCGACACCGACGCGCTCTGCGTAGAGGTCGCCGTCGAAGCCGATGAGGTGAGCTTCGACCAGCGGCGCAGGGGTGCTCGAGGACGCAGCAAAGGTCGGCCGGATGCCGACGGAGATCGCCGCCGGGTGCGACGACCCGTCGGCGCGGCGGCACCAACCCGCATAGATACCGAGAGCGGGAACCGCGATCGACTTGGGCACGTCGACGTTCGCCGTCGGCACCCCGAGCTGCGATCCGCCCCGGCCATCGCCGTGGACCACGCGCCCGCGCACCTCGTGGGGGCGGCCGAGCAGCCGGGCGGCGCCTTGGACGTCGCCCATGGCGATGAGCGCCCTTATGCGCGTGGAGGAGATGGACTCTGCGCCGCCGGCGGCGCCGGTTCCACCTGCGCCACCGTCTCCGTCGTCCGCGCCCGTGCCCTCGGCGGCCACGAGGTGCACCCCCGTGACGTCGAACCCCCTGATCGCACCGAGCCGCCGCAGCATCGTCACGTCTCCGCTGCGGCCGCGGCCGAAGCGGAAGTCCTCGCCGACGACGACCGCCTTGGCCGCGAGCGCGTCGCACAACACCTCGTCCACGAAGTCCTCTGGCGGCTCGGCAGCCCGCTTGGCGTCGAACCGGACGACCACCGTGAGGTCGACGCCGCATGAAGCCAGGAGCTCCAGCTTCTGCTCGTTGTCGGTGAGGAGCAGCGGGGACGACCCCGGCCGGACGACGGTCGCGGGATGGCGGTCGAACGTCACGACGGCTGCTGGCACCGCGAGCGTGTCCGCCTTCTCGCGAAGGATGCCGAGCAGCCGGCGGTGCCCGAGGTGGACGCCGTCGTACGTGCCGACCGTGACCGCCGAACCCACGCCTGCGCCGGCGACCTCTTCGACGGTCAGGATCCGCACGGCGACGAGGATAGGACGCGGAGAGGAAGTGCCGATCAGCGTGACGCGAGGACGACGGCTGGGCGGATGCGGTGACCCACTGTCCGCTCATACACGGCGAGCAGCCTCCCGGTCCCGTCGAGGACGGCCCACGGGCCATCTCCGGTCGCCCCGATCGGCACCTTGTCGAGCGGGCGGCCGCGCGCGACGAGCTGCGCCATGTCAGGGTCCACGCTCACTCGGTCGAGATCGCGGAGGGCCTCCGCAGGCGAACGGAGGGACATCGTGTCGAGCACGGCCACGGGCTGTGCCTCTTGCACGGTGAACGAGCCGACGCGGGTCCGCCGGAGGCGCCGGAGGTGGGCGCCACCGCCGAGCGCTGCGCCCAGGTCGGCTGCGAGCACGCGCACGTAGGTGCCCGACGAGCAGGCGACCGTCGCTCGGAGGACCCCCGGCTCTCCGGTCGGCTCGAGCTCGAAACGATCGACCCGCACGGTCCGTGGAGGACGGTCGATCTCGACGCCGCTCCTCGCGAGCTCGTGCAGGCGCCGCCCACCGATCTTCACTGCCGACACCATTGGAGGCACTTGCTGGATGACCCCGGTGAGCTTCTCGGCGGCCGCTCGCGCGTCTTCGACCGTCACGCCGCCCATGTCCCACTCGGCCACGACGGACCCCGCGGCGTCGAGCGTGTCCGTCGCGACGCCGAGCACGATCTCCGCGGTGTACTCCTTCCCCAACGCCGTCAGGTAGCGCAGGAGCCGGGTGACCCTGCCCAGCCCGACGAGCAGGACGCCGGTGGCGTCGGGATCGAGCGTCCCGGCGTGACCCGCACGACGCTGGCCGAAGATGGACCGCACACGTGCGACGACGTCGTGCGACGTCCAACCCGCTTCCTTGTCCACCACGGCGAGCCCCGTCGGGCCGACATGGAGACTGCGGCTCACTTCGAAGACCCCTCGCGTGGAGGCTCCACCCGCTCAGCTCCCTCCGCCCGCTTAGCTCGCTCTGCCCGCTCTGCCCGCTCTGCCCGCATGCGCCGGAGGATCGCTTCCACCCGCTCCCCCTCGCGAACGGCGGGGTCAGCCGCGAATTGGAGCCGGGGAGTGCGCTTCATGCGAACCTGGCGGCCGACCGTTCTTTGGAGCTGGGCTCGACGCTCTTCGAGCGCGGCGGCGATCTCCTCGTCCATCCGGTCGAGGAACACCGTCGCAGACCGAAGGTCGCCGCTCGTCTCGACCGAAGTGATGGTCACGAGGCGGAGGCGCTCGTCCGCGTCGGCGAGCCGCTCGAGCTCTTCACCGAGCACTTGTCGGAGCAGCTCGTTCACGCGCAGGGCGCGCGGATAGTCGCGGCCCGAGTGCATCGGCCTCAGGTCCGCGCGATCTCGCGCTCCTCGAAGGTCTCGATCACGTCGCCCTCCTTCAAGTCCTGGTAGTCCGTGAGGCCGATGCCGCACTCGTACCCCGCCTGCACCTCGCGGACATCCTCTTTGAACCGCCGGAGTGAGCTGATCGCTCCCCGCCAGATCACGACGCCCTCGCGCAAGAACCGCACCTTCGACCCCCGCGTGATGGTGCCTTCACGGACGTAGCACCCGGCGATCGCACCGACCCTCGGGATCCGGAAGACCTGGCGCACCTCGGCCTCACCCGTGACGACCTCTTCGGTCTCGGGCGCGAGCATGCCGAGCATCGCCGCCTCGATGTCCTCGAGCAGCTTGTAGATGATCTCGTAGGTACGGATCTCGACGTCGCTCACTGCTGCCAGCTCGCGCGCACGCCGGTCGGGGCGGACGTTGAAGCCGATGATCGTCGCGTTGGAGGCACGTGCGAGCTGCACGTCGTTCTCGGTGATCCCGCCCACGCCGCGGTGGACGAACGCGAGCTTCACGTCGTCCCGTTCCAGCTTGCGCAGGCTCTCCGTGACCGCCTCGAGCGACCCCTGGACGTCGGCCTTCAAGACGAGGTTCAGCGTCGCCGTCTCTCCACGCTGAATCTGCTCGAAGAGGTCCTCGAGCCGAGCGCCCGTCGCTGCTGAGGGCGCCGGGAGATGACCGGAGAGCCGGAAGCGCTGGGCGCGCGCCTCACCGAGGGTCCGTGCCGTGGTGAGATCCTTCGCGACGCGCAGCTCGTCTCCCGCTTGCGGGGGCTCGGAGAAGCCGAGCACCTGGACCGGCATCGAGGGCAGCGCTTCCTTCACGTGGTCGCCGCGATCGTCGACGAGCGCCTTGACACGCCCCCAGGCCGCACCCGCCACGACGGGATCGCCGATACGCAGGGTGCCCGATTCGACGATGACGGTCGCAACCGGCCCTCTGCCGGCCTCGAGGTTCGCTTCGAGGACCGTGCCGCGCGCGCGGCCCTCGGGGTTCGCCCGGAGCTCTTCGACTTCCGCAACGAGCGTGATCTGCTCGAGAAGGTCGTCGATGCCCGTGCCTTCGAGTGCGGAGACCCGGACGACGATCGTGTCTCCGCCCCACGCCTCGGGGACGAGGCCGCGCTCGGCGAGCTGCTGGAGCACGCGGTCGGGATTGGCATCGGGCCGGTCCATCTTGTTGATGGCCACGATGATCGGGACGTCGGCCGCCCTGGCGTGGTCGATCGCCTCGACGGTCTGCGGCATCACCCCGTCGTCGGCCGCGACGACAAGCACGACGATGTCGGTCACCTCCGCCCCCCGCGCGCGCATCGCCGTGAACGCCTCGTGGCCCGGGGTGTCGATGAAAGTGATCGGATGCCCGTGCCATGTCGCCTGGTAGGCGCCGATGTGCTGGGTGATCCCGCCGGCCTCGCCTGCGACGACGTTGGTCTGACGGATCCGGTCGAGGAGGAGCGTCTTGCCGTGGTCCACGTGGCCCATCACGGTGACGACCGGCGGGCGCGGGCGGAGGTCCTCCTCGCTCTCTTCCTCGTCTTCCTCGTCCTCGAAGTACCTCGCGAGCAGCTCTGCTTCCCGCTCCTCACCCGGGTCGACGAGGCGGACGTTGGCGCCGAGTTCGGCCGCGAAGAGCTCGATCATGTCATCGGTGAGCGACTGCGTCGCGGTGACCATCTCTCCTTGGAGGAGGAGGAACCGGACCACGTCACCCGCGGAGCGGTTGAGCTTGGGGCCGAGGTCGCGAGCCGTCGATCCACGCTCCACGATGATCTCGCCCTCCGGCACAGGTGCGGTCGAGGGCGTGTACGTCGTGAGCTGGGTGGGTTCGAGCTCTTCGAGGTTGCGGCGGCGACGCCGGGTCCGGCGCTGCGGCGGGCGGCGCCCACCGAGGCCCCCGCGGCCGGGCGGGGTCCCAGGCGCGCTCGGACGGGCGAATCCGCCGCCGGGTCGGGCCGTGAAGCCAGCAGCGCCACCAGGACGTCCACCGGCACCGGGCGGTCGTCCTCCCGTGCGCGGCGGGTATGCCGGCCTGCCCGCAGGAGGCGAGGGTCGGCGGCCGCCCATGCCTGGAGGCGGAGGGATCGGGCGTCCGCTCGGTCCGAGGGGTGGCCGGACAGGCGGCGGGGGGACCGGCCTGCCCGACGGGCTCAGAGGAGGGCGAGCGGCGCGCTGGCCCGGCGGCGCCGAGGCGCGCTGGACGGCTCCCTGCGCCGACGTCTGCGAGGGACGCTGGACAGCTCCCTGCGACGGGGCCTGCGAGGGACGCTGGCCGGTGCTGGAGGGACCCGGCCTCGAGGGCGTACCTGACGGCTGGGAGGGCCGCTGGGCGATCGACGGCGAGGTCGGGCGGAAGGCCGCGGGGCTCGGCGCCGGTGCGCCGCCCGGCGCGGACGGGCCAACGGGCGCCGGTCGGGCGCCGGTTTCCGCACTCGCCGCTGCCGGTGCTGCTGGGGCTGCGGGCATCGGGGCGGGGCGGGGCGGGGCGCTGGGGCCGCGCGTCTCCGTCAGCTGGGCCGCGTCGGAGGTGGCCGCCGCGGGAGCCGCGGGAACTGCGGGAGCCGCAGGAACCGCGGGAGCCGCAGGAACCGCTGGAGCTGCGGGGCGTGCTGGTGCGCCGGTGCCCCTGCTGCTCACCAGACGCGGGCGCTCTCCCGTCCCTTCGGAAGTCGGCGCACGGCCAGCAGGCCGCCCTTCGGCCGCCTTCTTGACTTCCGCAGCGGGCGGTTCCTCGGACTGGACCGGGCGGCGGAGCCCCTCGGCGTCGGCCTTTCGGCGGACGCGGTCCGCCTGGGCCTCCTCGATCGACGAGGAGTGGCTTTTCACCCCGATCCCCAACGACAGGGAGAGGTCCAGGGCTTCTTTGTTCGTCAGTCCCAGCTCACGAGCGAGCTCGTAGACACGGATCTTCTTTGCCAACGTTCCTCGATGTCCTTCGGTCCTTCGCCCTCTCAGGTATCCCGTCGGGGGGCCGGGGTGTCCATCCATCCTCGCACATCGCCAGCTTTTCCGATCTCCCGGGCCAGAGCGCCAGCGGATCCGGGAGCGAGCGGGGCGCGCAAGGCCCGTTCCAGCGAGCCCCGGCGAACCGCACGGTCGAGGCACGACGCCGACCCCTCGCAGAGCCAGGCGCCCCGCCCGGGCAGGGTACGCCCTGCGGCGAGGGAGCCGTCGGGCAGACGGACCACCCGAAGCAGCTCACCCTGGGGGGCACGCCGGCCGCACCCCACGCACATCCGCTCGGGCGCTATGCGCCAGCCTCCTCGTGGCTGGCCGTCGCCCCTCCGTCCGGCGACGCCGTCGCCGCCGTGTCCGGCGATGCATCGGCCCCCGTGTCCGGCGATGCGTCGGCTCCCGCGTCCGGCGATGCGTCGGCCACGGACTCTCCGTCCGAACTGGATCCGCCCGCAGCTTCCGGCGCCGTTCCGACCGAGCCCGGCTCGGACAGCCCTGCCTCTCGTGCACCGTCCGTCGAGGATTCCCCTTCGGCGGCGTGGCTCCACTCTGCCGCAGAGATCGCCTCGCCGCCCTCCGCGGGCTTCCACACCATCTCGCCGGAGTCGTTCTCGATCCACTCGCCCTCGGCCCATTCCTGTCCGGCGTACCCGGACTCTTCCTCTTCGAGCTGGCTCTCGCTCTTGATGTCGATCCGCCAACCCGTGAGACGCGCCGCGAGGCGGGCGTTCTGCCCCTCCTTGCCGATCGCCAAAGACAGCTGGTAATCGCTCACGATCACCGTAGCCGTGCCGGTCTCCTCGTCGAGCCGGACCTCGCGCACCCGCGCGGGTGCGAGTGCGTTCTGGATGAACTCCACCGGGTCGTCGGAGAACGGCACCACGTCGACGCGCTCTCCGCGCAGCTCGTTGGTGACCATGCGCACGCGGGAGCCGCGCGCTCCGACGCACGCCCCGACCGGATCGACCACGGGGTCGTTCGACCACACGGCGATCTTCGTGCGGTGTCCGGGCTCACGAGCCGCCGCCTTGATCTCGACGACCCCCGAGGAGATCTCGGGCACCTCGAGCTCGAAGAGCCGCTTGATGAGCCCCGGGTGGGTGCGGCTCACCACGATCTGGGGTCCCTTGGTGGTCTTGCGGACTTCGACGATGTAGGCCTTGAGCCGCGTGCCATGCTCGTAGCGCTCGAAGGACACCTGCTCGGCTTGGGGCAGGAGCGCTTCCACCTTTCCCAGGTCCAAGAGGGTGTAGCGGTTGTCGGTCTGCTGGACGATGCCGGTCACGATGTCGCCTTCGCGCCCTGCATACTCCTCGTACTTCATGTCCCGCTCGACCTCGCGGATCCGCTGGAGAATCACCTGCTTGGCGGTCTGGGCGGCGATGCGGCCAAAGTCGTCGGGGGTGTCGTCCCACTCGTTGACCACGTTGCCCTCGTCATCGAGCTCCTGCCCGTAGACGCGGATCTCGCCGGACTCGGGGTCGATCGTGACCACGGCCTCCTCTGCGGCGTCGGGGCGCCGCTTGTACGCGGCGACGAGGGCGTTGGCCAGCGCGTCGAGCAGCGTCTCGACGGAGATCCCCTTGTCCCGCGCGATCTGGCTCAGCGCGTCGAGGAATTCGAAGTTGGTCTTGCTCATGACGTGGTGGCCTTCTCTCTGCCCTTCGGCGCCTTGGCGCGGCTGGGGGAGGGTGCGGGCTTCGCTCCCCACTCGAACACGGTGCGCGCCCGCTCGATCGTCTCGTAGGCGACGTGCGCTGAGCCGCCGGGAATGGCGGGGCCGTCCACCCGCACGCCGCTGTCGTCCGCCTCGACGAGACGTCCCTCGAGCCGCCGGCTCTCGCCGGTGCCTGGGAGGAGCCGCAGGGACACCATCTCGCCGCGCGCTCGCGTGAAGTGCGCCGGCGTGCGCAGCCGGCGCTCGAGGCCAGGGCTCGACACCTCGAGCGTGTAGCGGCCGGGCATGGGGTCGAGCCGGTCGAGCAGGCCGGAGACCGCTCGGTTCGCCTCCGCGAGCCCGTCGAGGTCCACTCCGCCGTCACGGTCGACGGTCACTCGGACGGTGCCCCCGGACAGCTCGACGTCGACGAGCTCGAGGCCGAGCTCCTCCACGACGCTCGACAGCTCGCTGCACAGCATCTCCGCGACTCCTTCGGCCATCCGTCGCACCTCCCTTCGTGGCTCGTCCCTCGTGCGTGGGCTCCTCCCTCGTCCGGACCTTCGGGCCGGCCGGCTCCACCGGTCCCGTTCACGACGAAAGCGTGGGCGGCGGCCCACGCTTTCAACAGGTCCTGCAATGAGACCGGACAGCTCGCCGAGTATACCAACCGCGAGCATGCCGCCGCCCGCCGACGATCCGGGCGAAGGTCAGTACGCTCGGCCCACCACGGCCACCAGCCCGTCGTCGGCCTCGCCGTGGGCCGCGAGGCTGCCGTCCTCACGCTGGAGGCAGCGTACGGTGAGCCCTTCGGCGGCGAGCCGGAGCTCTCCCTCCTCGCCGACCACCTGCCACGGGACGCGGGCGAATCCTGCGCTCCCCGCGTCGAGCACCTCCTCGAAGGAGCTCGCGGCGGTCGTTCGAGCCTCACGGAAGGCGCGCGCTTCGTCCCGCAGGTCGCGGGCGGCCCGGCGGCAGACCCGGTCGACCGCGTCGGAGACGGCGGCGAGCGGAACCGGCTCCTTGGCCCTCAGGTGGCGGGTGACGACGGTGACCTTCCCCTCCGCGAGCTCGCGTGGTCCGACCTCCACCCGCACCGGCACCCCCTTCAGTTCCCAGTCGACCGTGCGGCGCCCAAAACCGCTGTCGGTCCGGTCGTCGAGGTGCACCCGGCGCCCGGCACGTCGGAGCTCGTCGGCGAGGGCCCCCGCCGCTCGGCGCACCGCGTCATCCTCGCGAACGCACAGGACGACCACCTCCAACGGCGCAAGTGCGGGGGGCAGGCGGAGGCCGAAGTCGTCGCCGTGCGCCATGATCAGCGCGCCGATGAGACGGGTCGACGCGCCCCAGGACGTCTGCCACACGTAACGAAGCGCTCCGGTCGAGTCCGAGTACTGGATGCCGAAGACCTTTGCGAAGTTCTGGCCGAGCTCGTGGCTCGTGCCCATCTGCAGCGCTTTGGCGTCGCCCATCATCGCTTCGCACGTCCAGGTGCGGACCGCGCCTGCGAACCGCTCGCGCGCGGTCTTGTGGCCGACGAGGACGGGAATCGCCGCGACCTCCTCCATCGCGTCCTTGTAGACGTCGGTCAGGATCCGCAGCGCGTACGCGCGCGCCTCCTTCTCGTCGGCGTGCGCAGTGTGGCCCTCCTGCCAGAGGAACTCGGTCGTGCGCAGGAACAGACGAGGCCGAAGCTCCCACCGCACCACGTTGCACCACTGGTTGACGAGCAGGGGGAGATCGCGGTGGCTCTGCACCCATTTTGCGAAGAAGTGGTTGATGACGGTCTCGCTCGTGGGCCGGACGACGACGGGCTCATCGAGCTGCCGGCCGCCGCCCTGGGTGACGACCCAGAGCTCGGGATTGAAGCCTTCCACGTGCTCGGCCTCGAGACGCATGAAGGATTCCGGGATGAACAGGGGAAAGTACGCATTGTGCGCACCTGCAGCCTTGATCCGCTCGTCGATGGCTGCCTGGAGCCTCTCCCAGATCTCGTAGCCCCACGGCCTGATGACCATGGTGCCGCGAACCGGCCCGTTGTCGGCCATCTCCGCACGGGCGACCACCTCCTGGTACCACCGGGGGAAGTCCTCGCCACGCGGCGTGAGAGATCCCTTGGCAGCCGGGCGCGGCCCCGGCATTCGACCCTCGGGCTTGGCATCGGCGGCAACGTCCGCGTCGCTCGCATCGGCGTCAACCATCCGGGGAGCGTAGACCGAGGCGCGCCCGTACCCCGGACGCGTCCCTACGACGCTGGCGCCGCCGGATCGTCCGATCCCTCCGCGTCGGTGCCGTGCACGCGCCGGCGGATGCGGTCCACACGCACCTCGGAGGCGTTCGGGTCGGCACCCTTCTCGTCGAGCAGCGCGCGGCGGTCGGCTTCCGCCTCTGCCTCGGCAGAGGCATCCGCCGCGGCGAGCCGGGCTTCGACACCCTCGGCCACCAGTCGCTCCGCCTCGGCGACGAGTGCCGCGACCATCTCGGCCTCCGGCACCACTCGGACGATCTTCCCCTGGATGAACAGATGTCCCTTCTGCTTGCCGGCGGCGATGCCGAGGTCGGCGCTGCGAGCCTCGCCCGGCCCGTTGACGACACAGCCCATGACGGCGACCTGGATTGGCAGGTTGCGGTCCTCGAGGGCTGCTTGCGCTTCCTTGGCGACCGCGATGACGTCGACTTGGGCGCGACCGCAGGATGGGCACGCGATCAGGTCGAGCCCCTTGCGCTCACGCAGCCCGAGCGACTCGAGGAGCTGGCGTCCCGCCCGAGCCTCCTCCACGGGGTCCGCGGTCAGCGAGTAGCGGATCGTGTCTCCGATGCCCTCGGCGAGGAGCGTGCCGATCCCCGCGGTCCCTTTCACGAGGCCGGCGGGTGGTGGTCCGGCCTCCGTGACGCCCAGGTGCAGCGGATGGTCGAAGGTCTCGGACGCGAGGCGGTAGGCGGCGATCATCAAGGCCACCGACGACGCCTTGACGGAGATCTTGACGTCGCTGAAGCCGACCTCCTCGAAGTAGGCGAGCTCGATCTTGGCCGACTCCACGAGCGCCTCGGGGGTCGCGCGCCCGTACTTCTTGTAGAGGTCGGGGTGGAGCGACCCGGCGTTGACCCCGATGCGGATCGGGACCCCGCGATCCTTCGCCTCGGACGCAACGAGCTTGATCTCTGACTCCTTGCGCAGGTTGCCAGGGTTGAGCCGGAGACCGTGGACGCCCGCCTCGAGCGCGGCCAGCGCCATCTCGACGTGGAAGTGGATGTCGGCGATGATCGGCACCGGAGAGCGCGGGACGATCCTGGCAAGCCCCTCGGCAGCAGCCTCCTCGTTGCAGGTGCACCGGACGATGTCCGCTCCCGCGGCAGCGAGCGCGTAGATCTGCGCGAGCGTCCCATCGACGTCGGCGGTCTTCGTCGTCGTCATCGACTGCACGGATACGGGTGCGCCCCCTCCGACCGCGACGTCGCCGACGTGGATCTGGCGGGTCCTTCGGCGGGGCATGAGCAAGTCGGATGAGGGATCCATCGCACTCCATTCTGCCGCGCCACCTCGTCGCGACGTGCATCGGCGAAGCCGGAGCCCCGAGCAGCGGGAGCTCCGAGCAGCCGGAGCCCCGAGCAGCCGGAGCCCAGCCGGCCGAACGTTTGATCAGCCGAAGGGGTTGGCGAGGGGATGCGCGATGTCGAGGAACACCGCCGAGCCGACGACCACGAGGAGGAGCGCCATGAAGGCGTACGCGACCGGCATGAGCTTGGCGACGTCCGCCTGGTAGTAGGGGCGCCCGCGACGCGTGCGGATCCGTTCGTACACAGCGATGGCGACGTGGCCGCCGTCGAGCGGCAGCATCGGGAGCATGTTCAAGAGCCCGAGCGCGATGTTGAGGGCGATCAGGATGGAGAGGAAGTAGTACGCCCCTTTCGCCTCGGCTTGGGTCGCGAGCCGGGCTGCCTCGACCACGGAGAGGATCCGGTTCGACTTCGTCGGGTTCGCCGCGGCCTTGTCGGCGGCCTGGGTATTGGTCACCTGGTGGAAGAGCGACGAGAGCCCGCCGGGTGAGAACGCGTGACCGAACCCCAGCACGGTGAGGCGCGTGACGTTGCCGACGTCGTCCCCCGCCCAGGCGACGCCCTGCCACGGGTCCTGGGGGGTGAAGACCGGAGCGAGGCTCGTCTGGATGCCGATGAGCCACTCGGTCCTGCCTGTCCCGCTGCCCGACCCCTTGCCGAGCACTTCTTCGCCCTTTGTCTTCCCCGTCGTGACGACGTGCCCCGCCTGCGGCTGCACGACCAGCGTCCTGCGGCGGCCACCGCGCTCGACGACGAGCGTCACGGGGCCGCCCTTGGCAGCCTGGATCGTCTTCGAGAGCGCTGTGGTGGTCTCCACCTGCTTGCCGTCGATCGAGAGGACGCGGTCGCCGGGCTTCATCCCGGCGAGCTGGGCGGCGGTCTCGCGATGCCCGGGCCATGGCGTGAACCCTGCCACCGTCACCTGCGTGCCGGTCGGGACCCCGACCGAGAGCGCGACGGCGCCGGCGAGCACGAAGGCGATCACGAAGTGCATGATCGAGCCAGCGCTCGCGACCAGGATCCTGCGGTGGAACGGCTTCTGGCGGTAGGTGCGGGGCTCGTCCGCCGGGTCGACCTGCTCGAGGTTGGTCATCCCGGGGATCTTCACGTAGGCGCCGACGACGATCGGCTTGAAGCCGTACTCGGTCTCGCCTTTCCGGACGGACCACAGCCGCGGACCGAAGCCGATGAAGAACTCGGTCACCTTCATGTGGCTCCACTTGGCCGTCAGGTAGTGACCGAGCTCGTGGAGGATGACGCAGGCGACGAGCGCCAGGATGAAGATGAGGAGATCGGCGAGTCCCGCCGCGAGGAACACCGCGACGATCGCCGCCACCACCACGACCAGGCGGACGATCGCCCAACGCGTCGATGGGCTACGAGGTGGCTCCTGCGCCGCGCCGGATCGCTTCGACCCCCCTCCGGCCTCGGCGGCACCCCCTCCGGCCTCGTCGGCACCCGCTCCGGCCTCGGCACCCTCTCCGGGCCGGCGGGCCTCGGCGCCCCCCTCGTCCCCTCCCTCTTCCCCGGGCGGCGCCTTCGGGGTGGACACCCAGCTCACACGGCCGCCAAACGGCGGTCGACCGCGTCGGCCGCAAGCTCCCGGGCGCTGCGGTCCGCATCGAGCACGTCGTCGACGCTTCGCAGCGGCGCGCCGTCACATCGGTCGAGGACCGCTGCGACGACATCGGCGATGCCCAGCCAATCGAGCCGGCCGTCCAGGAACGCCGCGACCGCCACCTCGTTGGCGGCGTTCAGCCACGCCGGGGCAGGGCCACCCGCCCGCCCCGCCGCGTAGGCGAGGTCGAGGCACGGGAAGGCTGCGCGGTCCGGCGGCTCGAAGCTGAGGGAGAGGGGCGCGGCCCAGTCGATCGCGCCAAACGCGTGCTCGAGCCGCTCCGCCCATCCCAGCGCGTACCCGATCGGGAGCCGCATGTCCGGCTGGGACAGCTGCGCGATGGTGGAGCCGTCGACCAGCTCGACCATCGAGTGGACGACCGACTGGGGGTGGACGACGACCTCGATCCGGTCATAGGGGAGGCCGAACAGCTCGTGCGCCTCGATGACTTCCAGCCCCTTGTTCATGAGCGTCGACGAGTCGACGGTGATCTTGGGTCCCATGCGCCAGGTGGGGTGGCTGAGCGCGTCGGCGACGCCAACCGACCCCAGCTCGCCGCGGGTCCGGCCGCGGAAGGGCCCGCCCGAGGCGGTGACGAGCAGCCGAGTGACCGACGGGTACGGCACGAGCGGGGCGGGCTCGTCGCCACCAGGTTGCGGGTCCCCTGGCCCGATCCAGCCGCTCCCGTCGGCCCTCGGTCGACGGGGCTCGACCACCGACAGGCACTGGTGGATGGCGCAGTGCTCGGAGTCGACGGGCACGATCTGGGCGCCGGGGGTCCTGCGGGCGCGCTGGACGACGGGTGCGCCCGCGATCAGCGACTCCTTGTTGGCGAGGGCGAGCCGCCGGCCCGATTCGAGCGCCGCGAGCGTGACCGGCAGCCCGGCGAAGCCGACGACGGCGTTCAGCACCACGTCGGCCGCGTGCGCTGCGGCGACGAGCCCGTCGAGGCCGGTGAGGAGCTCGGTGCCGGCGGGGAGCAGGGGCTCGAGCTCCGCTGCGGCGCCGGGGTCGCCGATCGCCACGAGCGCAGGACGGAGGCGGTGCGCTTGGTCGGCGAGCGTCTCAACGGACCGATGGGCCGCGATCGCGACGACGCGGTAGCGGTCGGGCGCAGCCTCGACCACGTCGACGGCCTGGGTCCCGATGGACCCGGTCGATCCCACCAGGCTCACGGTCGTCATCGGCCACCCAGCATGCCATCCCCGCAAGCCGCAACCGCCGCGCCGCTCGCCCGAGGGGCGGGACTCGCCGACGGACCGGCTCGCAGAAGCGCCCACGGACAGGCTCCCAGGAGCCGGGCTCCCTCGAAGACCGGGCGTTGGCTGCCTCGGCTCACCGCGTCTTGCAGCCGGGAGCACCTCGGCCGACATCTGGCAGCCGCGAGCACCTCGGCCGCCGCCTCGTCGCCCCTAACCGTCCCCTAGCCGCCCCTAGCCGTGCCCGAACGCGCGAACCAGGTAGTAGGTGGCGGGAAGGACGAAGAGCAGGCCGTCCACCCGGTCCAGGAGCCCGCCGTGACCCGGCAGGATGCGGCCCATGTCCTTCAACCCGAGGTGACGCTTCACCAGGGACTCGCACAGGTCGCCGATCGGGCTGACGACGGCCACGACCACGCCGAGCAGGGCCGCCTGGCCGAGGGTCCAGGGGTGCACGAGGTGGACGATGCCGACGGCGAACACGATCGCCGCGACCGCGCCCCCGAGGAGCCCCTCCCACGTCTTGCCCGGGCTCACCGCACTGAGCGGGTGGCGGCCGATCCACGCCCCTGCGGCGAGCGCGCCCACGTCGTAGGCCACAGCGGCGATCAGCGCGCCAAGAAGGTAGGCGATGCCGGTGCGGTGGGGGAAGAGGGACGGGGCGAGCAGTAGGGCTGCGTACGAGCCGAAGACGCCGACCCAGCAGAAGACGAAGAGGGTCGCCGCCGTGCTCCTCACCGGGTCCGCGCGGCGGTCCACGCCGAGGAGGTGCCAGACGAACGTGGCCGCGACGAGGAGCACCACCACGGCGGGGAGCGCGACGAAGGGCTTGTCGTAGGTTCCGACCAGGAGCCCCACGACCGCCGCGATGCCGAGCAGCGACGCAGGGCGGTACACGCGGCGGAACGCGGCGTACGCCTCGATCGCCGCGGCAGCGAGCACGACGGTGACCACCACCATCGACGGCACCGGGCCGAAGTGGAAGGCGAGCAGCGCGAGCCCCCCGATGACCAGCCCGCTCGCCACCGCGGCAGGGATGTTGCGCCCCGCGCGCTGGGAGAGCGCGTCGTCCCCGGCGTGCCGGGGCACCGGGGCACGCTGGGCGAGCGGCCGGTCGCCGACCGCGGGTGGCAGCGGCACGGTGCGGCGATCCGACGGCCCGCGGGTGGGGTGGCCGCGCGACCGCCTTGCGTCCTCCTCGCGCCTCGTCCGGTCGTCGGCTGCGCCGCGGCCCTCCAGCCGCATGTCCCCGGGCTCTGCCCCGTCGTCGTCGCCCGCTCGGACGGCGGCCGGGGCCTGTGGCGAAAGGAGCGTCGTCTCCTCGCCTGAGAAGTCGAGCTCTGCCTTCTCCGCCTCCTCGCCGGCACCTCCCCGGGCCAGCTCTTCGGCATCTCCCCAGGCCAGCTCTTCGACGGCTCCCCAGGTCAGCTCTTCGACGGCTCCTTCGGCCAACGCTTCGAGGGCTCCCTCGGGGTCTCCGTCGGCGTCTCCACCGGCGTCTTTCTGTCCGGCTCCCGCAGCGTCGTCCACCGCATCCCGAGGCTCGTCGCCCGAGCCCCGGACGCCTGGGAGCTCGTCTGTCGGGAGCGTTGCGAAGCTGTCTGGCTCCCCGGCGCCTGGATGGGACACGGGCGCCTCCGGCGCGTCGAGGTCGAAGCTCCAGGGCTGGCGCTCTTCTTCGGCCGACTCCTTGATCAGCGTCGGCTCGTCGCCGGCAAGCCCGAGCAACGAGGCGCCGAGCGTCTCGTCGTGCTCCCAGTCGCGGCGCTCCTCGCGCCACGAGGGCTCCGGCAGCGACGCCCACGGATCCTGTTGACCAGCTTCGTCCCTTCGCGAAAGCACCGCCGGGATCTCCCCGGTCGGCGCCTCGGTCCAGTGGGGCAGCTGGGGCTCTTCGGGGACGGGCCAGTCCTCGGGTCCCCAGCCTTCGTCGGTGCCTGCGCCGAGGTCTGCCCCACCGGCGTCGGTGCCCCCGTCGATGGGTGGTCCCGCCGAGTCTCCGGCCCGCTCAGCGCCTACGATCCGCACCTGCTCGGTGCGGCGCGAGCCGGCATCCTCGTCGACCTCGTGCTGGTCCTCGTGGACTGTGTCGCTTGTCATGACGTCCGTTGTCACCACGTTCCCGCTCCGGGCCTGCATCCTTCATCCTCGTCGCGTGCCCAAGACCCGGGGCGCGCCCTCAGACTTCGAGCAGCTCCTTCTCCTTGTGCGCCAGAAGCTGATCGACGGCCGCCACCTGCTGGTGCGTGATCTTCTCGATCTCCTTTTCAACTCTGTCCAGCTCGTCTGAAGAGATGGACCCGTCCCTCTCGAGCGACTCCAGCTCGTGACGCGTGGCCCTGCGGAGGTTCCTGATCGCCACGCGCCCCTCCTCCGCTTTGTGGCGGACGACTTTCACGAGCTCCTTGCGCCGCTCCTCGGTCAGCGGGGGGAATGCGAGCCGGATGACGGTACCGTCGTTGGACGGGTTGATGCCGAGATCCGAGCTCTGGATGGCCTTCTCGATCGCGGACAGCGAGCTCTTGTCGTAGGGGGACACGACCAGCAGCATCGCGTCGGGGACGGTGAACCCCGAGATCTGCCGCAGCGGCGTCGGAGTCCCGTAGTAGTCGACCATCAGGTGCTCCACCAGTGCCGGGGAGGCTCGGCCGGTCCTCACGGCCGCGAATTCGCTGCGGACGTGGTCGACCGCCTTCGCCATCTTGTCGCGGGCTTCCTCCAGGACCACCTCGACCAGGTCGTCGTCCATCACCGGACAAGCGTACCGATCCGTTCGCCGCTGAGCGCCCGGCGCAGATTGCCCGGCCCCATCAGGTCGAAGACCAAGATGGGCAGCTTGTTGTCCTTGCAGAACGTGATGGCCGTAAGATCCATGACCCGCAGGTCCTTCGCGATGACGTCCATGAAGGAGACCTCGTCGAAGCGGGTCGCCGAGGGATCCTTGCGGGGGTCGGCGCTGTACACCCCGTCCACGCCGCCGTGCGTGCCTTTCAAGAGCAGCTCCGCTTCGATCTCCGCGCTGCGCAGCGCGGCCGAGGTGTCCGTCGTGAAGTACGGGTTGCCCATCCCGGCCGCGAAGATCACCACGCGCCCCTTCTCGAGGTGGCGGATCGCCCGTCGGCGGATGTACGGCTCAGCGACCTCGGCCATGTGCACCGCGGTCAGCACACGAGTGGGCTGGTCCTTGTGCTCGAGCGCGTCCTGCAGCGCGAGCGCGTTGATGACCGTGCCGAGCATGCCCATGGTGTCAGAGGTCGCACGGTCCATCCCCGCGCCCGCACCGGTGGTGCCGCGCCAGATGTTCCCGCCTCCCACCATGACAGCGAGCTGCAGGGGCAGCTCTTGGAGCGCCTCGGCGATCTCGCCGGCGATCCGCTCGACGACAGAGGCATCGATCGTCTCGTCGGAAGCGGACGACGCGAGTGCCTCGCCCGACATCTTGAGGACCAGGCGTCGCGGCTCACCCATGACCAGCGCCTCCGCTATCCCGCAGCCGGGTCCGGCGCGCTCAGGAGCCGATCACCACCTGAGCGAACCGGACGATCTTCGCCGACCCGAGAAGGTCGGAGATGGTGCGCTTCTCGTCGCGTACGTAGGGCTGCTCCACGAGCACCCGCTCCCTGAACCAGCCGTTCATCCTTCCCTCCACCACCTTGGGGAGCGAGGCTTCCGGCTTTCCCTCGTTGCGCGAGATCTGCTCAAGGGTGGCTCGCTCGGCGGCGACCTCGGCTTCGGGAACGTCCTCACGACGCACGTACTCGGGACGGGAGAACGCGATGTGCACCGCCACGTCGTGCGCCAGCTCCTGGGTGCCCCCCTCGAGAAGGACGATCACCGCGTTGACGCCCCTGCCCGACTGCTGGTGGACGTAGCCGTCGAGCACCTGTCCCTCGTTGCTCTCCATGCGGACGACGCGGCCGACGGAGATGTTCTCCTGCAGCGAGGTGCGCAGCTGGTCGATCTCGCCCTTCCGCTCCTCGAGGGCCTGCTCGCCGTTCTCGGCGACGGCGGCCGCCAGCTCGTCGACAAGGGAGACGAAGTCGGGCGACTTCGCCACGAAGTCCGTCTCGCACCGGAGCTCCACGATCGCCGCGCTCGATCCCTGGCGAACGGCTGCGACCGCGCCCTGCGACGCTTCGCGCTCGTCGCGGGCTGCAGCCCTCGCGAGCCCCTTCAGCCGGAGCCATTGCATCGCGTCCTCCATCACGCCGCCGGACTCCTCGAGGGCGCGCTTCGCGTCCAGCATGCCGACGCCGGCGAGCCGGCGAAGCGTCTGGACGTCCTTGGCAGTGAAATCTGGCACTTCTCAGGCCTCCGTGGTGATGGGGGTGGTCTCGGCCGGCTGGGCGGGCTCGATCGCCCCGTCCGACGCCGCGCTGCCAGGCCCGGCGACGGGCTCGGGTGGCGCTTCGCCAGCGGCTGCGGGCTCGGGCGGCGACTCGGCGGGCTCGGGCGGCGACTCGGCGGGCGGCTCGGCAGCGGTGGCGGCCGGCTCGGGCGGCGGCTCGGGGTGCGAGGCGTCGACGATCGCTCTCGGCCGGGGCCGCGGTGGCGCCGGCGGCGAGGTGGGCGCGCCGTCCGACTCGGGCCGGCGAGGAGCCGGGCGGTGCGCGGCGATCCAGCGTCCCTCGGCGACGGCGTCGGCGATCACCCGGCACATGAGTGAGCCCGAGCGGATCGCGTCGTCGTTCCCGGGGATCACGTAGTCGATCACGTCCGGGTCGCAGTTGGTGTCCACCACCGCCACGACGGGCAGCCGCAGCTTGTTCGCCTCGGTGACCGCGATGTGCTCCTTCTTCGTGTCGATCACGAAGATCGCCTCGGGGAGCCGGTCCAGCCCGCTGATCCCACCGAGGTTGCGGCTGAGCTTCTCCAGCTCTCTCACGTGGCGCAGCGCCTCCCGCTTGGGCATCGCGTCGAAGTCGCCCGCGACCTGCATCGCCCTCAGGTCCTGCATCCGCTTCACCCGGCCGGACACGGTCGCGAAGTTGGTGAGCATGCCGCCGAGCCAGCGCTGGTTCACGTACGGCATGCCGCAGGCAGCCGCGTACTCCGCGATCGGCCCCTGGGCCTGCTTCTTCGTGCCCACGAACAGCACGTTGCCGCCGCCTGCGACGAGGTCGCGCACGAAGGCGTAGGCGCTCTCGATCCCCTCCAGCGTCTTGTGGAGATCGATGAGGTAGATCCCGTTGCGCTCGCCGAGGATGTAGCGGCGCATCTTGGGGTTCCACCGGCGGGTCTGGTGCCCGAAGTGGACTCCGGCGCTCAGCAGCTGCCGCATCGTGACGACGGCCATTCGATTCCTCCAGTCGGTTGCACTTCCCCGTGCGCAGCACCCCTCGGGGCGACCGCGGAACGCGCTCGGGTGCGGGATCGGTTTCTCGTACGCTGCCCGCCGGACGGCAGGCACGCAGGAGATTACCCGCTGCGCCGGGTCCCCGGCCACCCGATCAGGCCCGAGGGTGGGACCTCGAGTAGACCTCGACGAGCCGCTCCCTGCTGACGTGGGTGTAGATCTGGGTCGTCCGAAGGCTGGCATGGCCGAGCAGCTCCTGGACCACGCGCAAGTCCGCGCCTCCGTCGAGGAGGTGCGTGGCCATCGAGTGGCGCAACGCGTGCGGATGGGTGGGCACGGGCGAGCGGCGGTCGACGATGCGACGGACGTCTCGGGGACCGAGCCGCAGGCCCCGCCGGTTCAAGAAGACGGCCGCGGGCGGGCTGTCGGGTCCCGCCACGGCCGGACGGCCCTCTTCGAGCCACCGTCGGAGCGCCTCCGTGCAGCGGGCGTGCACCGGCACTCGGCGCTCCTTGGAACCCTTTCCCATGACCGTCACGGTGCGTGCCTCGAGATCCACGCCGGCGAGGTCCAGCCCGCAGAGCTCGGACACGCGAAGTCCGGCCGCGTAGAGGAGCTCGAGGACGGCGTCGTCGCGCAGCGCGTAGGCGACCGAGCGCGCGACCCTCTCCTCGGCGCGCTGCGCTCCCGCGCCTCGAGAGCCGGTCCCTGCACGACCACCGCCGCCGCTTGCACCGCGGCCCTCCAGCATGACGTCCAGCTCACAGGGGGAGAGCACCGCAGGAAGGCGCCCTCCGGTGCCCGGGGAGCCCAGCCGGCGGGAGGGGTCCTCGTCGACGAGCGCCTGGCGGCGGCACCAGCCGAAGTAGTCACGGAGGGAGGCAGCCTTGCGGGCGACGCTCGCGCGCGCATAGCCGCGGGTCGCGAGGTACGCGAGGTAGCGGCGGAGCAGGAGCCGGTCGGCGGCGTCCGGGCTGGAGCGACCCGCTCGCGCGGCCCACTCGCAGAAGGCTTCGACGTCACCCAGGTACGCCCGCCGGGTGGCGCCAGAGCGTCCGAGCAACGAGCTCGCGTAGTCCCCGAGCCGCCAGGCCGGGGCGACCGTCCGGTCAGCGCCCTCCTCCACCTCCCCACGGTATCGCCGAGTCCGGGCTCGACCGGTCCACCTCGGCCGCTCCCAGGCCGTAACCTTGGTGTCATGGCAGGCCGCATCCTGATCGTGGAGGACGACGAGCGCATCCGCTCCTCCATGCGGCTCGCGCTCGAGGGCGAGGGCTACGAAATCGACGAGGCCGCGAACGGGGAGACGGCGCTCGAGCAGTTCTCCGAGCAGCCCGCCGACGTCGCGCTCATCGACCTCATGCTGCCGGGGATGGACGGCTTCGAGTGCTGCCGAGCGCTCCGCCGCCAGAGCGCGGTGCCCATCATCATCGTCACCGCGCGCGCGGACACCCATGACGTGGTCGCAGGGCTCGAGGCGGGGGCCGACGACTACGTGACCAAGCCATTCGTGACCAAGGAGCTCGGAGCTCGCATCCGCGCCCTGCTCCGGCGCGTCCGCCCGGTCGACGAGGAGCCGACCGTGCTCGCGTTCGGTGACCTGGAGCTCCTTCCAGAAGAAGGGGTGCTCCGCCACATTGGCGGCACCGAGGTCCACTGCACGAAGACCGAGTTCCGCCTGCTCTGCGAGCTGGCCTCGAGCCCCAACAAGGTCCTCAGCCGCGAGCAGCTCCTCGACCGGGTGTGGGGTTACGACTACTTCGGCGACGGGCGCCTCGTCGACGTGCACATCCGCCGGCTCCGCACCAAGGTCGAGCCGGACCCCGCACTCCCCCGCCACATCCTCACCGTCCGGGGCATGGGCTACAAGCTTGTGCCCTAAGCCCCGCTCGCCGGCGCGTCCCGCACGACTGTGGACCCGCTTCGGCCTGAGAGCGCGGGTCATGACGATGTTCGCCCTCGGCGCGCTGGTGCTCTCGGCGAGCATGGGGGCCATCAGCTACTTCACGACGCGGCACTTCCTCGTGGGCGACCGGGAGCGCACAGCGATCCACGAGACCTTGCTCAACGCCACATACGTGAGCCAGCACGTCGCGGCAGGGACACCGATCGACCAGACGCTCACAGCGGTCACATCGCGCTCGCACTCGCTCCTCGAAGAGGGGGGTACGTGGTACGGACGGACATTCACCGTGACCCAGAGCTCGGTCCCCGCCTCGCTGCGCTCGATGGTGATCCGCCACCACACTGCAGCCTCGCAGACCTACGTCCTCCACGGCGCGCCGCAGATCGCCGTGGGCGTGCCCATCAAGTCGATCGGCGGCGCCTACTTCGAGATCTTCAACGTCGAAGACCTGGCCCACACCCTTCGAGTCCTCGCGCTCGCGCTCTTCGGCGCGGGCGTCGTGACCACCGTCCTCGGCGCCGCATTCGGCCGTTGGGCGAGCGGCCGGTCGCTGCGGCCCCTCACCGGCGTCTCGCGCGCGGCTGTGGCGATCGCAGGCGGCGACCTCGGGACGCGCCTCGTCTCGACTGCCGGCGACCCGGACCTCGCCGCGCTGACGAGCTCGTTCAACCGGATGGTCGACCAGCTCCAGGAGCGCATCGAGCGCGAGGCGCGCTTCACCTCGGACGTGAGCCACGAGCTCCGCTCGCCGCTCACCACGCTGGGGGCGAGCCTCGAGGTGCTCGAGGTGCAGGCAGGGTCACTCAACGCGCAGGGCCGCCGCGCGCTCGAGCTCCTCACCGCTGACGTGCGCCGGTTCCAGCGGATGGTGGGCGACCTGCTCGAGATCTCGCGGTCGGACACCGGGTCGGCGGACGTCTCGCTCGAGGAGGTGGACCCCGGTGAGCTGGTGCGCCAGGCGGTCGCCGCGGCATATCGCGCGCTGCCGATCGACTCCCCGCCTCCCGTCGTGCAGGTCGATCCAGCGGTGCAGGGCACGCACCTGTGGGTTGACAAGCGACGCTTCGAGCGGGTCATGTCGAACCTCATCGAGAACGCGTCCCTCTACGGCGGAGGGGCGACGTCGGTGCGTGTGGCACCGGGCGGTCCCGGCACCGCCCCGGCGCGCGCGGTGCGGATCTCGGTGGAAGACGCGGGCCCCGGGCTCCCGCCGACCGAACGCACGCGGGTCTTCGAGCGCTTCTACCGCGGCCACGCGGCGTTCAAGCGCGGCGCAGGCACCGGAACTGGCCTGGGGCTCGCCCTCGTGGCAGAGCACGTCCGGGTGCAGGGGGGGAGGGTCTGGGCCGAGGAGGCGGAGGGCGGTGGAGCCCGTTTCACCGTCGAGCTCCCCGGCCAGCTGGCCGAGCCCGACGACGAGGTCGACGAGGCCACGGAGCCCGACGCCGAGCTCGCGTTGCCCGACGCCGAGCTCGCAGGCGGACGAGACGGCAAGCCCGCAGCCGGGGACGGCCCCGCGTGAGGACGCTGCGGCGGGCGGTGGTGCCGCTTGCGGCCCTCGGGGCTGCGGGCCTCCTCCTCGCCGCCTGCGGGATCCCGACCCAGCCCTCGGCGACCCCGGTCTCGGCGCACCAGATCCACCCTCGCAGAACCGTCAGCGAGCCAACGAGCAGCCCGTGCACAAAGAGCGGCTGCACACGGGCTGCCGTCTTCTTCCTGGCGCCGGACGGTCGCCTGCAGCCGGTCGTCCGGGTGGTCCCGTCGCCTCCCAAGACCGCCACGGTCGTCGGGGCCCTCCTCGCAGGGCCTACGACGTCCGAGCGGGCCCACGGCTTCTCCAGCGCCCTCGGCTCCCGGATCCGGCTGTTGTCGAGCGATCAGACAGCCAAGAAGAGGACCGTGACGCTGAACTTCAACGCTGACTTCGGCACACTCGAGGGCGAGCGCTGGATTCTCGGCGTCGCGCAGGTGGTGTCCACGGTGACGTCGATCATGCCGGGCGTCGGGGTGATCTTCGAGATCGCCGGAGCACAAACCGAAGTGCCGCTCGAGACGGGAGCCCTGTGGACGGGGCCGGTCCACGAGGCGCAGTACGCCTCGCTGTTGACAACGACGACGCCGACCACGACGCCCTGACGCCGGCTCGTGGGCCGGGACCCGGGCGCCGAGAGCCGATCAGCCCGCCGCCTCCTCGCGCCAGTGCACGCGGGGGGCGGCGATCCAGAGGTGCTCGAGGTCGTAGAAGGCGCGGATCTCCTCCAAGAAGACGTGCACGACGAAGTCGCCATAGTCCATGAGGACCCACGTCGCGTCACGGAGCCCTTCGACGCTGAGCGGTGCTCGCTCGGCGCGCGCTTTCACCTGGCGCTCGATCTCCTCCACAAGCGTCCGGACCTGGCGCACATTGCGTCCACTCGTCACGACGAATGCGTCCACGACGCCCAGCGCCTCGTCCATGTCGAGCACGACGGTCTCGTTGCCGAGCTTCTCGTCCGCGACGGCAGCCGCGACGAGCGCCGAACCGGGAAGCGTCAACGGGCCATCACCACGACGACGGCGGCGGCGAAGGCGCCGGCGAGGACGGCGAGACCGGCGAGAGCGTACAGACGGCGTACGTGGCGCGCCCTGCGCCTTGCGCCGTGGAGCGCACGGCGGTCCACGGATGCCGGGTGCTCCCCGGGATCGACGGCGGACCTCTCCGGTGTGAGCACCCGAAGTGGGTCCGTGTCCGTGTCCGACGTCCTCATCCGCTCACAGCGTACAGACCGCGAGCGCGAATGCAGCGGACCACCTCGGGCGGCACGAGACCGTCGACCGGCAACCCCCGTTCCAAGCGCTCCCGCACCTCCGAGCTCGAGACGTCGACCATAGCGTCCTCCACGTACACCGACTTCCACCCCGAGGGGCGAAGTGGCGTGCTGTGCGGCCGGGCGACCACGGCCAGGGTCACCATGTTGCGAAGTTCGTCAACCCGCCGCCAGGTGTCGAGCGCCGGGACGAGATCAGCACCGACGATCAGGTAGAGGTCGAGGGTCACCCCGCGGTGGCCGGCGTCGTCGAGGAGCGCGTCGACCGTGTCAGCCGTATAGCTCGGCCCCCCGCGGTCGATCTCGAGCCGGGATGCTTCCGCGCCCGGGATGAGGGGCACCACGGCTTCGACCATGGCGAAGCGGTCCTCCGCGGCGGTGACGGGGCGCAGCGGCACCTTCTGCCAGGGCTCGTTGGCGACGACGAGGAGCAGGCGATCGAGGTCGAGCGTCCGCATCGAGGCTCTCGCTGCCGCGACGTGTCCGCAGTGCGGCGGGTCGAAGGTGCCCCCGAGGAGCCCGACGCGCTCGGCCGCGGACGGCCGGCGTCCCTTCGCCTGCCCGGACGCAGCCTCGGGACGCGTTGGGCTCGGCATCGCGGCAGCGTAGACGACCGCCCCCTGCCCAGGTCGTACGCTGGGCGCATGACCGTCACCGGGTCTCCGGCCCCTCGCAGAGCATGGCGCGCCAGCTCGTGGCGGTCGTGCCCAGCAGCCCAGCAGCCCGACTGGCCCGACGCCGAGGCCCTGAAGGAGGCGGAGGCGACCCTGGCGGGACTTCCGCCGCTGGTCATCGCGAGCGAAGCACGTCATCTCACCGCCGCGCTCGCGGACGTGTCCGAGGGGAAGGCGTTCCTTCTTCAGGCCGGCGACTGTGCCGAGTCGTTCCGTGAGTTCAGCGCCGACGCGATCAGGGACAAGCTCAAGGTGATGCTGCAGATGGCGGTGACGCTCACCTACGCCGCCGGGGTCCCCGTCGTAAAGGTCGGGCGGATCGCCGGACAGTTCGCGAAGCCTCGCACGTCCCCGGTCGAGCGCATCGGCGGGATCGAGCTCGAGGCCTTCCGGGGGCACATGGTCAACGACGAGGCGTTCGACCCCATAGCCCGGCGTCCCGACGCGGGCCGGCTCGTGGCTGCCTACCACCAGGCGGCCGCAACCCTCAACCTCTTGCGTGCGTTCACCAAGGGCGGTTTCGCCGACCTCTCCCACGTGCATCGCTGGAACCAGCAGTTCGTCGCATCCTCGAACGAGGGGCGCCGCTACGAGCAGATCGCGACCGAGATCGACCGCGCGCTGCGCTTCATGGCAGCCTGCGGGATCGACCTCGCGGCGGAAGAGGGCCTCCACGAGACCGACTTTTGGACCAGTCATGAAGCGCTCGTCCTGCACTACGAAGAAGCGCTGACCCGCCAAGACTCGCTCACCGGCGACTGGGTCGACACGTCGGGGCACTTCCTGTGGGTCGGCGAGCGCACGCGCCAGCTGGACGGCGCCCACGTGGAGTTCCTTTCGGGCGTGATCAACCCGATCGGGGTGAAGCTCGGCCCGACCGTCACTCCCGACGAGGTGCGCCGGCTCTGCGAGCGCCTGGACCCCGACCGAACCCCCGGACGGCTGACGCTCATCACGCGGATGGGCGCCGACAGGGTCGCCGACACGTTCCCCCCGTTGATCGAGGCGGTGCGTGACGCCGGCCATCCCGTCGTCTGGGTCTGCGACCCGATGCACGGCAATACCCTTTCGAGCGAAAACGGTCGCAAGACCAGGCGCTTCGACGACATCGTCGAAGAGATCCGCCAATGGTTCGCCGTTCACCGGTCGCTTCGGACCTGGCCGGGAGGGGTCCACGTTGAGCTCACCGGCGACGACGTGACCGAGTGCCTCGGCGGCGCCGAAGCGATCGCCGAGAACGATCTCGCGCAGCGCTACACGACGATGTGCGATCCTCGGCTGAACGCGCGCCAGTCGCTCGACCTTGCCTTCGACGTCGCGGAGCTGCTGCGGTCCTGACGCGCCCGAGGCCGTCCGGCGCGCCGAGCGCGCTCTGGGCGCCGGACCGCGCAAGAAAAGTGCCTGTATGTGCACGCATTTTGGCTATTTTCTTGCTTTCGGTTCGCGCGTCATTACAATTCGCCCGGGATGGGACCCGTGGGCCGACTACCGCTTTCCCGCGTTCTGCGTCGGGCGTGCCTGGCCCGCCGCCGGCGCTGCGTCGCGGCTGCCCTGACGGTGGGCTTGGCGGGCCTCTTCTCCTGGTCCTTGTCGTGGTCCAGCCTCCCCCAAGCCGGCGCGTCCGGGCTCGGTGGGACAACGTCCGCCGGAGGCCTGTCGGCAGGGTCGTCGGAGAGCCTGTCCACGAGCGCGACCTCCAGCACACCTGGCCCAACGGGCACACAGACGAACGCGCCCGCGCCGTCGGGCACACCGACGAACGCGCCCGCGCCGTCGGGCACACCGAAGACAGCGCCCTCAGGGAGCACGATCCCAGTCCAGGACACCTCCTACTGGCTGGACGCATCGACAGGGGCGGTCTACGGCTTCGGCGGGGCACCCGACTACGGCTCGATGGCCGGTCACCGGCTCGACAAGCCCATCGTGGGCATGGCGGCCATGCCCACAGGCCGGGGGTACTGGGAGGTGGCGAGCGACGGCGGGGTCTTCACCTTCGGCAACGCCAGGTTCTACGGCTCTGAAGGCGCCGCGAGGCTCGACAAGCCCATCGTCGGGATGGCCGCGACCCCCACAGGCCGCGGCTACTGGCTGGTCGCCGCGGACGGCGGGATCTTCACCTTCGGGGCGGCCCGCTTCTACGGCTCGACGGGGGGCGAGCACCTCGTCGCACCGGTCGTGGGCATGGCCCCGACCCACACAGGCGACGGGTACTGGCTGGTCGCCGCGGACGGCGGGATCTTCACCTTCGGGGCGGCCCGCTTCTACGGCTCCATAGGCGGCCACGTCCTCGCGCAGCCGGTCACCGGGATGACGCCGATGCCGACAGGCTCGGGCTACTGGCTGGTGGCCACCGACGGGGGCGTCTTCACCTTCGGCGGCGCCGCCGGACGCTTCTACGGCTCGCTCGGCGGTCAGCACGTGCGCCAGACAGTGGTCGGCATCGCCTCGCTCTACGACGGCGAGGGCTACTGGCTCGCAGGCCAGTGGGGGGCCGTGACCGCCTTCGGCGCGGCCGTCTACTGGGGGTCGACCCCAGAGCACATCCCCAGCGCCATCGTCGGCATCGCGACGGCGCTCGGCGACGGCGACCCCGGGCCGCCTTCGTTCCAGCCCGGCAGCTACGGCTACGACGTGTCCGGCTACCAGTGCGGCGCGTTCCCTCCCGCCCCGCACCAGATCGGCGTGGTCGAGGTGGCCGGCTGGTCCTACGGCGCGGTCAACCCGTGCCTCGCCCAGGAGGCGACATGGGCGGCCGGCGGGCTGAACCTCTACACGTTCCTCTCCTACGGGACGTCCCCCACACCTGAGCCCGGGTGCGCAGGCAACGCCACAGCACCCACACAGGCCGCCTGCAACTTCGGCTACGGCGCCGCGCTCGCGTCGTACCAGGAGGCGCAGGCGGTCATCGGCACACGAGTGGACGTGCCGTGGTGGCTCGACGTCGAGCAGATCGGCTTCGCCTCGAGCCCGTCGACCTCGGCGGCCCGCTCGGTTGTGGTGGGCGCGTTCGACGCGCTGCACTACGCCGAGAGCATCAACACAGTGGGCTTCTACTTCTCGCTCGCCCACTGGAACGACATCGTGGGGACGTACAACCCGTCGGGACCGCTGTTCCCGGCGTGGTGGACAGGCCCGACACCGGCCTTCAAGTGCGCCAACGCGCGCACGACGGCCCTGTCCTTCCACGACTCCCTGCCGTCGGGCCCCATCCAGCTCCTGCAGTACACCGACAGCGTCAACGGGCAGCCGTTCGACGGGGACTACGCCTGCTGAAGGCTCTTCGTCCTCGATCCCGGAAGGCCGGCGGAGGGCGGGCGGGCGCGTCTCGAGCGGGCCGGCGCGCGCGTCTCCGGCTCGCCGCGCGACCGGCTTCTTGTCAGGTCAGCTCTGCGACGAACCGCTCCAGCTGCCGAAGGGTGCGGCACTCGACGACCGCGTCACAGTGGACCGCGTACTCGTCGACGATCGAGTCCCCCGACCCCCAGTACTCCCGCGGCTCGGGATTGAGCCAGTACACGTGGCGCGCCTGGCGCTGGAGCTCCTGGAGCACCCACGCTCCAGAGGCGTGGTAGTTGTTGCGCGCGTCGCCGAGCACGAGGACGGTGGCTCGTGAGGTCACCTCGTCGCCCCACCTCCGGTCAAACTCGCCGAACGCGTGCCCGTAGTCGGAATGCCCGTCGAGCCAGACGACGTCGGCCTCGGTCGTGATGCGCCGCACTGCCGCAGCGGGATCGTCGGCGTGCTCGAAGACGTGGGTCACCTCGTCGATCCCGTCGACGAACACGAAGCTGCGCACCTTGGAGAACTGCGTGCTGATCGCATAGACGAGCTCCAGCGTGAAGCGCGCGAAGGAGGCGACGGACCCCGAGATGTCGGCGATCACGAAGATCTCCGGCTTCGAGGGCCTCGGATGGCGGAACCGCAATTCGACCGGCACGCCGCCGGTCGAGAGCGACCGCCGCATCGTCGCCCGGAAGTCGAGCGGACCCCTGCGGCGGTGGCGGCGCTTCCGACCGAGCCGGACCGCGAGCTTCCTCGACAGCGGGTGGAGCGCCCTGTGGAGCGAGGCAAGCTCCTCGCGGTTGGCGTGCATCACGTCGATGTCCTCGGGCAGGGCCCGGCGGACCGACCGTGCCAGCGCCGCCGCGCCGCGGTCGAGCACCAGCCGGCGCCGGATCTCGGCTTCGATGGCCTTGCGCAAGGCGGCGATGCGCGCCCGGTACTCGTCGGCGAGGAGCCGCTCTTCGAGCGCGGTCAGCTGCTCGTCGGCGCGTGCCTCTGCGAGGAGCCGCTCCAAGAGACCCTCGAGATCGAGATGGCGCAGGGTGCGGTACAGGTAGTAGGTGCCGCCGACGGGCCGGCCGGGCTCGATGGCGGCGAAGCGGTCGACCGCATGGCGCGCCAGCGCGCCCGCGAGGGCTTGATCGCCCTGCTGCATCGCCCTCATGAGCAGCGCCGCGAGCTCCGTCGGGCTCATGGCCTCGGTCGCGCCGCCGCTCGCCGTCCCCAGAGGCCCGGCCCGGCGGGCGTCCGCCGGCGAGCGCGCCGGGGCCGGCACGTCGTCACCGCCCTCCTGGGAGCCTTCCCCCCCCGCCGGCACGCGCGGCGAGAAGTAGACCTCGAAGGCGGTCTCGAAGGCGGGCCAGTGGGCGGCCGACTTCACCAGCGTCGCGCCGAGGACGACCTTGAGCGCCCCGCGGTCTTCCAGGGGCACGACGTGCACGGCCGCCGCGGCGTCGAGGTGCTCGGTCGTCGACACGGGCAGCCCGGCGGACCGCAGCTCGTCGACGAAGCCCGAGAGGAGCTCAAGCACCGGTCGTCTCGCCCACGAGCGACCCCGGCGAGCGCGAGCTCACACGTCGGCGGCGAGGAGCTCCTTCGCCGCGCGCTCGATGTCCTGACGGTACTTGAGCAGGACGTGCAGGGTGTCCGTGGCGCTCGCCGCGTCGACCGACTCGATCCCCAGGACGACGAGCGTGCGTGCCCAGTCGAGGGTCTCGGCGACCGAGGGCGGCTTGCGCAGCTCGAGGGTGCGCAGCGAACGGACGATACGAGCCACCTGGTCGGCCAGCTCGTCGCCGATCCCGGGGACGCGCCGGCGAACGATCTCCCGCTCCCGGCCGAGCTCGGGGTAGTCCACGTGGAGGTAGAGGCAGCGCCGCTTGAGGGCTTCGGAGAGCTCGCGGGTGTTGTTGGAGGTGAGGAAGACGAGGGGCAGGCGCGTGGCCCGCACCGTCCCGAGCTCGGGAATGGACACCTGGTACTCGGAGAGGACCTCCAGGAGCAGGGC
>DAHWOV010000045.1:0-47880 GCA_027339205.1 Acidimicrobiaceae bacterium | reverse complement strand
CGGGCGGGCGCCACGTTCATCGACGGCAAGCTACAAGAAAGGAGCGATCAGTCGGGGCAAGAGACCGCCGACGCCGACGAAAACACCGGGTCCGTCGCAGCCTGAGTGAGATTTATCGTCCACAACTCTTGACAATGACTCATCGAACTGCTCGATCCGATCGAGCCAGTCGGGCCACACGGCGAGGGGTCGACCAAGCTCGTGTGACGCCCGGCGGGCGAGGTGCGCGCTCGCGTACGCGGATGCGCAGCTGCCCCCCGATCCCAACCCGATCGCCGAGAAGTCCATGGCCTGGCCCGCCACCAGAAGCGTGCCGTCGCGGGTTCGTATGACAAGGGACTGATGCCCTGGGCTGTGCCCAGGGGTCGGGAGCACGACGAGGCCGTTTGCGATCTCGGCCTCGCCATCAATTCGGTCGTAGATCGCTCCGTTGAAGTCGATGAGCTCACGGAAGGTGTACTGCTCCCCATGTGCGGCATCGAGCTCCGCTGACTGGGCGACGATGCGCCGCCCGGCAAGGCTGGGGTTCGCGCCGCAGTGGTCAAAGTGCAAGTGGCTGTTGACCACGACATCGATCATCTCGATGCTGGAACCCACCTCTCGGCAGGCAAGATCGAGGGGCCGCCGATGCGGCTGATAATGCGCCTCGGTCTCGGGATCCGCCGATCCGATTCCCGTGTCGAATATGACCGTGATCTCGGGATGGACGACGAGATAGCTGTAAACAGCCTCGACTCGGGGCTGGCCGGTGCCGGTTTCGGCAGCGGGGCGCACGAAGAAGCCGAGATCGAGGCGGCGGACCTCGTCGAAACTGGCGAGGCTGCTCATGGCCAGCGGTCCTCGTGGCGCAGTGCTCCTGCAACCGGAGCGACAACCTCGACGCCACGCGACACATCGCGCCAGTTGCGCCGAGGCATGCGGCAGGCGAAGAGGCGGCTGGCGAAACGGCTGTAGGCGAAGAGGCGGCTGGCGATCTCGTCGGAAGCCGCGAAGGCACGCGATGGAGCCGTCGAGAGGGCCTGGAACTGGAAACGACGCGATCGCACTTGGGCGTGGAGCCTAATTTCGAGAGGCCGCGTGAGGAAGAAGGCGCGCTCGGCCCCGGCCCGACAGCCGCCAGACTGGGGCACGGAATGGCCGTCCGTTTGCGTCACAAGACGCCAGACGGCGTGCCGTGGCCGCAAACGGGCAGACCACAGCTGTGCCGCGACCACACGGGCACGGGCGCAGGCCCGGAGGGCACGGGCGCAGGTTGAAGGGTCCTCACGAAAGGCAGCGTGCGAGACCAGGAGCGGGCTCAGACAGCTACGATGCGGTCCACCCGCCCTCGGGACGCTCGAAGAAGACGTGGACCTGACCGGTCCCGACCGCCGACTCGTACGCAGAGCACTGGATCCCCTTTGCCCTGCATCGGCGCCCGCCGATCGCCCCGATCATCATGAGGTAGTGCCCAAATCGACCCTCGGGCGACACAGCGGCGTACTCCGGCATCGAGTCGATCACCGCGGCATGCTCACCTGCGGAGAAGTGCTCCAGGATCCGCTCGTCGGCCTCCCGGGCCTGCGGGGTGATGATGTGCATCGGATCCGAGGACTCGTGCTGTCGCAGCTGCCGAAGCGGCCAGAACCGATGGCTCATCCCCCCCGACGCGAGGAGGAGCACCCGGCGATCCAGTCTCCGGACCGCCTCCGCGAGGATCTCGCCCAACAAGAGGAAGTCGTCGACCTCTGCGGTCTGGCAGATGCCGGCACTGACCCACCGCTCGCCTCCCTGGAGGAAGCCGAGGAGGTTCACGGTCGGATAGTGGATCGCGATGTACGGGTCATCGGTCGCATGCACCCACGTGCCCTCCGTCTCGGCGCCGATCTCGGCGACCGCACGGGCGAGCTCGGGGTCACCCGGGACGTCGTAGGGCATAGCGGCCATACCGCGGGGGAGCTCGTCGGACGTGAAGTACCCCACGCGACGCTCATGGGCGGTGAGGCAGTGCTCGAACGTCGTGAACCAATGCGTGTCGAAGACGACGATGGTGTCCGGTTCGAGGCGGTCCACGTACTCCCGCCGTATGCGGTGCAGCCCTGCAACGAGTGAGATGTCCTTCCCGCCGTTTAGCGCTCGGCGCTCTGCTTCCGGCATGACGATCGTAGGCACGTGCGCCACGAGAGCGGCTCCGACGATCTCTCCCATCTGCTCACCTCCAGTCGGTCCGTATTCGCCCGTCCCCCCTGCATTCGTGTTGCGCACGACCTCGCGCCTCCGTGTTGCCGCCGGCCGACCACCGTCGCTGGTCGCCGACGGAATCGCACAGCCGGCCAGCCGACCAGGCCGACCAGCCGACCAGCCGACCAGCCGGCCAACGGACCGACCGACCAGCCGACCAGCCGGCCAACGGACCGACCGACCAGCCGGACCAGGGCGAACGGCAAATCAGAGGAACGGCAGGTACTCGCGCAGCTCCCAATCGGTCGTGGCCCGCCGGAACCTGTCCCACTCCGCACGCTTGATCGCGAGGTGCAACGCCACTAGCTCTGATCCCACCGCCTCGCAGAGCGCCTTGTCCGCCTCGAGCACGTCGAGCGCGCTCGCGAGGTCCGGCGGCACGCACCGCCCGCTGTCGGAGCTCTCGAGCCCGTCGGAGCTCTCCGGGGGCGGGCACTCGAGCTGGTCGGCCACCCCGAGGAGCGCAGCCTGGAGCGCGGCGGCAATGGCCGTGTGGACCACCGCGGCGCCATCAGCGAGCCGGTGCTCGAGTCGCGCACCGCTGCCGCGTTCGGGTGGCACCCGCACCGTCGTGCACCGGTGGTCGTGGCCCCAGTTGGCGAAGCAGCCGGAGAGCAGCCCGGGCACGAGCCGCTTGTAGGCGTTCACCGTGGGCGCGAGCAGCCCTGCGAGCGCTTCGTGGTGCTCGACGAGGCCGGCGATGCAGGACTTCGCGAGAGCGGACATGCCATCGTCGGCTCCGGGGTCGTCGAAGGCGTTGGATCCATCGGTGCGCAAGAGGCTGAAATTCACGTGCAGGCCGCTGCCGCCCCGGTCCGAGAAAGGCTTGCCCATGAAGGTGAGGAGCAGGCCGTGGCGCTGCGCCACCTCCCGAGCCAGCACCTTGAAGAGGAACGCGTCGTCTGCGGCTTCCAGCGCGTTTCGGTGGGCGAGCGTAAACTCGAATTGCGGCGTGTCGTACTCGCTGTTGACAGCCTCCATGGGCAGGCCGCTGCGACCGGCGACCTCCCAGATCTCGTCGATCACGCCGAGCGGATCGACGGCGGTCCCGGTGCCGTAGACGAACGCGCCGGGCGTATCGAGCGGTCGCCATCCTCCCGACCCGTCGGGCTCGAGCAGGTAGGCCTCGAGCTCGATGCCCACCTCGGGCAGGTAGCCGCGCTGCTCCCATGCAGCGATGGCTCGGCGCAGCGCGCTTCTCGGCGCGACCGCTACGGGCTCCCCGTGCTCGACGAGATCGGCGACCACGACGCCGGTGCTCTCCTCCCAACCGGGGCGGACCTCCGAGAGGTCCACATCGGCATCCATGTCGGGAAGGCCCTCAAAGAAGTGGGAGCCCGGGGCTCCCGGCACCATCTCCCGGCTGTAGCCCAACGCCCAGGTCCCCGTGCAGTGCCGGACGCGCCCGAGCTGCTCCGGGGGCACGTACTTGCCGCGGGCGAGCCCGAGGTGATCCGGCCACAGCACCCTGATGCGTTCGTAGTCGGGGCCGTTCCTTGCGCTCATAAGCCTTCTCCCCCCTTGCTCGCGCTCGGCGCGAACACAGTGTCCTTCACGTCACAGTAGAAGTCGAAGCTCCAGTTGCCGCCCTCGCGTCCAATGCCAGACTCGCGAGAGCCGCCGAAGGGGGCGCGCAGATCGCGGACGTAGAAGCAATTCACCCACACCGTCCCGGCGACGACTCGTGCTGCGACGCGTCCAGCACGGGAGTCGTCGGACGACACGATCGTGGCGGCGAGCCCGAAGCGGGTCGAGTTCGCCATCGCCACGGCTTCGTCGTCGGAGTCAAAGGTCTGGATCGTGAGGACCGGTCCGAACACCTCCTCGGTCAGGATCTCCGAACCTTCCTTCGCACCGCCGATCAGCGTTGGGAGGTAGTAGAGGCCGCCGAGCGCGGAGTTGGGACCGCCGCCCGAGAGCACCTCGGCACCGTCGGACACCGCGCGCCGCACGAACCCGTCGATCCGTTCGAAGTGCGCACGAGTGATCTGGGGGCCGATGTCGGTGTCGAAGAGGCGCGGATCGCCCTGGCGAAGCGACGCGATCCCTGACAGCAGCCGCTCGGTGAACTCCTCGGCGATCGCAGAGTCGACGAGCAGCCTCGTCCCGGCGAGGCAGACCTGGCCCGCGTTGTCGTACTGCTCGATCGCAAGGCGCACCGCCAGGTCCATGTCGGCATCCCCCAGCACCACGAGGGGCGACTTCCCGCCGAGCTCGAAGCTCACAGGAACGAGGTTCGCCGCCGCCCGCGCGGCGATCGCCCGCGCCGTTGACCCCGAGCCGGTGAAGCTGATACGCGCCACGCGGGGATCCGAGACGAGCGCGTCGCCCACCTCCTCGCCGATCCCCTGGACGACGTTCAACACTCCAGGCGGCAATCCCGCTTCCGCAGCGATGTCCGCGAGGAGAGACGCGGTCAGTGGCGACCACTCTGCCGGCTTGAGCACGACGGTGTCACCGGCGGCCAGGGCCGGAGCGACCTTCCAGGTGGCCAGCATGAGCGGCGCGTTCCAGGGCGTCACCAGCACCGCGACGCCGGCAGGGTCCCAGGTCACGTGGTTGCGGTGACCACGGGTCTCGAAGTCGTCGTGACGGAGCTGGAGCAGCCGATCGGCGAAGAAGCGGAAGTTGTGCGCGACCCGCGGCATGACACCGCGCAGGTGCGAGCGAAGCAGGGCGCCGTTGTCCTCGGTCTCCACCGCGCTCAAGGCCGGGATGCGAGCCTCGACTCCGTCTGCGATGCGGTGCAGCACGGCGGCGCGGTCGGCAGGTGGGGTCTCTCCCCACTTCTCGAAGGCGGCCGTCGCCGCGTCCACGGCCAGACGCGCTTCGTCCCTCCCTCCCCGCGCCACCTCGCCGAGCACGTGCTCGTCGATCGGGCTCACGTCCTCGAAGCGATCGTCGGACGCGACGCGCTCACCCCCGATGTAGTGGTCGAGGGAGACCTCGACGCCTGCGACTCGTGCCATGCGGTCTCTCCACGTCCTCCCTGGTCTCGAACGCTAACCCTTGCGCGGCGGTCGCACGCCGCGGAATTCCCAGTCGCCGCCGAGCGCCGTCGAGACCACCTCCTCGGAGGAGGACGGCTGCGCGCCCACGTCGCTGCGTACGGGGGCGGGACCGGCGACGATGGTGTTGGTGAGCGTCCCGAGGCCCTCGACGGTCACTGAGACCACGTCACCGGGGACGACCGGACGCGAGCCTGCAGGGGTGCCCGAGAGGATCACGTCGCCAGGCACGAGCGTGATCGTCCTCGCGAGGTCGGCGACGAGGTAGTGCATGTCCCAGAGCATCTCGTCGGTGGAGCCTGCCTGCACGGTCCGCCCGTTGACGGTCGTCTCGATCGACTTGTGGCGGAAGTCCCATCCCCCGACCAGCCCGGGGCCGAGCGGGCAGAGCGTGTCAGATCCCTTCACGCGCAGCATCGACCCGGCGTCGGTGTCCCGGAAGTCGTGCAGCCCGAAGTCGTTGGCAACCGTGTAGCCGGCGATGTAGGCGTCCGCGTCGTCGGGTCCGACGTTGCGGCACGTCGCACCGATGACGATTGCGATCTCCCCCTCGTAGTTGAGCCACCGACAGCCCTCGGGCCGCACGACGTCCCCACCGTGCGCGTTCAGGGCGGAGACCGGCTTGTGGAAGTACGTCGGCGTAGACCCGAGTGCGATCATGAACTCGTCGACCCGGCTGCGGTAGTTGAGATGGACGCAGAGCACCTTGGTGGGGGTGCACGGCGGGAGGTGGACCGCCGCGTCGGAGGGCACCGACCGCCCATCGGCGGACACGAGGAGGTCGCCCTCCATGCGCATCTCGGTCGTCACGCCGTCGAGCAGGATCCGGCGAGTGTGCACGACGGGCACGATACGGTACGAGCGTGGCCCGGCTCAACGGCTTCCTCTTCCCCCGCTCGGCGACCGGCAAGTCGTCGCTCCTCCCCCCACCGCCGTGGCACTACTCCGGCGACCTGCTCACGATCGAGTACCGCACGGACCCCGCAGCGGTGGCCGAGCTCCTTCCCGACCCGCTCGCGCGGCCACGAGATGACGAGGACCCCGGGGCCGTGGCCTTCGTGGTCGCCGACTGGCAGTCGTGCTCGGACACCTTCGAGGAGGTGCTCGACCCTGTACGGCTGCAGTACAAGGAAGCCTTCTTCGTCGTGCGGTGCCGCTACCGCGACCAGCTGTGGTCGCGCTGCGTGTACATCTGGGTCGACAAGGACTTCGCTATGGTGCGCGGCCACCTCCAGGGCTACCCGAAGAAGCTCGGATCGGTGCACCTCACCCGGCCGGTGACGGTAGGGAGGGCGGGCCCGCGGCTCGAGCCGGGCGGAAAGTTCGGGGCGACGCTCGCCGCCTACGACCGCCGGCTGGCCAGCGCGCGGTTCACCATCACCGGACCCTCGAACGAAGCGGGGTTCGTCAACGCGCTGCCGATGCTCCACCACCGCTGGATGCCCCGCATCGAGTCCGACGGCACCGACTCCCTCTCCGACGTGGTGACGATGCGCGGAGTGGATGTGGAGCTCGGTCCGGCATTCCGCGGTGACGCCGAGCTGGAGCTGTACGACTCTCCGGTGGAAGAGCTCACCAGGATCGCCCCAGTCGAGATGATCGGCGGCTACTGGCGCAGCGTCGGCACCACCTTCGCAGGCGGGACCACCCTCGAGCCCTGAGCGCCGCTCGCTCCGCGCCGCTTCGCTCGGAGAGGGCAATGCCGTGCGGGCCGGGCCGGGCCGTGCGGGCCGGGCCGTGCGGGCCGGGCCGGTACGCCGACACCCGCCCCGGGGTTACTCCGCGGCCTCGGCGATCGCCTCCGCGAGCGTCGGGTGCACGAGCATGCTTTCGACGATGTCCTGCACCCGCAGCCCGGTCGTAACAGCGAGCGCGATGACCGAGATGAGCTCTGCTGCGTGCTGCCCCACGATCGAGCCTCCGAGCACCACACCGGTCGCCGGGTCCGAGATGATCTTCACGAAGCCGCGTGCGTCGTCGTTGATCAGCGCTTTGGCGGTGGCGGCGAACGGCACCTTCGTGACACGGATCTTCCGCCCCTCCGCGAAGGCATCGGCTTCCGCGAGCCCCACGTCGGCGATCTCCGGCTCGGTGAAAATAGCGGAGGCAGCCTTGTCGTAGTTGAGGTGGCGATGGGAGACCGTATGCCCGATCACGACGTGCTCCGCGATCTTGCGACCCTGCATCGTCGCGACCGAGGACAGTGGGAGCTTTCCGGACAAGTCGCCCGCAGCGTAGATGTGGGGCACGTTGGTCTGACAGTGGTGGTTCACCGGCACGTAGCCGTGGTCGTCGACCTCCACGCCGGCGGTGTCCAGCGCCAAGCGATCCGAATTGGGCACCGAGCCGATCGCCAGAAGCGCATGCGATCCGCTGGCGACGCGGCCGTCGTCGCAGCGGACGGCGACGCCGTCTGCGGTGCGCTCGATCTCCATCGCCCGCGCACCCTTCATGAGCCTGACACCGCGTCGGAGGAAGTCCTCTTCGAGCACGGCTGCGACCTCGGGGTCCTTGCTGGGCAGGACCTGCTGGCGGCTGACGATCAGGGTCACCTCGGAGCCGAGCGAAGAGAACATGTGCACGAACTCGACGCCGGTCACCCCCGAACCGATCACGACAAGGTGACGGGGCAGCTCCTTGGGGGGGTACGCGTCGCGCGTGATGAGCACCCGGTCGCCGTCGATCGGCGCCCAGTCGGGGATCCGCGGCCGGCTGCCGGTGGACAGCAGGATGGCGTCGGCGTCGAGCTCGGCAGGTCCGTCGGGCGTGTCCACGATCACCGTGTGCGGCCCGGCCAGACGCCCTTCGCCGCGAATGAGGCGGACGTCCTGGCTCGACAGGATGGTCTCGGTCGCCTTCCCGAGCCTCGCCGTGATCGACTCGATCCGCTCGCGGAGTCGTTCGAGGTCGAGGCTAGGAAGGACAGGAGAGAGGCCCATCCCGTGGCTGCGGTCGAGGAACGACATCGCACCGCCCGTTGCGATCATCGCCTTCGAGGGCACGCAGTCCCACATGTCTGCCGCGCCGCCGATCACGTCGCGCTCCACAAGGGTCACCTCGACCCCGAGGCGTGCCGCGTAGGTTGCCGCCTGAGTGCCTGCCGGCCCGCCGCCGAGGATCACGAAGCGCATTCCATGAGGCTAGAGCCAATGACGTTTGCGAGGGGTCGGCTACACCTCGGGGGGTCGGCTACACCTCTGAGGGTCGGCTACACCTCGGGGGGTCGGCTACACCACGGAGAGCGGCCGGCGCGAAGCTCTGCTCATGCGCAACCCGATGTTCGTCTTCGACGAGCGCACGACCGACCTCGTGCTCTCCTACTGCAGGGAGCGGCTTGAGCTCGATCCGGTGCCCCTCGACTACGGCGGGTACGCGACCGACTTCAGCGGCATGCTCGACGGCATCATCGGCCCGGCTGGCAACGACCCTCAGAAGGTTCTCGACCTGTTCGCGTCGTCCCTGTCGACCGCGGTCGTCTCAATCGACAGCCCCCGGTTCCTCTCGTTCATTCCGGCCGCGCCGACCAAGGCCGCCCTCCTCTTCGACATGGTCGTCTCCTGCTCGTCGCTCAACGGGACGTCGTGGCTCCTTGCCGCCGGGGCGGTGGCCGCAGAGAATCAGGCAATCGGCGTGCTCGCGGAGCTGGCGGGACTCCCTCCCGAGGCCGGGGGCACGTTCGTATCGGGCGGATCGGCGGCCAACCTGTCGGCACTGCTCGTCGCCCGGGACACCGCCTACGCCCCCAACGGCCCGATGGCAGCCTCCCCTCCCGGGGTACGGCCCCGGGTCGCCGTGAGTGCCGAGGCGCACTCGTCTGTCATCAAAGCGATCCACATCCTCGGCGCGGACCTGCTCGTCGTGCCGACGCCCGACCACCGTCTCACCGGCTCGTGCCTCGAGGTGGCCCTCGACGCCGCACGCGGCGACGGCGGCGGCCCGGTAGTGGCCGTCGTCGGGACGGGAGGCACCACCAACGCCGGGATCGTCGACGATCTCGCGAGCACCGGCGCCGTCGCCCGCGAGCGCGGCATCTGGTTCCACGTCGACGCCGCCTATGGAGGCGGGGCCCTCTTCTCCCCGGTGGCGAGAACCCGGTTCGCGGGGATCGAGCAGGCCGACTCGGTCGCGATCGACCCCCACAAGTGGCTGTTCGCCCCGTACGACTGCGCCGCGCTCTTGTACCGCGATCCGTCGCTCGCCAAGGCGGTGCACACCCAGGACGCGGCGTACCTCGCGGTCTTCCACACGACGCCGCGGGCACCCGGCCAGCCTCCCGCGGGCAGACGCGGCGGCGGGGACGAGCCGTGGAACCCGACGGACTACGCGTTCCAGCTCTCTCGCAGGCCCCGGGGTTTGCCGCTGTGGTTCTCCCTCGCCGTGCACGGAACCGACGCGTACCGGGAGGCCGTGGAGGCGGCGCTCGAGACCGCCAAGGAGACGGCCAGGCTGATCCAGGCGACGCCCCACACCGAGCTCCTGCGGGAGCCCGAGCTCTCGATCATCCTCTTCCGGCGGCCGGGTTGGACTCGAGACGACTATGACGCATGGTCGGCGAAGCTTCTCGCTGATCAGATCGCGCTGTGCGTCCCCACGACCTGGGAGGGCGAGCCCGTCGCTCGGCTCGCGTTGCTGCACCCTGAGACCACGCTCGCGGTGATCCAGCAGGTTCTCGACTCGATGGCCTGACCGCCGGCTCGGCTGCGAGCCGAGCCGGGCCGGGAACGGGCTCAACCCTCGACGCTGTCCGCGACGCTGCGGCGGTACACGTTGGTCGAGCGCCGCGTGAATCCCATCCGCGCATAGAGGCGGTTCGCAGCTTCGCGGTCGGGACGCGACGTGAGGTCCACCGTTCGGGCCCCCGCCTCCTCGGCGCGCCACATGGCGGCCGTCACGAGCGCGGCACCGACGCCGCCCGCGCGAGCCCCCTCGTCGACCACCACGTCTTCGATCCAGGCCCGCACCCCCGTCGGGATTCGGAACACCACCAGCGTGAGCGAGCCGACGATGAGGTCGGAGAGGTCGCGGGCGACGAGGAGCGTCGTCGCGGGCGAGCGGACGATCTCCTCCAGCTCGGGCCGCCCGGGTGCGGAGGCGCTGCGCGAGAGCTGCGGCACCAGCCTGGCGAACGCGTCGACGAGAAAGTCATCGACTTCGGTCACCTCCTCGACCCTCATCTGGCAGGTTCCCGCCACAACGGCTCGCGCACACGGTCGTAGAAGACATCGCGGTGCTCGCCACGGATCGCGGCGAAGACCGGTTCGCCCCACCGCTCCAAGCCGACGAGCGGCGAGGGAAGGTGCTCCGCGTCGAACCAGCCGACGTCCCGGCACTCGAGGGGATGCGGCTCGAGGGTGCCTCCGACAGCCTTGCAGTAGAAGACGAGGGAGTAGAGCGGGATCCGGGCGAAACCCAGCCTGAGGCCGTCGAGCACCGCAATGAGGCGCACTGGCTCGACCTCTATCCCGGTCTCTTCGCGCACCTCCTTCACGACGACCTCCGCCGCCGAGTAGCCGACGTCGCACCAGCCGGTCGGATAGAGCCAGGCTCCTGAGTCCGCCCGCTGGATGAGGAGGAGCTCCCCTCGGTCGTTGCCGACGGCCGCGCCCACGGCGACCTTGGGGGTGACGTAGCCGGGAACTCCTTCGCCGACTTGGGTCAGCCACTCTTCGACGAGACCCTCTGCGTCCTCCGGGGCCCCGGGGTCGGCGGACGCAGCCACACGGATGTCGGCGGCGATCCGGAGGATCTCCTCGAACCGCTCGCGCTCGTAGAGGCTCTGGGAGAAGCCGAGGCCCGTGCGCGCAGTCGCCGCCAAGCTTTCAGCCCATCGCAGCAGCGTGCGGGTCGGCACGACGGGATCCACGACTCGACGCTACCGCCTGCGTGCCACGACGACGTGCGCCGGAGCGGCAACAATGGGGACATGGCCGTCAACGCGAACTGCCGCCATTACGTCATGCAGAGCACGCCTGCCGGCGAGAAGGTGGAGCGCTGCAAGCTGGGGGCCAACGACCCTCTTCCGTTTTCGTGCCCCGACGGCTGCGTCTTCTTCGAGGCTCGACGTGTGTCTTCGACCGGTTGGCAAGTCCCGGGCACGGACCGAGCCTGAATCCGGACGGCGCGCTGCGGTTCGCCGCCCGGTGAGGTGCTCGGGCCGGGGCTCTCCGCAACCTCCGTGCTCAGCAGGGTGCTGAGCCCGTGAGAGCGCGGTTGAGGCTGCCCGAGCGGAAAGCCTCGAGGTCGAGCGAGACGAAGTCGTACCCAGCAGCCTTTACCACCGCCACGACCTCCTCGCGCTTGGCCCACACGAGCGCGAGCTCGCTTTCAGCCACCTCGACCCGGGCCACAGCGCCGTGGTGGCGCACCCGGAATTCCCGTAGCCCCAGCGCCCGCAGCCCTGACTCCGCGTTGTCGACCGCCCTCAGCGTCGGCGCAGCGACCGGCGTCCCGTACGGCACGCGGGAGGCGAGGCATGCGCCCGCAGGACGGTCCCACGTCCGCAGACCTAGTTGCTTCGACAGCTCCCGGACGTCCGCCTTGGAGATTCCGGCCTCGACGAGCGGAAAGCGCGCCCCGGCTGCCGCCGCTACCGCTTGGCCCGGACGGTAGTCGCCCAGGTCGTCGGTGTTCACGCCAAGGACCACCGTCGCCGACTCCCTGACGGCGAGAGGGAGGAGGGCGGCCATGAGAGCGTCTTTGCAGCGTGCGCACCGATCGGCGCCGTTCGCCACATAGGCCGGGTCGTCCATCTCAGACGTCTCCACCGTGCACCACCGAAGCCCCCACTCGGCGGCGAGCGCCCGGCAGTGCTCCACCTCCCCGCTCGCGAGCGACGGCGAGACCGCCGTCACGCAGAGCGTTCGCTCGGGTCCGAGGAACCGGTGCGCGGCACTGCTGAGAAAGGCGGAGTCCGCGCCCCCGCTGAAGGCTACGACGACGTTGCCGATCTCTTGCAGGACGGAGCCGATCCTGTCCAGCCTCTCGGAAGCATTCATCGCTCCGACCATCGCTCCGACCATCGCTCCGACCCCGTGCGGCCACGACGGGGTCGCTGCACGCTCACCGGACGGGCAACAAGCTCCATCACGTCAGCAGCCTTGTGAAGGGCGCGGACCGGTCACCGCAACGACCATCCGATCACGGTCTCGAGGTCCGCCACCATCCCGGTGTAGAAAGGTCCGAACTCCGCGTAGAGCGCTGACGCCTCATCGAAGCGCATCTGGTACACGCACTCCTTCAGGTCATCGGGATGCACCGCGAAGAGGGTGACCCCCCACTCGAAGTCGTCGAGCCCGGTCGACCCGGTGATCAGCTGAAGGACTCGCCCGTGGAAAGTGCGGCCGATCCGTCCGTGCGCGACCATGAGCGCGAGGCGTTCGTCGTAGTCGAGGGAATACCAGTTGTGAACGTCGCCACGGCGCTTCGACATCGGATAGAAGCAGAACGCGGGCTTTCCCGCAGGAGGCAGCTGGGGGTAGAGCCGTATCTGCTTCAACGCGTCGGGCAGCCCCGCGGCGTACTCGGAGACCTCGGTGAGCGAGACGTATGACGACACCACTTCGAGGCCAGCGGCGGTGACCGCGGACTGGAAGCCCCGGAGCCGCCACAAGTCCGGTCCGAGGACCATCAAGGCCATGTCCGCCTTGTGGCCGAGGATCGACGCGGCGACGACCTGGTCGCCTGCCTTGCGGGCCGCCTCTTCGGCGTCGAGGATCGCCGCAGGGTCGAATGTGCTGCGGGCCCGGCAGAAGAGGTGCACGACGCCGAGGCCGGTGGTCGGCGCGAGCGAGGGCTCGGCCGCTTGCTCCGCCGCGGTCATCGCGCCCACGCCTTGGTCGTCACGCCCTCGCTTCGGTCATCAGGGGCGACCATCGGGTCATCGTTGTGCTTCGGTGGGCGGTTTCGCACGTCGGTGGACATCCGGGCCAGTGTAGGAACTTCCGGAGCGGGCGGGTCCCCGGAGCTTCCCCACCCCGAGCCTCGCTGGCGCCTGACACTCACCTCGCCGGCGCCTCCCCTGTAGGGCCGACAGCGGCGCGGGCGCATCGGGACCGGGCCCTTGCGCCAAGTCGCCGACCTCGCCCCAGGCCCAAAACCTCGTCGTCGGGACGACCGGCGGGGCGGACGCCGCGAGGGAACCTCGAGAGGCGGACGCGCGCCGCGAGGGAACCTCGAGAGGCGGACGCGCGCCGCGAGGGAACCTCGAGAGGCGGACGCGCGCCGCGAGGGAACCTCGAGAGGCGGACGCGTCGCGAGGGAACCTCGAGAGGCGGACGCGTCGCGAGGGCACCCCAGATGGTGCCCTCGCGACGTTACGTCCTGGACCGGGTGGTCGAGGTGGACGGAGAGGATGAAGGACTAAAAGTCCTCCATGCCGCCGCCCGGCATGGCGGGAGCCTTCTCCTCGGGCTTGTCCACGATGACCGCCTCGGTCGTGAGGAACAGCCCCGCGATGGAGGCGGCGTTCTGGAGAGCCGAGCGCGTCACCTTCGCCGCGTCGATGACGCCTGCGGTGAAGAGATCCCCGTACTCACCAGTCGCGGCGTTCAGCCCCTCGGCGCCCTTCATGTTGCGCACCTTGTCGACGACGACGCCTCCCTCGAGACCCGCGTTCACCGCGATCTGCTTCAGCGGCTCCTCGACGGCCCGGGCCACGATCCGCGCGCCGGTCGCCTCGTCACCCTCGAGCTTGTCGGCCCGGTCGGCGACCAGTGCCTGTGCACGCAGGAGCGCGACACCGCCACCGGGCACCACACCCTCTTCGATCGCTGCCTTGGTCGTGGAGACCGCGTCCTCGATACGGTGCTTCTTCTCCTTCAGCTCGACCTCGGTCGCCGCACCAACCTTGATGACCGCGACACCACCCGACAGCTTGGCAAGGCGCTCCTGGAGCTTCTCACGGTCGTAGTCGGAGTCCGTGTTCTCGATCTCAGCCTTGATCTGGTTGATCCGGCCCTTGATGTCGGCGTCGGAGCCGGCACCCTCGACGATCGTGGTCTCGTCCTTGGTCACGACCACCTTGCGAGCGCGACCCAGCAGGTCCACGCCGACGTTCTCGAGCTTCAGACCTACCTCCTCAGTGACCACCTGGCCACCAGTGAGGATGGCCATGTCCTGCAGCATCGCCTTGCGGCGCTCGCCGAACCCGGGTGCCTTGACCGCGGCACTCTTGAACGTCCCGCGGATCTTGTTCACGACGAGGGTGGCCAGCGCCTCGCCCTCCACGTCCTCGGCGACGATCGCAAGCGGCTTGCCGCTCTGCATCACCTTCTCGAGGACGGGAAGAAGGTCGCGCACCGCGGAGATCTTGGAGCCGACGAGGAGGATGTACGCGTCCTCGAGCACCGCCTCCATCCGCTCCGGGTCCGTCACGAAGTACGGCGAGATGTAACCCTTGTCGAAGCGCATCCCTTCGACGAGGTCCATCTCCATCCCGAAGGTCTGGGACTCCTCGACCGTGATGACGCCGTCCTTGCCGACCTTGTCGATCGCCTCGGCGATCATCTCGCCGATCTCGGTGTCCGCCGCCGAGATCGCGGCGACCTGGGAGATCTGGCTCTTCGACTCGGTCTCTCTGGCGATGCCGCGGATGGCATTGACAGCCTCCTCGACGCCGGCCTCAATGCCCTTCTTGAGGGACATCGGGTTGGCGCCTGCGGCGACGTTGCGCAGGCCCTCACGGACCATCGCCCACGCAAGCACGGTCGCCGTGGTGGTGCCGTCACCCGCTACGTCGTCGGTCTTCTTCGCCACCTCCTTCACCAGCTCGGCCCCGATCTTCTCGTAGGGGTCCTCGAGCTCGATCTCCTTGGCGATCGAGACACCGTCATTGGTGATCGTGGGTGCTCCCCACTTCTTGTCGAGCACGACGTTGCGACCCTTGGGGCCAAGGGTCACCCGCACGGCGTCGGCCAGCTTGTTCATGCCGGTCTCGAGCTTCCGCCGGGCGTCTTCGTCGAAGGCGATCAGCTTGGGCATGTGGTCTGTCCTCCGTGGATGTAGTCCGGTTCGTTCCTGCAAGACATCGTAGCAGCGCGATTAGCACTCTCGTACGTCGAGTGCCAACAGCAAACCACGCCTGGCGGCAGTCGTCAACCTCGTGCCCCCGACCCCCGCCCGACAGTGCCCCCGACCCCCGCCCGACGGTGCCCTCGACCCCTGCGCGACGACGCCCCGACGTCTACGCCCCACCCGCGACGGCGGGAATGATGGAGACGGTCGCCCCCTCGGGCACCGGGGTCTCGAGGCCCAGAGCGAACCGGACGTCCTCGTCGGCGACGAAGACGTTCACGAACCGCCGGAGCGCCCCCTTCTCGTCGAAGAGGCGCTCTCCGAGCCCCGGGTAGCGCGCGTCCAGCGCCCGCAGCGCCTCGCCGGCCGTGGCGCCCTGGACCTCAACATCGATCTCGCCCTTCCCGTCCGTGAGCGATCTCAGCTGGGTCGGCACCCGGACGCTCACCACGGGCACGATGCTGCCTCCGACACGATCCCGTCGTCGCCGACGGCCGCCTCGAACGCCTCGAGCGACGGCGCCACCGTCACTCCGGGGCCGGCACCCTCACCGAGCGCCTCCACCGTCTTGAGGCCGTGCCCGGACACGATCGCCACGACCCGCTCGTCGCTACGAACCACCCCGGACGCCGCAAGCTGCGCGAGCGTCGCGATCGTGACGCCGCCGGCGGTCTCCGCGAAGATTCCCTCGGTGCGGGCGAGCAGGCCGATGGCGTCGAGGATCTCGGCGTCGCTCACCGACCCGACCGCCCCCCCCGACCGCCGCACCGCCGCGAGGGCGTAGTAGCCGTCGGCCGGGTTGCCGATGGCGAGCGACCGGGCGATGGTGGAGGGGCGCACCGGCACGACGTCGTCGGCCCCCTCGGCGAAGGCCGTGGCGACCGGGGAGCAGCCGGCGGCCTGGGCTCCCGAGACCCGCACCGCTTCACCCGCGCCGCCGGGCAGCAGTCCCACTTTGCTCAGTTCGGCGAACCCCTTCGCCACCTTGGTCAGCTGACTGCCGGAGGCCACCGGGACGACCACGTGGTCGGGTGCGCGCCAGCCGAGCTGCTCGGCGATCTCGAAGGCGAGCGTCTTCGACCCCTCGGCGTAGTAGGCACGCAGGTTGACGTTCGCGATGGCCCACGACGCGTGCTCGGCCGCAAGCTCTGCGCAGAGTCGGTTCACGTCGTCGTAGTTGCCGTCGACCGCCACGACCGTGCCGCCGTAGACGGCGGCCATCGCGACCTTCGCCCGCTCAAGGTCCTTCGGCACGAGCACCACCGATGCCATGGAGGCCCTCGCGGCGTGCGCCGCGACGGAGGCGGCCAGATTGCCGGTCGACGCGCAGGCGGCGACTTTGAAGCCGAGCTCGCGTGCCTTGGTGAGCGCGACCGAGACGACGCGGTCCTTGAACGAGCCGGTTGGATTGACGGTGTCGTCCTTCAACCACAGCTCACCGAGGCCGAGCTCGGCTGCGAGCCGCTCGGCGCGGACGAGCGGGGTCCATCCTGCGCCGAGCTCGACGGCTGCCACGTCGTCGCAGGGAAGGAGCGCTCGGTAGCGCCAAATGGTCGGAGGACCCGAGGCGATCGTCTCCCGGCTCAACGCGGCGGCGATCGCCTCGTAGTCGTAGGTAGCTTCGAGTGGCCCGAAGCAGAAATCGCACACGTGCAAGGCTTCGAGGGGGAACGTCCTGCCGCACTCCCGGCACGAGAGTGCGCTCACATGGCTCATCACGCCTCCTCATCGGTCGGGCATTGGCACCTGGTGCTGTGCGGTCGCACTGCGCACTGGTTGCCGCGGCGTCACAGGGCCCGTCCCTCAGCCGCTCTAGATGATCGAGGCCATGATCGCCCGTCTCGAGGCGGGCGCGCAAGTTGCCGGGAGACGGGCACGGGGACGGGCACACGGAGACGGGCACGGGGACGGGCACACGGGGACGGGCACACGGGGACGGGCACGGGGACGGGCACGGGGACGGGCACACGGGGACGGGCACACGGGGACGGGCACACGGGGACGGGCGCGGGAGGCCCCTGCCAGGCAATTGGCGCGGAGTCCGTCGCCGTGGACGATGATCTCGACGTGGCCGCTGTGCGCACCTTCGCCCGTGATGCCTTCGACCTCGACGCTGTCATGGCAGCGAAGGGCGGACGGACCGTGTCGGTCTGCATCCCGGCGCACAACGAGGCTGCAACCCTCGGCCTCGTGCTCGCAGCGGTGCGGACGTCCCACGTTGCTGCGGCGGGCGGCTCCGGCCTCGTCGACGAGGTGCTGGTGGTCGACGACGGCTCGACCGACGCCACTTGGGACGTGGCAGCCCTCGGCGGCGCCCGCGTGGTCCGCCTCGCCCGGCGAGCGGGCAAGGGAGGCGCCATGCGGGCCGCCCTCGATGCCGCTGAGAGTGAGGTGCTCGTCTTCCTCGACGCGGACGTCGAGAACATGGAGGGTGCATTCGTCACGAGCCTCCTCGGTCCGCTGCTCGTCGGACCAGGCGACGTCGCGCTCGTCAAGGGCTACTACGAACGTCCCATCGGCGACGCTCCGACGGGCGGGGGGCGGGTGACCGAGCTCGTGGCCAGGCCGGTTCTCGAGGTCCTCTTCCCCGAGCACCCCGAGTTGCAGCTGGTCCGTCAGCCGCTCGCCGGCGAGACCGCAGCGCCGCGATGGGCGCTCGAGAAGCTCGGCTTCGCCCCCGGGTACGGGGTCGAGATCGGCCTCCTCGTCGACGCGGTGGTCCGCTTCGGTGCGAGCGCGGTCGCGCAGGTCGATCTCGGCACGCGCGTCCACCGCAACCGATCGCTCCATGAGCTGCGCCCCCAGGCGAAGGAGGTGCTCCTCGCCGCCATCGAGCGGGCACGTCCCGGCGCAGTCCGCTCTGGAGCTCGGCGGGGCTAGCGGCACCGGCCGGTAGCGTCGTCTCCCGTGCAGGACGTCGTCGTCGTCTCGAACCGGGGGCCGCTGTCCTTCCGGGCGGGCGAGGGCACAGTGCCGGTGCCCGCCGGGACCGGAGGCGGGCTGGCCGCGACCCTCCACCCGCTCCTCAAGGGGACCGGGGCGACCTGGATCGCGGCGGTGATGGGCGAGCCCGACCGCCGGGCCGCGGCGCTCGGGCTGATGAAAGAAGAGGGCCTTCGGATCGTGACGGTGGAGCCCGACGCCGCCAGCTACGACATGGCCTACAACGTCGTCTCCAACGCGACCCTGTGGTTCTGCCACCACCACCTGTGGGATCTCCCACGCCGGCCGCGCTTCGACCGTCGTTGGCAGGTGGCGTGGGAGTCCTACCGGGCGGTGAACCGGCTCTTCGCCGAGGCGGTCGCCGAGCACGCCCCGCACGGTGCGCGCGTGCTCGTTCAGGACTACCACCTCTCCTTGGTGGGGGAAGCGCTCGCCACGATGCGGCCTGACCTGCGCTCCTCGCACTTCTCGCACACGCCGTTCGCCGACCCGGGGATCCTGCGCGTCCTCCCGTCGGCGGCCGCCGGCGAGCTCCTCCGCGCGATGGCGGGCTTCGGCGCGTGTGGCTTTCACACCTCGAGGTGGGAGGCCAGCTTCCGTGGCGCCTTCGCGGACCCGAGTCTGCTCGCAGCTGCAGGGGTTCCCGGTCCGCCGGCGACCTACGTCGCCCCGATCGGCCCGCACCCAGGGGCCCTCGAGGTGGAGGCCGGCTCGGAGCCGGTCGCCGTCGCCCGCCAGCGGCTCGGGGAGCTCACGGGAGGGCGGCGCCTCGTCGTGCGCGTCGACCGCGTCGAGCTGTCGAAGAACATCTTGCGCGGGTTGTGGGCGTTCGACGAGCTGCTCGAGACCCGGCCGCACTGGCGCGGCCGCGTCACGATGCTGACGCTCGCGTACCCCTCACGCGAAGGGCTCGCCGACTATCTCGCCTACCGCTCGGAGGTGGAGCACACGGCCGAGCGGCTCAACGAGCGCTGGGGGTCCGGCGACTGGGTCCCGATCGTGCTCAGCGTCGCCGACGACCGTGCCCGCTCGATGGCCGCGCTGAGCGCCTATGACGTCCTCCTCGTGAACCCCGTGCGCGACGGCATGAACCTGGTGGCGAAGGAGGGCCCGCTCGTCAACCGCACCGACGGTGTGCTCGTCCTCTCCCGGGAGGCCGGCGCGTGGGAGGAGCTGCAGCCGGCCGCGCTCGGGGTCAACCCGTTCGACGTGTCCGAGACGGCAGCAGCCCTTGACGTCGCGCTCGCCATGAGCACGGGCGAGCGCGCGGCGCGCGCCAGGCGGCTCCGGGGGATCGTCCTGGGCCAGACCGCCGCTGACTGGTTCGCAAAGCAGCTCGACGTCACCGCCCGCGTGCAGAGCTCCTGACCGGCTCAGTCCCCGCAGTCGAGCCCTTGGCGCCGACCCGGTGCCCTTCCACGCTCCTCCCGCCCGGGACCGGCCTCGCGTCCCGGGCGCCTCCCGACCCGGCTCCCTCCCGGTCAATCTGCGCCCGAGAGAGCCCGCTCCAGGTCCAAGAGGAGGTCGTCGACGTCTTCGAGCCCGACGGACAGCCGCAGCAGGGCCGGGTCTACGGCGAGCGAGGATTGCGCCACGGACGCGTGCGTCATGCGGCTGGGTTGCTCGATGAGGGACTCCACCGCTCCGAGTGACTCCGCGAGCGTGAAGAGCTCGGTCGACGCGGCGACCTTCAGCGCCGCGGGCTCGCCGGCGCGCAGGGTGAACGACACCATCCCGCCGAATCCGCGCATCTGGCGCGCGGCGGTCGCGTGACCGGGGTGCGAGGCGAGACCGGGGTAGTACACCCGCTCGACCGCGTCGTGCCCCGAGAGCATCTGCGCGATGCGCCCAGCGTTGGCGCAGTGCCGTTCCATGCGCACGGCGAGGGTCTTCACCCCGCGCAGCACCAGGAAGCAGTCGAAGGGGCTCGGGACGGCACCCACCGAGTTCTGCAGGCGCGCCAGGTCGGCAGCGAGCTTCGGATCGTTGGTTGCGACAAACCCTCCGACCACGTCGCTGTGGCCGCCGAGGTACTTCGTCGTCGAGTGGACGACGACGTCCGCGCCGAGCCCCAGCGGCGACTGGAGGTAGGGCGTCGCGAACGTGTTGTCGACGACGAGCAAGGCGCCGCGCTCGTGCGCGAGCGCAGCCACTGCCGCGACGTCCGCGATCCGCAGATAGGGGTTGGAGGGCGTCTCGATCCACACGAGTCGGGTCTCGGGGCGCCAGGCCGCCTCCAGCGCCTCGGGGTCGTCCAGCGCGACCGGCGTGAAGAGCAGCTGCGTGTGCACCTGCGCGAGCAGGCGATGGGTCCCGCCGTAGACGTTGTCGCCGACGAGGACATGGTCTTTCGGCTCGAGCCCGCGCAGCACCGCGTCCTCCGCTGCGAGCCCGCTCGCGAACGCCGAGCCGTACGTCGCGCCTTCGAGGGCCGCGAGGCACGATTCGAGCGCCGCGCGAGTCGGGTTGCCCGTGCGGCTGTACTCGAAGCCACGGTGCTCGCCGACGGCGGTCTGCGCGAACGTCGTCGCGAGGTGGATGGGCGCGACGACCGAGCCCGTGAGGGGGTCCGCCGGCTGGCCGGCATGGATCGCAAGGGTTTCGAACCCGGCCACGCGCGTCAGGTCCGCTCGAAGTAGGAGAGAAGGTCCGAGCGCGTGAGGATCCCGACGGGGTGCCCGCCGTCGAGCACGAGCACGGCCGGGGATGCCTGGAGGCGCTCGGCGACGTACTCGGCGGTCTCGCCCAGCCCGACGGTCACGAGCGGGGGGTCCATGACCGCGCCGACGGGCTCGTCGAACGCCTCGGGGTGACCGAGCGTCCGCTCGAGGAGGAGCCGGTCCGTCACCGAGCCCACGACCTCGGCGAGCGCGAGCGGCGGCTCGGCCTTGACGACGGGCACCTGGGAGACGCCGTACTCGTCGAGGATCGCGATCGCCGTCCGGACGCTCTCGTCGGGGTGGACGTGCACGAGCGGCGGGATCCGGCCCACCCTCCCGGTCTCCTTGGCGGCGAGGACCGCCTCGGCGGTCGCGCCGTGCGCCCGGACGAAACCGTGGTCCGCCATCCACGCGTCGTCGTAGAGCTTCGAGAGGTAGCCGCGCCCCGAGTCCGGCACGAGCACCACCACGACGTCCTCTGGGCCTAGCGACTTGCCGATCTCGAGCGCCGCCCACACGGCCGTGCCCGTCGAGCCGCCGACGAAGATCCCCTCTTCCCGGGTGACCCGCCTGGCGGTGAGGAACGAGTCGCGGTCCGACACGGCGACGACGCGGTCGACGACGCTCGGGTCGTACGTGGACGGCCAGAAGTCCTCACCGATGCCCTCGACGAGGTACGGCCTCCCGCCGCCCCCCGAGTAGATCGAGCCCTCGGGGTCGGCGCCCACGATCTGCACTCCAGGGTTGCGCGACTTGAGGTAGCGGCCAACGCCGGTGATCGTCCCCCCGGTCCCGACGCCCGCCACGAAGTGGCTGACGCGTCCCGCCGTCTGCCGCCAGATCTCCGGCCCGGTGCTCTGTTCGTGGGAGAGCGGGTTGGCCGGGTTGGCGTACTGGTTGGGCTGGAAGGCGCCCGGCGTCTCGGCGGTGAGACGCTCGGCGACCGAGTAGTACGAGTCGGGATGCTCGGGAGGCACGGTCGTCGGGCACACGACGACCTCTGCCCCGTACGCGCGAAGCAACTGGCGCTTCTCCTCGGCGACCTTGTCGGGGACGGTGAAGATGCAGCGGTACCCACGGACCGCGGCGAGCATCGCGAGGCCCACGCCCGTGTTGCCGGACGTGGGCTCGACGATCGTCCCTCCGCGGGTGAGCAGCCCGTCGGCCTCCGCCGCGTCGAGCATGGCGCGTGCAGGGCGGTCCTTGACGCTCCCCCCGGGATTGAGGATCTCGACCTTCGCGAGCAAGTGGCAGGGGAGGTCGCGACCGATCCGGTCGAGGCGGACGAGCGGAGTGCTCCCTACGAGGTCGAGCACGCTGTCGGCCGCGGCCATCGGCGGTCCGGGGTCCCGGATCGGGTGCACCGTGACACCCGGAGGAGGCTCGACGGGGTCATCGGCGAACAAGACGGTGGGGAACCCGGCCCCGTGGACCTCCTCAGCGATGCGCACCGCCATCGTCGGCACCGATCCCGTGACGTCGCCGACGACGCCCACGAGACCGGGGATGATGCCCCGCAGCTCTCCGACGAGCGACGCGGAGGCGTGCACGGCGGGCACGTGGACGACCCGCCGGGCACGAGCGGCGAGCACCGGAGGCGCCAGGGACGGCTCCACGACGACCAGGACGTCCACCCGCGGCGGCTGCACGCGCCCGATGATACCGAGGGTCGCGCCGGCGGCGGCCCCTGGGACGGCCACTGCCGGGGACCCTGGGGAGGGCCACTGCCGACCCTCACGCCACGATGGCCTCCAACAGCGCAACGGCGCCCTCGGGGCCTTCGACGGTCGTGTCTGCCATCGCCAGCACCTCGGGCGCGCTCTCGGCGTCGACGACGGCGACGGTGATGGTCGTTGCTCCCGCGCGACCTAGCGCCGCGACCGCCTCGAAGGCGGGAAGGTCGCCGAGGTCGTCGCCGAAACAGCCCACGACCGGGCATCCCGACCCAAGGCGGGTCACAACGGTCCCCTTGTCGGCGGCGACCGGCGGACGAAGCTCGAGGGACATGCGACCGGGCTGTGCGTGGAGCCCCGTGCGCTCGGCCGCCGCCGTGACCGCCTCCTGCGCCCAACGCGCCTCGTCCGGCGCCTGCCGCCAGTGCACCGTCACGGACAGCCCCTTTGGCTCCACCGTGACGCCCGGCGGCGCGTCGGCGAGCAGTGCCCCGGTCACCTCGTCGACGCAGCCCCGCCAGGCCTCAGCGCCGGGGTCGCGCCGCAGGGCGCCGTCGGGGCCGATCTCCTCCATGCCGTAGAGGCCGGCGAGGTGGACTCCGGCCGGCCGGCCGAGGGCGCGTTCGAGGTACGACAACGGCCTGCCCGACACGACCGCAACCACGTGCAGCCGGGCGCCGAGCCGGCCGAGCAGCGCCGGCACCCCGGGAACCGGTCGCGCTCCCTCGGGATCGTCGACGATCGGCGCGAGGGTGCCGTCGTAGTCAAGGAAGAGCGCCGCGTGCGCGGCACGGTCCCGCAAGGGCGCGAGAAGGAGTGGGAGGTCCGTGCCGGCCACGTCGCCAAGGCTCGAGGATGCGATCAGCCGGAGCCTGAAGGAACCTTGGCCGCGAGGTCGTCACCCGCCACGACCACGATGTCGGCTCGTGTGATGCCGATGACCGGCACCCTGCCGCCGAGCGGCTGCACCGCCGACGCAGGGAGCCCGAGTGCCTCGGCAACGGCTGACGCGTCCGTTTGGTGTCCTGTCGCGAAGTAGACCGTGGAGGTGGCCTCGGCTGTCGTGGCGGTGACCGGTGTGAGCGTCCCCCACCCTGCCGAGGCGAGCTTGCCCGAGTAGTACGCGGCGATGCCGTTCGTCTGGCTCGCGTTGGCGACGAGGATCTTCACTGTCGAGCTCGGCTGCGCGGCCGGTGGTGAGGTCGTGGGGGTGGTCTTGGCAGGGGGGGCCGTGCTGCTCGGGGGCGTGCTCTTGGTCGGGCGCGAGCTGTGCGTCGTGGGCGCGGGGGACGCGCTGCGCTGACCGTCACCGAGCGAGAGGAGGTAGACGCCGAGGGCGACCGCGACGACCAGCACCGCGACCGCCTTGAGCGGCGACCAGGCTGCGCCGGAAGGGTCCAAAGGGCCGGGCGGGTCCAAAGGGTTCGGAGGGTTCCGAGGACCGGGCGGAGGGTCCCTTTCGGGCACCTTCGGCTGCGCCCCCCACGTCGTCATCGGATCAGCCTGCCAACGGGCGGACCGCCTCGCAAGCCCTCTGTCCGTGCGGCGGCGCGACGGGTCGCGCCCGGGCAGCAGTCGGCTCAGCCCAGGGCCCCGCGCGTGCCGATCGCCTCGGCGCGGCGGCGGGCGACCTCGAAGCACGCCACCGCGGCCGCGACGGCGGCGTTGAGCGACTCGAGGGCGCCGTGCTGGGGGATGGCGACCACCTCGTCACAGCGACGCCGTACCAGCGGCGCAAGGCCCCGTTCCTCGCCGCCGACGACGACGCCCACAGGGTCGTCGCCGATCGCCACGTCGTAGATCGAGCGCCGCGAGTCCGAAGCCAGCCCCAGGGTCCAGACTCCCAACGACGAGAGCCGCTCGAGCGCGTTCGGAACCCCGCCAACCAGCGCGAAGCCGAGGTGCTCGATCGCCCCGGCGGCCACCTTGGCGACCGTGGGGGAGAGGTGCGCAGCGCGATGACTCGGCAAGATCACCCCGGTCGCTCCGGCGCACTCCGCGCTCCGGAGCAGCGCACCAAGGTTGCGAGGATCGGTCACTCCCGCGACGACCACGAGGAACGGCGCAGTCCCTCCTCGCGGCGCCGCGAGCTCGTCGAGGTCGATCGCCTCGATCGGACGGGCACGAGCGAGCACCCCTTGGGGCGTCTCGGTTCGCGCCGCGGCGCGCAGCCGCGCGCGAGAGACGGTCTCGACGCGCACACGCCGACGCGTCGCGAGCTCCTCGATCTCGTCGAGCTGCGGTGAGGGATCGAGCCCCTCAGCGATCCAGACCTCCCTCACGGATCGCCGGTTCGCAGCCAGCAGCTCGCGCACGGCGCGCCTGCCCTCGACCTGATCTCCGCCGAGACCGCTGTCTCTGCGTCCGCGTCCGCCGAGACCGCCGCGTCCGCGCGGCGGCGCGCCGGAGGCGTGCCGGTCGCCCGCTCCGCGCCCCCGCCGCTCGCCGGCCTTCGAGCGCGGCTGGTCGACGGCCCGGGGCGCGCGTCCCTTCGGCCTCGGACCGTGCCCGGGTGCTCCCGAGCCTCTCGGAGCCCCCGAACGCCTGTCACGCGGGGTCATCGGCGACCCAGGAGGACGACCGCGAGGCACGCGACTCCCTCCCCCCTGCCGATGGCGCCGAGCCCTTCACCCCTCGTCGCCTTGAGGGAGACAGGGGCTCCGACGACCCTGGAGAGCCGGTCGGCCGCCTGCGACAGGAACGGGCTCAGCTTGGGCCGCTCCGCAACGACGGTGCAGTCCGCGTTGAGCGCGCGAAAGCCGGCGTCGGCGACCCGTTCCACGATCTCGGCGAGCAGGCGCATGCTGTCAGCGCCCGCGTACCGCGGGTCGCCGTCGGGGAAGTGCTGCCCCAAGTCTCCGAGCCCCGCTGCGCCGAGAAGGGCGTCGCCGAGCGCGTGGGCGAGGACGTCCGCGTCGCTGTGCCCAGCGAGCCCGGGGGCGCCGTCCACGACGATCCCGCCGAGGACGAGCGGCCGTGCTGGGTCGTCCGAGAAGGGGTGGAGGTCGAAGCCCTGGCCGATGCGCAGTGTCGCAGGTGTCACCATCGGGCACCGCCGGCGAGGTGCTCCAAGAGCGCGAGGTCCGAGGGCAGGGTCAGCTTCACGTTGTGCGGCTCCCCGGGCACGACCCGCACGGTCCCGCCGAACGCCTCGACGAGCGCCGCGTCGTCGGTCGCCTCGCCGCCCCGGGCGTGCGCGCGACGGAGCACCGGTGCGCGGAAGGCCTGTGGCGTCTGGACGGCTACGAGCAAGCTGCGGTCCACGGTGCCGGTGACAGTCGTCCCCCGGCGGTCGACGCGCTTCAAGGTGTCGGCGACCGGCAGGGCGCAGACGACGGCATCGACGTCAGCAAGCTCGTCGAGGAGAGGAGCCACGACCGCTTCGAACAGCGCCGGCGACGCGAGCGGACGCGCCGCGTCGTGGACGACCACGACCTTTGCGCTCGCGGGAACGCTCGCAAGACCCCGGCGCACCGACGCCGACCGGCTCTCGCCGCCGGCCACGACCACGTGTGCACCCATCGCCCGCCCGCGCTCGATCTCGAGTGCGGGCACGACGAGCACCACGCCGTCGGTCGCCTTGCGCGCCGCCGTCACCGACCACTCGGCCACGGGCCGCCCGGCGAGCCGCTCGAACTGCTTCGGTCGCCCGAAGCGAGAGCCGCTGCCGCCCGCGACGACCACCGCCCACACAGCGCCGGCCCGCGGGCCGTCCGGCGTGCTTACGGCAAGGCCTCGTTCAAGCGCTGCTCGGCTGCCTCCTCGTCCACGCCGAGCGCGAAGGTGAGCTCGGACACGAGGATCTGGCGAGCGCGGCTCAGCATGCGCTTCTCCCCAGCCGAGAGCCCCTTGTCCTTGTCGCGGATGGACAGGTTCCGCACGACCTCGGCGACTTGGTAGATGTCGCCGGAGCGGAGCTTCTCCGAGTGGTTCTTGTACCGCCGGGACCAGTTGGTGGGCATCCGCGCCTCCTTCTTGCGGAGCACGGCGAACACCTCCTCGACCTCCTCGTCGTTGATGACCTCACGCAGTCCGACACCCTCGGTGTTGTCCGCCGGGACCATCAAGGTGAGGTCGCCGTACGCCAGGCGCAGGACCAGGTACTCACGCTTCTGGCCGAAGGCCACCTTGGTCTCCCGCTTCTCGACGACGGCTGCGCCGTGGTGGGGGTAGACGACCTTGTCACCGACTTGGAACACGGAACTCCTTGCACGTCTCGACTGCGGCGCCGCGTGCCGCCAGGGGGCGTCGCCGATGGGCGGCTGCAGCTCCAACGCTGCGGACCAAGTGGGGCCGGCGGCCAGCCATTGTACCGGATCGGCGCCGCGGGCAGTGCGGGGCGTCGGTCGGTCACGCTCCTCGTCGCGGAGGTCCCGGACGTACAGCTTCACTCGTAGCGCTCGAGGATGGTCGCCTCGACCATCCGCGACAGCCCGTCCTTCACGGACCGGGCCTTCGCCTCACCGACGCCACCGACCTTCTCGAGGTCGGCGAGAGACGCCTGCATGAGCCTCGGCAAGGTCGCGAACCGCGCGACGATCCGCTCGATGATCGCCTCGGAGACCCGCGGAAGGCGGTGGAGGAGCCGGTAGCCCCGGGCCTCTACGGGCGTGTCGAGGACGTCGGGCACGGGGTCGAAGCCGAGCACCGACGCGACGGGCGTCCTCCCGAGCAGCTCCTCGTGGCTCAGCCCGTGGAGCGCGGCGAGCGCCGAGTCGGCACGGCGCCTGAGGAGGGACACGTGCTCCCTCTCCAGATCGCCGCGTGCGGCACGCCCGGGGTGCACGCCGTTGCCTTCGGGCTGGCCCGAGTCTGGGCCACCGGCTCCGGGCTCCGAGGGGACCACGACGTAGTCGAGTGCGACGAGGCCGAGTGCCTCGTCGACGCCAGCGCCCAGCTCTTCGATCTGCATGCGGATGAGTCGCCCGTCCTCGCCGAGCTCGACGAGGTAGCCCTCGATCTCCTCGACGAACCGGAGGACCATCTCCCCCGGCTGGAGCACGCCGACGACGTCGCTCACCGACGCCGTGTCCTCCACCTCGAGGGTCGACAAGACGGCGAGCGCGAGGTCGAACCGGGACTTGAACCGCTCCGCCGCCGCGAGCGCCTGGGTGGCGCGATCGATCAAGCGCGCGGGCTGCTGCAGCGTGTGCCTCGCCGAGCCGCGGTAGACGGTGATCGTCGACATCGCCTCGGACACGGTCACCACGGGCACGCCCAACGAGCGCGCCACCCGCTCGGCCGTGCGGTGACGGGTGCCCGTCTCGCTGGTCGGGATCGACGCGCGTGGCATGAGGTGGGCGTTCGCTCTCACGATGCGCGACGCGTTCGGGTCGAGCACGATCGCACCGTCCATCTTCGCGAGCTCGGAAAGCCGTTGCGGCGTGAACTCGGCGTCAAGAGCGAAGCCTCCGGTGCAGATCGCCAGCACGGACGGCCCATCGTCGATGACCACCAGCGCTCCCCGCTTCGCTTGGAGGACCCGGTCAAGTCCCTCGCGAAACGGGGTCCCCGGCGCGACGAGCGCAAGCGCGTCCAGCAAGGCGTCGCCGGGCTCTGCCACCGCCGCATCGTACCGGCGGCGTGCAGTCGAACGGCCCGCGAGGGGGCACCGGCAACGCCAGCCGTGGCGGGCTGCACGTCCTGGGGCAGTCTGCGTCCGCTCGGGCGTCCAGACGCTCAGTCCGGAGAGCCGCTCCCCGCGAGCTCCATCGGCGGGGGCTCGACCCCCTCGACGGCCTTGAACACGAGGTGCGGGCCGTCCTGCCCCTCGCCGGGCTCGGGGTCGACGTCCGCGACGATGGTCTCGCCGACGTGGAAGTCCTTCCACAGGATCCGTTCGGACAGCGGGTCCTCGACGAGCTGCTGGATGGCACGGCGCAGAGGCCGCGCGCCGAGCTGGGGGTCGTAGCCCTTGTCTGCGAGGAAGGCGCGGGCCGCTGGGGTGAGCTCGAGCCCGAGACCCTGGCCCGACAGCTGCTCCCTGGTCCGGTTGACCATGAGGTCGACGATCTCCATCACCTCTTGCTTGCTCAGCTCGTGGAACACGATGATCTCGTCGATCCTGTTGAGGAACTCGGGCCGGAAGTGCGCCTTCAGCGCATCGTTGACCTTGGCCTTCATCCTTTCGTAGGTGACGGCCTCCGACGTCTTGTGGAAGCCGACGGACGCCTTGCGGAGGTCGGCAGTGCCAAGGTTCGACGTCATGATGAGCACGGTGTTCTTGAAGTCGACGGAGCGACCCTGCGCGTCAGTCAGCCTCCCGTCCTCGAGGATCTGGAGCAGCGCGTTGAACACGTCCGGGTGGGCCTTCTCGACCTCGTCGAAGAGGACGACCGAGAACGGCTTCCGCCGCACCGCCTCGGTCAGCTGGCCGCCCTCCTCGTAGCCGACGTAGCCCGGGGGAGACCCGACGAGGCGCGACACGGTGTGCTTCTCCATGTACTCGCTCATGTCGAGCTGGATCAGCGCGTCCTCGTCGTCGAAGAGGAACTCCGCGAGCGTCTTGGCGAGCTCGGTCTTGCCCACACCGGTCGGACCCAGGAAGATGAACGAGCCGCTCGGCCGCTTCGGGTCCTTCAGCCCGGCTCGCGTCCTGCGGATCGCTCGGGCGAGCGCCTTCAGGGCTTCCTCCTGGCCGATGACCCGCCTGTGCAGCTCGTCTTCCATCCGGAGGAGCTTGGCCGTCTCCTCCTCGGTGAGCCGGTAGACCGGGATGCCGGTCCAGTGCGCGAGCACTTCGGCGATGACCTCCTCGTCGACGACGTCGAAGAGCTCGAGCCCTTCTGCGCGCCACTCTGCCTCCATCGCCTCCTTGCGCGACAGGCGCTCCGTCTCCTGCTCGGTGAGCCGCTTCGCCTGCTCGAACGCGCCCCGGCCGATGGCCGCCTCCTTGTCCTGGCGGAGCCGGCTGATCTCCTCTTCGAGCTTCTTGTACCCGGGCGGGGTGGTCATGCGGCGGATGCGCAGACGGCTTCCCGCCTCGTCGATGAGGTCGATCGCCTTGTCTGGGAGGTAGCGGTCGGCGAGGTAGCGGTCGGCGAGGTTGGCCGCAGCGACGAGCGCCTGGTCGGTGATCGTCACGGCGTGGTGCGACTCGTAGCGGTCGCGAAGCCCCTTCAGAATGTCGATGGTCAGCGCCACGGAGGGTTGGCTCACCTTCACCGGTTGGAACCGCCGCTCCAGCGCGGCGTCCTTCTCGAGGTGCTTGCGGTACTCGTCGAGCGTCGTCGCGCCGACGGTCTGCAGCTCGCCACGGGCAAGCATCGGCTTGAGGATCGACGCCGCGTCGATCGCCCCTTCAGCGGCACCGGCACCGACGAGCGTGTGCAGTTCGTCGATGAACAAAATGATGTCTCCGCGCGTGCGGATCTCCTTCAGGACCTTCTTCAGCCGCTCCTCGAAGTCGCCCCGGTAGCGGCTGCCCGCGACGAGCGCGCCGAGGTCCAGGGTGTACAGCTGCTTGCCCGCGAGCGTCTCGGGCACCTCGTTGGCCACGATCCGCTGTGCCAGCCCCTCGACGATCGCGGTCTTGCCGACACCGGGCTCTCCGATGAGCACGGGGTTGTTCTTGGTCCGGCGGGACAGCACCTGCATGACCCGCTCGATCTCCTTCTCGCGGCCGATGACCGGGTCGAGCTTGCTGTCCCGGGCGAGCTGCGTGAGGTTACGGCCGAACTGGTCGAGGACCGGGGAGCCCGAGGGTGCGTCGGTCGACGAGGAGCCCGCCCCCGCACCCACGGCTTCCTTGCCCTGGTAGCCGGACATGAGCTGGATGACCTGCTGGCGCACGCGCCCGAGGTCGGCGCCGAGGCTCTGGAGCACCTGCGCGGCGACGCCCTCGCCCTCGCGCACGAGCCCGAGGAGCATGTGCTCGGTCCCGATGTAGCTGTGCCCGAGCTGCAGCGCCTCGCGCAGCGACAGCTCCAGGACCTTCTTCGCGCGGGGCGTGAACGGCGGCGAACCGCTCGGGGCGCTCCCCGCCATGCCGATCGTCTCCTCCACCTTCTCGCGTACCGCTGTGAGCGAGATGCCGAGCGACTCGAGCGCCTTGGCCGCGACGCCTTCACCCTCGTGGATCAATCCCAAGAGGATGTGCTCCGTCCCGATGAAGCTGTGATTGAGCAGGCGTGCTTCTTCCTGCGCCAACACAAGCACTCGCCGTGCCCGGTCGGTGAAGCGTTCGAACACGTGACCGCCTCCGTACTGGCTCGTTCCTAGAGACGCAGTGTACCCGGAGGGTGGCTCTCGGCCGCCGCGCACTGCGGGTGACGCGCCGGCCCAGCGCCCGGGGCTCCCGGGCTCGGAGAGACGTTTGCCCAGCTCACTGCTTGTCGGGAAAGAGCCCGGCGCGTGGATCGCGGCCGCGGATCGGCTTGGGTCCGCCCCAACGCCCACAAAGGTTCGTCCCGAACGACAGCGCCGGGCGGACGACCCGACGAGCGGGACCGCTGGGGGCAGGGCCGGCGAAAGTGTTCCGCTCCTGTACCGGTCGCGTAACGTGCTGGACGTGAACCCCACGGAGGCCCTCGACCTCCCCATGGTCGACGAGGATCTGCAGCGTCTCGAGCCCCTGCTCGCGGGATCGGTGATGACCGGGGAGAGCTTCCTCGACGACGTCACGACGCACCTCATCGCAGCGGGGGGCAAGCGCCTCCGCCCAGCGCTCGCGCTCGTGGCGGCGACGCGAGGCGAGCACCCCGCGAGCGAAGACGACCTCCTGGGCGGGGTCGCGGTCGAGCTCGTCCACCTGGCGTCGCTCTACCACGACGACGTGATCGACGAGGCAACGGTGCGTCGGAACGTCGAGAGCGTGAACAGCCGGTACGGCAACCTCGTGGCGATCGTCGCCGGTGACTATCTGCTCTCGCGCTCGGCGGCGATCGCCGCAGCGCTCGGCACGGAGATCGCCGGGCTCCTCGCGACGACGCTCGGACAGCTCTGCTACGGGCAGGTCGTCGAGGTGCGGTCGTGCTTCAAGACGGACCGCAACGAGGAGGACTACTTCGCGGCGATCGCGGGGAAGACTGCCGCGCTCATGTCCGCCTCATGCCGGATCGGCGCGCTGACGAGCGGCGCCCGGCGCGAGGAGGTAGAGGCGTTCACCCAATTCGGGCGCGCCTTCGGGATGGTCTTCCAGCTCCGAGACGACGTGCTCGACGTGGTCGCCGAGGACGGCGAGCTCGGGAAGCCCCCCGGCCAGGACCTCGCGGAGGGCGTGTACACGCTCCCGGTGCTGCTCGCGCTCCGCGATCCCGACGCGGGCCCTGAGCTGAGGACTCTCCTCGGGCAGCCCCTCGGCCAGCCCGAGCGCGAGAAGGCCCGCTCGATCGTGAGCGAATCACGGGCTGTCGCAGGGACGGTGGCCATCGCCCGCCTCCACCTGGCTCAAGCCATTGCCGCCGCGAGCGGGATCGCTCCTCGCCACGTCGCCTCGGGGCTCGAGCGGCTCGCAAGCTCCCTCCTCGACGACCTGCCCAGCTGACCGAGGGCCCGCCTACGGCTCCTCGACAGCTGACCGGGGCCCGCCTACGGCTCCTGCCTCGCCCCCAGCGCCCTCTGGCCGCATCATCGGGAAGGAGATGACTTCCCTGATGTGCGCCGCGTCCGCGAAGAGCATCGCGAGCCGGTCCACGCCGATCCCGAGCCCTCCGGTCGGGGGGAGGCCGTGCTCGAGCGCACGCACGTAGTCGGTGTCGACGACCATGGCCTCCTCATCGCCGGCGGCGCGGGCAGCGGCCTGCTCCTCGAATCGCGCCAGCTGCTCGGCAGGATCGACGAGCTCGCTGAACGCGTTGCCGAGCTCGCGTCCGGCGACCACCGGCTCGAAGCGCTCGGCGAGCAAGGGGTCCTCCCGGTGCACGCGTGCGAGCGGCGAGACCTCCTTCGGGTAGTCGTAGACGAAGACCGGACCCCACAGACCGCCCTCGGTCGTCTTCTCGTAGAGCTCGAGCATGAGCTTCCCCGGTCCCCACCCGTGCTCGACTGGGATGCCGGCGTCCCGTGCCCAACGCTCGAGCGTCTCGCGGGGCGTGTGCATGCTGACGTCGAGGCCGGTCGCCTCGCGCACCACCTCGGACATCGTGGCGCGACGCCAGGGCGGCGCCAGATCGAGCGTCCGTCCTTGGTAGGTGATCGAGGTCGTGCCGCAGAGGTCGAGCGAGAGCCCGGACACGAGGCTCTCGACGAGCTCCATGACGTCCCGGTAGTCCGCGTACGCCTGGTAGAGCTCGAGCGAGGTGAACTCGGGGTTGTGCCGGGGCGACATCCCTTCGTTGCGGAACAGCCGGCCGATCTCGAACACCTTCTCGAAGCCGCCGACCACGAGCCGCTTCAGGTAGAGCTCCGGGGCGACCCGCAGGTACACGTCCATGTCGAGCGCCCGGAAGTGCGTGACGAAGGGTCGGGCGTGGGCGCCGCCCGGGATCGGGTGGAGGATCGGGGTCTCCACCTCGATGAACCCGAGGTCCCACAGGCGCTCGCGCATGCGACGGACCAGCCTGCTTCGAAGCAGGAGCGCCCGCCGGCTCTCGGGGTTCGCCCAGAGGTCGACCTCGCGCTGGCGAAAGCGCGTCTCGACCTCGGTCACTCCTCGCCACTTGTCGCCAAACGACCGTCGTGCCTGTGCGAGGAGCACCCAGTCCGCCACCTTCACCGACAGCTCGCCACGGCGCGTGCGCACGACCTCGCCACTTGCCCCGATCCAGTCACCGAGGCGTAGCCGGCAGAACGCGTCGAAGTCCTCGGTCACGTCGGACAGCGCGAACAGCTGCACGGCCCCCGAAGAGTCACGCAGCTCGGCGAAGGCGAGCCTGCCCTGCGGACGCGAGAGCATGATCCGCCCTGCGACGGCCACCTTGTCACCGGACTCCTCGCCAGCGGCGAGACCGCTCCAGCGCTCGACCACCTCAGCGGCTGCAGCCGTCTGCTCGAAGCGGTAGGGCACTGTGGTCATGAGCCGCCGCGCGCTTTCGTGGTGACGTTGCGCTCGTAGACGAGACGCAGCCCGTGCAGAGTGAGCCATGGCTCGACGTGCTCGATGGTCTCCGAGTACGGCGCGACGAGCTCGGAGAGGCCGCCGGTCGCCACGATCGTCGCCGCGCCGAGCTCCGCCACGATGCGACGGCACATGCCGTCGACCTGCGCGGCGAACCCGTACAGCGCGCCCGACTGGATCGACTCGGCGGTGGAGCGGCCGATCGCCGAGCGGGGCTCGACGAGCTCCACACGCCGCAGTGCCGCGGCGTGCCGGAACAGCGCCTCCATGCTGATGGCGATCCCCGGGGCGATCGCCCCGCCGAGGTACTCGCCGGCGCTCGAGATCGCGTCGAACGTCGTCGCGGTGCCGAGGTCGACCACGACGCAGGGTCCTCCGTAGAGGTCGAAGGCGCCGACGGCGTTCGCGACCCGGTCCGCGCCCACGTCCTTCGGGTTGTCGTAGCGCACCGGCATGCCACTCCTCGTGCCCGGTCCGAGCACGACGCAGGGCACGTCGCCGAACCATCGGGCTGCAGTCTGGCGCAGCTCGCCGGTGACCGAGGGGACCGACGAGCAGATCGCGAGCCCGCCGACCGTCTCGGCGATGTCGAGACCCTCGAGATCGAGGATCTGGGTGAGCAGCACCGCGTACTCGTCGGGGGTGCGCGAGGGGACGGTCGACAGGCGCCAGTGGTGGGTGAGGTCGTGCCCGTCGTGGTGCTCCGCCCCGATGCCGAAGCCGACGTCGGCCGAAGGGACCGCTTCGCGGTCCTCGGGGCTCAGGGCGAACAGCCCGATGACCGTCTCGGTGTTGCCTGCGTCGATGGCGAGCAGCACCGCTCAAGCCTCTCGCAGGCCGGGGGGGGCGCCGTCGGCGCCACCTGCATCGGCGCGGGCGCGAGCATCGATCGCCACCTGGCGGCAGCGCCAGTTCGCGCGCCTCTCGGGGAAGTCCGCGCGCGTGTGGGCTCCCCTGCTCTCCTCGCGGCGCAGGGCGGCGTCGAGGATGGCGCGCGCGACGTCCGCGAGGTTGGTGAGCTCAAACCGTGCGGCGTTCTTTGTCCGGTTCGTGCCGCACGTGGCCGCATCCGCGGCGACGTCCGCGGCGACGTCGTCGGCGACCGAGGAGGCGGTCCGCAGCGAGGCCTCCGTGCGCACCACCCCCGCGCCGGAGGTCATCACCTCTTCGAGCAAGGCGCGCGCCTTTGCGACGTCGGCCGGCCGGTGGCGCGCGGCGTGCTCGCGTCCGGCGCTCTGCGAGCGCTCGTGCAGCGTGATCGCCAGGACCGGGATCTGCCCTGCGCCCTGCAGCGTCCCGAGCACGCCGGTGGGCGTCGGCCCGGCGCCGCCGAGGATCGCCTCGGCGGCGCGCGCGCCGAACACCATCCCCTCGAGAAGGGAGTTGGACGCGAGACGGTTGGCGCCGTGCACACCCGTGCATGCGACCTCGCCCGCTGCCCACAGCCCCTCGAGCGCGGTAGCGCCCCACAGGTCGGTGACGACGCCCCCCGAGACGTGGTGGGCTGCAGGAGCGACCGGGAGCCACTCCCGCCCGGGCTCGAGGCCGGCCGCGTGCAGCGACGCCGCGATCGTCGGGAAGCGCTCGTCGAACCGCTCGAGACCGGTGGCATCGAGCCAGAGGTGGTCGGCACCCTGCTCGGCCATCCGACGAGCCATCGCACGGCTCACCACGTCGCGCGGAGAGAGCTCGTCGCAGAACCGCTCACCCTCGAGGTCCCGGAGGAGCGCACCGTGCCCGCGCAGCGCCTCCGAGAGGAGCGGCCGGGGCATGAGCGGATGGTGGAGCGCGGTGGGGTGGAACTGGATGAACTCGAGGTCCGCGACCGGGACCCCGGCGCGCAGCGCCATCGCAACACCGTCGCCGGTCGCCTCGGCAGGGTTGGTCGTGACGGCGAAGAGCTGCCCCGCGCCCCCGGTCGCCAAGACGACGTGCGAGGCGAGGACCCGAACAGGCGCCCCGTCGGGCGCGAGCGCACGCACCCCTGCGCACCGGCCGGCGTCGATGAGGAGGTCGAGCGCGAACCATCGCTCGAGGACCGCCGCAGCGCCCGACAGGGTCGCCGCGACGAGCGCCCGCTCCACCTCGGCGCCCGTCGCGGCGCCGCCCGCGTGCAGGACGCGGGGCCTCGAGTGGCCGCCCTCACGCGCGAGCGAAAGGGCGCCGGACGCCTCGCGGTCGAAACGGGCGCCGAGCGCGATGAGCTCCTCCACGCGCGCCGGGCCTTCGTCGACGAGGACCCGGACGGCATCGACATCGCACAGTCCTGCCCCTGCCTCGAGCGTGTCCGCGAGATGGAGGTCCGTCGAGTCCTCGTCGGCGCCGAGCACCGCGGCGACCCCGCCCTGGGCCCATCGGGTCGTCGACTCGCAGAGCGCGCCCTTCGTCAGCACGGCGACGGACAGCCGTTCGCTCGCCCGACAGAGCCGGACCGCCACAGAGAGGCCCGCGACGCCGCTGCCGAGGACGAGCACATCGAACGGCCCGACCTGCGCCGGCCGCTTCTCGCGCAACTCGCTCACCCCCTCGCCCCTCCCAGGGCGCCGTCTCTGCCGAGAAGGGGAAGCTCCGACGGGCGCAGCGCCGGACAGTTGTCGATGAGCCGCACTGGCCCGATCTCTGCCGCGACGATGAGCCGCAGCGTGGCGGGCTCCGACAACGACGAGGGCACCGTCAAGTCGGCTGCGTCGACCGCAGCGGCGTAGTCGAGGCGCGCCAGCGGCTCGGCATCGACCGCGGCGGCCATCGCCGCCGCGACCTCGCCGGGACGGTCCTCACCGGCCGCCACCGCGTCCCGGCCCGCTCCGAGCGCGCGCCACAGCACGGTTGCCGCCGCCCGTTCGGCGGCCGAGAGTCGCAGGTTCCGGCTCGAGAGTGCGAGCCCGTCGGGCTCTCGGACCGTCGGGCACCCGACGACGTCCACCGGCACCCCCAGGTCCGCGACCAGCCGGCGCACGAGCACGAGCTGCTGGTAGTCCTTCTCACCGAAGTAGGCGGCGCACGTGCCGGCGAGAAAGAAGAGCTTCGTCACGACGGTGGCGACGCCGTCGAGGTGGCCCTGCCTCGAGGCGCCCTCGAAACGGGAAGCGAGGTCGGTGACCGACACCCTGGTCGTCGACCCGGGAGGGAGAATCGCCTCCGCCGCAGGCGCAAAGAGCGTCCGAACGCCGGCCTCCTCGCAGGTCCGGAGGTCGGCGTCCATCGTCTGAGGGTACCGGGCGAGGTCGTCAGGGCGGTCGAACTGCAGCGGGTTGACGAAGATGGACACGGCGACGTGCTCGCGCTCGGTGACCGCCCGCTGGATCAGCGAGCGATGCCCGGCGTGCAGCGCCCCCATGGTCGGCACGAAGCCGACCCGCTCCCCGGCCTGCCGAGCACGCTCGAGCGCGGAGCGGAACTCGGCCGGGTCGCCGACGACCCGCACCGTCAGCCGCGGGCAGCGCCGTTGACCGAGGCGCGTGCTGGCGGAGCCGCGTCCACCTCGCGACCGGGCACGGCTTCGACCGGCTCGGCGTGCAGCGGCCCGGCGTGCAGCGACTCGGCTGGTGGCGACTGGGCTAGTGGCGGCCCGGCTGGTGGCGGCCCGGCTGGTCGCGCGCCGCCTCCCCCGGTCCCTACCGTCAGCTGCAACGCGAGACCGACGCCCGCCCTGTAGGCAGCCCGCTCGGGCTCCGGCACGGCGTCGAGGTGGCGGGCGAGGGTCTGCCAGTCCCCCCGCGCCGCCGGGCCGGTGAGGGCGCGGCGCGGCCCGAGCCGACCGGCGTCGTCGACCGCGGCGCGCGCGAGCGGCAGGAACGCCTCGAGAGGGAGCCCGGCAGCGCGGGCGATCCGCTCGACGTGGCCCAAGAGCGCGACGACGTGGTTGGCGGCGACCGACGCCGCGGCGTGGTACGCCGCCCGGACGCCGTCGTCCACATGGACGGCCGTGCCCCCGAGCGCCACGGCGACCTCCTGCGCGACGCGGTCGCCGGCGACCGCGAAGGTGATCCCGGACCGCAGGCGGGCCGCGCCGATCTCCGGGTCGGGCAGGGCGACCAGCGGGTGCAGGGCGCCCCGCCGCACGTGGGGGACGAGGACGTCGGGACCGAGCGAGCCGGCGAGATGGAGCACCGGCGTCGACGCGACGGGGCGGACCGCGGCGCCGACCTCGACGATCCTGTCGTCGGGGACCGCCAGCACGAGCACGTCGGTCCCGCCGGCGGCGGCGGTCACGTCGTCGTCCCTGCCGAGCAGCGGCAGCACGGTCCAGCCGGCCTGGTCGAGCGCGCGGGCGAGGGAGCGTCCAGCCCGTCCCGGCCCGATGATCCTCACGGTTGGCACCGAGTCCTCCTTCGGCGTTCCAGCCCCTCCTGGGTGCCGGTCGCCTGTGACGATCGGGTGGTCGCTCAGAGTGTACCGACTCGTCGGACGGAGCCTCCGGCGCGCTCGAGCGCGTCGGGAGGGACGAGCTGGGGTGCGAGATCGTGCAGCGGCGCCAGAACGAACCGCCTGCCCCACATCCGCGGGTGGGGCACCTGGAGGTCCGGCTCGTCGACCGCGACGCCGTCGAGGAGGAGGACGTCCGCGTCGAGGGTCCGGGGCCCGAAGCGGACGGTGCGGACGCGGCCGGCCGCGGCCTCGAGCGCCTGGCAGCGCTCCAGCAGCTCGCGCGCCGTGGCCCTGGTGCACAGCTCGACGACCGCGTTGAGGTACGCGGGCTGGTCCTCGGGGCCTCCGAGCGGCTCGGTCTCGTAGAGAGGCGAGACCGCGGCCACGTCCCCGCCCGCCCGGAGCGCGGCGACCGCCCGGACGAGCTCGGCACGGCGGTCCCCGAGATTCGAGCCGATCCCGATGAAGGCTCGCCGCGCGGGTCGGGGACGCTCAGGCGCGGCGGTCATCGGCGATCTCCTGCGGACGCCGGCGGGTTTGGGCGACCCGCACCCCGATCGAGCCGACATCCAGCGCGATGGGGGGCCGCACCTTGCGGACCACGACCTCCACGCGGGCGACCGCCGGATGGTCGTCGAGCACCCGGCGCGCGATGGCGGCGGCGAGCGCCTCGAGCAGGCGGAACGACGTGCCGGCGACGACGTTCTCGACGGCCGCGGCCAGCGCCCCGTAGTCGACCGTCTCGCCAAGCTCGTCCGAGCCGGCCGCGGCCGCGACGTCGAGAAAAGCGTCCACGTCCACGCTGAACGGCTGTGCCTGCTCGCGCTCGTGCGCCAGCACCCCGTGCACCCCCAAGGCGCGGAGGTCGCGGATCTCGAGCCGGCCTGTCACGGCGCTCAGACCCGCTGGCGCGGCGGCAGCGCGGCCGCGGCCACCACCAGCTCCCGGCCGGCCGACCCCATCTGGTGACCGACGAGGTGCTCCACGAGCGCGATGGCCTGCGGCTCGGACGGGACGCGGCCCGTCCACACGAGGAACCCCGCGGCGGCGCCCGTGACGAGGTCGCCGAGCTCCTCTCGATGGACGAGCACCCGCTCGCCGCGGCACAGCGCCTCGTCGAGCTCGTGGTAGCAGTCCGCCAGCACAAGTCGGGGGTCGCCGCCCGCGACGAGGGGGAAGTGCGCGTGCGCGAGGTGCTCGTCGTCGTAGGCGTGCAGGTTGTGCGGGGAGGGGAGGAGAGAGACGATCCTCGTGAAGCCCTGGGCTCGGAGCCAGACGAGCTCCTCGGTGCGGCGGACCCTGCGATGGTTGGGCGCGAAGCCCCCCGGGCGTTCGCTGAGCGCAAGCCGGTCGCGGATGATCCAGGTGAAGTTGCGTGGCGGGATGCCGGCAGCCCACTTCCCCCTCATGGCGCCCACGCGTCCGGGGTGCCCGAGGCCACCAGCGACGCCGCCCGCACGGTGTCGGCGACGTCGTGGACGCGCACCATGCCGGCACCCGCCAGCATCGACCACACCGCGGTGGCGAGCGACGCGTCGAGCCTGTCGGAGGCGGCGAGCGGCCGATCGGACGCGGGCGCGCCGTACCGGCCGAGGAAGCTCTTGCGGCTGGTGCCCACGAGGACGCCCGCGCCTTGCGCGGCGGCGCCGGCCGCGAGCTCGGGCAGCGCGGCGAGCAGCGCCACGCTCTGCGACGCGGTCTTGGCGAACCCGATGCCGGGGTCCACCCACACCTCACTGACGCCGGCGCTCTGCGCCCTCGCCGCTCCCTCGAGCACATGGTCGTGGACCTCGCCGACGACGTCGACGTAGTCCGTCAGCGACTGCATCGTGCGAGGCGTGCCGCGCCGGTGCATCGACACCCATCCCGTGCCCAGCTCGGCTGCTACGGGCCAGAGCTCTCCGGACACGTCGTTGACGAGCGTGGCCCCCGCCTCCACCGCGGCCCGCGCAACTGCCGGTTTCGTCGTGTCGATCGAGACGCGGACCGTGGGAGCGAGGCGCTCGACGACCGGCAGCACTCGTCGGAGCTCCTCGGCCTCCTCCACCCGGGCCGCGCCCGGCCGGCTCGACTCTCCGCCCACGTCGACGACGTCGGCGCCCTCGGCCGCCATCTGCTCACCGCGGGCGACCGCGTCGGCGGGCTCGAAGAACCGGCCGGCGTCCGAGAACGAGTCGGGCGTGACGTTGAGGATCCCCATGACAAGGGGCCTGCCGGTCACCTCGGACACCGCGCCAGCGTACGCGAACTGAACGCGCGGGGCCGCGGGCCGCACCGGGGAGCCGGGCCTCAGCGCGCCCCTCGGATGAAGTCCATCGCCTCGGCACGCGTTGCGGGATCGCGGCGGAACAGTCCTCGTACCGAGGAGGTGATCGTGAGCGTGCCCGGCTTCTTCACGCCGCGCATCGACATGCACAGGTGCTCTGCCTCGACCACCACGAGCACCCCCCTGGGCTGCAGCGCCTCCTCGATCGCCTCTGCGATCTGGGTCGTCATCCGCTCCTGCACCTGCAGTCGGCGCGCGTAGCCGTCGACGAGCCGCGCCAGCTTGGACAGCCCAGTGATCCTGCCTTCCTCTGCAGGGATGTAGGCGACGTGCGCGCGCCCCATGAAGGGGACGAGATGGTGCTCGCAGAAGGACGCGAAGGGGATGTCGCGCACCATCACCATCTCGTCGTGGGCCGCGGCGAACGTGACGGTCAGGTGGTGTCCCGGATCCTCGTCGAAGCCAGCGAACACCTCCTCGTACATCGCAGCGACGCGCCGGGGGGTCTCGCGCAGCCCCTCTCGCTCGGGGTCCTCACCCAGCCCGGCGAGCAGCTCGCGGACCGCCGCCTCGACCCGCGCGGCGTCGACGCTCACCTCAGCCGACCCGCTCAGCAGGCGTCCACGTTGAAGGCGTGGACGCCTGCGAGGTTCCTGTACCGCTCGGCCGCGTCGAGGCCGTATCCCACGACGAACTCCGAGGGGATCTTGAAGCCGACGTAGCGCAGATCGAGCTGCACCCGCTGCTCCCCCTCCTTCACGAGGAGTGCGCAGACGTCGACCGTGACGGGGCGCCTGGCGTGCAGGTAGCGGCGCAGGTAGTTGAGCGTGAGCCCGCTGTCGATGATGTCCTCGACGACGAGCACGCGCCTGCCGGTGAGCTCGGCGTCGAGGTCCTTCACGATGCGCACCACGCCGGAAGACTGGGTGGCGCTCCCGTAGGACGAGACGGCCATGAAGTCCACGTCGACGGGAAGCTCGATCGCGCGGCACAGGTCGCTCATGAAGAGCATGGCGCCCTTGAGCACCCCAACGAGAAGCGGAGGGTCGTCGGCGAAATCCTCGGTGATCCGCTTGCCGAGCTCGGCGACCTTGGCCGCGATCTCCTCGGCGCTCACGAGCAGGCGGCCAACCGACGGGCGCGCCCATGCCGGAACGCCCGCGTGCTCGTCGTTGCCCTCGATCACCGTCGAGACCCTTGGGTCACCGCCGAGACTCCCCGATCACCCTCGACCTCTCTCCTCGTCTCCTCGAAGCCAACGCCCCCGCCGCACACCTCGCAGCACCGGGGCGGCCGACTTGCACGTGCCGGTCCCGCATCTTGAGGCCCTCCCGCCTGTCTTGGTACCGCAGACGCCGGTCCCGCAGACGCCGCTCCCGCAGACGCCGGTCCCGCCTGTCCCGGTACCGCAGGTGCCGGTCGCCTCTGTTGTGGCACTCCCGCCTCGCACGCGGGCGCACGAGACCTTAGTGCAGCGCCTCGGCGGTGCCGGCAGTGCCGGCGGTGCCGGCGGTGCCGGCGGTGCCGGCGGTGCCGGCGGTCCGGTCCGGTGCGTGGGCGGCGGGAGGGGTCGCGCTGAGGCGCCCCTTCGACCTCCGGACGCGCCAGCCCCCGGTGAGCTCGGTTCCCGGCGCGTCGCCGGCTGCCACGGCGAGCACGCGCCGGACCTCCGCGAGCGAAGGCGGCTGGCGGTCCCCGCCGGGGTCCGTGGCACGACGGCCCCCGGCGCGGGGGGTCGCGCCGAGGTCGCGCAGCCACCGCCGGACCGCGCGACCCGCCAGCGCCTGCGGCACCCCGGTGAGCGCCGCGGCGACGGTGGGGTCGGGGACGGCCTGCGCCGAGAGCGCGTCGAGCAGCTCGGCGTCCGAAGCCGCCAGCGAGGCGAGGCGGGCGAGCAGCGGGACGGGATCGCGCCCCGCAAGCTCCGCGCACATCGGGAGAAGCTCGTGGCGGACCCGGTTGCGGAGATGGCGGGGGTCCGCGTTGGAGGGGTCGTCGACCCAGCGCAGCCCCGACTCCTCGCACACCGCTTCGGTCTCGGACCTCCGCAGCGCGAGCAGGGGATGGCAGCGGCCGGCCCTCATCCCCGCCAGACCGTCCGGCCCGGTGCCGCGCAGGAGGTTGCACAGCACCGTCTCGGCCTGGTCGTCCATGGTGTGCCCGGTCGCCACCGCGGGTGGCAGCACCGCGAAGCGAGCCGCCCGGGCGCGCGCTTCGAGGTTGGGACCGGGATCCACGTCGACTCGCTGTGCGACGAACTCCGCGCCCAGCACGGCTGCGGCCTCGGCGACGACCTCGGCCTCGGCCGCCGAGCCCTCACGGAGCCCGTGGTCCACGTGGAACGCCCGGACTCGGCACCCCGCGAGACGGGCGAGGAGCATGAGTGCCAGCGAGTCCGGACCTCCCGAGACCGCGCAGTCGAGCGCCGAGCCTTCCGGCGGGAAGGTGCAGCGGCGGAGAAGGCGATCGGCGTCGCCCATCAGGCGTCGTCCCGGACCGCCTCCACGCGGGCGATCCATCGCTGCGGCTCGCGGATCTCCTGCAAGTTCGGGAGCCACTCTGGACCCCGCCAGACCCGGTCGATGAGCTCCCGGCCCCCGCGTGCCTCGACGGCGTGGATGAACTCCTCGCCTTGCTGGTACTGGCGGAGCTTCGCTTCGAGCCCGAGCACCTGCTGGAGCACTTTGGCGGGTCCCTTCAGCGACTCGCGCCGTTCGCGCAGCACCTGGCTGAACCTGGCCGCGCCCGGCACGTCAGCCGCGCCCGCGCGATCCATCGTCACGTCGCCGTGGCCCTCGAGCAAGCTCATCATCGCCTGGAGGCTCCGGATCGCCTCGAGCTGCTGGTCGCTCGCGACGATGCCGAGCACGCCGGCGTCGTCGAGCGGGCTCTGGTGCGACCGCAGCTGCTCGCCGGCGCGGCGCACCATCTCCGCCAGACGGCCGGGATCGGCTTGGAAGGGCTCGATCGCCTTGTCGACGAGGGAGAGGAAGTAGCCGCGGAGCCACGGCACGGCGGTGAACTGGCAGCGGTGGGTCACCTCGTGGAGAGCCAGCCAGAGGCGGAACTCGCCGGGGTCGAAGCCGTGGCGCCGTTCGAGCTCGACCACGTTGGGGCCGACGTAGTACAAGAGGTCCTGGTCCTCGGCCGCATCCTCGGTGAGCAGCAGGTCGTACTGCCCGAGCACTCGGGTGGACATCCAGGCGAGCACGGCACCGAGCTGTGCGCCGCTCGCCGAGCGCCCGGCACCGGCGACCTTGCTCGCGATCGGCTCGGGGAGGTCGACGAGCCACGAAGGGCGCGTGCCGGAGCGGCGCCGCTCCTCGCGCTTCTCCTCCTTGCGGCGTTCGAACTTCACGAGCGCCGGCGTGAGCAGACGCTGGAAGGAGGCCACATTGGCCCGTGCCCATCCCGCGCGGTCGGTGACGACGGAGCGTGCCGGCGTCGGCGCACGCCATCCGGTGGAGGCCGCGACGAGCTCTTCGGCTCTCGCGGTGGCCTCTCCGAACGAACGCGTGAGCTCGTCCGCGTCGAAGGTGACGCCGGGAGCACGCCGGTTGATCACCCAGAGGGCGACCCGCTCGGCGACCCGCCAGTCGACGAGGCCCGGACCTGCGCCGGCGCCACTGCCGGCCTCACGTGCGTCGTCTGCGTCTCCGAAGTGGCGACCCTGCTCTGCAGGGTCGGGGAGGGAGGCGCTCACACCGGTCCTCGTGCGCCCGGTCCTCGTGCGCCCGTCTGGTCGGCCCGCCGAGCCTCCTCGGCGGCGATCGCCGCCGCGACGCGGGTCACGAGCGAGTCGGGCACACGGTCCTTGCAGTGGCTCGAGATGACCGCGCGAAGCTCGGCTTCGAAACCAGCGGCATGCGCGCACGGGCCGCACTCGTCCAGGTGCAGGGAGATCTTGAGCCGGCGGTCCTCGGTCAGCTCCCCGTCGAGGTAGACGTACAGCTGGCGGACGGCCTCCATGCAGCCGACGTGGTCGGCGTGGGAGCCGGCTTCGCCGCCTGTACCGCTTCCGTCGTGGCCGACCATCGAACTCCCGTCAGATCCTCGAGCTCCTCGCCCGACTTGCGGTGCCACGCGCTCCGCCGCCACTGCGTCAGGGCACCTTGGGGGCTGCACCGACGAGCCCTCGCTGCTGTGCGAATTCAGCCAACGTCTTCTGCAGCGCTCTTCTTCCCCGATGAATGCGGCTCATGACCGTGCCGATCGGGACCTCGGTGATGTCGGCGATCTCCTTGTAGCTGAACCCCTCGACGTCGGCAAGGAGCACGGCGATGCGGAAAGCGTCGGGAAGCGCCTCGATGGCTTCCTTCACCTCGTCGTCGGTGAACCCGGCGAGCACCTCCTCCTCGGCGCTGCGCTCCGAGCCGTCGCCGGGAGCCAGGCGGTGGTAGAGGTACAGGTCCTCTACGTCCTCGACGTCGCTCACCTCCGGCCGCCGTCTCGCGGCCCGGTAGGTGTTGATGTAGGTGTTGGTGAGGATCCGGTAGAGCCAGGCCTTCAGGTTGGTGCCCTCGGTGAAAGAGTCGAACGCCCGGTACGCCTTGAGGTAGGTCTCCTGGACGAGATCCTCTGCGTCGGCGGCGTTGCGCGTCATGCGCAGCGCCGCCGTGTAGAGGGCGGGCATGTGCTCCATCGCCTGCTCAGCGAACAGGGCCCGATCGGCCATGCACGAGACCCTAGCCACCACGGGGGGGGTCGACCACACCGGCACGCGCCGCGCTTGAGGCGCGAGAGGACGCCGACCCTGGCCGCCTCCGGTGCAGGTAGCCTCGGCCCGCCATGATCGCCCGACCCCCATCCAGCGCGGCGGACGCCCAGCTCACCCGTGCCGGCGACGTCGAGGTCCTCTCGTGGCCGTGGCTCGCCGACCTGGGCGTCGACGCGGTCGTGACGACGCGCGAGTGCGGCGTCTCGACGGGCACCTACCGGGCGCTCAACCTGGGACTGCACGTCGGCGACGACCCAGAGGCGGTCGTCGAGAACCGCCGGCGTGCTGCGAGCGCGCTCGGCGCGTCCCTCGACGACCTGATCTTCGCGGCGCAGGTGCACGGCACCCTCGCGACCGTGGTCGGCGCGGCCGACGCCGGGCGCGGCGCCCGCAGCGCGCGGGACGCGGTCGACGCGACCGACGCGCTCGTCACGGCGGTGCCGGGCCCAGTGCTTGTGACGCTCGTGGCGGACTGCTCGCCGGTGCTCCTTGTCGACCCCGACGCGCGCGTCCTCGCCACCGTCCACTCGGGCTGGCGCGGCGCGGTCGGCGGCGCCGTGGCCTCGGCGCTCGAGACGATGGCCGCGCTCGGGGCGCGCGCCGATCGGACGACCGCGATCATCGGCCCCACGGTGTCGCCCACCGCCTACGTGGTCGGCGCGGAGGTGGCATCGGCCGCGAGGACCGCCTTGGGCGCGCAGGCGGACCGCGTGCTCTGGGAGCACGGCGACCGGTGGCGGTTGGACGTCGCCGGGGCCAACCGGCTCCAGCTCCTCGCGGCCGGGATCGCCGAGGACCACATCGCGGCGTCCCCGTTCGCGAGCGGTGACGGCCCGTTCTTCAGCGACCGGGTGGCTCGGCCCTGCGGGCGCTTCGGGCTGCTCGCGCGCCTGCGCTGAGGCGTGCGGCCCCTCGTAGCATCTGGCTCAGGATGAGTACCGGGCGGTTCGTCTACGAGGACTACGAGGTCGACGCCGCAAGGGGGCGGATCGTCTGCCGGTACGCGCTCGGCCGACGCCGGTTCAAAGAAGAGGTCGCCTTCGAGCCACCCGCCCGCGCCGATGAAAGAGAGGCCTGGGCCGCCGCGTGGGGCTCAAAGGCCGCTGACGCGGCGGCCCGCATCCTGTTCCTCCTGGCAGGAGTCTCCTACTACAAGACCGCGGCTCCGCCGGTGGTGGACCTCGGCGCGACGGCGACGACCGCAGAGGAGCGAGCGTTCCTGCGGACCTTCTACGTCGAAGGACTGGGGGAGTTCGCCCACCGCAACAAGATGGACCTCTCGACGATCGAGGTCGTCGGGCCCCGGATCGACGCTCGGCCCCCCGCGTTTGCGGCCCTGCGGGAGGACCGCCCTCTCGTGCCCTTCGGCGCGGGCATGGACTCGGTGGTGACCGCCGAGCATGTCGCGCGCCGCGAGCCGGGGACGTCGCTGTTCGTGGTGTCCCGGGTGGGCGACCGTTTCGCGGCGATCGAGGAGGCGGCCGCGGCAACCGGTCTGCCGGTCGTGCGCGCGGCACGCCAGATCGACCCGGCGGTGCTCCGCTCCGGCGACCACGGATTCTTGAACGGTCACGTGCCGGTCACCGGGATCCTCTCTGCGATCGCGGTGACGGCGGCGGTGCTCGGAGGGCACGGCGCGGTCGTGATGTCCAACGAGCGGTCCGCCTCCTCGCCGACGATCTGGGCGCGGGGCCGCCCTGTCAACCACCAGTGGTCGAAGAGCGAGGCGTTCGAGACCGCGTTCCGCTCCCTCCTCGCCGGGTCGCTCGCGCCGGCGCCCGAGTACTTCTCCTACCTGCGGGCACGTTCGGAGCTCTGGGTCGCAAGGGAGCTGGCAGGCCTGGACCGCTACCACCGCGTCTTTACGAGCTGCAACCGCGCCTTTGCCATCGATCCCCGGCAGCGGCTCGATCACTGGTGCGGGACGTGCGACAAGTGCTGCTTCGTCGACCTCGTGCTGTCGCCGTACCTCGACGCCGCCGCGCTCTCGAGCATCTTCGACGGCAGGGAGCCGCTCGGCAACCAGACGCTCGCTGCCAACTTCCGGGCGTTGATCGGTGCCGGGGGCACCCAGAAGCCCTTCGAGTGCGTGGGCGACGATGAGGAGTGCCGGGCGGCCGCGGTGCTCGCCGCCGCCCGGCCGGACCGCCGGGGCACAGCTCAGCTCCAGACCCTCGCCGCGGACGTCCGCGCCGCGACACCCCGGTGGGGAGACACGGCGCGACGCGACTGTGCCCTCCGCCGCCTGCTCTCGGCCGACGGGAGGGACTTCGTCCCGCCGCGCTACCGCGAGGAGGTCGCCTCTGGCCGCGACGTCCGCGTGCACCCGCGGTGAGCAGGGCCCTCGACGGCGCGCGAGCGCGGGACCGGCCGTCTCTCGGCTGGTCCGACCTCGCCGGGGCGCGCGTCGGGCTGTGGGGGCTCCGCACGGAGGGCGCCGCCAACCTCCGCCGCCTCCGGCGAATGGGCGTCGTGCCCGTGGTGGTCGACGACCGCCCGGCGGCGCCGGCGTTCGGCGGGCTCCGCGTCCTCTCGGGCGACGCGGGGCTCGAGGCGCTCGCGTCGTGCGAGGTCGTCGTGAAGAGCCCGGGGATCAGTCGTCACGGCCCGCGAGTCCGTGCGCTCATCGACGCGGGTGTCGCGGTCGCCGGCGGGCTCGGCCTGTGGCTCGAGGACGCCGACCGTGCCCGCGTCGTGTGCGTGACCGGCACCAAGGGCAAGAGCACCACGGCCGCGCTCGCCGGCCATCTTCTCGCCGGTCTCGGGCTGCGCTGCCTGGTGGCGGGCAACATCGGACTCCCCCCGTGGGATCCGGGCGCCGGGGACGACTGGGACGTTTGGGTCGTCGAGACCTCGAGCTTCCAGGCGGCCGACGTCGCGTCCTCGCCACCGGTCGTGGCGGTCACGTCGCTCGCGCCGGACCACCTGGACTGGCACGGCTCCGAGGAGACCTACTACGCCGACAAGCTGTCCTTGTGCAGCCAGCCGGGCGCTGCCCTCACGGTCGCGGACGCCTCG
>DAHWOV010000004.1:0-53261 GCA_027339205.1 Acidimicrobiaceae bacterium | reverse complement strand
GTTGTGGGCGAGCTGGAGGTAGCTGACGACCGAGCCGTCGGCGTTGCGGCGCTTCGTCTCCCGCAGGTACACGCCTACGAACTCTAGTCGACACTCCAGGTAGATTGACGGATTTAGCGGATCCCCATGTGCCTACGCCTTTTCGGGCCCCGGCCACCTTCCAGCGTTCCTGCCTGGCACTTTGCTCGGCCGCGGGACCTCAAATGCCTACGAGCTCCGGAAGTCCGGACAGAGATCCAGCTGCGCGACCTGCACTGCTTCGGACGTCCGGTTCGACTCGTCCTCCGGAAGCGCTGGTGGCGGTGCACGACGACGGGCTGTCTCAGAAAGACCTGGACCGAGAAGATCGCAGGCATCGTGGCGCGCCAGCTGCTCACGCACCGTGCTGGCGCTGAAGCCACCCTCCAGGTCGGCCAGTTGTGCCGGTCGGTCCGCTCGGTCGCCGCCGAGTACGGGGTGGGGTGGGACACGCTCATGTCTGCCGGCGTCCGCCACGGCACGCCCTTGTTCGAGGGCCCGAGAAGGGTCGGTCACGTCCGGGCGCTGGGCGTCGACGAGCACAGCTACCTGGCGGCCACGGTTCACCTGTGCGCCAGCTGCTGATCGATTTCGGAGCTGACCTTCCGAAGGGATCAGTGCAACAGCCCGGCGTGAGACCGAAGAAGTGACGGGAAGGGAGACAAGTGCTGACAGGCATCGGCCTGGCGAGTGCTGTGATGGACCAGGTCGAGGTCACCGATCTCGAGGCCGATCGCGCCGCCCTGGCGCGCACCGGTCTCGAGGCGGAACCAGACGATCAGCATGTCGAGCTCGGGCACGACTCACATGCGCAGCAGCCGGGCGCGGCTTCGCTCGTCGGCGTCGGCGCCTGAGCGCACGTAGACGGCGTAGGTGAAGGCGACGCTGTGGTGCCCGAGGGCCCGCGAGACGTCGGCCCAGTCGAACCCGGCGACGTCGTGCATCCACGACGCGGCGTGGTGGCGCAGCGAGTAGTTGCTGTGACGGGGCCGGAGGTCGGGGCCGAGGGAGCGCCTGGCGCCGGCGCGTCGGCGGACCTCGACGGTCTCCCAGCCGGCTCGCAGGCCTGCGTCGACGTGCAGCCGCCTGGTTGCGGACTCGGAGAGCGGGAGCCCCGGGCGGCGCGGGTCCTCGAACAAGAGCGCGTCGTCGGCAGCGCCGGCGGCGCGGCGCCGCGCGGACAGAACGACCAGTCGCTCCATGTCCGAGGCCGGGACGAGGACCGGGCGGGTCTTGCCGTTCTTGGGGCGCTTGCGCAGCGGCTCGGCCACTCCCCGGGGCCACTCGAAGCTCCACTCCACGGCAATCTCGAGCTCCTTCGGCCGCAGGTCGTAGAGGCGAAGGGCATCGCGCTCGCCCGGCCGGAGCCCTGCGTGGGCGCCCACGAGGGCACGCTCGGGCAGCCAGAAGATGCCCGTCGCTTGGGCCAGCTCCTCGTAGGCGAGCACGAGCTTTTCCACCGCGCCGAAGGAGGGCCGGTCCTCGGGGCGGACGTACTCGGGGCCCTGGGCCTGGACGGACGCCCCGCCGTGTACTTCACGCCCAGCATCGGGTTGTGCGCCGGCGGGATCCAGCGCTTCTCCCAGCCCAGGCTCACGAGCCCGCGCATGAGGGCGCCCAGGTCCTGGACGCTGGCAGGAGCGAGCCCCTAGACCCGGGCGGCCCGGAGCACCTCCCGGCATCCCTCCGAGCTCGCCGCCCAGTCCCGCACGGCGAGCGCGCCGATGACCGGGCGGATGCGGTAGTCGTAGCGACCCTGGCGCGTGTCGACGTAGCGGGTGCTGCAGCCGTCGTCGGCCCAGCGCCCGAGGCGGGCGTCGAAGAGGTCGTCGACCGTCGGCGTTCTGCCGGGCGGCCTCCCCGGCGCGCTCTTGGGCCGCTCGCCTCCGACCGGAGCGGCCAGCCGGGCGGTGCGCAGGTAGACGAGGGTCTCTTCGTAGAGCGAGAAGGCCTCGGTCTCGTCGGTCCGGCGGGGCTGGCAGCGGTCCTTGGTGAACGGGTCGGTGTAGTCGAGGCGGTACTTGGGTTTGGCGGGGGTGGGGCCGTAGAGGGTGCGGCCGACCTCCTTGTCGACCTTCACGGGCCGGCGGCGGCTCATCGGGCACCTGCGCTTGCGCCCGGGCGCCGGCCCGGGCGTCCGGGGGCGGGCGGGGGGATGACGAGGGGTGCGGGCGGGGCCGGCTCGGCGACCGTCGAGCGCAGGGCGAAGCAGAGCTCCCAGGCCTCGAGGGCGGCGACCGGTTAGCGGTGCATGCCCGGGACGACGCTCTTTGGGAACGCCTCCATGGCGCACAGCTCGATGGCCTTGGTCCGCCCGATGCGGTAGCGGGCCTGGACGCCGTCCAGGTCCAAGACGACCGGGACGGGGCCGGGCCCCTGGGCGGTGGAGGTGGTCGGTGCAGCGGTGCTGGGTGCGGTGGTGCCGGGTGCGGTGGGGCTCGTCGGTGACGGGTGCATGGGCGGCACGGTCCGAAGCCACAGAGGCTGCGCAGTCGCCTGGCGGCACCGCCCGTGCCCGCCCCGAGAAGTTGTGCCCTCGGCTTGTGCCCTTTTCGGGCACGCGGTCGGAAAAGCCCAGGTGTGGGACGCTTGCGCCATGGAGGTCCACCTCGTCGACGGCACCTACGAGCTTTTCCGCCACTACTACGGCTCGGCGGCCGGGCGCGGGACGCCGTCAGGACGCGCCGCCACGCGGGGCGTGGTGACCACCGTGGTCTCGATGCTCGACGAGGGAGCGACGCATGTCGGCGTGGCGACCGACCATGTCGTCGAGTCGTTCCGCAACGACCTGTGGCCGGGGTACAAGTCGGGGGAGAAGGTGCCTGCAGAGCTGCGCGGCCAGTTCGACATGCTCGAAGAAGCGCTCGACCTTCTCGGCGTGGCGGTGTGGCCGATGGTCGAGCTGGAGGCCGACGATGCGCTCGCTTCGGTCGCGGCCGCGGTGAGCGGGGACGAGCGCATCGGGCGTGTCCACATCTGCTCCCCGGACAAGGATCTCGCCCAGTGCGTCGTGGACGGAAAGGTCGTGCTCGTGGACCGGCGCCGCAGGCGGGTCATCGACGAGGAGGGGGTTGTCGCGAAGTACGGCGTCCGACCGTGCTCCATCCCGGACTGGCTGGCGCTCGTCGGCGACGCGGCCGACGGCTTTCCCGGGATCAGGGGATGGGGCGCGCGCTCGGCCGCCGCGGTGCTCGCCCGTTACGGGCACCTGGAGGCGATCCCCCTCGACGTAAGGACATGGGATCCATCGGTGAGAGAAGCGGTCGCGCGTCCAGAGCGCCTCGCGAGCGAGCTGGCGGGAGCGAGGGAGCTTGCCGACCTCTTCAAGGTGCTCGCGACCCTGCGGGTCACAGATGGGCTGGTCAGCACGCCCGACGACCTGGCATGGCACGGCCCGCGGCAGGGCTTCCAGGAGATCGCCGAGTCGATCGGCGCCCCCTCTTTGAGTGCGAGGGTGGCCGCGCTCGCGGCCCGCCTCGCCCCTTGATGCAGCGGCACAGATGCAGCGGCACAGGTGCAGCGGCACAGGTCCAGCGGCAGGTCCAGCGGCACGGGGCAGCGACGTTCAGCTCCCGGCGCGAAAGACCGTCGCGAGCTCCGCTGGGACCGGCGTCGCAAGCTGGTCGTACGTGCAGGAGGCCGGCTCGCGGTCGGGTCTCCAGCGCCTGAAGCTCGTTGCGTGCCGGAAGCGGTCGCGCTGGAGGTGGTCGTACGCGACCTCGCACACTCGCTCGACTCGCAACGCCTCCCAGGACAGGTCCTTCCCGGCGTTCCACCGGCTCTGCGCGCCGGGCATGCGGGTCTGCGCGCCTGCCTGTGCGCTGGTCCAGCCCCGCCATGGGTGCTCCTCCAGCGACCGGGCACGCAACGGCGCAAGCTCCTCGACGAACGCCGCGCGGCGAGCTGCGCTGAAGCCGGACGCGACGCCGACGTGGTGGAGCAAACGATGTTCGTCGAAGAGCCCGAGCAAGAGCGAGCCGACGCCGCCATCCTTGTGCCAGCGGAAGCCGGCCACGGCGCAGTCCGCGGTTCTCTCGTGCTTCACTTTCAGCATCACCCGCTCGCCCTCCCGGTAGCGCAGGCTGGCTGCCTTGGCGACGACGCCGTCGAGCCCGGCACCTTCGAACCTGTCGAACCAGTCGGCGGCGACCGCCGGGTCGGTGGTGACCGGAGTGAGGTGCACGGGCGGCTCCGCGTCGGCGAGGAGGGATTCGAGCGCCGACCGCCGGCGCGTGTACGGCTCGTCACGGAGATCGCGCCCGTCGAGCGCGAGCAGGTCGAACGCGACAAACGCGCCTGGAGTCGTCTCGGAGAGGAGCTTCACCCGGGATGGCGCGGGGTGGATGCGCTGAGTCAGCGCGTCGAAGTCCAGGCCGTGGGGTCCTGCGACGACCAACTCCCCGTCGACCACCGCGGGCGCGGGGATCTCGCGGCGAAGTGGAAGGAGGAGCTCGGGGAAGTACCTCGTGAGCGGTCTCTCGTTGCGGCTCCCAAGCTCGACGGATTCGTCGTCGCGGAACACCACGCAGCGGAATCCGTCCCACTTCGGCTCGTAGGAGAGCCCTTCTTCGCGAGGCAATTCGCGGACGAGCTTTGCCAGCATCGGCGAGACGGGGGGCCGGACAGGAAGGCTCACCGCGCGGCGCCTGAGGTCGTCACCGACGCTTGCGCGCCCTGCTCGGCGGCGTACGCGTCGGCTCGTCGGGAGCCTTGGGGTACTCGGGCGGCCACGGGGCGTCCGGCAGGCCCCGCGCACGATCGCCGGCTGCGAGCTCGAGCAGTGGGTCGAGCGATTGGGGATGCGACGCCATGGCTGCCCAGGGGTCCCCGCCCCGCAAGAGACGGTCTGGGACCGTGGAGAGGGTCAGCGCCTCGGGGTCCACGTCGTCGAGCTCGTCCCAGTACAAGGGCGTGGAGACCTGGCCGGTCGTCCGGGGCCTGACGAACCAGGCGCCGAAGACGGTCTTGTGCGGAGCATTCTGGTTGAAGTCGACGAAGACCCGCCTCCCGCGCTCCTCCTTCCACCACCTTGCGGTGACGAGGTGGGGGTGCCGGCGCTCCAGCTCCCTGGCGAGGGCGACCGCAGCCGCCCGCACCGTGGTCGAGTCCCAACGCGGTTGCAGGCGGACGTAGACGTGGATCCCGCGGCGGCCGGTCGTCTTGGGGTAGCCCGCGATGCCCAGCTCGTCCAAGAGCGCCCGAGTGTGCCGGGCGACCTGGCGCGCGTCGTCGAACCCGGTTCCGGGCTGCGGGTCGAGGTCGATCCTCAGCTCGTCCGCGTGGGCCGGGTCGTCCACGCGCAACGGCCAGAGATGGAGCCCCAGGCATCCCAGGTTCACGGCCCAGAGCACGTGTGCGATGTCCGCCACGACGAGCGCGTTCGAGCGCGTCCCGTTCGGCGTCGAGACGCTCGCCGTGCGCACCCATTCGGGTGCCCCCGGCGGAACGCGCTTTTGGAAGAACGACCTGCCGCCCGCGCCCTCGGGAAAGCGTTCGAGGAGCGCCGGTCGCCCACCCGCGGTGTGCACGAGCGCGTCGCCCACCGAGAGGTAGTACTCGACCAGGTCGCCCTTGGTCGCGCCGAGCGAAGGAAAGTAGATGCGGTCTGGGTTGGAGATCTGGACCCGGTGACCGGCCGCCTCGATGGACATGCTGCTCATGGCTGCAGATGGTCGGGCGCCGCCTGCTGGGTGCCGGTGCTCTCAGGTGCACCCGCCGCCCACGACGTCGCTCTCGGCTTCCGCGGGCTTGGGTGAGCCAATCAGCTCTTCGTCCACTGTCCGCTCCCTTCCTCCGAAGGCGTGGGGACCGGCCAGCCCCCAGGGCCTAGGGCCTCGTTGCCCGGACCTCAGTCTCTCGCGGCTCCACCCCTCGAGCCAAGGGCCTGCGGCGAGCGCCGAGCGTGCGATCCCCGCCGACCGATGATCGCCAACCTGGTTGTAACGTCGAGCACGGCAAGCGGCGGCTCGCAACGGCAAGCGGCGGCTCGCCAACGGCAAGCGGCGGCTCGCCAACGGCCGGCGGCTCGCCAACGGCAAGCGGCGGCTCGCCGACGAAGGAGGAGGCACCCCTAGATGACCAAGCAGGCGAACCCGCCGCCTCAAGGCGACAAGCCGGTTCCGACCGCGCCGCCGCCCCCGCCGCCATGGCGTCACTGGCTGTGGCTCGCCGCGCTGATCCTCTTCATCGGTCTGTTCTTCGTCCTGCCCGCCACCAGGGTGACACCGTCGGTCACACTCACCTACAGCCACTTCTTGAAGGACGTGTCGGCGAAGACCGTGCGCACGATCACCATCACGTCCAGCGGGAGCGCGAGCGGCACGCTGGCCAACGGGAAGCACTACACGACCGTCATCCCCGTGCAGCTCGCCGGCTCGTCACTGCTCTCCAAGCTCCAGCGCGACGGTGTGGAGATCACGGCGACAGCCTCGACCACGTCGTTCGGCGACGAGGTGCTCACCTGGCTCATCCTCCTGCTCCCGTTCGTCATCGTCGGATGGCTCTGGTTCCGCCTGTCGCGCCATGGCGCAGGCGGGGGAGTCTTCCAGGGCGCGATGGGCGTCGGGAGATCCAAGGCCAAGGTGTTCGATGCGGATCGCCCGTCGACGACCTTCGCCGACGTGGCCGGGTACACAGGTGCCAAGCGTGAGATCGCCGAGGTCGTCGAATTCCTGCGGAGCCCCGAGCGCTACCGGCGCGCCGGCGCGGTCGCCCCGCGCGGGGTGCTGATGGTCGGCCCGCCCGGGACGGGCAAGACGCTGCTCGCGCGTGCCGTCGCCGGAGAGGCGTCCGTCCCGTTCTTCTCGGTGAGCGGGTCGAGCTTCGTCGAGATGTTCGTCGGTGTCGGCGCCGCTCGTGTGCGCGACCTCTTCGCGGAGGGGCGCAAGCGGGCGCCGGCGATCATCTTCGTCGACGAGATCGATGCGATCGGGCAGCGTCGAAGCGGCGCCGGCGCGATCGTCTCGAACGACGAGCGAGAGCAGACGCTGAACCAGCTCCTGTCCGAGATGGACGGCTTCGACCCCTCCGAAGGGATCGTCGTGCTCGCAGCCACCAACCGTCCGGAGATCCTGGACCCCGCGCTGCTCAGGCCCGGAAGGTTCGACCGGCAGGTGACCATTCCGCTCCCGACGCTCGCGGAGCGTCTCGCGATCTTGAAGGTGCATGCGCAGGGGAAGCGGCTGGCGCCCAGCGTGGATCTCGACGTCGTCGCCCGGGGCACGCCCGGGTTCTCCGGCGCGGACCTGGCCAACCTGGTCAACGAGGCCGCGATCGTCGCGGTGCGTCACAACCGCGACGTGCTGGAGGGGACGGACTTCGACGAGGCTCGCGACCGCCTGCTCCTCGGACGCCGGGAAGGCTCCAACGTGCTGCTCCCCGAGGAGAAGCATGCGGTGGCGGTCCATGAGGCGGGCCATGCCCTGGTCGCCGCCTACAGCCCCAAGGCCGATCCCGTGACGAAGGTCACCATCCTGCCGGCCGGCCAGGCACTCGGCGTGACCCAGCAGCTGCCGCTCGTCGAACGCCACCTCTACGGAGAGGACGTCTTGCAGACCATGCTCGCCGTTCGGCTGGGCGGACGGGCCGCCGAGCTGGTCGAGCTCGGCCAAGGGTCGACGGGCGCGGCGAACGACCTCGCGTCCGCGACCGAGCTCGCCACCAAGATGGTGCGGGAGTTCGGCCTCTCCGACGAGCTCGGTCCGGTGGGCTATCCGGAAGGGGGCTCGGCGTTCCTCGGCGGCGGGGGACCCGCCCTGTCGAGCCGCCCCTTCGCCGAGGAGACCCAGGCCAAGATCGACGCGCAGGTGGCGCTGCTTGTGTCGCAGGCAGAGAAGCGGGCGGTCGCGCTGCTGACCCAGCACCGTGCAGAGCTCCGTCAGCTCGCGGACCTGCTCATGACGCACGAGACCGTGGACGGGTCGGAGGTCTACAGGATCGCGGGGGTGGCCGAGCCGGAGTCCCCGCAGGCCGAGCTCGGGCTGGAGCCCGTGAAGGTGGCCGCTGGCAACAAGTCCTCGGTGCAGCGCACCGAGTCCTCGGCCGCCGCCGGCGTCGCGCCCTTTGACGAGAGGCGAGGGGACTGGCCGAGGTGACGGCCGACGCGCCCCAGCCGGGGCCGAACAGGAGGTCCCGGTGCTCCCCGTGCCCAGGCGCTGGTCGGACCTCGACCCCGCGTGGATGACCGCCGCGCTGGCGCGGCGCTACCCGGGGATCGTGGTCGAAGGGCTCCGCGTCGGCGACGTCCGGCACGGCACCAACACCAGCGCGCGCGTGGCGCTGTCGCTCGAGAGGGAAGAGGGACCCTCGTCGGTGTTCGTCAAGGTTCCGGGACGAGCGACGCACCGCTTGGCGCTGGTCGCGCTGGGTGCGCTCGCGACGGAGGCACGTCTCGCGGACGGTGCTGTGCGCTTCCCCCTCGAGCATCCCGCCTTCCTCGCCGGCGGCGTCGACCGGTGGCGTGCGGCGTGCGTGGTCGTGACCGAGGACATCGTCGCGAGCGGGGCGACGCCCTTCGACGCCCGGACCCCGCTCTCGGTCGACGCCGTCGGGCGCGGGCTGGAGGGGCTCGCGGCGCTCCACGCCGCCCACTGGGCCCGCCCGCTTCCGGCGGCGCTCGGCTGCCTGTCCGAGTGGCGCCTCGGCCCTGGCTTGCGCGCGCTCTCCGTGGCCAGCCTCGCACGCGGGATGCGGCGTGCGCACCGCGTGCTCGGCCGCGGGCTAAGGCTGCCGCGCGGAGTCGGGCCGCGCCAGCTCAGCCACCAGTTCGCCCGTAGCTCGGTGCTCGCCGCTGCGCCGCCGCGAACCGTCCTGCACGGCGATCCCCACCCCGGGAACTGCTACGGCGCAGTTGGCGGGGAGACCGGCTTTTTCGACTGGCAGCTCGCACGCGTCGGCCATTGGTCTCACGACGTCGGCTACTTCCTCGTCGGCTCCCTCGACGTCGAGGACAGGCGACGCCACGAACGCGGGCTCTTGGCGCGCTATCTCGACGCCCTCGGACGTGCAGGAGCCGCGCCCCCGCCGTTCGGCTCGGCGTGGGAGCGCTACCGGGAGACGCCGGCGTTCGGCCTTGCGACGTGGCTGCACACGCTGTCGTTCGGCACGCTGCAGCGGGTCGATGTCTGCATGGCGACCGTCGAGCGGTTCGCGGCCGCGTACGGCGACCTCGGCACCGCACGTACCGACGTCGCCGCGCGCTGAGCGGACACCACGCGCGCCGCGCCGACGCCCATGGTGGATACTGTGGGCGTGGACGTCCCCGACCTCGACCAGGATCCGTTGCGCCAGCTGGACGACTGGCTCGAGGCGGCGCGCGCGGCGGGGGACCCGATGCCGCACGCGATGTGCCTTGCGACCGCGAGTGCTGGCGGCACGCCGTCCGCCCGCTACGTGCTCATGCGCGGGCGCGACGAGGGTGTGGTCTTCTTCACCGACTACGGGAGCGACAAGGCGAGGGACCTCGGCGAGAACCCCACGGCGTCGGCCGTCTTCCACTGGCACGTTCCGGTCCACCGGCAGGTGCGGGTCAGCGGCGCTGTCGTGAAGACCACCGCCGAGGAGTCGGACCAGTACTGGCTGACTCGACCCGAGGCGTCGCGCAGGAGCGCCGTCGCCTCCAAGCAGAGCTCGGTGCTCCCGAGCAGACAGGTGCTCGAGGACGCGGTCTCGCTGCTCGGCGACGTCGCCCCCCCAAGGCCGGATCGGTGGGGTGGCTATCGGATCATCCCGACGGCCGTCGAGTTCTGGCAGGAGGGCCCGTACCGGTTGCACGACCGGCTGCGCTACCTGCGCGAGCGTGACGGCTGGCGGGTCGACCGTCTCGCTCCCTGACAGGCCCCGGGGAGGCAAGCTGAGCTCAAGCTGACGTCAAGCTGACGTCAAGCTGAGCCCGGTCAGGTCCCGGCACCTTCGATGAGAGGCGCGGTGCGGTGCGCGGTGGCGCGGTGCGGCGCGCGGCGCGCAGGACGCATGACGACGTTGCCGTGCCGGTGGTTGGTCGTGCTCACCGCCTGCTCTCTCGTCCAGCGGAGCAGCTCGTAGGTTCCCAGCCCGACGAGCGGCTCCACGTCCACCTCGAGCCCCGCGTCCAACAGGGCGAGGCGGAGCGCGGGTGCGGGTGACCCGAGGCGGACGCGGTCGGGTCGTTCGCGTCGCATGCGCTCGACGAACGTGGCGTCGTCCTCCACGACGGTCGCAGCGGGAAGCTTCGGATCGTAGGCCGCCACCGACAGCCGGAGGTCGAGGCCGAGGTCCGCCGACACCGCGAGCGAGACGGCGAGCTCGTCAGGGTCGTGGTCCGCTCCGATCCGCAACGCGGCGCTGCCGAGGGGATGCAGGCGGAAGACGTTCCGCTCCGCTCGCAGCCCGCTCGGGTCCACGCCTGCGCGTAGGCGCCGGCCCTCGGTGCGGGCGCGTGCCGTCTCCGCGGCGAGGTCCGCCGGCCCCGTCCTGCGCCAGTGCCCGAGCGTCGCGACGTAGTGCGGCCCTCCGGTCTTCGCCCCCGGTCCGACGCTCGACCGCTTCCAGCCGCCGAAAGGCTGGCGGCGGACGATCGCGCCGGTGATGGGGCGGTTCACGTACGCATTGCCGACTGCGACGCCTGCGGTCCAGCGGTCCGCCTCCCTCGTGTCCAGCGTCGAGATCCCGCCCGTGAGGCCGTAGGGGGTCGCGTTCTGCAGCTCGAGCGCGTGATCGAGGTCGCGCGCTCGGAGGAGCCCGAGGACCGGTCCGAAGCACTCCGTCAGGTGGAACTCGCTGCCCGGCTCCACCCCGAGCTTCACGCCGGGGGACCACAGCTGCGGGTTGTCGCCGACCTGGCGCGGCTCGACGAGCCAGCGCTCTCGGGGCCCGAGCGTCGAGAGCGCACGCTCGAGAGGTCCTGCGGGGGGGCGGATCAAAGGGCCGATCCTCGTCGAGAGGTCGAAGGGCGAGCCGACTCGGAGGCTCTCGACCGCGTCGGCGAGCCGCTCGCAGAAGCGCGGGTCGTCGTAGACGGGCGCCTCGAGGATCGCGAGGCTCGCGGCGGAGCACTTCTGACCGGCGTGCGAGAAGGCGGAGTGGACGATGTCCCTGACGGCGTCCTCCTGGTCCGCCGCGGCGGTGACGACGATCGAGTTCTTGCCGCTGGTCTCTGCATGTAGGCGAAGGTCCGGCCTCCACTCGAGGAAGCGCCGTGCCGTGTCATAGGCACCCGTGAGGATCACCGCCCCCACGTCCGGGTGCGTCACCAGGCGGCGCCCGGTCTCGGCATCGGCGCAGGGGACGAACTGCACGACGTCTTTGGGAATGCCCGCCTCGTGGCAGTGGGCGACGATCGAGGACGCCGTGAGGACGGTCTCGGGGGCCGGTTTGAGGATCACCGCGTTGCCCGCCGCGAGCGCGGCGAAGACGCCGCCCGAGGGGATCGCATAGGGGAAGTTCCACGGCGGAGCGACGACGACCACCCCGAACGGCGAGAACCGCCCGTCACGTCCGTGCAGCGACTCGAGGACGACCGCCTGGTCCCCGTAGTACCGGGCGCCGTCGACGGCTTCGGAGACCTCGACGTCGCCTTCCCGCACGACCTTCCCCGAATCGGCGGCCATCACTGCGATCGTCCGTGCGCGATCCGCCTCGATGCGGGCTGCGACCGCGTGCAGCAGGCGCCGGCGCTCGACCCCGGGCGTCGACGCCCACGCAGGCGCCGCACGGCGGGCGACGGCCACCGCGCGCTCGACGGTCTCCATGTCGGCCTGGACGTAGCGGTACCACTCGGACTCGGGCGCGGACGGATCGATCCCGGTCCCGGTCAGCGGTCCCTCCACGACCTCGCCCCCCACGAGCGCGGGCACCGGCGGAGGGGGGGTGGCGGCGAGCGCGCGCATCGCCTCGGCGAGGACGGCCCGGTTGGCCGGGACCGAGAAGTCGGTGTCGGCGGCGTTGGCGAAGGGCTGTTCGGCTCCTGCGAACGTCCCCGCCGGTGTGCGCGCCTCTGCGGGGCCGGGCGTCCCCAGCGTGGGACGCCGACGGGGGGAGCCCGCCGGTCGAAGGCGGTCTGCGACCGCTCGCCGGAAGCGCTGGCGCTGGTCCTCCCAGGCGTCGGACCCGGGCTCGAGCTCGGCCACGTGGGCGAGGAAATTCTCGGGCTCGGTGTTCTCGTCGAACCGCCGGACGAGATAGGCGACGGCCGACTCGAAGTCGTCCCTGCGGACCACCGGCGCGTAAAGGAGGACGCCGCCAGCGACGCGGGCGACGGCTTTCGCCTCCGCCACCGCCATGCCCTCGAGCATCTCGATCTCGACGCGGTCGTCGCCGCACTCGCGCCCGAGCGTCAGCGCCCAGGCGACGTCGAAGAGGTTGTGGCTCGCCACGCCGATCCGCACGGCGCCCGCGTTCTCTGGGCGGAGCGCCAGGTCGAGCATGCGCTTGTAGTTGGCGTCGACCTCCGCCTTGGTCGGGTAGGGCGCCTGCTCCCAGCCGCGCAGCTCCGCTTCCACACGCTCCATCGCGAGGTTCGCGCCCTTCACGAGCCGGACGCGGATCGGCGCCCCCCCTCGGGCACGGCGATCCCGGGCGAACGCGCAGAGCTGCTCGAGGACGCCGGTCGCGTCGGGCAGGTAGGCCTGCAGCGCGATGCCTGCGTAGAGGTCGAGGAGCTGCCCGTCTCCGAGCAGCGAGGTGAAGGCGTCGACGGTCACCTGGAGGTCCCGGTACTCCTCCATGTCGAGGTTGACGAGCTTCGGCGGATCGTGACGGGCGGCGGCCTCGAGGATCGGCCGAAGTCGCTCGCGCACCTCGTGGAGACTGTGCTCGTACGCCACGACGTCGAGCTGCGAGTAGAGCGCGGACAGCTTGACGGAGATGCAGTCGACCTCTCGACGACCGAGGAGCCCGGTCACGAGCCGGGCCCGTTCACGGGCCTGGCGCTCGCCGAGCACCGCCTCGCCGAGGAGGTTCACGTTGAGCCGCATCCCCTCGGCACGCCGGCGGCGCAAGTGCCTGCGCAGAGGCGCGGCCTCTGCGGGGAGCACGAGGCCGGCGAGCTCCCGGCGCAAGCGCGCCGTCGCGAGCGCGACGACCGGTGCGGGAGCGATGGGCGCCAGGATGCCGGCGAGCTGCAGCGCGACGCGGTCCGCAGGTCCGGCCATCGCCGGAGAGGGATAGGTGCGGACGAGGTCGGCGAGCCGGGCGGCGGCGCGGCGGGGTGTGCGGATGCGCAGCACCTGGTCGGTCAGCTCGAGGAGGAAGGCGCGGCTCGTGTCGTCGGTCACCGCCGCGGCGATCCGTCGCCGGCGGCGCCGCTCCCTTGGGCCCATCGTGGCGCGTGCCTCCTCGACCAGCCTCGCGGCGAGCGCTTCGGCGTCGCGGCAGCGTCGTTCGTCGTCTGAAGAGAGGGCGTCCATCGCACTGCACCGTACCGGCTCGCGTCGGATCCGCAGTGGCTCGCCGGCCGTCCGGGCGCTCGGGGCTCCGTCGGGGCACGGGGGCGGGGACGTGTCGTGCGGTGCGCGTGCTCAGGGGGCGGGGACGTGTCGTGCGGTGCGCGTGCTCAGGGGGCGGGGATCGCGCCGGGCGGTGCGCGTGCTCAGGGGGCGGGGATCGCGCCGGGAGCGTCGTCGCCGAGCCCGCCGGGGCGTGCTCCGTCGCTCGTGCGCAGTCCGCCGGCGGGGCCGACCGGTGCGCGGCGGGCGCGAGGTCGGGGCGGGCGCGAGGCCAGGTAGCAGCCCCCGAGGATGAGCACGAAGCCGGCGGCGGTCGCAGGTCCGAAGGGCTCGCCGAGCACGGTCACCCCGAGGACGACCGCGACTGCGGGGTTCACGTAGGTCACGAGCGTGGCCCGCATCGCGCCCACCTCGGCGATGAGCGCGAAGAAGAGCAGGAAGGCGACGATGGTGCAGACGACGGTCAGCGTCGCGGCGGACGCCACGACCGATCCCGAGAGCGGTCGGGACGGCAGGTTGAGCATCGCCCACGGCGCATAGGCGATCGCACAGAGCAGCACGGACCACGCGATGACCCCGAGCGGCGGCACCCCCCTGAGCCGGTGGTCGACCACCCACGGCCCCAGCGCGTAGCCGACGACGACGACGAGCATCGAGAGAAGTGACAGCACGTGGGTCCCTGCCACCGAGAAGCCGACGAGCACCCCCACGCCGGCGATGCCGACCACGATCCCGACCATTCGTCGCAGGTCCAGATGGTCCGAGCCGGTGAGCAGCGCGAGGAGCGCGGCGACGAGCGGCACCGCCGCGACCAACAGGCCGCTGAGCGAGCTCGGCAGGCGGCGCTCCGCGTCGAAGAGAAGCACCCACGGCACCGCCAGCTCGGCGATCGTGTAGAGGACGAGCGACCGCCAGCGGCGGAGCGCGGGGACGAGTGCCCCGCGTGCCGCTGCGAGCGGGACGAGCACGACCGAGGCGCCGCCCGTGCGGATGAAGACGAGCAGCGGCGGGCTGATCTCGCGCACGGAGATCTTGATCAGCAGGTAGGGCAGACCCCACACGACGCCGACGGCGACGAAGTACGCCCACCCGCGGCGCGTCATCGCACGGGTGCGCTCGGGTCGCTCAGCGACGGGCGCGCGGTGCTTGGAACCTGGCGACCGAGAAGCCGAAGAGCACCGGGATGTCCACCGCGAACACGAGGAGCGAGAGCGTGAGCAGGACCAGCATCGTCCCTCGGGTCCCGTCGGAGACGAAGACGTACTCGAGAATGCCCGCGATCACCCCGTACGCGACGAGGGCCCAGCGCACGACGAGGAAGAAGGCGTCCCACGCGAACTGCCGGAGGCCGGCGACCAGGACGACGGCGGCGATCAGCGCCACCCCTGCCGCGGCCACGAGGCCGACGGCGGGAGCGAGCGGTGCCCGGCGCGGGAGGTACGACGCGAGGTAGACGCCGCCCCCGAGCACGAGCGCCATCGAGGTCAAGCACACGAGCGGGATCGGCGGTCTGCTCGAGAACGCCTCCCGCCCTGGACCGGCGTCCGCGTGGTGCGCTTCGGCGTCCGCGTGGTGCGCTTCAGTATTCGCGTACGGCATGTCGTGGACGTGCTGGTCGAGGTGCTCGTCGAGGTCCATTCAGGGTTCCCTCACCCGGTCGCGAGGCGGGTCATGATGACGAGGGTCGCCACCTGCATCGCGCCCGTCACGCCCGCGGCGTAGATGAACCGTCGCATGAGCCGGCCGATCAGCTCCCCGTCGGGTCGAGGCTTGCGCAGCTCGAAGAGCACCGCGAGGTTGGCGGGCTCGAGCACTCCGATGGCCACGACCGCCATGACGGCGACCACCAGGAACGACGCAACCAGCCATGCGTGGTCCGGGTAGGCGGCCGAGAGGTTCCCGAGATGGCGGGCGAGCTGCCACCCCGCGCCCATCGTGCAGATCACCAACGTCGGCATGAGCACGACCATCTTGGGCATGAAGCGCTTCGAGAACTCGACGCGTGCAGGGATCGGCATCTTCGCCATGACGGGACCGATCACGAAGCCGAGGAACAGGTCGATCCCCGTCCACAGCGCGCCGGCCGCCACGTGGAAGAAGTCGAGCGCCCACAGCCAGTTGCCGGCGATCGCGATAACGAGCAGCACGAGCACGGTCGCGACCAGCGGCAACGCGCGCAACGGTACGACCTGGATCTGGGCCGCCGGGGTGCCAGGCCTGGCGGCGCCAAGAGCCGCGGCGGATCCTGCCCCGGGTCGGGCCGCGGTCACGTCAGCTGGTGCGGTGTCTGGCCTGGTGAGCGCCATTCGACCCTCCCTCTGCGGGCGCTCGGTGCATGCCGCCGTAGCGGAGCACTGTGGACTCCTGCCACGATACACAGGGAGCGCGCGCGGAGGAAGCCGATGAGGTGCGGTGAGAAGGCCGATGAGGCGCCGAGGACGCCGATGAGGCGCGCCGGGATGTGGAGCCCCGGTGGCTGACGGGGCCTTCGACCTAAAGGGCTGCCGTGTGGTCGTGACGGGCGCGACCAGCGGGCTGGGGTCGGCGATGGCAGAGGCGCTGATCGCCGCCGGCGCGTCGGTCGGCGTCGCCGCGCGTCCCGGACCGCGCCTCGCCGACGCGGTGGCGCGCCTCGCGGACTCGGCGGCGCGGCTCGGCCGGTCAGGAGCCGCCGTGGCGGTCCCCGTGGACGTGCGGGACGCGGATTCCGTGACGCTTGCCCTGCGAGCGGCGGTCGTCGGTCTCGGCGGCGTGGACATGGTCGTCAACAACGCGGGGATCGGGATGCGGCGGGTCAACCCGCGGTTCTTCGAGCGGCCACAGCCCTTCTTCGAGGTGGAGCCGTCGGCCTTCGACGACGTGGTGGCCACGAACCTTCGCGGGTACTTCCTTGTGGCTCGTGCCTTCTCGTTGCACTTCCTCGAGCAGGGGAAGGGCAGCTTCGTCAACGTCTCGGTCAACCGCGAGACGATGGCTCGCCGCGGCTTCGTGCCCTATGGCCCTTCTCGAGCCGCGTCCGAGTCGCTCAGCGCGATCATGGCGGAGGACCTCCGGCCGTTCGGCGTCACGGCGAACGTGCTTCTCCCGGGGGGAGCGACCGAGAGCGGCATGATCCCCGACGATCTGCCCTTGGACCGGCGGGCCGGGCTCCTGCCCGCGGCGATCATGGGACCGCCGGCAGTGTTCCTCGCGTCCCGCGAGGCCGACGGGCTCACGGGCGCGAGGATCGTGGCCAAGGACTTCGGCTCGTGGCTCGACGAGTACCGCGCGCGGCGCTCGGAGAGGGAGACGGGAGCTGGGCGCTAGCCGGCGACATCGGGAGTGCGCCGTCGTCGGGCTGCGCCGGCGCGTCGCGTAACGTCCTCGTCGTGGACCTGCTGGTGGTGCGGCACGCGCACGCAGGGGCCAAGGACGGGTGGGGTGGCGACGACCGGCTCCGGCCCTTGAGCGAGCGCGGGCGCAGAGAGGCGCTCGACCTCGCCGGCATGCTCGCGCCCTACGCCGTGCAGCAGGTTCTCTCCAGCCCCCTCCTGCGCTGCATCCAGACCGTCGAGCCGCTCGCGAGGCGGCTCGGTCTGCCGATCGAGCACTCGGAGGCGCTCGGACCGCAGGGAGACGAGGACGCGGCGCGGCTCCTGGGCGCACTGGCCCGGGCGACCCACACCGTCGCCGTCTGCACGCACGGGGAGACGATCGAAGCGCTCCAGCGCCGTTTGGGACGGTCGCCGAAGCTCGGCTTCGGACCCGGGGGTGCCCACGAGAAGGGCTCGGCGTGGCTCCTTCACGCGACCGGGGGCCGGTTCACCTCGGCCACCTATCTGCCGCCCGCGGGCGTTCGGGTCGCAGACATGCTCGAACAGGGCACGAGCGCGTGACAATGGCCCCGGCGGGGCCTTGGGCGGCGCGAACCTCGCTGCGACGCTCCCGGGAAGGATCGGCAGAGGATCGGCAGGCGACGGGGCGCCCGGTCGTCGTGCGTGGCGAACAGGTGTTCGCTATCCTGCAGACGGTGCAGACGGTGCAGACGGTGCAGACGGTCCAGGACACGCTCTTTTCGGCGGGCGAGGAGGTGGTCCTCCGCCCCGTCGCCGAGGGAATGGTCCGGACGGGCCTCGAAAGAGGCGCGTGGCTCGACTTGCGTCCTGGCTGGGTCGGGGGTGCCGGGGCGCTCTTTGCGAGGCTCGAGCGCACGGTCCCCTGGAGAGCGGAGCGCCGCCCGATGTACGAGCGGCTGGTCGACGTGCCCAGGTTGCTCTGCTTCTACGAGGACGGCGAGGAGCTTCCCGACGCAGCGGTGGGGGAGATGCGACGCGCGTTGAGCGATCACTACGCACCGGTGCTCGGAGAGCCCTTGAGCACCGTCGGGATGTGCCTGTATCGCGACGGCGACGACAGCGTCGCGTGGCACGGCGACCGGATCGGCCGCGCGGCGCGCGAGGACACCGTGGTGGCGATCGTGTCCCTGGGGGCGCCGCGGCGCTTCCTTCTCCGGCCACGAGGCGGGGGCCCCGCGATGCGCCTCGAGCTCGCGGCGGGCGACCTCCTCGTGATGGGCGGAAGCTGCCAGCGCACCTGGGAGCACGCCGTCCCGAAGAGCAGACGTCCGACGGGGCCTCGCATCAGCCTGCAGTTCCGGACGTGGGGCGTGCGCTGAGGCGCGCGGCGAAAGCCCCTCGGCTCGCACCCAAGAGAATGTGGGACCGGACTGCCTGCCACGAAGAGCCGCTTTGGAGAAATCCCGCCCACGCAGGTTTGAGGTCGACCCGAGATCGGTAGAATTCCATGGCCTGGCCCGACGGCCGGGTGCCAGCCAAAGACGAGGCCCCTGGCAATCCCCCTCCGCCCCAGGGGCTTCGTCGCGCTGGCGACGCCTTGGCCGCCCGTCAGGCCTTCAGCTCGGGGAAGTCCTCCTCGCGCCACTCCGAGGCGCGCGAGGGATGGGCCTCCTCCCGGGCCCGAAGCTCGACCCGGCGGATCTTCCCGGAGATCGTCTTCGGGAGCTCGAAGAACTCGAGACGGCGGATCCGCTGGTACGGGGCGAGTCGTGAGCGCGCGAAGCGGAGCACGTCGAGCGCGGTCTCGCGCGAGGGCTCCGCACCCGGTGCCAGCGCGATGTACGCCTTGGGCACGCTCAGCCGCACCTCGTCGGGGCACGGGACGACCGCAGCCTCGGCGACGGCGGGGTGCTCGATCAGTACGCTCTCGACCTCGAACGGGCTGACCTTGTAGTCCGAGGACTTGAAGACGTCGTCCGTGCGTCCGACGAAGGTGATGTAGCCCTCCTCGTCTCGGACCGCCACGTCGCCGCTGTGGTAGAAGCCTCCGGCCGTCGCCTCCTCGCTCCCGCCCCGGTACCCGGCCATGAGGTTGACGGGGCGCCGCGCGAGGTCCAGGCAGAGCTCGCCTTCGCCCGGGCCGTCCACCCGCGTGCCGGTCGCGACGTCGACGAGGGCGACCGGCACTCCGGGCAGCGGCCTCCCCATCGATCCGGGCTTCATCGGCGCGCCCGGCGGGTTGGCGACCGACGCGGTGGTCTCGGTCTGGCCGTAGCCGTCGCGGATGGTGAGCCCCCACTTCTGGCGAACCTGGGCGATCACCTCGGGGTTGAGGGGCTCGCCGGCCGCGACGAGCTCGCGCAGCGTGCCCGGTCCCCCCGAGAGGTCGGCCTTGATGAGCATGCGCCAGACCGTCGGAGGAGCGCAGAAGGTCGTGACCCGCAGCTCGCGCAGTCGCTCGAGGAGCGCGGCCGGGTCGAAACGCGCGTAGTTGAGGACGAGGATGGTGGCCTCGGCGGCCCACGGCGCGAAGAACGAGGACCAGGCGTGCTTGGCCCATCCCGGCGACGAGATGTTGCAGTGCACGTCCCCAGGCCGCGTGCCGAGCCAGTACATCGTCGAGAGGTGGCCCACCGGGTAGGAGACCTGGGTGTGCTCGACGAGCTTGGGCCTGCTCGTCGTCCCCGAGGTGAAGTACAAAAGGAGCGGACCGTCCGCTCGGGTCTGGGGGTGGGGGACCGGCGCAGCCTCGAGGAGGAAGGCCTCCTCGAGGTCCTCCCAGCCTGCCGTCCGACCCACCGCGAGCCGGCCGTAGTCGCCGGGGACGTCGTCGAACTTCTGCGTGTCGGCGGGGTTGCAGACGACGAAGCGCGCCCCGGAGCGTGCGATCCGGTCCGCCAGGTCCGCGGGCCCCAGCGCGGTCGTCGTGGGGACAATCACCGCGCCGGCCTTCATCGCGCCGAGCATCGTCTCCCACAACGCGACCTGGTTCCCGAGCATCACGACGATCGGATCGCCGGCACGCACGCCGACCTGGTGGAGCCACGACGCGACCTGGTCCGAGCGGGACGCGAGCTCGTCGAAGGTCAGCGCGCGGCGAGACCCGTCCTCTTCCACGACGACGAGGGCCGTGCGGGGGTTCCCCCGGGCGATCGGGTCGAACCAGTCGTGCGCCCAGTTGAACACGGCTCCGACGTCAGGGAAGGCGAACTCCTCGTGAGCTCGCTGGTCGTCGCCGCTCAACGCGAGCAGCTGGTCACGGGCCGCGCGGTATGCCGCGGTGGACGGACGCTCTGAGGTCGCCGGAGTCATCGCCGGAGTGCTCACTGCAGCCCGCCTCCCTCCACTGCCCCGGTGCCGGGTGTCGTCCCCGACGCTACACGACCGATCTCTGGCAAGGTGGGTGCGTGCGTGTGCTCGTCGTCAACGCCGGGTCGAGCAGCCTCAAGCTCGCCCTGCTCGGAGCGGACGACGAGCTCTTGGCCGAAGAGCACCTCGTGCGTGACGACACCCTCGACGTCGGCGACGCGGTGGAGCGGTTCCTCGAGGGCTCACCGCCGGCCGACGCGGTCGGCCACCGTGTCGTCCACGGCGGTGCGGAGTTCGTCGAGCCGCTGGTCGTCGACGCGAACTCCGACCACGAGCTCACGCGCCTCGCAGACCTCGCCCCGCTGCACAACCCCCCGGCACTGGCCGCGCTGCACGAGCTCCGCCGCCGGCGGCCCGATCTCGTGCAGGTTGCCTGCTTCGACACGAGCTTCCATTCGACGATCCCCGCGAAGGCCGCCACCTACGCGCTGCCCGTGCACTGGCGCCGGGACCTCGGCATCCGCCGCTTCGGCTTCCACGGCTTCAGCCACCAGTGGGCGAGCATGCGGGCGGCCGAGCTGCTCCACCGGCCTTTGTCGTCCACCTGCCTCGTCACCGCCCACATCGGCGCGGGGGCGTCGCTGGCAGCGGTGGCGGGGGGGCGCTCGGTCGACACGACGATGGGCTTCACGCCCGTCGCCGGCCTGGTGATGGCGACGCGGCCCGGTGACGTCGACCCCGGGGCGGTCCTGTGGGCGATGCGCCATGGCGTCGGGATCGGCGAGGCGGAAGAGGACCTCGAGCGCCGTTCGGGGCTGCTCGGGCTCTCGGGGCGCTCCGGAGATCTCCGCGAGGTGATCGAGGGGGCCGACAGCGGGGACGAGGCGTGCGCCGCGGCCTACGAAGCCTACGTCTACCGCCTCCAGCGCGAGATCGGCTCGATGGTGGTGGCGCTCGGCGGGCTCGACGCGCTCGTCTTCACCGGCGGCGCGGGCGAGGGATCCGCGAGATTGCGCGCGGACGTCTGCGCCGGGCTCGGAGTGCTGGGGGTGCCGGCTCCCGATCCGGGCGGTGCGCCCCGGCCCGGAGGTCCGACGGCGCCGGACCGGGTGGAACCGGGCGACCGGATGGTCTCCCCCTCGGCGCCCGCCGACCCGCCGGCCACCCCCTCGGCGCCCTCCGACCGGGTGGTCTCCCCGGCGGGGGCGTCCCCGGCGGTGGTGGTGGTGAAGGCTCGCGAGGACGTCGTGATCGCCCGGGCCGTGCGCCGTGTCCTCGCATCGGGACGCGGCCCGGCGCCGTCGCTCGGGCCCGCTTGAGGGAGCAGGCGGACCGGCCGGCCGCGGTTGGGGAGGAAGAGCAGGACCGCGAGGGAGGCGAGGCCGACGGTGACCGCGGCGACGGCGACCGCGAGGTCGAGACCTTCGGTGAAGGCGAGGCGCGCCTGTGACGCCAGCGCGGCGCCGAGGCTTCCGCCGGCCTGCGCGGCGACGGCCGTCGCCCCGCCGAGCGAGCCTTCGATGATCGACAGGATGCTCGCCGGCACATGGGCGTGCGAGAGGAGCGGCGCGAGCATGCCCTTGTAGCGGCTCGCGAGGACGCTGCCGAGCACGGCCACCCCGGTCGCGCCGCCGACCTGGAGGGAGGCGCTGTTGGTGGCCGAGCCGATGCCCGCGCGGCTGAGGGGGACCGCGCCCATCACCGACTCGGTGCACGGTGCGAACGCGAGCCCGGCACCCACGCCCATGCCGACGAACGCCGGAAGCGCCTGGGTGTAGCCGCCGTGGACCGAGGTGAAGGAGAGCATCGCGAAGCTCGCGGCGACGAGCCCGAGCCCCGTGAACACGACGGGCTTCGTGCCGAACTTCCGGTCCAGCGCGATCGACACCGGCGAGATGACGAGGAGCAGCAAGGCGATCGGCGCGATGCGCAGACCCGTGGCGAGCGCGCTGTAGCCGAGTGAGAACTGGAGGAACTGGGTCAGGATGAAGAGGCCGCCCATCAGCGAGAAGATCACCATCGCCATTGCGATGATGGCGCCGGTGAAGCGCGCAGAGCGGAACAACGAGAGCTCGAGCATCGGATGGTCGCTCCGACGCTCCCAGAGCACGAACGCGGCGAGCACGGCGGCGCCGACGGTCGCTGCCGCGAGCACCAAGGGGGAGGTCCAGCTGGACGACGGCGCGTCGATGATCGCCCACAAGAGCAGCGACATCCCGCAGGTGGAGAGCACCGCGCCGACGACGTCAGGACGCTTCGCGCGGGGGTCCTTCGAGTCGGGCACGAGCCACAGCATGAAGATGATCCCGAGCACGCAGATCGGCACGTTGACGAGGAAGATCGATCCCCACCAGTAGTGGGCGAGGAGCCAGCCGCCGGCGACCGGCCCGATGGCCACGCCGAGGCCGGTCGTCCCCGACCAGATCCCGATGGCCTTCGCACGCTCGACGGGCTCGGTGAACACGTTGGTGAGCACCGAGAGGGTGGACGGCATGATCGCCGCCGCGCCGACCCCTTGGAAGGCACGGGCGGCCACCAGATGGGCGGGGCTGCCCGAGAAGGCGGACGCCGCGGAGCCCGCGCCGAAGACGGCGATCCCGGCGAGCAGCATCCACTTGCGCCCGAGACGGTCTCCCATGTTGCCGAAGACGAGGAGCAGCCCGGCGAAGACGACCGCGTAGACGTCGACGACCCACTGCAGGTCGCTCGAGGACGCGTGCAGCGCCCGGATGATGTCGGGGATCGCGACGTTGAGGATCGTGGTGTCGAGACTGACGACGAGAAGGCTGACACCGAGGATGGCAAGCACCGCCCACCGGTGCACGACCGGTACACCGTTGCTCACGGTTGCACGCTACGGGCGCTCCGCGCACCGTTGCTCACGGTTGCACGCTACGGGCGCTCCGCGCACCGCTGCAGGGCCGAACGTCCTGATCGGCGCCCTTGCGGGCGCGGGAGACAGCGGCCCGACGACGGTGCTGCCCGACGCGCCAAGCACGCCGGCACCGGCACGCATGGCGCCGGCGAGGCCCCCGGCAAAGGGCGCTCGCCGGCGAAGGGTGCTCTCCGGCGGCCACGGCCGCACGGCCGCACGGCGAGAATGGCTGCAGGCTCAGGCCGTGAGGGTCGGGGGCGTGTCGCCCTCTCCGACCGGCCTCGCCGCGGGCGACGAGATGCGGGCGAGGATCCGCACGACGAGGCGCCGCTCCTCCTCGCCGATCCGAGAGAGCGCCCTCGTCCAACCCTCGACCGTGCGCTGGCGCACCACCTCGAGCAAGGCGGTGCCCGCGCCGGTCAGCTGGATCTGCAGCTCCCTTCGGTCACGACCCCGGCGGTGGCGCACGATCAGCTGTCGCTCTGCGAGCGTGTCGCACAGCCGCGTCGCCGTCGACGGCGCGATCGACAGTGCGTCGGCGAGGTCGATCAGCCTCGATTCGCCCAGTCGCTCCAGCCGGTCGAGGAGGCGAAGCTGGGTCGCCGTGATCCCTCCCCCGAGATCGCTCAGTGCGCGGTCACCGATCGCGCGCAAAAGGGACTGGGCAGTGTCGATCGCCTCGACGAGCTCGCCGACGCCGTCGTGGGCCGTTGGCGTGGCGGAGGCCTCCATCAGCGCCGTCATTGCTTCGATCCAAGAGTGCGTGCGGGGTGCATGGTCTTCCCTCCGCTCATGAGGTGCCGGTCGCATCCGGCGGGGTTACTGTGGAAAAAGGCTAGTCGACCGATGTGTTCACTACAGGGAACCGGCGGATCTCTTCGTCTCGGGCCGCCTGTCCCAGGGATCGCACACGAGGAGCGCTCATGGACGCCGACGTGTAGGCAGACATGTTGGCGTGGTTGGTGTTTCTCGTGATCGACCGGAAGTCCGGGCTCGGCGTTGCGTGGGCCGGCGCCGGCGCGCTCGCTTGCAGCGCAGGCCTCGTCGCGTGGTCGTGCTGGCGCGGGGGAGGCGCGCTGGTCCCGAGGGCCGCGGTGGCGCTCTTCGCCCTGTGCGCGGTGTCGGGCCCCGCGTCGCAGTCCTGGAAGCACGAGGTCGGCACGACCGACGTCCTTTCCGGCGCCGTCGCGTCCACCTTCTTCGATTGGGTCGCGCCGCTCGTGCTGGCCGCAGGGGCCGCAGGGACGGTCCTGCGGGTCGCCCGGCGCTGGGTGCGCTTCCGCCTCGCCGTGGACTCGCTCGACGTGGACTCGCTCGCCGCCGGCTCGGTCGCTGCCCGTCCCGGCCGAGGCGTTGCGGAACGCCCCGAGGACGCGGAGATCCAAGAGCTCCCGCTCCGTGGCCGGAACTCCAGAAGGGGCACGCGCGCCTGTTGCGGCGGCCCCTCCGCCCGGTCGTCGCGCGCAGATGCCGTCCATGGGACCATGCTGACGCGGGGCAACCGTTCTTGCCAGGGACTTTCGTCCCGACGCTCGACCAGGCGAGGACCTTCGACTCTCCCCGGCCGCTGCCCGGCGTAGCAGTATTTGAGTCGCATGACGTTTGTGGGTCTCATCGTTCGGAACCTCGCCACCCGGAGGCTGCGCACGCTGCTGACCGCTGCCGCCGTCGCCATCAGCGTCACGGCGGTCGTGACGCTCGGCGTCGTGACCGCGAGCTTGGAGAACTCGGCGGCGAACGTGCTGTTGATGGGCAAGGCGGACTTCATCGTTGCGCAGAAGTCGGTGGCCACAGCCCTGACAAGTGTGGTCACCGAGGCGCAGGCGAGCCGCGTGGCGAGGACCGCCGGCGTCCACAGCGCCGTCGGGGTCCTGGTGGGAACCGTGCACCTCAACGCCACAAATCCCGTGTTCATCGAGATCGGCGTGGCGCCGACAAGGCTGAAGACGTTCGGCGTCACCATCGTCTCGGGACATCCCTACGGCGCGCATGCGAGGCACGAGGTGATGCTCGGGTGGCAGGCCGCCCAGTCCCTGCACAAGCGAGTCGGCAACACGATACGGATCGGCACGATCGACTACACGGTCGTGGGGCTCTACTCGGTGAACCAGGTGTTCGGCAACGCGGCCGCGATGTTCCCGCTCACCACGCTCCAGGCGAACACACGCAAGCCGGGCACCGTGACCCTCGTCGCCGTGCGGGTGAACCCGGGACAGAAGGTGGCGACAGTCATGGCACGCGTCGACCGGGACAACCCCAGCCTCGCGAGCGTGCGGCTCGCCAGCCAGTTCGGCCGCATCGACCGCAACCTGGTCTTCCTCGGGGCGGCGCAGACGGGTGCGCAGATCATCGCGCTGGTCGTCGGGGTGGCGGTCGTCCTCTCCGCGATGCTGCTCTCCTTCGTGGAGCGCATCAGGGAGTTCGGAGTGCTGCGCGCGGTCGGCTGGTCCAGGACGCGGCTCCTCTCGCTCGTGATGGGTGAGGCGGTGGTCATCAGTCTTCTCGGGGCGGCCGCGGGCGTGGGCCTCTCCGCGGCGTTCACCACTGCGCTGGAGCACGTCTCGTCGCTGCGCGGGGTGCTCGAGTCCAATTTCTCGATAGGGGTGGTCGGGAGGGGGCTGTACACCGCGATCGGCATCGGCGTCCTGGCGGCGCTGTACCCGAGCGTGCGCGCCGCCATGCTCCGACCCAGCGTCGCGCTGCGCAGGGAGTGACGAGGCTGAGATGAACGCTCCGAGCGGCCAGCCAGCACGCCCACCGATCCTCGAGGTGCGCGACGTCCACCTCGCCTACGGACCGGTCGTCGCGCTCGACGGGATCGAGCTCACGGTCGCTGAAGGCGAGTGGCTCGCGGTCTCGGGTCCGTCGGGGTCCGGAAAGTCGACGCTGCTCTCGCTCGTCGCCGCGCTCGACCAGCCCGACCGCGGGGAGGTGCGCTACCGGGGCCGTGCACTGTCCGACGATCGCCACCTCGACCGCTACCGGCGCAACGAGGTGGGGCTCGTCTTCCAGCTGCACAACCTTGTCGCGCACCTCGACGCGCGCCAGAACGTGGAGATCGCGATGTTCGGGACCCACCGCCACCGCGCGGCTCGCCGCGCCGCGGCCGACGAGCTGCTCGAGTGGATGCAGCTCTCGGAGTTCGCGAGCCGCCGTCCCTCCGAGATGTCGGGCGGCGAGCGCCAGCGGGTCGCCATCGCCAGGGCACTCGCCAACCGCCCTCCGCTCCTGCTTGCCGACGAGCCGACCGGCAGCCTCGACCCAGAGAGCGCGGACAACGTGGTCGAGGTGTTCCGCAAGCTCCACCGTTCGGAGGGGACGACCATCGTGATGGTGACCCACGACCGCTCGGTCGCCGCCGCAGCCGACAGGATCGTCACGCTGGAACGAGGGCACATCGTCGCTACGCCGAGCGCGCAGTCGGTGGCTTGAGCGCACGCGGCCGCAGGCTCTTGGACCGAGGGGCTCCTCCAGCGGCTCCCCGGCGGGGGGTCCTTGGGGCAGTCCCCCGGCTCGGGGTCCGGCAGGGGGTCGGGGCCCCGGGTCAGGCCCTGCAGACCGAGACGCGCTTGGCCTCGAGGACGCGGGAGACCGAGGCGTCTGCCTGCGCCCGAGTGAGCGTGCCGCTCCCGAGTGCCCCCACGAGCGCGTCGGCCGCAGGCTGCCATGTGCCCGCGTCCACCATCGCCATGTCCGCGCCGGCTCGCACCGCGGCGACGGCAGCCGCCGGCTCGCTGTCACCCTCGGCAGAGATCGCCCCGGCGCCGAGGGCGTCGGTCATCGCGACGCCGCTGAAGTGCAGTGTCCGGCGCAACAGCGCGTACGTGGCCGGCGAGAGGCTCGCGGGGAGGCCGCCGGTGAGGCCGGGCACCACCGGGTGGCCGACCATGACGACGGGCAGCCCCGCGGCGATGGCGCTGGAGAAGGGGACGAGGTCGTCGCTGCGCAGCTGGTCGAGCGGCGGGTCGGTCGCCGGGCCTGTGTCCGTGTCGGCGGACGCGTGGCCGAGCCCGGGGAAGTGCTTGCCCACCGCGACCACGCCTGCAGCCCGGAGCCCGGCGGCGAAGGCGACGCCGTAGGAGGCGGCCACCTGCGGTGTGGCGCTGAACGACCGCTGGGACTCGTCGGCGACGGGATCTGTCGGCGCGGCGACGTCGAGCACGGGTGCGAGGTCCATGGTGACCCCCAGAGCGAGGAGGGCACGACCGCGCGCCTCCATCGCCGACTCCACTTGTGCCGGCGTCCACTGCGCGGCCATCGAGCGAGCCGAGGGGATCGAGCCGAGCACGTTGGCGAGACGTGACACCGGGCCGCCCTCTGTGTCGGTGGACATCCACGGCTGCACCTGGCCGGCACCGGCGGCGTCAGCGTCCAGCGCCCCGAGCGCGGCGCGCAGCGCTGTCCTGGCAGCCGCCGAGGGCTCGCCGAGGAACACGAACCCGCCGACGCCCGCGTCCGCCTCAGCTGCCAGCGACGCCGCCGATGTGAACTCGCCGATCACCATGAGCAGCTGGTCGGCGACGCGCGTCGCGGGCCAGCTCGAAGGGGGAGGCACACAGCCTTTGGCCGGGGCGGTGGTTGGCGGCCCGCTCGTGCTCGGGGACGGCACGGGGGTGGTGGTCGGCACGGAGGTGGTGGAGGTGCGCGGCGCGCTCGGCGCCGTCGTCGGCGCCCCGGACCGTCCCTGGGTGCCGCCGCACGCCGCGAGCGCCAGGGAGGCCACCGTCACGGCCAGCGCCGGGGCTGCCGAGCGTCCCCAGCCGCAGTGGAGTGCCGGGCGCCAGCGCAGGGACCGCCGTCTTCGAGCTCGCCCGCCGGCGTCGCGCACAGCTCCATTGGAGCACGCCGCCCGGGGCCACGGGCACAGAGCGGGACGGGCAGGTCGCACGTGCCGGCGGTTGGTCCCGCGCCGGTCAGCGGCTGGCGCCGCGCCGGTCGCCGCTGGCGCGCTCGAACATCCCGCGCACGTACGCCGCTTGCCCCGCGTGCTGGAGGCCGTCGGCGATCACGCTCACCAGGCGCACGCCCAGAGTGACGTGCGGCGTCCAGCGGGTGTCGACGACGCGGTCGAGGTCGTCGTCGCCGAGCCCGCGCACGTACGACAACGTCGTGTTGTGCACCGCGTCGTGGTAGCCAATGAGAAGGGAGGCATCGGGCGTGACCAGGCCTGCCTCGCCAGGGTCCTGCCCGTAGCCCGTCTCGAGGGGGTCGAAGGGCAGCGCGAACCTCTCGACCCATCCTTCGGCCGTCCAGCGCTGCTCGGTGGCCGCGGCGGCCGCCACGTGGTCGTCCTCGACGCGCGTGAGGTGCCAGAGCAGCCATCCGATCGGGTTGGCCCGGGCGTCTGGCCGGAAGGCGACCGCTTCGCGTGGCAGCCCGTCCAGGACCCGGTGGACGGCGTCGTGCACCCGGCCGAAGCCGTCGGCGAGGAGGTCGGCGGTGGAGGTCATCGTGCAGGCCGTGAGGCGGTCGGCGCGAACGGCGCGACCGTCCGGCGGAAGCGGTCTTGACCGAGCTCGGTCGACCGCCACGCTGTCGTGGGTCCGCTCGCCGCCGCCAGCACCCAGGTGAGGTGGAGCTCGTCCGTGCCAGTGTCGTAGCGGCCCGTCCAGCTGGTCACCGACCCGGTGTCGGACCAGCGCACCACGAAGCCGAGGACGACCGCGCCCTCCCCACTCGGCGGTGTGCAGAAGCCGATGAGCGGCTGGGAGCGACGTGACGCGCCGACGGCCGAAAGGTAGCGGCCGCTCAGGAAGCCATCGGTATCGTGCAGCTCGAGCTCGGAGCCCAGCTCGCTGCGCCAGGTCCCGACGATGCTGCGCCGGGCCGGCGCGCCGCAAAGAGGTGCCGACCGCGTCGTCATGCCTCCAGTGTCTGTTCGGTGGGTGGGTCGCTCAAGGGTCGAAGGTCCCCCCCGGCGAGCGATCGGCGGGCGGCGGGCGCCACGACGGGACTTTCGACCCTACGAGGGGCGAGAGGCGCTAGCGCATCATCGCCCGATGGCCTGCTCACGGACCGCGTGGTGGTAGCCGCAGCCACCACCCGCCGGGTGCTCGAGGCGCTCGCCCAGGCACTCCCCGAGGACGGCGAGGACCTGGTCACGAGGGTCGACATCAGGAATGGTTGGGCGGGAGCGGTGCACGTACGGGTCCACTCGCTGCTCTCGCGCGCCGCCGGAGAGGAGCTCGGCGAGCGCGTGCGCCGAGCGGTCGCCGACGCGGTCTCCTCGCGCCACACCGTGGAGATCGTGTGGTCCTCCGCCGGGTAGCCCGCGGGGTGCGAGCCGGCCCGAGACGGTCCGCGCGTGCCATTGTGGACGCACGCGCCGGACGGGCCGGGGAGTCGCCGTCGGCCGAGCTGATGGGCAAGGAGCTGACGTGCCGGAGGGACCGGGTACCGAAGTGGCGACCGCCGCGGGAGACGAGCCAGTCGCCCCGGCGGCCGGCGGGGGGCGGCCTCTGGGCGCTGAGGCCCCGCTCCTGCCCCCCGGTTACCCCCGAGGGGCGGAGCGCGACGTGCGGATCCGTGACGGGCGCGTGGTCCACGTCCGGCCGATCCGACCCGACGACGCGGCGATGCTCGTCGCCTTCCACGCGTCGCTGTCGCCGCAGTCGATCTACCTGCGCTACTTCAATTTCCACCCGGTGCTCACCGCCAAGGAGGTCGAACGCTTCACGCACGTCGACTACGTGGACCGCCTGGCACTCGTCGTCCTGGCGACAGCGCGGCTCGTCGCCGTCGGCAGGTACGACCGGGTCGCGGGGACCGACGAGGCCGAGGTGGCCTTCGTGGTGAAGGACGACTACCAGCGCCAGGGGATCGGCACGCTGCTCGCCGACGAGCTCGCCCGTGCCGCCAGAGCGACGGGGATCCGGGTGTTCGTCGCCGACACGCTGGCGGAGAACGCCGCGATGCTCGAGATGTTCCACCACATGGGGTTCCCTGTCGAGTCCGGGTTCGAGGAGGGAGTGGTGAAGGTCCGGTTCCCCATCGAACCGGTGCCTGCGTACCTCGAGGCGCTCGCCCGGCGCGAGGCCGGCCGGCACCTTGCGAGCGCGCAGGGGAGCGGCGGGGCGTGCTGATCCTGGCAGGGCCGGTCGGAGCGCACGAGCACGACGGAGGGTCGCATCCAGAGCGCCCGGCACGGGTCGGCGCGGTGCTCCAGGGCATCGCCGACCTCCACCTCGGGAGCGACCTCCTCACGGTGGATGCCCCCCCCGCCACCCGTAACGACCTCTTGGCGGTCCACGATGCCCAGTACCTCGACGAGCTCGAGGCGTTCTCCCGGCGCGGTGGAGGCGAGCTCGACCCGGACACCTACGTGACGGGCACGTCGTGGGACGCGGCGTTGCGTGCTGCGGGCGCGGGGCTGGCTGCCGTCGAGGTGCTGAGGGCACGTGGAGAGGGGGTCGCCTTCGTGGCCGTCCGTCCCCCTGGCCATCACGCAGAACGCGGTCGGGGGATGGGCTTCTGCCTGCTCAACAACGTGGCGGTCACCGCCGCCGCGCTCGCCTCGAGCGGCGCGCGCGTCGTCGTCGTGGACTGGGACGTGCACCACGGCAACGGCACCCAGGAGATCTTCTGGGACGAGCCCGACGTCTTGTACGTCTCGACGCACCAGTGGCCCCTGTACCCGGGAACGGGCAGGCCCGAGGAGGTCGGCGGCGTCGATGCGATCGGCGCCACCCTCAACGTGCCGGTCCCGCCCGGCGCCACCGGTGACGTCCTTCGCCAGGCCATGGACGACGTGATCGCACCCGCAGTCGAGTCGTTCCGACCCGACTGGGTCCTCGTGTCGTGCGGCTACGACGCCCACCGGGCCGACCCGCTCGCCGAGCTGGCCCTCTCGAGCGCCGACTTCGCCGCCCTCGCCCGGGGGGCCGCAGCGCTCGCGCCGTCGCCGGGGCGCCTCGTCCTCTTCCTGGAGGGCGGCTACGACCTCCAGGCGATCCGCCGGTCGACCGCCGCGACCCTCGGTGCGCTCGTCGGGGATGCCGCCCAGCCCGAGGAGCCGACCTTCGGCGGCCCGGGATCCGAGGCCGTCCGCACGGCAGGACGAGACCGCAAGCGTGCGATCGACGAGGCGTGGGACCGCGTGCTCGGCGCCGGCTCGCTCGACGCGCCGGTCACAAGGCGGCGTTCGACCTACTAGGACTTGGGGGTGCGGATGAGCCTTCCTCGAGAGTGCGGACGGGCGCGATGAGGACGCCGCGCCGGATCGCCGTCGGCTACGACGGATCGCCCGACTCCGAGGCCGCGTTGCGCTGGGCAGCGTCGCTGTCTGCGGCGCTCCGGGCGACACTGCGGGTGGTCCACGCGGTGGGGCTCCTCGAGCACGCACGGCTCGCGCCGCTCGCCGCCCACGAGGAGCGGGCACGCGCGCTCGCCGCTGAAGAGGGGATGGGCGACGCGCGAGTCGAGTGGTGCGTGTTCGACGGCGACCCGGGCTCGGTGCTGCGCCGCGCCGCCGAGGGCGAGGATGGTGCGGAACTGCTGGTGGTCGGGACGCGAGGCGCCGGCGCGCACCCCGGCTCGCTGCTCGGGAGCACCAGCCTCGGGCTCGCCGAGCGCGCGCAGGTGCCGGTCGTCGTGGTCCCGGTCCCCTGAGGAGCTCACGCGGCGTCGCGCGCCCGGTAGATCTCCTCTCGCGTGAAGGCGACGTCCTCGACGACGTAGGGGCTCAGCACCGCCCGTGCGGAGCGCGCGGCAGGCTCGGAGCGAGCAGGGCGCGCCGTGTGGAGGGCCTTGGTGGCACGCGGGAGGCGAAGGGCTTGGCGTCCCTGAGCAGTCTTCATGGTGGCTCCTTGCTGACTTCGCCGGACCCGTGCGTCGTGCGCCGCCTTTCCGGCGCGGAGACGGTGCTGTCCTCATTGGACTCCCGCTGAGGAGGGCATGCCAGGGTCCAAGGACCCGGCGCCGGCCCTTGGCGTGCGGCCCCAAGCGTGGTTGCGTCTGGCCGAGCCGGTCATCGAGCTGGCCGGCGCGGCGGGGGAGGGAGCGTCCTGCGCCGGCCTCACACCGGGACGCGCCACACGAGCGACGTCCCGCCGCCCTCGCGGTTTGCGACCACCATCTCCCCGCCGAGCCGCTCCGCTCGCCGGCGGAGGTTGGCGAGCCCGAGACCGCCGGCCAGGCTCCAGTCGCCTGCTGGGGCCTCGACGCCGCGTCCGTCGTCGACGATCTCGAGGCAGAGCTCACCGGCGCCGACCTGCAGTGACGTCGAGGCCGTGGAGGCCTTCGCGTGCCGCCCAACGTTGGTGAGCGCCTCTCTGATCGTGAACAGCAGGTGCTCTGCGACGGAATCGGGGATGGCCGTGTCGACGGGGCCGTCGAAGGAGACCGGGATGTCGAACCCGACGACCGGGCGCAGCTCGCGGACGAGCGCGAGCACGCGTGCGCGCACGCCGGGCCGAGCGGTGCTCGTCTCGGAGAGCTCGAAGATGGACGAGCGGATCTGGCGGATCGTCTCGTCGAGGTCGCCGACCGCCCGCTGGACGCGCTCGAGCGCATCTCCCCCGAGTGGCGGCCGGGCGATGCCCTGGAGGTTGAGCCCGATCGCGAAGAGGCGCTGGATCACCGCGTCGTGGAGGTCGCGCGCGATGCGCTCTCGATCCTCGAGCACTGCGACACGCTGGACACGCTCGAGGAGGCGCGCGTTCTCGATCGCGATGCCGGCGGCCTGCGCGAGGGCGGACGCGAGCGCCTCGTCCTCGGCGGTGAACTCGGACCAGCCGATCTTGTCGGTGAGGTACAGGTTGCCGTAGACCTGGTCGTGCGCCCCGACGGGGACGCCGAGAAAGGAGTGCATCTCGGGATGGCCCGGGGGGAACCCCGCGCTGTCGGGGTGGTCCGCGATGTTCCTCAGGCGCAGCGGTCTCGGGTCGACGATGAGAAGCCCGAGGACGCCGCGCCCGGTCGGCCGCGCGCCGATCGCCCGCTCCTCGTCATCGGTCAGCCCGACCGTGATGAACTCGCCGAGCGCGCTCCGCTCGTCATTGAGCACCCCCAGCGCGCCGTAGCGGGCGCCGGTCATGGAGCACGCCTCCTGGACGAAGTGGCGCAGGAGCACGGGCAGGCTGAGGTCCGCTTCCAAGAGGAGCACCGCTTCGAGGAGGCGGCGGAGCGCCGCGGGGTCCTCGATGCGCCGATGGGGCATTGGCGGATGCTATCGAGCGACGAGCAGCTTTAGCGAGAGAGCTACATGGTTTCAGCGACTTCCACGTGGTCGAGCTTCGACCTCCATGTGACGGACGGCCCTGTTGGCGTCACGGGGGAAGTCCGAAAGTGGTGGTGGCAGCGCGTCACGGGGGATCGTCCCCAAGGCGCAGGTCCGAGGAAAAGATGCCATCATGTCCATGTACAGCGAGCTGCTCGCGATGTCGCTCAGCGTCGACGCAGACACCGCACCCGACGGTCCGCCGAGCGAGGAGCGGCTCGTCGAGCTGCTCCTCGCGTACCGAGACCGCCTCGGGGTCGGCTGCGACTCGCCCAGCAGCGCGCCTTCGGACACGCCGTCGCGCATCGCGGCGGAGATCCGCTACGACCGGACCCTCGTCGAGCTCTGCCAGCTGCATGCGATCCCGTGGGACATCCGGCGCTTCGCCTGCCCCGCGTGCGAGCGCCGACGGCTCGAAGAGGAGCTGGAGGGAGCTGGCGTCGATGTCGGCGGTGCGCGGACGGCCCAGCCGCGCACCGCCGACCTCGGTCAAGATCCGCCAGCCGGCTCCTGACGATCGAGGGACGACTGTCGCTCGTGCAGCTTGGTGGCGAAGACCGCGGCCTCGGTGCGGCGCTCCATGCCGAGCTTCGCCAGCAGGTTGGACACGTAGTTCTTGACGGTCTTCTCCGCCAGGAACAGCTCTTCGCCGATCTGGCGGTTGGTCTTCCCTTCGGCGATGTGGTCGAGGATCCGGCGCTCCTGGGCCGTCAGCGAGGCGAGCCTCTTGTCCTCTTGCGGCCCGCGTCGCAGACGCTCGAGGACGCGCTCGGTGAGCTTCGGGTCGAGCAGCGTGCCGCCGGCACCGACCTTGCGGATGTCGGCGAGAAGGTCGGTCCCGCCGACCTGCTTCAAGAGGTAGCCGGCCGCCCCGGCCATGACGGCCGCGAGGAGCGCCTCGTCGTCCGCGTAGGAGGTGAGCATGAGACAGGCGATCTCTGGGTGGTCAGACCGGATCTGCCGGCACACCTCGATGCCGCTCCCGTCGGGGAGGCGCACGTCGAGGATGGCGACGTCCGGCTTGGCGAGGGGGACGCGGACGAGCGCGTCGTGCACGGTCCCCGCTTCGCCGGCGACGGTGAGGTCCTCCTCGGACTCGATCAGCGCGCGGAGCCCGGCACGGACGACCTCGTGGTCGTCGACGAGGAAGATCCGCAGCGCCATGGCAAGAGTCTGCCACGGTCGGGGCGCTCGCCCGTGGTGCCCGTTGGGCCACCGGGGATCCGGACGTCAGTTCGAGGTCGCGGGGATGCCGGCGCGCAGCAGCTCGACCACGGTCTTCCGGGTCTCTTCGAGGGAGCCCTGCGTGTCGACGACGTGTGCGCTCGGCCAGGGGTCCGCCGCCGCGGCGAGCGCCTCGGCGACCTCGGGCGTCGCCTCCGACTCGCCCCGGCCCGGTGCGCCGCCACCGCGGAGCCGAGCGGTCCGCGTCGCGGTTGTGCAGCGGCACTCGAGCTCGACGAGCTCGGCGGACGTCGAGCGGGCCACCTCGGCGGCCCGCGCACGGAACATGGCGCTCGTCCAGGTGGCGTCGAGCACGACCGACCGGCCGGCCTCGAGGAGCGCCGCCGCCTGCGCCAGCAGCCTCTCGTAGACACTGAGCCGTCGCTCGAAGGTGTAGGCCCCCGTGGCGAACGGCACGGGGCTCCTCTCTCCTCGGGTCTCTCCTCGGGCATCCGCTGCGCGTACGTGATCGCTCGAGAGGACCGTCGCGTCGAGCTCCTCGCCCGCCCACGACGAGAGGGTCGACTTCCCGGTCCCCGGGAGGCCCCCGACGAGCACCAGGCGCGGGATGGCGCGCTCGAGGTGCGAGAGGGCCTGCTCGAGCACAAGCGCAGGCTCGTGGGCGAGCGCGCCGAGGCCCTGCTCGAGGCGGAGGCACTCGACGAGGAGGCGGACGTGGGCGCGCGCGGCGACGTAGAAGTGGAGGAGGCTCTCGGGGTGCTCGATGTCCGTGGACGCCCGGTAGGCGTCGATGAAGAGCCTCGCTTCGCGAGCAGCGCCCATGCGCTCGAGGTCCTGGACGAGGAAGGCGGCGTCGGCGAGCACGTCCCCGTGGCGGAGGTGCTCGTCGAACTCCAGGCAGTCGAGGAGCCTCGGCCCGTCGGGCATGCAGAAGATGTCCGAAGCCTGCAGGTCGCCGTGGCCGTCGCAGACGGCGCCCATGGCGATCCGGCGCTCGAGGAGCGGCCCCCGCCCTCTCAGGTAGCGTCGGGCGAGCACGGTGAGCCGGCGGTAGTCGTCGGCGTCGACGGTGGGACCGATGAAGCGGGCGAGCTGCTCTTCGGTCGCCTGCCAGCGCTGCCACAGCGCGTCGGAGGTGGCCGACCCCGAGATCGCCGCCGATCGCTCGGCATCGCGGTGGAAGCGCGCGAGAGCTTGGGCGACCGATTCGAGCGGTGCGTCGACGCTCTCGCCCGCCCCGACCATCGCCGCCAGATTGCGCGCCGCGGGGAGCCGGCGCATCACCACCGCATGCTCGGCGGTGCGCCCGTTCACGAGCACGGCCGCCGTTCCGACGTAGACGTCCGGGGACAGGCGGCGGTTCAGCTGCACCTCTCGCCAGCAGTCGGCGCGTCGCTCCTCAGCGTCGCGGAAGTCCGCGAACCCGTAGTCGACCGCCTTTCGGACCTTCACCACCCGGTCGCCGTAGAAGAACAGGACCGACATGTGGGTCTCGAGCGCGTCGGCGTGCAGGAGCCCTGCAAGCTCTTCTTGGCCGGGCTCGTCGTCCATCTCAGGCCGTCCGCGCGATCGTCGGGGGGCCGGGTCGCCGCGCGAGCCCCGCTCGATCCGCCTGCTCGGCGCGCTCGCCCGCGGGGGGGACCCGCCCTGCAAGCTGCAGCAACGTCGCGCCGTCGAGCGTCTCGTCCTCTTCGAGCCGGACCGCCACGCGCTCGAGGACCTCGCGTGAGGAGCCCAGGAGCTGGCGGGCGCAGTCGAGCGCCTCTTCGAGAAGTGCCTGGACCGATGCGTGGACGCGTTCGGCCAGCACGCCGATGTGCGTCTCTTCGGGAAGGACGAACCCCGGTCCCATCGACCCCATGCCGTACTCGGTCACCATCCTGCGGGCGAGGTCGGTGGCTGCGCGAAAGTCCTGCGCGGCACCTTGGGTGAAGTCGTCCCCGAGGAGCAGCTCCTCGGCTGCCCGCCCGGCCATCGCGACGGCGAGCTGCGCGGTCGCCTGGCGCCTGGTGAGGAACATGTCGTCGTGCCCCGGGAACCACGTGACGCCCCCTGCCTGGCCCCGCGGCACGACGGAGACCGAGATCGGGTCCGCGGCATGCTCCAGCCACAGCCCCACCAGGGCGTGGCCGGCCTCGTGCCACGCGGTGATCCGGCGGTCTTCGGCGGCGACGACCGCGGACTTGCGCGCCGGCCCGAGGGCGACCGTCGCGAGCGCCTCGTCGAGCTCCTCGCTCGTGATGGAGCTCCGTCCGGCCCGCACTGCGAGCAGTGCAGCGGTGTTGACCAGGTTCGCGAGATCCGCGCCGCTGAAGCCCGCCGTCCTCCGGCTGAGCACGTCGGGGTCGACGTCTGGCGCGACGCTGCGGCGGTGGAGGTAGAGGTCGAGGATGTGCAGCCGCCCGCGCCGGTCGGGGTTGGGGACCGCGACCTGCCGGTCGAAGCGTCCTGGGCGCAGCAGCGCCTGGTCGAGGATGTCGGGGCGGTTCGTGGCGGCGAGCACGATGACCGACGAAGACGTGGCGAACCCGTCCAACTCGACGAGGAGCTGGTTGAGCGTGCTCTCGCGCTCTTCGTTGCCCGGGACCGCGTGGCTGCTCCGTGACCTGCCGATCGCGTCGAGCTCGTCGATGAAGACGATCGCCGACTTGGCCTCGCGGGCCCGGTCGAAGAGCGCCCGCACCCGCGCCGCGCCGACGCCGACGTAGCTCTCCACGAATTCCGAGGCGCCGATCGCGAAGAACGGCACCCCCGCCTCGCCGGCCACTGCACGGGCGAGGAGCGTCTTGCCCGTGCCGGGGGGCCCGACGAGGAGGAAGCCACGCGGAAGGTCGGCGCCCGCGGCCTGGTACTTCTCGGGATCCCGCAGGTAGTCGACGAGCTCGGAGAGCGACTCCACCGCCTCGTCGAGCCCCGCCACGTCGTTGAAGCGCGTCGGCGGGACCTCCACCTGCTCTCCATGGCCCTTGGCGAAGCCCGCCGGGTTGGCAGCCGACTGCGAGCCGCCGAACCTCCCCGGCCCGCCAGCGCCGGCGCGGCGGCGCCGGGCCGCGAGGACGACGATGGCCAGGAGCACCATGAGCACCATGCCGTACCCGGCGATCCCGAGCCCGGACCCCCCGGACGCCGCGGGAACGACCGAGAGGGTCACGTGGTCGCCGATCAGCTGCTCGGCGAGACGCGACCCGTAGCCCTCGGGGTACACCGACAGGTAGTGGTGCACGGCGCCACCGGTGACAACCGTGGCGGTGACCGTGTCGTTGCCTGTGTCTACGACCGCCGAGCGCACGTCTCCGTGCCGGGCGAGGGTGAGGAGCCGGCTGAGCGGCAGTGTCGAGACGGCGCCGGAGGCCGTTCGCGCCGCCGGGGCCCCGGCCTCGCCCGCTGCTGCCGCGGGCCCCTGCACCGCGACAACCGACCCGGCGCCGAGCACCAGGGCGACGAGCGCCGCCGTCAGCGGCCGACGCGCCCGGCGGCGGCGACCGTCGCGGCGTTCGTTGTCGCGCTCGGTGCGGCCGCGCGCCTGGCGGCGGTCCTCGGCGGCGGTGGTGGTCGCGGTCACTGGCTCTTCCTCCGTGTCGAGCGTCCCTCGCGGCGAGATCCACCGGGAGGGCCGAACGTCCCATGCGGGTGCCGTCGCGGGTGCGGCGCGTCAAGCGCGGTGAGGGGACGGCGAGGGGACGGCGAGGACGGCGAGGGCCACAGCGAGGGCCACGGCGAAGGGAAGGGACTTCGGCCCCTACCCGTCGCTCGTCCAAAGGGGCTACGCCTGGGAGATGGCGCGCGTCGCCGCGCCATGAGAGAGAACGGAGGGCCGAGATGTTCGAGCACGACCGAGGGGACGCCGGCGAGCAGCTTCGTCAGCACGACCTCGATCTCATGCGGCTGTACCTCGACGAGCTCGGCTGGCACGCCATCCTCTCGCGTGCCGACGAGGTCCGCCTCGCCCAAGCCATCGAGGAAGGCGAGCGTGCCGCGCGCGAGCTGCAGACCGCCAGGCGCCTCGGGCGCAGGCGCCGCCAGGCGCTCGAAGAGGCGGCCGAAGCCGGTCGCCGGGCCCGTCAGGAGTTCATCAAGGCCAATCTCCGCCTCGTCGTCTCGATCGCCAAGCGCTACCAGCACCGCGGAGTGGAGCTGTCGGATCTCGTCCAGGAGGGGAACATCGGTCTCTTGTACGCGATCGAGCGCTTCGACTGGCGCCGCGGCTACAAGTTCTCCACCTACGCGACGTGGTGGATCCGCAAGGGGGTCGCCCAGGCAGTCGGGGACTTCTCGTCCACCGTCCGGCTGCCGCGGCACCGACGGGACCAGGCCCGCGCGCTGTCGGACGCCGCCGATCGGCTCGAGCACACGCTCGGCCACTCACCGGGCGCCGCCGAGCTCGCCGACGAAACGGGGATCCGCATGGCGGACGTGGTCGCGATCCGCCGAGCGTCCGCACCGGTGGTGTCGATGTCCGCGCCTATCGACGAGGACGGCAACGAGCTCGGCGAGCTCGTTGCGGACCCTTCTGTGGACGTCGGCGACGCCGCCACCGCCGCGGCACTTCCCCGCGAGGTCGAGAGCCTGCTCGGCCAGCTCTCCGCGTCGGCGGCGACCGTCATCCGGCTTCGCTACGGCATCGGGTCCCCCGACGGTCCGCGCACCGCGGCGGAGGTGGGAGCGGCGCTTTCGATCTCTCCAGAGCGCGTGCGCCAGATCGAGATGCGGGCGCTCGCGTCCTTGCGTCACCGCTTGGGGCGCGTCTCCTGGGCGTCCTGACCGGCACCGAGCCCGGGCGTGACATCGGGACCTTCGTCCCCACGTGCTGGGACCTCCGGCCCTCCCACAGCACGTGACTCGAAGCGCAAGCTCTCCATAGGACGTTCCAAGAGGGGGCGTCACGATGACCGAACGGGTCACGAAATGGAGCGCAGACAATGAGACGCAAGACGTTGGACCTGATCCTCACGGCAGGCGGCGCGGTGCTGACGGTGGTCCTCATCGCAGCGGGCGCGTTGCTGCTCTGGGGCAACAGCTTCAGTGACAGCCAGGTGCACAACCAACTGGCTCTCCAGCAGGTGTACTTCCCGACGAAGGCACAGCTCGCGCATCCGACAGGGCACGAGGTGACCAAGACAATGGTCCCCTACCTCTCGCCGTACGCGGGGCAGATGGTGACCACCGGGACGGAAGCGCAGCTCTACGCCACACACTTCATCCGTATCCACCTCTCCGAGATGCCCTACGGCGGCGTGTACGCGAAGGTGAGCAACGCGTCACGAGCCAAGCCGACGACAGCGGCCCTCTCAGCGGAGGTCCAGACCGTGTTCCAGGGCACGACCCTCCGGGCGATGCTGCTCGAGGCCTACGGGTTCTCGATCTTCGGTGAGCTGGCCTTCGACGGGGCCCTGGCGGCCTTCTCTGCAGCAGGGCTGATGATCCTGCTCACCGGCATGGGGCTCTGGCACATCCGCCGGACGCCACTCGATGCGGAGTTCCCGAAGTCGCTGTCGGAGTCGAGCGCCAAGGCGGCGTAAGCGCTCCACACCCTGGGGCCTGCTTCCGACAGCGGGCACCAGAGCCAGCAATGGCTACCGCCCTCCAGCCGGACCTCCGGCGGGAGGGCGGTGGCGCGTCCGGGGACGGTGCGCAGGAGGCGCACGCGGGTCTCGGTCCGATAGACACTCGGTCGTGGCGGCCCGGCGACAGATGGAGCAGTTCGAGTTCGCTCCTCCCGCAACCTCGGAGGTCCTCGAACGGATGCGAGCGTTGTCGGCCGCGCACGACGGCTGGATCAACCTGCTCCCCGGCGTGCCGGACGACGAGGTGGAGCCGCCGCAGCAAGGCGTGCTCTCCGCGATCTTCACCAGCCCGGTGGAGCCGGTGAGCATGTGCACGTGGATGCCGGCGCCCGACGACCGGGGCGAGGAGCGCATCGGCATCCTTCATCCCCGCGGCCGGTACGCCGCGAGGCAGCTCGCCGAGCTCGGGGTGCCGGTGCCCGCAGGCTGGCGAGTCACCCAAGACCACGCTCGGCGCGGGCTGATCGTCCACCCTCCCCGGAGCACGTCGGCAGCCCAGGTGCTCGACTGGATGCTGAGGGCAGGCGCGGCCCTCACGCTCGTGACGCTGACGGGGACGTGGCAGGCGCGCGTCTACCTGCCCAAGGCGCCGCCCACCGGCGGGTGACCCCGGCGGGTGACCCCGGCGGATGACCCCGACGGACGAGGCCGCTCCCGCAGCGTCAGACCGCGCACGCCCGGCGAGGAATGCACCGTCGTCCGGCGGCGTTGAATCCTTGACCGAGCGGACCGGCGGCGCAGCCGGCGGCCCGGTGCGGCATGACAGATCGGAGCTGATGGTCGTTGGAACGGTTGACCCTTCCCCTTCTTCCCCTCAAGTCGGGCGTGATGCTCCCCGGCATGGTCTTCTCGATGGCGCTGGAGTCGCGCGAGGCGCTCGCAGCCGCGGACGCGGCGGCCTCGGCCGGAGGCCGGCTCCTGCTCGTCCCCCACATCGAGGGGCGCTACGCCTCGGTGGGCGTCGTCTCGGAGATCACCGAGCGCGGCGAGCTTCCCGGGGGGCTCACGGCAGTCGTCGTCCGCGGGGACCGGCGCGCCCACATCGGGACCGGGGTTCCCGGCACCGGGGAGGCGCTCTGGGTGGAGGCGGAGCTCGTGGACGAGGAGCTCGCCGGCCCCGGTGCGACCGAGCTCGCCCGGGAGTACCGCGCCGTCTTGGAGAACATCCTCATCGGGCGCGGCGAGCGCAGGATCGCCGCCCAGCTGCGCGAGATCACGGACCCGAGCCGTCTGGCCGACGTCGCCGGGTACTCGCCCGACCTCAGCCTCGCCCAGAAGGTGGAGGTGCTCGAGACCATCGACGTGGAGGAGCGGCTCCGTCTCGTGCTCGGCTGGGCCCGTGACACGCTCGCGGACCTCACGCTGCGCGAGCGGATCAAGAGCGACGTCGAAGAGGGGATGGAGCGCACCCAGCGCGAGTTCCTCCTGCGCCGGCAGCTCGAGGCGATCAGAAAGGAGCTCGGAGAGCTGGCCGGCCGAGAGGGGGACGAGGACCCCGACGACTACCGCGCCAAGGCGGAAGCGCGGGCGCTGCCCGAGAAGGTCCGGGCTGCGGTCGAGCGCGAGATCGACCGCTTGGAGCGTACGAGCGAGCAGAACCCCGAGAGCGGCTGGATCCGGACCTGGCTCGACACGGTGCTGGAGCTGCCCTGGGGCGTGGAGTCCGAGGACCGGCTCGACGTCGCGGCCGCCGCCGCGATCCTCGACGAGGACCACGACGGCCTCGGGGACGTGAAGGAGAGGATCCTCGAGCACCTCGCGGTCCGCAAGCTCCAGACCGAGCGCGGCCTCGTCCCGGTGGAGGGGAGAGGGGCCGGGGCGATCCTTGCGCTGGTCGGTCCTCCGGGCGTGGGCAAGACCTCGCTCGGGGAGTCGGTGGCGCGCGCGCTGGGCCGGAAGTTTGTCCGAGTGGCGCTCGGGGGGGTGCGTGACGAGGCAGAGATCCGCGGGCACCGGCGCACCTACGTCGGCGCGCAGCCCGGCCGTCTCGTGCGCGCGCTGAGGGAGGCGGGGACGATGAACCCCGTCCTGCTCCTCGACGAGGTGGACAAGGTCGGGTCCGACTTCCGCGGCGATCCGTCCTCCGCACTGCTGGAGGTGCTCGACCCCGCGCAGAACCACACCTTCAGGGACCACTATCTCGAGGTGGAGCTCGACCTCTCGAAGGTCCTCTTCATCGCGACGGCCAACGTGGTCGACACGGTGCCGCCGCCCCTCCTCGACCGGATGGAGGTCATCCGGCTCGACGGGTACACGGAGGCGGAGAAGATCGCGATCGCCCGTCACCATCTCCTCGCGCGCCAGTTGTCGCGCGCGGCGCTGCGGCCCGAGGAGCTGGAGGTGACCGACGACGCCCTGCGCGCGGTGGTGGCGGACTACACGAGGGAGGCCGGAGTACGCTCCCTCGAGCGGGAGCTGGGCAGGCTCGCCCGCAAGGTGGCGACCGCCGTCGCCTCGGGAAAGGTCACGGCACCCGTCGTCGTCGACGCCGACGCGGTCCGAGCATGGCTGGGGCGGCCCCGCTTCTTCTTCGAGACGGCGGAGCGCACCGGGGTGCCCGGCGTCGCGACCGGGCTCGCGGTCACCGGCGCGGGCGGTGACGTGCTCTACGTGGAGGCGTCGGTGTCCGACGGCCCCGAGGGGCTCACGCTCACGGGTCAGCTCGGTGACGTGATGAAGGAGTCGGCGGAGATCGCGCTCTCCTACGTCCGTTCGCACGCGCACGAGCTCGGCGTCGAGCCGGGCGCGTTCGCCGGAAAGCGGTTCCATCTCCACGTGCCGGCTGGAGCGGTGCCCAAGGACGGGCCGTCCGCCGGCGTCACGATGACGACCGCGCTGGTGAGCCTCCTGAAGGGCGTGCCCGTTCGGCCTGTGCTCGGGATGACCGGCGAGGTGACGCTCCAGGGTCGGGTGCTCCCGATCGGGGGGGTGAAGCAGAAGGTGCTTGCCGCACACCGCGCCGGGCTCACCGAGATCGCGCTCCCGATGCGCAACGGACAGGACTTGGAGGACGTCCCCGAGGAGGTGCGGTCCCAGATGACCTTCCACCTCGCGAGCAGCGTGGCCGACGTGCTCGCCGCCGCGCTCGCCGACGGCCAAGCGGGCACCGACGCGGGCGGGACGCGCTCGGACGAGCCCGCCGCCGCGGGCGGCGGGCTCCCGGCGGCTGCGTGAGCGTGCGGTGGATGGCAGGATGGCCGCCGTGGACGACGCAGAGATCATCCGTCAGATCGGCGAGCTCGCCGACGAGGAGCGGCGCCTCGAGGAGGCCCATGCCGCCACATCCCAGAGGCTGACCGAGGACGAACGCGTCCGGCTCGAGCGGCTGCAGGTCACCCTCGACCAGCTCTGGGACCTGCTGCGCCAGCGAAGGGCGCTGCGCAGGGCCGGGCGCGACCCAAAGGGCGCGCACGAGCGCCCGGTGGAGACCGTCGAGCATTATCAGCAGTGACGTCCCGGCGCGAGGGCGCGCCACCGAGCGGCAACCTCGTCTCTGCGCCCCCTCGCACGTAGCGCCGACCCGCAGGAGGAGCAGGAGGAGAGGGAGGAGCCGATGGCCAACAGCGAAGGCCTGCACGAGAGCGAAGCGTCGCTTCGTCCCGAGACGGTCGACCGTCACCGCGCGCTGACGTCGCTCCAAGAGGAGCTCGAGGCTGCCGACTGGTACGACCAACGCGTCGACGCGAGCGAGGACGCCGATCTCCGGGCGATCCTCGCCCACAACCGCGACGAGGAGAAGGAGCACGCCATGATGCTCCTCGAGTGGCTGCGGCGCCACGACCCCGTGCTCGACTCCCACATGCGGACCTACCTGTTCACCGACGGTCCCATCACCGGGATCGAGGCGCGCACCCAGGGGGGAGAAGGCATGGGCACGACAGGCAGCGGGCGGGACGGCTCGCTCGGGCTCGGAGGAGCGAGGTCATGACCGGAGCGACCATGGACAATCTGCTGCGCGCTCGCGCGCCCCTTGCCGACGAAGTCTGGTCGCTGATCGACGAGGAGGCTCGCCAGCGGCTCGCTCCGGCCCTCGCCGGTCGAAAGCTCGTGGACTTCTCGGGCCCTCACGGCTGGCACCACTCGGGGACGGACCTCGGGCGCGCGACGCCGATCGGTGCGCCCACACGCTCGCTCGTCGCCCGACGGCGGGCGGTGCTGCCACTCGTCGAGCTGCGGGCCCCCTTCGCGCTCTCGCTCGAAGAACTGCGAGATGCCGCACGCGGCGCGCGCGACGTGGACTTCGGCGCGCTGGACGAGGCGGCGAGGGCGATCGCACGCGCGGAGAACGTCGCCATCTTCCACGGGTGGCCGGAGGCGCAGATCCGGGGCATCGCCGACGCGTCGGTGCACGAGCCGGTGACGCTCGGCCCCGACTTCGGTGACTACCCGGCGCGGATCGCCTCGGGGGTCGCCGTCCTCCTGTCGGCGGGGATCGGCGGTCCCTATGCGCTCGCGCTCGGCCCGGAGGGGTACACCGGGGTCGTGGAGACCACCGGGCGCGGAGGCCTGGTCGTGCTCGACCACCTCCGGGAGATCCTCGGCGGCCCGGTCGTCCGGGCGCCGGGCGTCGAGGGCGGCGTCGTCGTCAGCCTGCGCGGCGGGTACTTCCTCTTCGAGTCGGGCGAGGACCTCTCCATCGGCTACGAGCACCACGACGCGGAGCGGGTGCACCTGTACCTCGAGGAGTCGTTCAGCTTCCGCGTGCTGTCTGCGGACGCCGCCGTGTTCCTGCGCTCCTAGCCTCACCTGCCTCGCGCGAGCCCGCCCGGCACGAGCTGGGACCTCGCGTCCGGGATCGCGTCCGTCGCTGACGACGGTCTGTGCTTGTATGGACCAAGGGCCCTAGCGGGCCGCTCGCCGCCGCTGCACGCTGTCAGTCGACCACGAATGCCGGGAGCCCGGCGCCGCCGGAGCACGACAGAGGAGGGCCAATGGGTGGAGCAGCGCTGATCGCCGTGGACCTGAACGCTCCGGGGACCTACGTCCACTGGAACATCTTCACGGTCTCCGAAGCGAACCTCGTGCTCATCTGCGTGATGCTGGTGATCTTCGGGGCCGCGCTCCTCGTGCCGTTCCCACTCGGCCGGCGCCACCGGGAGGCAGAGGCCGCCGACGTGCAAGAGGGCGGGGACCACAGCGCGGAGGGGTCGCCCACACTCGTGGCGTACCAGGGCAAGGAGGCCGGTCAGGACGTCGAGGCCAAGGATGCCGACGCGACCATGTGGACCGCCAGGGTGCGGCGCCTGGGTCTCCGCCTGCTCCCCCCGGGCAAGCTACTTCCCGACCGGCAGCCCGCGTACGTGCGCTCGTGGATCTACGTGTTCGGCGTCGCGACCCTCGCGGCCCTCGGCGTCGCCATCGTCTCGGGCTTCGCCCTGGCGCTCGGAGGGCCGGACTGGTGGCACTACGACCCGGTGGGCCACTTCTTCAACAGCCTCCACCTGTGGAGCGTGGAGATGTTCATGGCCTTCATGGTGATCCACCTGTGGGGGAAGTTCTGGATGGCGGCGTGGCGCGGCCGCCGGTGGCTCACCTGGATGAGCGGCGTCCTGGCGTTCCTCGTGTCGGTCATCGAGGCGTTCACCGGGTACGTGTCCCAGTCGAACTTCGACTCGCAGTGGATCTCCACCAGCGGCAAGGACGCCTTCAACGCGGTCGGAGTGGGATCGTTCTTCAACCCGATGAATTTCGGGCAGATGCTCATGTGGCACATCGTGCTCATCCCGCTCCTGCTGGTCGCCATCGTGGGCGGACACATCCTCTTGGTGCGCGTGCGAGGGGTGAGCCATCCCCTGCCGGTGCGCGCCGCGCGCGGGCGCGTCGCGCGTCGCGCGGCCGGCGCGTCCGACGCGGCCGAGTGGCGCGGCCCGACCCGGCGCTACGACATCTTGAAGGAGGCCGGGATCGCAGGCACGGTGGTGCTGGTGCTCGTGATCGTCCTTGCGTCGGTGGTCTCGTCCCCCGACGTCCCCTCGGTGACGGTCCAGAGCTGGGCTCACGCCACACCGGGGGACTTCATGGCGACGAGCGCCGCAGAGCTCGCCTACACGAGCGAGACTGCGACGTACGGCCCGCCCTACAACAACACAGGCACACCCCCGGGGTCGGGGATGGTGCAGAAGATCGTCGTGTCCTGGCAGCAGATCGCCGGCGTGCTCCAGCCGATCAACTCCGCTGACACCTTCGTGCTCTCGCCGCTGTCGACCCATGCGTCGGGGGACCCTGTGCTGAGCCGTGCCCTGCACCGATACGAGTCGGCGACGAAGACGCAGCAGCGCGCATGGGCGACCGCCTACTTGAAGGTCGTGCCCCACGTCACCTTCAACCACGGCGTGCCCTCGGTGCCGCCCGCTGCGGACGGGCCGGTGCCCCTCCTCATGCAAGAAGAGCTGACAATGGCGCGCTCGGGAGCCCTCGACGCGGCCCTTCTCGCGCACAACCAGTTCTACGGCACCAACTTCACCAAGCCCCTCCTCTTCCTCGAGGACGGCAGCTACTTCGCCGCGGTCGCCCACAGGCTCCATCTCCTCGGGACACAGTGGGGCGTGATGAACGAGACCGGGAGCTACCCCGGCCAGCCCTGGCTCTGGCTCTACGACCTGTGGTACCAGGTCCCGGGGTTCCGGACATCTGCGAACGTCGACCTCATCGCCGTCTACTTGACCGGGGTCGCGACGATCCTGCTCCTCGCCGTGCCGTTCATCCCGGGACTGCGGGACGTGCCCCGCTACGTCCCGGTGCATCGGCTGGTCTGGCGGGCCTGGAACCGCAGCGCGGGTGGCGGTGGCGGCGGGAGCAGCGCCGGAGGACTTGGCGCACCCGGCGCGCAGCGGAGTGGAGCGCCGGGCGCGGCAGCTTCCGCGATGACCGGCACCACTCGTGACGGGCCGGGGTGAGCCCGGGAGCCGGCGCCCATTAGTGTCTCCGCCAGGGCTCGTTGCACGAAGACGGGAGCTTTTCGACGAGGGAGCGCGAGGTGGGCATCTTCTCCGGCCGGTCGACGGCCGACAAGCTCGAGATGGTCGACGAGGAGCGGGCGCTGCCCGGGAGGCTGGTGCCGATCGCGGTGCCCGAGCGTCACCTGGTGCTCGGCACGCCCCTCGTGCCGCCGTTCCCCGAGGGCACCGAGCGAGCGCTCTTTGCGATGGGGTGCTTCTGGGGAGCCGAGCGCAAGTTCTGGGAGACCCCTGGGGTGTTCACCACTGCCGCCGGCTACAGCGGCGGCTTCACCCCCAATCCGACCTACGAAGAGGTGTGCACCGGGCGCACCGGGCACGCCGAGACCGTCCTGTGCGTCTTCCGTCCCGGCGAGGTCACCTACGAGGAGCTCGTCGCCGTGTTCTTCGAGGGCCACGACCCGACCCAGGGCATGCGGCAGGGCAACGACGTCGGCACGCAGTACCGCTCCGCGGTCTTTGCAACGTCCGAGGCGCAGCTGCGCACGGCACGTGCGGCGGCGAGACGCTACGAGCAGCTGCTGCTCGCTGCGGGATTCGGCCCGATCACGACCGAGGTGGCGAGCGCCGGCCCGTTCTATTACGCAGAGGCGTACCACCAGCAGTACCTGGCCGCGAACCCCAACGGCTACTGCGGGCTCGGCGGTACCGGCGTCTCGTGCCCAGTGGGAGTGGCGGGGATCGGAGGATAGGGGCCGCGCCAGGGTGCGCGCTGGACCCTGTGGCATCGAAAGGAGCCGGAGTGGAGGAGCGGTTGCCGGCATCGAGCGAGGAGCCGACGGCCGACGCCCGACCCCGCCGCGGCCGAGCGAGGGATGCCAGGCTCGTGCTCGCCGGCGTCATGGCGGTCCTCCTCGTCTGGTTCGCGGTCGTGAACCTCCAGCAGGTGCAGATCCAGTTCTGGGTGAGGACGACGACGGCGCCGTTGATCGTGGTCATCGTCATCTCCGGGTTGCTCGGCGCCGCGGTGGCCGGGCTCTGGGGGCGGCTCAGGCGCCGCCGGCGCCCACTGAGCGGCGACCGGACCTAGGGCGAGCCCGACGCGGCCCTGGGCGCGCAATGTGGAGCCTCGCGAAGCGCCGTAGACTTCGTGGGTGACGGGGCGCTCGTGCCTCGACGGCCACAGGGGCGACGAGCGCAGCGAAAGGACGGGTGAGGAGGTCCTCCACCGTGCAGGGACGGCAGGGAATGGAGCCTGACGGAGCCGAGGAGGGTCGCGCCAGTGCCGCTGTCTGAGCACGAGCAGCGGATCCTCGCCGAGCTCGAAGAGTCGCTCGTCCGCCACGACCCGCACTTCGCGGAGCGCGTGAGGAACAAGACCGTCTATCGGCACGCTGGCAGGCAGTGCAAGTGGTCGGCGCTCGGGTTCCTCGCCGGGCTCGCGGTGCTTGTCGCGTTCTACTCGGAGTCGGTCCTGCTCGGGCTCTTGGGCGTGGCGATCATGTTTGCCTCAGCTGTCGTGTTCGAACGGAACCTCAGGCGACTGGGCAAGGCAGGCTGGCACGACCTCACCCGTGCCCGGCGCCCGGGCGAAGAGGGCGCGAGCTTCGATCACGCCCTCTCGGGCACCCGGGAGTGGCTCCGCTCGCACCTGTTCCGACGCGACCGCTGAGCGCGGATCGCGTCCTGGCCGTCGACATCGGCGGCACGAAGCTGAGGGTCGGGGTCGTCGGCGCCGACGGCGAGGTGCTGGGTGCGTCGACGGTCGCCACTCCACGGCCGGCGGGCGGAGAGACCTTGTGGGAGGTGCTCTCGTCGGTCGTCCAAGAGGTGCTCGATCTCCCGGTCGCCGCAGGCGTGGCAGCGTGCGGCGTCGGATGCGGCGGCCCGATGCGCGCCCACGGGGAGGCGGTCTCCCCGCTCAACATCCCGGGGTGGCGTGACTTCCCGCTGCGGAGCCGCCTCCGCTCGTTGACCGGGCTGCCGACGTTCGTCGACAACGACGCCAAGGCCTTGGCGCTGGCCGAGGGACACTTCGGGAGCGCCTCGGGGGTCCGCGACTACCTCGCGATGGTCGTGTCGACTGGCGTGGGGGGAGGGCTGGTGGTCGACGGCCGCCTCCTCGACGGACGGCTCGGCAATGCGGGCCACGTTGGCCACGTCGTGGTCGTGCCCGACGGGCGCCGGTGCGCGTGCGGCGCGAGGGGCTGCCTGGAGGCCGAGGCGTCTGGCACGGCGATCGAGGTCGTGACGGGGCGTCCCGCGGCGGAGGCCCCCGCCTGGGTGATCGAGCGGACGGGGACGCTCGTCGGTCGCGCGGTCGCGTCGGTCGCCGCGCTCCTCGACCTCCAGCTCGCCCTCGTCTCGGGCTCCGTCGCCCTCGGCTTCGGTGCGCCGTTCTTCGCCGCCGCGCAGGCCGAGCTCTCCGCACGCGCACGGCTCTCGTTCGTCGCGGACGCACGGGTGGTCCCAGGCGCGCTGGGGGAGGACGGGCCGCTGGTGGGCGCCGCCGCGGTGGGCCTCCGCGGCATCGGGCTGGGAGCGGTCCAGGCGTGAGCGCTGGCGCGCCGCCCAGCCTCCGCGGCGTCGCGCGGGCCGTCGCGTCGCGCCCGGGGCTCTGGCCGGTCGCGGTGGTGACGGCGGTCCGCCTCGCCCGGCCGGGATGGTGGCGGCGGTGGCCCCCGTCTCCGTGGCCGGACGAGGAGTACTGGCGCTTCCGCATGCAGACGGCCTACGGCGGCGACGGGTCCGGACGCCCTGCGCCCGAGGACGTGGTCGAGTTCCTCGAGTGGTGTCGGAATGGTCGATGGCCTCGTCGGTCTCGTCCTCTCCGGTAGCCTTCTCGATCATGGAGCGGGTCCTCCTGCTCAACGCGACGTACGAGCCGCTGGCGCTGGTGTCGGACAGGCGCGCGGTCGTGCTCATGCTGGACGGACGTGCCGAGGCAGTCGCGTTCAGGCCCGAGGCCCGGGTGTTCAGGTCCGCCCAGCTGGCGGTGGAGGTGCCCGCGATCGTGCGGCTCTCCCGGATGGTCCGCATCCCGCGCTGGGCGCGCACGCCGCCGCTCACGAGGCGGGCGGTCTTGCGGCGCGACGGCGGCCTGTGCGCCTACTGCGCGGAGGCGGCGGACACGGTCGACCACGTCGTGCCGAAGAGCCGCGGCGGACGCCACGAGTGGACGAACGTCGTTGCGTCCTGCAAGCGGGACAACTTGACCAAGGGAGATCAGCTGCTCTCGGAGATCGGCTGGACCCTGCCCTTCAAGCCCTGGGCGCCCGAAGGGCACCTCTGGCGCCTGCGTCACCTCGCGGAGATCGACCCGTTGTGGGAGCCCTACCTGGCGGTCGCCTCCTGAGCGCTGGACCCCCCGGCGGTGGTAGGCCCGGCGCAGCTGTGGAGGACTTCGATGTCGAGCCTTTCCGTTCGGCGGGCCGTCGGCTCGTCATCCGCCAGGTCAGGCGTCCGACCGCCGTCCTCGGGAGCACCCAACCAGCGACGGTCGTCGACGCCGACCGTGTCCGTCGGGCGGGCGTCGAGGTGGTCCGCCGCCGGAGCGGGGGCGCAGCGGTGCTCCTCCTTCCCAGCGCCCAGGTGTGGGCCGACCTGTGGGTCCCCCGGGAAGACCCCCTCTGGTCGGACGAGCCGCGCGCGAGCGCGGCGCTCGTCGGCCAATGGTGGGCGCGCGCGCTCGGACTGGACGTCTGCGCCGTCCACGTAGGAAAGTCCGTTCCCAGACCGGGGAGCGATGCGGTGTGCTTCGCAGGCGTCGGACCCGGGGAGGTCTGTGTCGACGGGCGCAAGCTCGTCGGTCTCGCCCAGTGGCGGAGCCGCCAGGGTGCGCTCGTGCACGGCTGCGTCTACCGGAGCTGGGACCCCGAGCCGCTCGTCGGGGTGCTCGCGATGCCTGAGGCTGCTCGCGGCGCGCTCGCGACCGCGCTCGCCGGTGCGGCGATCGGCCTGGAGGAGCTGGGGCTCTCGGGTTGGCCCGGTGACGAGGCACTGATCGAGGCGCTCCCGGACGCAGGGAGCTGGGACGTGGTGAGGGCCTGAGCGGCGGCGCTCGACCCTCCCTCCCTGCGTCCATCCCGCGCACTTTCCCCCGCCCTTTCCTTTTGGCCTTGGCCCGCGCGCTCTCTCTCACCGCGCTCTCTCTCACCGCCGACGCTCTCATCGCGCACGCTCTCACCGCCGACCCTTGGCGGCCGCCGCAGTGGGCGAGCCGGGTGCCCCAGTGGGGGAGTGGCGTTGACTGGTGGAGGAATGTGGCATAAAGTGGTGCGAAGTGGTTCGCAGTGGAGCACATGTGGGACGTGGAGCACAGGGCGTGGGTTGAGGAGCGTCGTGGACGGGGACGGGGACTGGACAGGGGTCGGTGGCGATATTCGTCGGCAGGTACGAGCACTCGCTCGATTCGAAGGGAAGGGTGATCCTTCCTGCCAAATTTCGTGCCGACTTCGAGCGGGGCGGCTATCTGTCGGAGAACCAGGAAGGCTGCCTCGCGCTGTGGACTTTGGGGGAGTTCCAGCGCCAGCTGCAGGCCATGCGGGAGCAGGCCGCAGAGGGGAGGACAGGGCGCAACCGGACCCGCTTGTGGGCGGCGCACTCGCACGAGGTGGAGATCGACAGGCAGGGCCGCATGGCCATTCCTGCGCACCTGCGGGACTTCGCGGGCTTGGACGGGGACGTGCTGGTGAACGGGGCGATCGATCGGATCGAGCTGTGGAACCCGAGCGTCTGGGAGGAACGGGTCGCGCCCCAAGAGAGGTGGTTCCTCGAGGCCGACTGAGCCCGCCGATCCGCCATGAGCCCGAAGGGAAGGAGGACGCAAGGCAACAGCACGCAAGGCAACAAAAGAAGACCCATACCCCGACATTCGCACCACGGCGTCATCGGATCCGCGAGCGCCGGACCACGCGCAGCCCCTCGACCGGCATGGTGGAAGACTTCTTCTCCGCCCTCTTCTGCCCTGGTCGCCCAGGGACCTATCCCCGGGGAGCCTCGCTCGTCGAGGGGCTGCGGATGGCCCGGACGTTCCTACACGATCCCGTCATGGTGGACGAGGTGGTCGCGCTCTTCGGGCCGGTGCCCGCGGGCGTGGTCGTCGACGGCACCGCAGGTGGCGGCGGGCACTCCGCCGCGCTGCTGGAGGCCCACGGCCACCTGGGCGTGCTGGCGCTCGACCGGGACCCCGACGCGGTCACCGCGACCCGCACCCGGCTCGCGCGCTACGGCCGCCGCGCGGTGGTGCGGCGCGCCACCTTCGGTCGGCTCGAAGAGGAGGTCGTGGCGGCTGCCGGTGACCCCAGGTCGTGGCCGCAGTCGCCGGCGGCCGGAGCCGTGGTCGCAGGCGTCCTGTTGGATCTCGGCGTGAGCTCCCCGCAGCTCGATCGAGCCGAGCGGGGGTTCTCGTACCGGCTGTCCGCGCCCTTGGACATGCGCATGGACGCGACGAGCGGCGTGACGGCCGCCGAGCTCGTCAACACCGCCAGCGCAACCGAGCTCGCGGAGCTCTTCGCCGCCAATGGGGAGGAGCGCTTCGCACGCCGGATCGCGGCGGCGATCGTCGCGGCGCGGCCGGTCAGCACCACGAGCCAGCTCGCCGAGGTCGTGGCGGGCGCCGTTCCCGCAGCTGCGCGCCGACGCGGCCACCCGGCGCGCCGGGTGTTCCAGGCGATCAGGATCGCGGTGAACGACGAGCTCTCGCAGCTCGCGAGAGCGCTGCCGGCCGCGTTGAGGCTGCTCTCGCCGGGCGGGCGGCTGGTGGTGATCTCCTACCACTCAGGGGAGGACCGGCTCGTGAAGTCGGCCTTCGCCGAGGCGGCCGCCGGCGGCTGCACGTGCCCGCCGGGGCTCCCCTGCGTCTGCGGCGCGAGGGCGGAGCACCAGCTGGTCTTCCGCGGCGCGCGCAAGCCGTCGCCGGCCGAGGTCGAGCGCAACCGCCGTGCGCAGAGCGCGAGGTTGCGCGCCGTCGAGCGGAAGGCTGCCGCGTGAGCACGGCGCTGCAGTCGACACGGGTGGCCGCCGCGAGGAGGCCGGCACCCCAGCCGGCGCCGCGCGCCGCACGGAGGCCGCCGCTCGAGGTGGTCGCGCCGAGGTCGCAGCGGGTGCGCCGGCGGCCGCTCATCCCGATCCTCTCCGGGTTGGCGGTGAGCGCCAGCCTGCTCCTCGTCGTGATCGGCCACGCCGAGCTGGCCCAGGGGCAGGTCCGCCTCGCCAATGTGCAGGCGGAGATCACAGCCGCAAGGCTCCTCCATCAGCGCGAGAGCCTCGCGGTCGCCAATCTCGAGAACCCTTCCCGCATCCTCAGAGTGGCCGAGGCAAGCCTCCACATGGTGTCGCCCGCCCAAGTGCAGCAGCTCGCGTACGTCCCGCTCGGGGTCGCGCTCCCCGCGCCGCACGTCATTCCGCCTGCGGGAGCCCCCCCCGCCCAGCTCGCCACGCCGGGCGGGTGACCCCCACGACGACGGCGACGCGACCCGCCCCGCCGCGCCGCCCCAGCGCC
>DAHWOV010000001.1:0-71364 GCA_027339205.1 Acidimicrobiaceae bacterium | reverse complement strand
GGCCTGGCTGCGCGCGCCCGTTCGGCACCCCGCCGGCGGACGCGCCGTGCGCGGGCGCGGCGCGGCCCGGCGCCCCGCGCCCGGGCGCGACCGGGGCGGGCGCCTTTATGGCGGCTCCGATCGGGACCACCGCCGCGGCGGCCTGGCGCTCGGCGGCCTCCAGCGCGGCCACGTCGACCCCTTGGTCGGCGAGCAGCCTCGACGCCAGCGCGACCGTCCCTGCCACCGGGTCGTCTGCGGCCTCGTAGACGGCACGGCCGAGGTCCGGCTCGGCTGCCGGCTCGACGACCGCCTCGACATGCAGCACGAAGCGCAGGTAGTCGTCCTCGATGGCATCCATGAGCTGGCCGAACATCTCGAAGCCCTCACGCTGCCACGCGACCAGCGGGTCCTGCTGTCCCATCGCGCGGAGGTTGATGCCCTCGCGCAAGTAGTCCATCTCGGCGAGATGGTCCCGCCAGCGGCGGTCGATCACGTGCAGCATGACCTCGCGCTCGACCTGGCGCGCCTGCTCCGCACCGCCGGGCAGCTCCGCGGAGTGCCGCTCGTAGTAGTCCAGCGCGTCGGCGACCACGCTCTCGGTGATGTGCGCCGCGCTCGTCGCCTCCGCGAGGTCCTCGACGGTGAACTCCGTCGGGTAGTACTGGACGAGCTCCTTCACGAGCAGCTCGAGGTCCCACTCCTCGGGGTAGTCGCTGGGGCACGCCGCCTGCACGAGCCCCTCGACCGTCGCGACGAGGAGCTCTTTGGTGTGCTCCTCGAGGTCCTCCCCGTCGATCACCTGCAAGCGCCGCGCATAGATCACCTTGCGCTGCTCGTTCATCACCTCGTCGTACTTGAGGACCTCCTTGCGGATCTCGGAGTTGCGGGCCTCCACCGTGGTCTGCGCGCTCTCGATCGCCTTGGTGACCATCTTCGCCTCGATCGGGACGTCCTCTGGGAGGGTCCGGCCCATCACCCAGCTCATCGCGCGCGTGGCGAACAGCCGCATGAGGTCGTCCTCCAAGGAGAGGTAGAAGCGGCTCTCGCCGGGGTCCCCCTGCCTGCCGGAGCGGCCCCGGAGCTGGTTGTCGATCCGACGGCTCTCGTGACGCTCGCTGCCCAGGACGTAGAGGCCCCCGGCCTCTCGCACCTTCTCCGCGTCCGCGGCGCACATCGACTCGATCTCCGCGAGCATGCGCGCGTAGGCGGCCCGCCCCTCTTCGGAGACGGCGTCGATCTCCTCGGCCACCGCACGGTGCGCCGCGAGGAGCTCGGGGTTGCCGCCCAGGATGATGTCGACGCCGCGGCCCGCCATGTTCGTCGCCACGGTCACCGTGCCCGGTCTCCCGGCCTGGGCCACGATCTCGGCCTCGCGGAAGTGCTGCTTCGCGTTGAGCACGTTGTGCGGGATCCCGCGCTTTTCCAACAGGCGCGAGAGGACCTCCGACTTCACCACCGACGCGGTGCCGACCAGGACCGGCTGCCCCCGGTCGTAGCGCTCCACGATGTCCTCGACGACGGCGTTGAACTTGGCCGTCTCCGACTTGAAGATGAGGTCCGGCTCGTCCACGCGGATCATGGGCTTGTTGGTCGGGATGGGGACGACCGGCAGGTTGTAGGTGTTGGCGAACTCCGCCGCCTCGGTCTCGGCGGTGCCGGTCATCCCGGCGAGCTTCTCGTAGAGCCGGAAGTAGTTCTGGAGCGTGACGGTCGCCCAGGTGTGGTTCTCCTCTTTGATCCGGACCCGCTCCTTCGCCTCGACCGCCTGGTGGAGCCCGTCCGACCATCGGCGCCCTTCGAGCGTGCGGCCCGTGAACTCGTCGATGATCTTCACCTCGCCCTGGTCGACGAGGTACTCCTTGTCCCGGTGGTACAGCTCCTTGGCCTCGAGCGCCTTGATGAGCTGGTGCACGTAGTTGACGGAGACCGCGTCGTAGAGGTTCTCCACGCCCACGGCGCGCTCGACCTTCTCGATCCCCGACTCGAGGGGGACGACGTGGCGCTTCTCCTCGTCCACCTCGTAGTCGACGTCGCGCTCGAGAGTCCGGGCGATGCTGGCGAACTGGTAGTACAGGCGCGCGGCCTCGTCGGCGGGACCCGAGATGATGAGGGGGGTGCGGGCCTCGTCGATCAGGATCGAGTCGACTTCGTCGACGATCGCGTAGACGTGCCCTCTTTGGACCATTGTGTCGCGCGAGATCTGCATGTTGTCACGGAGGTAGTCGAACCCGAACTCGGTGTTCGTCCCGTAGGTGACGTCGGAGTGGTACGCCTCTCGCTTCTCCTTGGGGTCGACGATGTCGGGTCCCACGCGCCCGACGCTCAGCCCGAGCCAGCGGTAGACGCGTCCCATCCACTCGGCGTCGCGCGTCGCCAGGTAGTCGTTCACCGTGACCACGTGGACGCCCTTGCCGCTGAGCGCGTTCAGGTACACCGGGAGCGTCGAGACGAGCGTCTTGCCTTCGCCCGTCTTCATCTCGGCGATCCAGCCGAAGTGCAGCGCCATCCCGCCCATGAGCTGGACGTCGAAGTGGCGCTGCCCGAGGACCCTCCACGACGCCTCCCGCACGACCGCGAAGGCTTCGATCAAGAGGTCGTCGAGGGTTTCCCCCGCTTGGAGCCGCTCGCGGAACTCGACGGTCTTGTGCCTGAGCTCGTCGTCGGAGAGCGCCTCCATCTCCGGCTCGAGCTCGTTGACGAGCGGCACGAGCTCGGCGAGGCGGCGGACCTTCTTCCCCTCCCCGGCACGCAGGACCTTGGTGAACACGGACATGGCTTGTGAATGCTACCGGCCGGAGCCCCAAGGGGACCGTGCAGGAAGGGGCTGCGTGCGGCTGACCTGGTCTTTGGCCCCACACTCGCCTGCTGCAGGGGTGGCGGCCCGGCACCGGCGACCTGGCGGTCCGGCGGCGCCGTCGTCGGCACGCATCCCCCCGTCACCGCCCTCCCCCGCCAACCGGGGGATCCGGGCGGGCAGGACTTACTCCTAAGCCGCACCATGCTCGGCAACCACGAGTTGCCTTACGTGGGTCGTTTCGCCTGCGGCTGGCATCGACTTGCAACCACAGACCCGCACGCAGCCCGCCGCATCCTACGCCCTGGCGCCCTGCCCTGGCGCCCTACGCCCGGGTGCCGGCTCCCCCGGCGTCGCGGCGGCGGCGGAGCGCCTCGTCGGCGAGCGCCATCCCGAGCCGGACGCCGAGCACCGCGGCCGCCGCGGGCAGCGCGAGCCGCTCCACTCCTCGCGCCCGCCGCGCCTCGAAGCGCAGCGCCGATCGGTGGTGGGCCACGAGCATCCTGTAGGGGTGGCGGCGGCGCGACACGCCGTGGACGTGGGTGACCTCCGCTCCCGGCTCGACCCCGACTCCCCACCCTGCGCGCTGCGCCCGCCAACACAAGTCGATGTCCTCTGCGAACATGAAGTAGGCCTCGTCGAAGCCCCCGAGCTCCTCGAGCGCGGCGCGCCGGGCGAGGAAGCACGCGCCCGAGACCCAATCGACCCCGCGGGTCTCGTCGCCCACCCGGTCCCGGTACCGGCGGCTGAACCGGTTGTCCGGCCAGGCGAGCGCCAAGAGGGCGTGGCCGGCGGCGTCGAGCATCGAGGGGAACCGCCGCACCGAGGGGTACTCCGCACCCGAGGGGTCGACGATGCGCGGGCCGACGATCGCCCAGTGGGGGTGCGCGTCGAGCGCGGCGACCAGCCTGGCCGTCGCGCCCGGGTGCACGCGCAGGTCCGGGTTGCACACGAGCACGTACTCCGACTCGCCGCTCGTGGCGATCCCGCGGTTGGCGCCCGCGCCGTAGCCGAGGTTGCGCCCGGTCGCCACCAGCGCGACGGCCAGGCCCCCGAGCGCTCGGCGTGCGCTCCCGGGGTCGCCGTTCTCCACGACGACGACCTGGAGGACGCCGTCGTCGTGCAGCGAGCGGACGCAGGCGGCGAGCAGGTCCCCCGCGTCGTAGTCGACGACGACTGCGGCGACCCGGTCCTCGGCGCGTGCGGTCAACTGCCCAGGTGGCTGCGGAACCACGACACGGTGCGCGAGAGCCCGTCGTCGAGCCCGACTTTGGGAGACCAGCCGAGCTCGCGCCGTGCGCGCGTGATGTCCGGGCAGCGGCGGCTCGGGTCGTCGGCGGGGAGCGGACGGTGCTCGATGCCCGAGCGCGACCCGGTGATCTCGAGCACCTTCGCCGCGAGCTCGGCGACGGTCCGCTCGTCGGGGTTCCCGATGTTGACCGGACCCGTCACGCGGGCGTCGAGGAGCGCGAGCAGCCCGTCCACCTGGTCGTCGACGTAGCAGAGGCTCCGCGTCTGCGTGCCGTCCCCGTAGACCGTGAGCGGGCGTGTGCGCAGCGCCTGGACGCAGAAGTTCGAGACCACGCGCCCGTCGTCGGCTGACAGGCGCGGCCCGTAGGTGTTGAAGATCCTCGCGATGCCCACGTCGACGCCGCGGGCACGGTGGGCCGCCATGGTGAGTGCCTCGGCGAAGCGCTTCGCCTCGTCGTAGACACTGCGCGGACCGATCGGATCGACGTTGCCTCGGTAGCTCTCGGTCTGCGGGTGGACCTCGGGGTCCCCGTAGACCTCGCTCGTGGACGCCAGCAGGTAGCGCGCCCCGGACCGCTCCGCGAACTCGAGCAGCCGCCTCGTCCCCTCGCTCCCCGTCGCGAGCGTCTCGAGCGGCCTGGCGAGGTACGCGGGTGGCGACGCCGGGCTCGCCAGGTTGCAGACCGCGTCGACACGGCCGCCGACGGGAACCTCCCGGCTCACGTCGGCTGCGACGAAGGAGAAGGCCGCCTCGTGCGAGAGGTGCCCGACGTTGTCCTCGGAGCCGGTCGACAGGTCGTCGAGGCAGACCACCTCGTCACCTCGGGCGACGAGGCGCTCGCAGAGGTGGGAGCCCAGGAAGCCCGCGCCGCCGGCGACGACGACCCTCACCGGCGGCCGACGCCCGTGTAGGCGAAGCCGCAGCGGCGAAGCGCAGCCGGGTCCAAGAGGTTGCGCGCGTCGACCATCGAGGGCTGCGCCATCAGGTCGGCGACCTTGGGGAAGTCGAGGCCGCGCAGCTCGTCCCACTCGGTGAGCAGCGCGACCACACGCGCCTCTCGGCACGCGTCGTAGGCGCTCGCGCACAGGGTCATCCCCCCGAGGTCCTCGCAGGCCGCCCCTGGCCCCACGGTCGGGTCGTAGGCGCGGACACGCGCCCCCAGCTCGAGGAGCCTCCGGGCGATCGCGACCGCCGGGGACCCCCGGCGGTCGTCGGTTCCCGCCTTGAAGGTGAGGCCCCACACCCCGACGGTCGCCCCCGCAAGGTCGCCGCCGGCGGCGCGCACCACCTTGCGCACCACCCGTGCGCGCGCGGCCTCGTTGGCGGCGATGGCCTCGCGCAGCAAGGGGAAGTCGTACTCTGCCTCCTCGGAGATGTGGAGCAGCGCCGCCGTGTCCTTGGGCAGGCACGAGCCCCCCCAGCCCGGTCCCGGCCGCAGGAAGTCGAACCCGATCCTGGCGTCGTAGCCGAGCCCGAGGACCACGTCGCGCACGTCGGCGCCGACCGCCTCGCACAGTCCCGCCAGCGCGTTCACGAAGCTGAGCTTCGTCGCCAGGAAGGCGTTGGACGCGTACTTGATGGTCTCGGCGGTGACGGTGTCGGTGACGATGAGCGGCGCGCCGGTCTCCGAGAAGAGCTCCCCGACCAGCCTCGCCGCCCTGGCGTCGTCTCCGCCGACGACCACGCGGTCGGGGCGGAGGCTGTCGGCGACGGCCGTGCCCTCGCGAAGGAACTCCGGGTTGGACACCACGGTCGCACCGGTGACGCGTTCCACCGCCAGCGCCGTCCCGACGGGCACGGTCGACTTGTTGACGACGATCGCACCGGGTTCGAGTGTCTCGGCGATCTCGCGGGCCACCGCCTCGACGAAGGAGAGGTCGGCCGATCCGTGGTCGCCCTCGGGGGTGGCGACGCACAAGAAGACGTAGCGTGCGCCGCGGACCGCTTCCGCCGCGCTGCGCACGAAGCGGAGCCGGCCCGACGCCACCCCCTCGCTGAGGAGCTCGGCGAGGCCCTCCTCGACGATGGGCACCCTCCCGGAGGCCAGGGCGTCGAAGCGGCCGGGGTCCCGCTCGGCGCACACCACGCGGTGCCCGAACCTGGCGAGCACGCCCGCGGTCGGGAGCCCGACATAGCCCGCGCCGACGACGGCGATGGCCGCGCCCGTGCTCACGAGAGGACCTCCACGAGACGAGCCAGGCCGTCGTGCCACTCGGGGAGCAGCGGGAGCCCGGCTCCCCGGAGCGCGGCGTTGTCGAGCACCGAGTTCGCCGGCCGGGGCGCCGGTCGCGGCGGGTCCAGCTCGGCGCTCGTAATGGGCTCGACTCGACCCGGATCGTGGCCGGCCGCCTCGAGCACGGCCCGCACGAAGTCGAACCAGCTGGTCGACCCCGCGTTGGTGACGTGGTAGGTGCCCGGCCTGCGGTCGAGCCCGAGGGTGACGACCGCTGCCGCGAGGTCGGCGGTGAACGTCGGCGACCCGTGCTGGTCGGTGACGAAGCGCAGCGCGCCACCGCCGGCCGCGAGGCGCAGCGCCGTCTTCACCATGTTGGCGCCCGACGCGCCGCACACCCACGAGGTCCGCACGACCGTCGAGCCCGGCGGGCACTCCCGCTCGCCTCCGAGCTTGCTCCGCCCGTAGACCGAGAGCGGGCGGGGCTCGTCCCACTCGACGTAGGGGCGCGGCGAGGCGCCGTCGAAGACGTAGTCGGTCGAGAGGTACACGAGGTGGGCCCCCACGATCCCCGCGGCCTCGGCGACGTGGCGGGTGCCGAGGGCGTTCACGCGGAACGCCCGGTCGGGGTCTGCCTCGCAGGCGTCGACGGCCGTCCAGGCGCCCGCGTGCACCACGACGTGGGGACGGAGCGCGACGACCGCCTCGAGCACCGCTGCTCGGTCCTCCACCGCAAGGGCGGCATGGTCCGCGCCGGTGACGTCGACCCCGGGGCCCGGGCCCTCGGCGCCCAGCAACGCGCGGCGGCGCCCCCCGGGTGGCACCTCACCCGACAGGGCGGTCACCAGGTCGCTGCCCAGCTGCCCCCCCGCCCCGGTGACGAGGACCCGCACGGTCAGCCCGCCCAGGCGGTCTCGACCACCGGTGCGCGGCCGCGCAGCGGCTCCCACCACCGGCGGTTCGCCGCGTACCAGGCGACGGTGTCGGCGATCCCCTCGTCGAAGGCGACAAGCGGGCGCCACCCGAGCTCGGTGCGGATCTTCGTCGTGTCGAGGAGGTACCTGCGGTCGTGCCCCGGGCGGTCGGGCACGATCACCTTCAGCGAGGCGGGCTTGCCGAGGCACCCGAGGACCTTGTCGGCGATCTGCTCGATGCTCGCCTCGACGCCGCTGCCGACGTGGTAGGTCTCGCCGGGCCGGCCGCGCTCGAGGACGAGGTCGATCGCCCGGCAGTGGTCGCGTACGTGCAGCCATTCCCTGCGGTGCTGGGTCGAGGCGTACAACGGCAGCGGCTCGTCGTCGAGCGCATGCGTCGTGAAGAGCGGGATCACCTTCTCGGGGAACTGGTACGGGCCGTAGTTGTTCGCGCAGTTGGTGATCGTCACCGGCAGGCCGTAGGTCTCCGCGTACGCGCGCACTGCGTGGTCGGCACCGGCCTTCGAGGCGTTGTAGGGCGTCCGGGGCCGGTAGGGGCTCTCCTCGCTGAAACGCTCCTCGGAGTCGAGCGCGAGATCGCCGTAGACCTCGCACGTGGAGACGTGGTGGAACCTCGAGACCCCGTGGCGGCGCGCGGCCTCGAGCATCGTCTGGGTCCCGAGCACGTTCGTGCGGAAGAACCGGGCCGGGTCGAGGACCGCCAGGGAATTGTGCGACTCCGCCGCGAAGTGGACGACGGTGTCGATGTCGCCGCGCTCGAGGGTCGCTGCCGCGAGCTCCAGGTCGCAGACGTCCCCCTGGACGAGCTGCACGTCGAGCCCTTCGAGGTTCGACGGTGTCCCTGCGTAGGTGAGCGCGTCGTACACGACGACAAGGTCTCCGGGGTGCTCCTCGGCCCAGTAGCGGACGAAATTGGACCCGATGAACCCGGCACCGCCGGTCACGAGAACGCGCATGGAGGCAGAAGCCTACTCGGGCTCCCCGGCTGCGGGCCGGAGGTGGACCACGTCGCCCGCAGACACCGCGACGTCTCCCTCGGCGGTCGCCACGACCAGGCGGCCGTCGTCGCCGAGCGCGCTCGCGGTGCCGAGCAGCCGTCGGCCGCCGGCCATCTCCACTGCCACCTGCCTGCCCAGCGTCGCGCACCGGGCGCGCAGCTCGGCGACGATCGCACGCCGCGCCTCGTCGGTGTCCAGCATCGCCGCTCGGCCTGAGAGCTCGTCGAGCATGACCTCCAGGAGCGGCTCGCGCCCCACCGGGCCGGAGGCGTAGGCGGCGAGGGACGTGGCGTCGGCACCCGGGGGGCCTTCCCAGTCGAGGTTCACCCCGATGCCGACGACCACCGCGACGCTGCCGGGACGACCGCCTTGGGCCGAGGCGTCGGACTCGGCGAGGACGCCCGCCACCTTGCGCTCGCCGATGAGGAGGTCGTTGGGCCACTTGACCGTCGGCTCGACGCCCGCCACGGCGGCGCACGCGTCCGCCGCCGCCAGCGCGACGGCGGCCGTGCAGGCGAACAGCGCGCCGGGAGGCGCCACCGGGCGCAGGAGCACCGAGACGAGGAGGCACCGCCCAGGAGGGGCCTCCCAGCGCCGGCCCATGCGCCCCCTCCCCGCCCGCTGGTGGTCGGCCAGCGCGACCAGCCCGGCCGGGGCCCCTTCTCGGGCACGCCTGAGGAGCCAGTCGTTCGTGGACTCGAGCGTGGTGAACCTGCGGACGTCCCAGGTGACCGCCGTCATGGCGGCCACCCTACGTGGCGTGCAAGTGTTGACCCGTGCTCCAAAAGGTCCTCGTTGCAAACCGCGGGGAGATCGCCGTCCGGGTCATGCGCACCTGCAGGGAGATGGGGATCGCGACCGTCGCCGTGTACTCGGACCTCGACCGCGAGGCCATGCACGTGCGGATGGCCGACGAGGCCTACGCCCTCGGGGGGCAGACCGCCGCCGAGAGCTACCTCAACACCGAGGCGATCCTCGAAGCCCTCCGGCGAAGCGGTGCCGACGCGGTCCATCCCGGGTACGGCTTCTTCTCCGAGAACGCCGACTTCGCACGAGCGGTCACCTCCCTCGGGGTCGCCTTCGTCGGCCCCCCGCCCGAGGCCATGGAGGTGATGGGGGACAAGATCAGCTCCCGCCTCGCCGCAGACCGGGCCGGCGTGCCGGGGGTGCCCGGACGCTCCGAGCCGATCTTGGGACCCGGCGAGGTGGTCGACTTCGCCGGCGCTCACGGCTGGCCGGTGGCGATCAAGGCGGCGTTCGGCGGCGGCGGCCGGGGGATGAGGGTCGTCCGGAGCGCCGAGGAGGCGGAGGAGGCGGTCGCCTCCGCCCAGCGCGAGGCCCAGGCCTACTTCGGCAGGGCGGAGGTCTACCTCGAGCGGTACCTGGCCTGGCCCAGGCACGTGGAGATGCAGGTGCTCGCGGACACCCACGGCAACGTCCTGTGGCTCGGCGAACGTGACTGCTCCGCGCAGCGCAGGCACCAGAAGCTCATCGAGGAGTCACCGGCCCCCGGCTTCCCCGACGAGGTCCGCCAAGCGATGGGCGCGGCGGCGGTGAAGGTCTCCGAGGCCTGCGGCTACGTGAACGCCGGCACGGTCGAGTTCCTCTACGAGGACGGGGAGATCTACTTCCTCGAGATGAACACCCGCCTCCAGGTGGAGCACCCCGTCACCGAGCTCGTGACCGGCCTCGACCTCGTCGCCTGGCAGCTCCGCATCGCGGCGGGCGAGCGGCTGCCCTTCGAGCAGGCGGACATCGAGCGGCGGGGGCACGCGATCGAGGTGCGGATCAACGCCGAAGACCCCACCGCCGGCCGGTTCTCCCCCTCGCCGGGGACCATCACCGCCTTCGACGCCCCCGGCGGCCCGGGGGTGCGCCTCGACGCCGGGTACGGAGCCGGGGACACGGTCAGCCAGTACTACGACAACCTGGTCGCCAAGCTCATCGTCTGGGCCGAGGACCGCGACGCGGCCCGCCGCCGCATGCTGCGCGCGCTGGGTGAGACGCGCATCACCGGGATCGCGACGACCATCCCCGCCGACATCGCCATCCTCGAGCATCCCGACTTCGCCGAGGCGCGCCACTCCACCAAGTGGGTCGAGGAGCGGCTGGACCTCTCCGACCTCACCGCCGCCGGGTCCGGCACCGTCGCCGGGTCCGGCACGGTCGCCGGGTCCGGCACGGGGGGCGCGGCCGGCACGGGGGGCGCGGCCGGCACGGGGACGTCGGAGCTCGGCGCGAGGGAGATCACCGCCGAAGTCGACGGGCGCCGCTACCGCCTGAAGCTCTGGCTGCCGCTCGGCGCCGACGAGCCGGGCGGCACGCCGACACGCGGCCTTGCGCCCCGAAGGGCACCCGGCCGGCCGCGGCCGCACGCATCGCACGCGACGAGCGCCGCGGCCGGGTCCGGCGCGGTCACCGTCCCGATGCAAGGGACGATCGTGTCGGTGCTGGTCGCGCCCGGCGACAACGTGCAAGCCGGGCAGACGGTCTGCATCTTGGAGGCCATGAAGATGGAGAACGCGATCAACGCCGACCGGGACGGCGTGGTGAAGGAGGTCCGGGTGGCGGCTGGCGACTCCGTCGGCGGCGGCGACGTCGTCGCGATCATCGAGTAGCGCGGCCGTGCCCGGCACACGAGACCCCAAGGCGCGCGCGGCATCGGTCGTCGAGCGCCGCATGCACGAGCTGCGCGCGCTCAGCCACGATCTGCACGCGCACCCGGAGACGGCGTTCGAGGAGCACCGGTCCGCGGCCGCCGTGGAGGGCATGCTCGACGGCTTCGAGGTCACGCCCGGCGCGTACGGGATGCCGACGGCCTTCTCGGCGCGAGCAGGCAGCGGCCCGCTCGTGGTCGCGGTCTGCGCCGAGTACGACGCGCTGCCCGTCGTCGGCCACGCGTGCGGTCACAACGTGATCGCCGCCGCGGCCGTCGGCGCGGGACTCGCGCTGGCGGAGGTGGCCGACGATGTCGGGCTCAGCGTGCTCGTGCTGGGAACGCCCGCAGAGGAGGGCGGCGGCGGCAAGGTCGTCATGCTCGAGCGGGGAGGCTTCGACGGGGTGCATGCGGCGATGATGGTGCACCCGTGGAGCTCCGAGCGCCTCGCGGGACAGTGTCTCGCCGTGTCGCACTTCGACGTGACCTTCGCCGGGCGCGAGGCGCACGCGTCGGCAGCTCCCTGGGAGGGGGTCAACGCGCTCGACGCGATGACCGTCGCTGAGGTGGGCATCGGCCTCCTCCGCCAGCAGTTCCGTCCGGGTGATCAAGCGCACGGCGTGGTCCTCGAAGGTGGCGTCGCGGCGAACATCATCCCCGAGAGGGTGCGGGGCCGCTTCATGTGCAGGGCGACGACGCTCGCGGACCTGGAGCGGCTCGACCCCCGGGTGCGCGCGTGCTTCGAAGCGGGCGCGCTCGCGACCGGCGCGAGCGCGGCCTTCGAGGAGCTCTCGCCCGTCTACTCGCACATGGAGAGCGACCCCGGGCTCCTCGCCGCCTACCGCGCCAACGCCGAGGCCCTCGGGCGCCGCTTCACCCTCGACGACGAAGGTGCCCCGCTCCCGACGCTGTCGACCGACATGGCCAACGTGTCCCTCGCCGTCCCTGCGATCCATCCGCTGATCGCCATCGACGCGAAGGGAGCGGTCAACCACCAGCACGCGTTCGCTGCCGCGTGCATCTCTCCCTCCGCGGACGCCGCCGTCCACGACGGCGCGCTCGCCATGGCCTGGACGGCGATCGACGCGGCGGTCCAGCCCTCCCTGCGCGAGCACCTGCAGCGCGAGCGCGAGCGGCGCCGGCAGCTCTTGAGCTGACACCTTCGAGGCCGGCACCTTCGAGGCCGGCGGATTCGAGGCCGGCGGATTCGAGGCCGGCACCTTCGAGGCCGGGCAGGTTCAGCCGCCTGGCTGGTACACGCCCCACTCGGCGCGAAGGGCGTCTGAGACCTCTCCGAGGGTCGCCATCCGCCTGAGCGCCTCTTTCATCGGGACGAGCAGGTTCTGCGTGCCGCGCGCCGCGGCGCGGACGTCCTCGAGGGCGGCCTCCACGGCGGCCGCGTCGCGCTCGGCACGGACCCGGGCGACGCGCGCCACCTGTGCGCGTTGGAGCTCGGGGTCCACCGGGAAGACCTCCGGCGCCTCGGCATCCGCGTCGACGAACCGGTTGACCCCGACCACGACCTTCTCGCCGTCGTCCACCGCCTTCGCGTACTCGTACGCCGCCGCTTCGATCTCCGCCTGGAGGAACCCGGCTTCGATCGCGGCAACCGCGCCGCCCATTTCGTCGATGCGCCAGAGGTAGTCGAGCGCCTTGCGCTCCACCTCGTCGGTGAGGCACTCGACGTAGTAGGAGCCGCCGAGCGGGTCGACCGTGTCCGCGACGCCCGACTCGTGGCCGATGACCTGCTGGGTGCGCAACGCGAGCTTCGCCGCCCGCTCCGTCGGGAGGCCGAGCGCTTCGTCGAAGCCGTTGGTGTGGAGGCTCTGGGTGCCCCCGAGCACGGCGGCGAGCGCCTGCACCGTGACGCGGACGATGTTGTTGTCCGGCTGCTGCGCCGTGAGCGTCGACCCGCCGGTCTGCGCGTGGAACCGCAGCAGCTTCGAGCGGTCTTCGCGCGCACCGAACCGCTCGGTCATGATCCGCGCCCACATGCGGCGGGCGGCGCGGAACTTGGCGACCTCTTCGAAGAGGTTGTTGTGCGCGTTGAAGAAGAATGACAATCTCGGCGCGAGCTCGTCCACCTCGAGCCCAGCTTCTCTCGCCGCCTCGACGTACGCGATCCCGTCCGCGAGGGTGAACGCGACCTCCTGGACCGCCGTCGAGCCCGCTTCGCGGATGTGGTAGCCCGAGATCGAGATGGTGTTCCAGTTCGGCAAATGCTCCCGGCAGTACGAGAACGTGTCGACGATCAGCCGCATCGAGGGGCGGGGTGGGTAGATGTACGTCCCGCGTGCGACGTACTCCTTCAAGATGTCGTTCTGGACGGTGCCACCCAGCTGGTCGCCGCGCACTCCCTGCTCCTCTGCGACCAGTTCGTAGAGGAGCAGCAGGATGGCAGCCGTAGCGTTGATCGTCATCGACGTCGTCACGGTGTCGAGCGGCAGCCCGTCGAGGAGCAGGCGCATGTCGGCGAGCGAGTCGATGGCGACGCCCACCTTGCCGACCTCTCCCTCGGCGCGCGGGTGGTCCGAGTCGTAGCCCATCTGGGTCGGGAGGTCGAAGGCGCACGAGAGCCCCGTCTGCCCGTGGCGGAGGAGGAACTTGAACCGCTGGTTGGTCGCCTCCGCGGTCCCGAAACCGGCGTACTGGCGCATCGTCCACAGCCGGCGCCGGTACATCTCGGGATGGACGCCGCGGGTGAAGGGGTAGCGACCCGGAGCGCCGAGCTGGACCTCGGGGTCCCATCCCTCGAGGTCCCCGGGGCCGTAGACGGGGCGGATCTCGATGCCCGAGTCGGTCTTGCGGAGGGTCTCGTCGCTCGGCACGTGGACAAGGCTAGGCGGCGAGGCGCCCGGGCTCACACACTGCGAGGCGCCCAGGGCTCACACGCTGCGTGCCCCCGCGGGCGAGGCATCGGCCCACGACCTCAAAGGATCAGCATCCGGATCGATCGGCGCGGTCGAGTCGCGTCGCTCCTCCTGGTCGATCCTGCGCCACTCTCGTGGCAGCCACGTCGACCATCTCTCGCGCCGTCGACCCGTGAGCGCCACCGAGAAGGGAGTCCGCGCGAGGAGGCTCCCCATCAGCACGCACGACAGGAAGATGATCGCGACGCCCGCCACCGCGACGAGCGGCCACGGCGCGACGCGGTCGAGCGAGCGCCACCCGAGATCGGCCAGCGCGTACACGAAGAGCATCTGCGCAAGGTAGACCGTGTAGGAGTTGTCCGATCCCGACATGGCCATCGCCCGGATCCGGCGGGAACGCCCGGGTTGGACGAGCCACACGCCGAAGAGATAGACGCAGGCGATCGCACCGATGTTGAACGGGATCACGATCGGCTGGAGCGGATCCGTGCCCGAACCGAGCCACGAGGCGAGGTGGTCGTGCGCCGCAACGTACCACGCCTCGGCGATGACCGCCGCGACCACGGTGGCCCCTAGGACCCGCCACCCGTTGCGAAGGAGCCAGCGGTGCACCGCGTCGAGGTTCATCGCGACGACCATGCCCGCGACGAGGTAGAAGAGATAGGACGTGATCTCCCTCGTGGCCCAGTAGCCGCGCATGTGCGGCGGAAGGACCCCCCAGTGCATGAGGCTCGTCATGAGGACCTGGACGCCGAGCGCGACGGCCACGACGGCGCGGGGATGGCCGGCGAACCGGCGCACGAGCCAGAACAGCGCCGGGTACAGCAAGTAGAACTGCATGATGACCACGAGGTAGTAGAGCTGGTAGTAGCCGGTCCCGAGCAGGAATCCCAGGTGTTGGAGCCCGCTCGACAGCCCGAGCCCCGACCCGGGAAGGGAGACGGCGAAGTAGACCAACGTCCAGCACATGTAGGGAACGGCGACGGAGACGAACCGCCGGCGGTAGAAGTACCGGTAGCCGATGGTCTGCAGGTCCGAGTAGCCGTAGGTGAGCATGCACGCCGAGATGAAGAGGAACGCCTCGCGCGTGACGTGCAGCAGCATCAGCGCTCCTCCCACCGAGATGGCCGCCCCCGGCGCGAAGAAGATGAGCGTGTGCGTCGACACCACCCCGGCCTGCTTGACCGGGCGCATCGCGTCGACATGGTCGAGCCGCGGCTTCGCGCGCCGCGTCGTCACCGCACGAGCAGGGAATAGACAGCAGGCACACCGCTCAGCGCGCTCCTGCGCACCTTGCCCGTCGCGCCCTGCGGCATCCGTTCGACGACGTGGTAGGCAACAGGTCGCTTTGCACGTGAGAGCACCTCCGCGCACCGGGCGTGGACACGGGTGACGACGCGCACCGCCCGAGCTTCGTCCTGCGGCCCGCGGACTCCCTCGACGACCAGGTAGGCGACCGGGACCCGGCCGAGGACCTGGTGGTCCCACCCCACGACCGCGGCGGAGGTCACGTCCGGCTCCGAGAGCACCACGTCCTCGAGCTCCTTGGGGTAGATCTTCTCGCCCCCCCGGTTGATCACGTCGTCCGCCCGGCCGACGAGGAAGAGGTAGCCGTCGGGGTCCAGGTAGCCGAGGTCGCCCGTCTCGAGCCATCCGTCGCGGTCGACGCGGTCCTCGTAGCCCGGCGAGGCGTACGCGGCGATCACGCTCGGCCCGCGGATCACGACGCGGCCGACCTCGTTGGGACCGAGCACCTCGCGCTCGCCGGCGACCACGCGGACCTCGGTGCCGACGGCGACCCCGGCCGAGCCGGACTTCCGGGGTCCGTGCAGCGGGTTGGCGGTGATCTGACTGGCAGCCTCGGTCATCCCGTAGGTCTCGACAATGGGGATCCCCGTCGTCTTCTCGAAGCGCTCGAGCACCGGCACGGGCAGTGGCGCCGACGCCGATCTGGCGAACCGGACTGCCTCGGGGACGTCCTCTGTGCCCTCGAGGGCGGCGAGCCTCGCGAGGATCGCCGGCACGGCATTGATCCACGTCACGCGCCGGCGGGCCATGGTCTCCCAGAACCCTCGGCGATGGAATCGGTCGTCGAGCACGAGGGTCGCGCCGGAGACGAGCGTCGCGAGCAGCCCGACGACCTCCGCGTTGATGTGGAAGAGCGGCAGCGGGTTGAAACCGCGGTCTTGCGACGAGAGCTCGAGGTGCCCGGCGACCGCTCGGGCGGTGTGGAGCAGCTGTGCCTCGCCGAGCCGGATCACCTTGGCCGTGCCCGTCGTCCCGGACGTCGAGAGGACGACGCCACCGGCATGCTGGCTCGGCGTTCGCAGCGCGGCGCACGGTGTGCCCGAGAGGAAGCAAGCACCGGGAGGAAGCGTGAGCCACTCGGCCCGCACCCCCTCGGGTGCCCGACGATCTGCGACCACAACTCGAGGGGAGCTTCGTGCGCACGCGCTGGTGAGCTCGGCGTCGGTGGCGGAGGGGTCGAGAGGCGCCGCGGTGCGCCCGGACGCGAGCACGCCCAGGAAGACCGCGGCGAACTCGACCGGCTCGGCGACCGCCACCCCCACCGTCGCCCCGGGGCGGACGTCGAGGTCAAAGAGGAGCGCGCTCCAGCGCGCGGCCACCCGGCAGAGCTCGCCATAGGTGACGCGCTGCCCCCCGTCGGCCCGCTCGAGGTAGACCTGGCGCGACGACGTAAGCGAGCGGAGCCAGATGAGGTCTGGCAATCCCGCGCGCTGGGCGATCGGCGTGCGTTCGAGTGACCGGACCGCGAAGGTCACCTCAGTAGGACATCCTCGGATCTCGGTAGTGCTTGAACTCGATCAGGTTCTCGAAGGGGTCCTGCAGCACGAAGGTGTGGTGCTCCTCGGCGGTGCCCTCGAAGCGGGTGGAGACGTCGCGAAAGAAGAGGATCTTGCGAAGCTGTGCCAGGCGGTAGAGGAGGTCGAAATCTTTGCGCTTTCGAAAGGTGATCCCGAAGTGGCGCGGGTACAACGAGAGGGGACCGCCTCTGGGCTCAGGCTCCGTCAGGTGGCAGACCACCTGGTCGCCGAAGAAGTCGAGCGTGATGCGGTCCGGGTACGTCCGGGCGAGCTTGCAGCCGAGGCCTGTCACGTAGAACCGCTGTGCGAGCTCCAGGTCGAGGACCGGGATCGCGAGATGGAACACGTGGTCCTTCACCGTTCCAGCCCCTCGCCCGGCCCCTCGCCCGGCCCCTCGAATTCGGTCAGGGTGTCCGCACGGAGCCCGAGCCTGAGCGTCTCGAGCGCAAGGAGCCCGTTGGGCGCGACGTTCCCGAGGTTCACGTCCGGGCCGACGCGGCGCACCATGTGTGCCTGCAGGGCCGTGGTCGGGGCTTCGAACAGCAGGCGGCCGACCGGGAGCTCGCACACGACCTCCTCGATGAGCCCCACACGCAGCTGGCCGTCCGCGTGGCAGATCCCCGAGCTCCCGCTCTCGCGCGCCTCGAGGGTGACGAGCTGGGCCCCTGCTGCGAGGTCGTCTTCGACGAACTCGATCCAGCGGCGGGGGCTGAGCCGGTCCGAACGGTCGGCGTCCTTGAACCCCACCTCGGAGATCACGGTGAACTCGTCCGCCAGCTTGCGGACGTACCCGGTCTTTTCGAGGTTGGACAGCTCGATCGTCCCGTTGGACACCTCCACGAACGTGCAACCCCACTCATGGCACAGCTTCCGGAAGTCGTCGAACCGGCGCTGGAGGACGTACTTCTCGAACAGCGTCCCTCCGAAGTAGAAGTCGACGTCGTTGGCTTCGAGCAGCTCGATCTTCTCGCCGAGCTCCCGGGTCACGACTGCGGTCCCCCAGCCGAACTTCACGAAGTCGAGGTACTCGCCCGCGCTGGCGGTGATGTCCCGCAACGCACCGACGGGCACACCCCCGTCCACGACCATCGTCAGTCCGACCTCGCGCGGCTTTGCGCTGCGTCGTGGAAGCGTGAGCGTGGTCGGGTTCATGTTCCCTCCTCGGTCAGGCCCCGATCAGTGCGGAGGGAAGGCTCCGCACGATCGGCACCCCGTTGTCGATCTCGGGCCAGGTCATCTCCTCGGGCGTCACGCCGTCGATCCAGGCGAGCAGGACGCGCACGACCCCGCCGTGGCAGACGAGCACGACGTCCTTTCGGTGAGACGCCACGAGGCGCGTCGCACACAGCGCTACGCGTTCGTAGAGCTGTCGTACCGTCTCGCCGCCCTCCGGCGCCGCGTCGGCGTCGACCACGCGTCCGAGCTCGACACCCGAGCTCGACGGGCCGAGCAGCGCGCTCGGGAGGCCCTCCGCGTCGCCGAGCGCACGCTCTCGCAGGCCCGGCTCGACCCGGACGGGGAGCTCCAGCGCCTCAGCAAGAGGCGCTGCCGTCTCGAGCGCGCGCCGGAGGTCGCTCGAGTACAGCGCTTCGACCTCGCGCCCGGCGACGAGCGACCGGGCACAGCGTCCCGCCTGTGCACGTCCCTTGGAGGTCAGTCCCGGGTCGCGCTGGCCTTGGACGAGCCCGGACGCGTTCCAGGCCGTCTCACCATGGCGGACCAGCCAGAGACGACGGCGACCGGGCGTCTCCGGCGCGCCGGGCGCACTGAGGGACCGGGTCATCACCAAGAATCGTCTCAGGCGAACCTTGGGATCGCGTTGAAATTCGGTGTGGAGAGCCTGAAGAAGAGGCCCGAAGACCAGGGACGAAGCGGGCCGCCACGCGGCTCCAAGCACCTGCTCCGAGCCTGCTCCGGGCTGATCCGGGCCTGATCCGGGAGCCCCCGGCCGCTCGCCGCCCGTCAGCGGGCGTGCGGCATGCAGAGCTCGTCGTAGTCGGCGATGACGATCTCGCCCACGTGCTCCCCACAGGCCGGGCACTCGGGATCGCGTCGCAGCTTGAACGTCCGAAACGTCTCTTCGAGCGCGTCGTAGGCGAGCAAGCGCCCGACGAGCGGGTCACCCAGGCTGAGCAGCATCTTGATGGCTTCCACCGCCTGGATGCTCCCCACGATGCCGGGGAGAACCCCGAGCACGCCGGCCTCCGCGCACGAGGGGGCGAGCTCTGCAGGGGGCGGCTCGGGGATGAGGCAGCGGTAGCACGGTCCGTTGTAGGGGTCGAACACCGTGACCTGGCCCTCGAATCGGAAGATCGAGCCGTGCACGACGGGGATCCGCTTCAAGAGCGAGGCGTCGTTCACGAGGTAGCGGGTCGGGAAATTGTCGGTGCCGTCGACCACCAGGTCGTACCCGTCGAAGATGTCGAGCACGTTGTCGGCGCCGAGACGCACGTCGAAGGTCTCGACCGTGACGTCGGGGTTGAGCGCCGTGAGCGTCTTCTTGGCCGAGTCGACCTTGCGCTCCCCGATGCGGTCGAGGTTGTGCAGGATCTGGCGCTGGAGGTTCGACTCGTCGACCACGTCCATGTCGACGATGCCGATCGTCCCGACGCCCGCCGCAGCCAGGTACAAGCCGGCCGGTGACCCGAGCCCGCCCGCGCCGAGCAGGAGCACCTTGGAGTCGAGGAGCGTCTGCTGGCCCTGCTCCCCCACCTCGGGAAGCAGGAGGTGGCGATGGTAGCGGTTCCGCTGGTCACTCGTAAGGGTCCGGGGAATGCCCCAGTCACGGCCCTCGTCCTTCCAGCGGTTGAAGCCGCCCACCAGCGAGACGACGTCGCGGTAGCCGAGGTCCACGAGCGTCTTGGCAGCGAACGCCGACCTGGTGCCGCCCGCGCAGTAGACGACGAGCTGGCGCTCCTTGTCGGGGATCCTCCCCTCGACGCTGAACTCGAGGTTCCCACGCGGGAGGTGGACCGCCCCGGGGATCGCCCCCTGCTCGTACTCGTCGGGCTCACGGACGTCGAGGAAGACGGCGGCCCCGAGCCGGCGGGCGGCCTCTTCGGGCTCGACCTCGACGATCGCGGCCTTTGCCTGTGCCAGAAGCTCGCGAGGCGTCGTCATGCGGCAATACCCTACCAGGGGGGTCAACAATTGGGAGACACCACCCGTCCAACCCGCCAGACTGGGCACATGGACGTAGGCGACGCCGCGCGGGCTCGACGGATGGTCCGCAGCTTCTCGACGCGACCCCTTCCCCCCGGCGCGCTCGACCAACTGCTTGCGGGCGCGCTGCGAGCGCCCAGCGCAGGCAACACGCGCGGCACGGCGTGGGTCGTGCTCGAAGGGAGCGCCGAGACCTCGCGCTACTGGTCTGCCGCGACCACTGCGCACTGGCGCGCCGGCTCCCGCCGCTGGCCCGGGCTGTCGCGCGCACCGGTCGTGGTGCTCTCCCTCGCCTCCCCCGCGGCCTACGTGGCGCGCTACGCGGAGCCGGACAAGCTGCGCTCCTCTCAGGACCTCGGGCTCGGGACCTCCGACGCCCGCTGGCCCGTGCCGTACTGGTTCGCCGACGCGGCGTTCGGCGTGATGACGCTCCTCCTCGGGGCCACGTCGGCCGGGCTCGGCGCGTGCTTCCTCGGCAACTTCAGAGCGGAGGGCGAGGTGCTCCGCGCCATCGGGGCCCCGGCCGGCTGGCGGCTCTTCGGCGCCGTCGCGCTCGGCTACCCCGACGGCGCCGACCCGCCCTCTGGATCGCTCCGCCTGCACCCACCTGCCGGCACGATGCGGCTCCACTACGGGCACTGGGGAGCACTCCGAGAGCGGTCCGACCGCCCGCCGGATCCCGCCGGCGGCTGACCGGGACGACCGACGCCCGCAGCCGACGCCCGCAACGCCAGCCGTCTCAGCCTGCTCCCGAGCCGTTCGGAACGGTCACCGCAATCGATTGTGTGCGGCAGGGCTCGTCCGCTGAGCCTCGACGCTGACCACGGAATGGAGACCTTGGTCCCTACCACTTCATCTCGGATGTCACAAGGCTGGCGGGCGTATGCGCCACCGCGCAGCGCAGGGGTGGGTCGAGCTCTCCTCGATCGCAATGATCGAGGATGCCGCGGCCCGAGCGAAGGCGGCGCATGACGTGCTCAGAGCGCTGGAGACCAGCCGCTCAGAGGTCGTGCGGCTCCGCAGGGACGCCGTGAGCGAGCTTCGCGCGCAGGGATGGACCTGGCGAGCGGTCGCGACACTCCTCGGCATCCACCGCAACCGGGCGGCACACCTCCTGGACGGCCTGTCCGTCTCCACACCTCCATGAGCTGACCGGAAGGGACCTTCGCCTCTACAACTCTTTCGCTTTACGAGCGATCCTCGCTTGAGTGCGGGATGGGGACCTCACACGCGCAAGCGTCATCGAGCTCGATCTTCCCCCCGCGCGCATCGAGCCCCGGATCGGCTGGACGTGGAGGGACGTATGGCTCGCTGCGAGGCGGACGGGGCGCAAGGACAGGTCGGGCCGGCACGTGGCAGCCGTGACGGGAAGCGTCGCCCTGTTGGTGGCGACCTGGACCGTGATCACGCTCTTCGGGGGAGCCGTTCCCGCGCTCATCGAGCTCATGATCATCCCGGCGGTGGGTGCCGGTCTGCTCCTGGGCGCGCGGGCAGGGCTCGTCGCGAGCGCAGTCGTCGCGGTCGCCTCCTCGCCGATCTGGCGCGTCGGGAGCCACCCTTCCCTCTCGAGCTGGGCGCTGACCGCCGTGCTCTCGGCAGGCCTGGCTTGGCTGGCTGGCGCTCGCACCTTCCTTCTCCAGGAGGCCGCCTCCCAAAGCGGCGAGATGGCCACGCAGATCAGGACGACCCACCAGCGAACGCTGCACCTGATCAGCGAGGCGATCGAGCTCCGGGACCCCACCACGGCCGGGCACTCTCGGCGCGTGGCCGTCAACGCGTCCCGCCTCGGCGCCGCCCTCGGGCTCGACGAGGAGGAGCGACGCACGCTGTACTGGGCAGGACTCTTGCATGACGTCGGCAAGATTGCGGTGCCCGAGCCGGTCCTGCAGAAGCCCGGTACGCTCACTCCGAGCGAATGGGAGGTCATACGCCAGCACCCGAGGCTCGGCGCGGACCTCATCCGTGAGGCCGACATCGAGCAGCAGACGCTGGCAGACGCGGTGGCGACCCACCACGAGCGGTGGGACGGGTCCGGCTACCCCGAAGGGCTCGCCGGAGATTCCATCCCCTTTTACGGCCGGATCCTCGCGATCGTGGACGTCTTCGAGGCGCTCACCGCGCTCCGTCCTTATCGCGCGCCGCTATCGCCCGAAGAGGCGTGCAAGCAGCTCCGGGACGGCTCGGGGTCGCTGTTCGACCCGGGGCTCGTGGGGCCGTTCGAGACGCTGCTGCACGACGGAGCCCTCGTGGTGGCCGCAGTGCCGCGCCTCCAGGCCACGTTCTTCGCCTCCGGCGAGCGCTGAGCCCATTCCCGAAGTCCCTCGCCGGTGCCGGCTCGCGTCTGCGAGGCGCGTCACGAGCTCTGCACGGCAGCGGTGCGCTTCGGCTCCACCTTCCCCTGGTCGGTCCTCACGCGTGCTCGGTGGTCCTCGACGGGGGCAGCCCGCCGGCCTCCTCCCCTGCACCCGTCTCTTCGCGCTCGAGCTCGAGACGCGCACCTCTTGCGCAGATCTGCAGGAGAGCCGCGAAGTCCTTGTCGCCGATCCCCTCGCCGATCCCCACCTGCAGGAGCTGGTGCACGAGCGCCGCCAAAGGCATCGGGGTGTCGAGCATTGCGGCCGCATCCAGCCCGAGAGCGAAATCCTTGTGGAGCAGGCGGGTCGTGAAGGTCGGCGAGAAGTCCAGGTCCACGAGAGCTCGGGACTTGTAGCCAATGAACGGCGACCCCATCACCGAGCTGTTCAGAAAGGCCAGCAGGTCTTGGCGACGAACTCCGCCCTTTTCTGCGAGCACCGTCACTTCGACGAGTGACTGGAACACCACGCCGAGGAGCAGGTTGTGGCACAGCTTGACGAGCCGCGCGACGTCGCCCTCACCGACGTAGGTGACCTCGCCTGCGACCGTCGCAAGGAATGGGTACGCGGCGTCGAATGCCCGCTTCGGCCCGGAGACGGCCATCGTGAGCTTCCCGGCCGAAGCGACCTCAGGGTTGCCGCTCACCGGCGCCGCGAGGAAGGCCGTGTCACGCGCCGCAGCGAGCTCACGGGCTCTCGCACTCGCCTCGCTCGAGACGGTCGTGCAGTCGACCACAATCGACGGCGCCGAAGGTCCCGTGAGCAGACCTCCCGTCCCACACATCACCTCGAGCAGGTCGTCGGACGACGCAACCGTGATGAAGACCACGTCGCGTCCTGCGAGATCCACCGCCGCGTCGACCAGCGCGGCACCAAGCATGACGAGCATCTCGGCCTTCTCCGGCGTGCGGTTGTAGACAGCGAGATCCATCCCCGCCTCGAGGAGGCGACGCGCCATCGCGCTGCCCATGCGGCCGGTGCCGATCCAGCCGAAGGTCATCCCCCCGGTTGTGTTGGCAACCGGTTGCACGGCCGCGAGTCTGTGGAGCCGAGCCCCACTTGTCAAGGATTCGCAACGTCGAGCCGGCCCGCCGGCTCGTGCTGCCTACGGCGCCGCCGTGGGCACGCGCGCGGGAGCCGTCGAGCCGCGCGTGATCAGCTCAGGGACGATCTCGACGATCGCGATCGGCGCGTCCGGATCGTGAAGTTGCGCGAGGAGCAGCTCGGCGGCATGCACGCCGAGCTCGTGGTGCGGGATCCGCACCGTGGTGAGCGGAGGATTGAGCCGGTCGATGAACGGCATGTCGTTGAACCCTACGATCGAGATGTCGGCCGGGCACACCAGGCCGGCGCGCTCGGTCGCTGAGTAGCAGCCGAGCGCGAGCATGTCGTTCGCCGCGACGATCGCGCTCGGTCGCTCCGAGCCCGCGAGGAGCCGGGTCGCGCACCGTTCGCCTTCGGAGATCGAGAACGCCTGCGCGAACATGACGAGCCGGGGGTCTGCAGCAGCACCCGTCTCCTCCATGGAGGAGAGGAAGCTCTGGTGGCGCGCGTGCCCCGTCGACATGGACTGCGGCCCAGCGATATGGGCGATCCGCACGTGGCCCAGGCTGCGCAGGTGCTCGACCACCTTCCGGATGCCTTGCGCGTCGTCGACCGAGACCGAGGAGAAGCCGCCGCCCTCCACCACGCGGTTCAACAGCACGACCGGCATCCCGGCCTCCGCGAGCTCGGCGACGGCCACATCGTGCCGGTGCGCGGTGGCGAGGATCATGCCGTCGACGCGCCGGTCGACCATGCCCTCGAAGATCCGGTGCTGGCGGTCCGGGTCGTTCTCCGTGTTGGCCAGCAAGGCGACGTAGCCGTCTTCGAACAGGCGGCCCTCCACGCCGCGTACCATCGGAGGGAAGAGCGGGTTGTTGATGTCGGGGATGACGACCCCCACAGAGTTGGTGCGCCGGGTCTTGAAGCTGCGGGCCAGCATGTTCGGCTTATAGCCGAGCGCGCGGGCTGCCACGCTCACCCGCTCGACCGTCTCTGCGCGGACGAGCGAGCGCGTCGACTCGTTGAGCGCCCGGGAGGCGGTACCCGGGTGCACCCCGGCTGCCTTCGCCACCTCGCGCAGCGTCACGGCGTCTCTGGGCACCTCGCCTCCATCGCCTCGGGCTTGCCGCTTGCGAGGACGCTAGCGCGCCCGAGCGAGATGGGGCTGGCTCTCGCGGGCGGGTGCACCGCCCAGATCCGAGGGGATCTCAGCGGATCGAGCGGCGCCTGCCGCCGCTCACTTCTTGCCGCACAGGACATAGGGCTCCAGGGCCATGACCTGGCCGCCGGTGAGCGTCCCGGTGACAACAGCGACCGTGCGCCATCCGCTCGCCGTCGGGTACGACGACTCCAACGCGACGCCGCCGGACCGTGCAGTCGAGCGAGGCGGCGTTGTCGAGGGCGCGCCGCTCTGGGTCGCCGTGTCTTGCGAGGTGCCACCTCCAGCCGTCGAGCTGGACTTGCTCGTCGCGGACGCGCTCGTCGGGGTTGCGGCTGTCGTGCGCGTTGCGCCCGCCTCGGACGCCGACTTCTCGGGCACGGTCTCCGACACGCGGGCGCCGCCGCCGAGCAGGACGTCTCCGGCGGGACACGACGTCAACGCGCTGAGCGTCGTCCCCGCGACGGGGTCGGCCGCCGACTTCAGCACCGAGGCGGTCACGATCGTGCTCTTCGCGACCGTCCCCGGCACCCCGGGCTTCCCGGCCGGCCCTCGTGCACCCTGGGGTCCTGCGGGGCCTTGCGGGCCGGTTACGCCCCTCGGGCCCACGGGCCCGGCGGGCCCTTGCGGGCCCACCAGACCTTGGACCCCCTGCGGGCCTTGGAGCCCCTGGGCACCTTGGGGTCCTGCAGGCCCCACCGGACCGGACGCCGACGCGGGGGAGCGAGCCAGCGCGACCACCCCGAGCGCCATGCCGCCCGCGCCGAGCGCGAGCGCGGCAACGATCAGCGCAGCGAGCGCCCCCTTCCCCCAGTTGGTGCGCGACCCCGCTCGATCGGGTGCCGGCTCGGTCGCGTCAGGGGGCACGACCATCAGCCCCGTCGGTTCGTCCCCGGCTCGCTCCGGCAGTCTTCCCTGCGCCCATGCCATGCGTGCGCTCCTCCGTCTCGACGCTTCGACGACAAGGGTCTCAGCCGGGATCGAGGAACTGACGGGGTGCGTGTTACAGTGACGTTACAACCGGTGCATCTAGGGAAGGTGTCGTACCGACCGAGGTGAGTTCGGCGAGACTCGAAGACGCACGCGTGACAAGGAGGGAGGGCGAGACTTGGGACGCCGCATCCTGTTCATCGAGGACGACGACCACATGCGCGGGGTCCTCTCCCTGTCCCTGCAGCAGGAGGGGTACACGGTCGTCGAAGCACGAAGTGGCGAGGAGGGCCTTGGGCGCCTCGAGGAAGGTGAGCCGGACATGGTGCTCGTCGACCTCCGCCTCCCGGACATGGACGGCTTCGAGGTCACGCGCGCGATCAGGCGGGCGACCAACGTCCCCATCGCAATGGTGACGGCGAGCGGGGACACCCATGACGTCGTCGCCGGGCTCGAAGCCGGCGCGGACGACTACGTCGTCAAGCCCGTGGTCGCAAAGGAGCTGTCGGCACGCATACGCGCCCTGCTTCGCCGCAGCACCTCCGCGGCAGCACCTGATCCCTCGGTGCAGCGGTTCCGCGACGTCGAACTGCACCGGGAGGCTGGTGTCGTGCGCCGGGACGGGGAGGAGGTGCCGCTCACGCTGACCCAGTTCCGCGTGCTCTGCGAGCTTGCGGACACGCCCGGATGGGTGGTCTCGAGGGGCCAGCTCCTCGAACGGGTCTGGGGCTACGACTTCTTCGGCGACGACCGGCTCGTGGACTACCACATCAGCGGACTGCGTACGAAGATCGAGCGGGACCCCTCCAATCCCGAGCTCATCGTCACCGTTCGGGGATTGGGCTACAAGCTCGTCCCGTGAGCGCGGGCAGCCGCCGGCGGCACTTCGGCCTCCAGGCGCGGGTGATCGTCACGTTCGCGATCGGCGCGGCCCTCGTCTCCGCAGTGCTGGCGCTCAGCACCTTCTACTTCGTCCGCAAGGAGCTGATCTCGCAGCGCACGATCAGCATCCTGCACCAGACCTTCGCCAACGCTCGGCTGGTGAAGGTCGAGCTCGGCGCCCCTTCCACGAAGATCGGCAGCGTGCTCTCGAGCGTCACGACCGCAAACGGCGTCCACTCGTTCATCTACCACGGCGGGCAGTGGTATGCGAGCTCCGCCGCCGTCAGCGGCACGACCATTCCCAAAGACCTGATGCGCACCGTCGTGCGCGGAAACGTGGCAGATCAGCGCGTCGTCCTCGACGGCACGCCGACGCTCGCCGTCGGCGTGCCGATCCCCGCGATCGGCGTCTCGTACTTCGAGGAACACCCGCTCGGGTCGCTCGCATCGACGCTGCGGGTCGTCGCCACGGTCCTCACCACCGTGGCCATCGCGACGACGATCGGCGGCGTCCTGGCAGGGTGGCTGGTGAGCCGGCGGCTCGTGAGGCCGCTCGGAGACATCGTCAGCGTGGCGACCGAGATCGCAGGAGGCACCCTGGACCGCCGGCTCCCCGACGACCCCGACCTCCGGCCCCTCGTCGTGTCTTTCAACGAGATGGTGACCGCCCTCCAGCAGCGCATCGAGCGCGACGCCCGCTTCGCATCGGACGTGACCCACGAGCTCCGGTCTCCGCTCACCACGATCGGCGCCTCGGTGGAGCTGCTCAACTCGTACAGGTCCCTGCTCCCTCGAGGGGGCGCCGAAGCCATCGACACGCTCCACGTCGAGGTGGACCGGTTCTCGACGATGGTCCAGGAGCTCCTCGAGATGGCGAGCATCGACGCCGGCGCGGCGGTGCTCCACTTCACCGACGTCCCCATCGTCGAGCTCGTCGAGCTGACCGTCGACGGGTACGACCCCAGCATCCCGGTCAGCTTGTCTCCCGACGCCCGGGACACCATCGTGCGCGGCGACAAGCGCCGCCTCCAGCAGGTCCTGTTGAACCTTCTCGACAACGCCGAGACACATGGGGGCGGCGCGGTCGGCGTGGACGTCCACACGGGCGGCGGCTGGGCCACGATCTCGGTCGACGATGCCGGCCCGGGGATCCGTCCCACAGAGCGCGAGCGCGTCTTCGAGAGGTTCTACCGCGGCGCGGCCTCGGGAAGGCGCGGCGACACCGGCGGATCGGGTCTCGGGCTCGCCCTCGTGGCAGAGCACGTTCGGGCACATGGAGGGAGCGTGCGGGTCGGCGACAGCGCGGCCGGCGGCGCGCGCTTCAGCGTCGTGCTCCCGGTGGAGCCGCGATGAACAGGTCCGCGGCGCGCGGTCGGCCTGCCCGCGCCGGGGCCGCCGTCTTGTGCACGGCGATCTGCGCGCTGCTCCTCGCGGCTTGCGGACTGGGCGTCGACGCCTCGCCCACCATCGTCAACCCCAAGCACGTGCCCTACGGGCTGCTCCGTCCCCCGACGCCGACGACGTCCCCGGCCGTACCCAGCCAGTACGTGACGATCTACTTGGACGGACCCCAGCGCCTGGTCGCGGTCAGCAGGGAGGTCCCTGCGCCGGTCTCTCCCGCGGGCGTGCTGCGCGTCCTCGGGCAGGGGCCGACCTCGGCGGAGGCGTCCGACGGGCTGCAGAGCCCGATCTCGACCGCGGCGCCTCTCACGCTGCTGCGCATCCAGACAGAGCAGGTCACGGTGAACATGGCCCGTGGCTTCACCAGCCTCACCGGTGAGGACCAGGCGCTGGCGATGGCTCAGCTCGTCTATACGCTGACCATCCTGCCGGGCATCAAGTCGGTCTCGGTCCGCATCGACGGCAGGAGAGCAAAGGTGCCGACCGGAAAGGGCACACTGAGCGGCCGCCCGCTCGATCGCACAGACTACGAGACAGTCGCGCCGATCTGAGGTCCACGGGGCTCTTGATGGTCAGAGGGCGTCAGGATCCCTCGACTCGGCCTCGCGCACCCGCCTCACCATCAGCTCGAGGAGAGCCCACATCGTCTCGGGGTGCGTGATGGCGAACGGCCGGAACACCGGCTGGGTCAGCATCAAGCAGCGCAGCTCGGAGTCCGCCCTGACCGTGGCAGAGCGCGGGGAGCGATCGATGAGCCCCATCTCGCCGAAGAAGTCGCCTTCCTTGAGCTTGCGCACGGGCTTCCCACGCACCGAGACCGTCGCCTCCCCTTCGGCGATCACGGTGAAGATCGTGCCGAACTCGTCCTCCTCGGTGAGGACGGTCCCCGCAGGGAACGTGCGATCGTGGACCTCCTTGGCAAGCTTTTCCAGCTCCCGCTTGGAGAGCATCGAGAACAGAGGCACCTTCGCGAGGACTTCGGATGCAGTGGGCATGGGAGGAGATCGTACGCCCCCCGCACCTTGCGACAAGGACCCTGTGGTTCCGAGACAGCTCGCTCAGCGTGGTGAGCCGAACCGGAGGACACGCACGCGGCCGACCCTCTCGGTCACCATCTCGAAGGTCCGACCACCGTCGCCGGAGCGCCAGACCTGGCCGTCGCGCGTGCCGACCGCCACTTCGCCCTGACGGGCGGCGAGGCAGCCGGTGTCGAGGTTGTACGGAAACGACTCGGGCAGCCCCCCCCGGCAGGGCTCGAGGCTCCCCCCGACCGCGCAGCGGTAGAGACGCCCGTCACGGCTGGACGGGCCGGTAGAGGCCGTCACGTAGGCCGAGCCGCCGGCCACCGCCGCTGCCCGGCAGTAGTGCGCATGGAGCCCGTCGGTGGTCCACTGCCAGGTGGCCCCGTCGTCGTGGCTCCACCCGAACCCTCGAGCCGCCGCGGCGACCACCAAGCCTGTGGCGGCAGCGACCTCGTGGACGTCGTCTTCAGGGGGGACGACCCCGGTCCACGTCTCGCCAGCGTCCACCGAGCGCCAGACCCCGCCGACATGCACGTTCACCAGCCACGTGCCCCCATCGGTCACGGCAATCGACCGAAGCTCCGGCGTCTCGCCCGCCGGGTTCCCCCAGCCCGCGCGCCCCGGGACGGAGTCGAACGAGCGGACCGGCGCGACCGTCCTCTCGGAGAGCATCAGCTCGGCGAGCCGCGCACCGTCCAGACCGACGAGCAGTCCGCCGTCCGCTGCGGCCAAGCTCTGGCCCCGCCCGAGCCCGATCGACGCAACCGGCGCGACGCCGTACTCCTCCACCTTCACGATCCGGTCACCGTCGACCAGCACGTAGGCGCCCGGCGCAACGCCTCCGGTGGCCAGCGCGATCGCCTCGACCGACACGTCCCCTGCGATCGTCAGCTGCCGGTCGAGATCCTCCAGATGATCTGTCGTACCGAGAAGGAGCACGCCACCTTCCTATACCATCCTGGAGCCGCCTTCCTGGAGCCGCCTTCCTGGAGCTGCCTTCCTGGAGCTGCCCCCACGACGGCGGTGACGGCTGAGACTGTGACGATGCCGCCTGCCGGCAGTGGCATCGCACCCACGGGCTAGCGTCGCTCGAATGGGGAGAGAGGCGCGTTGCACGGTCGATGGGATCGTCCTCGATGCCGGCGGAGTGCTTCTCCTGCCCGATCCCCGAACCGTTCGCAAGCACTTGGCGCCCTTCGGGGTCTGCCCGAGCGACGAAGAGTGCGCACGTGCCCACTACGTAGGTATGGCCACGATCGACGCTGTCTCGACTGGCGACTTCCTCGAGGCCGACCGCGCGATCGCCCGGTACTTCGGCGTCGCGGAAGCGGACCGCACAGCGGCGGCGGCAGCGCTCGGTGACGCGTTCTGCAGCGCATGGGTGCCCATCGCCGGCGTCGCCGACCAGCTCCGACGCCTCGCCGCGACCGGCGTGCCCCTGGCGATCGTCTCGAACGCGTCGGGGACCATGGAGGCGGAGCTGTCCTCGTTCGGGATCTGCGCCGTCGGGGGGCGGGCAGCCGGACGAGACGTCCCGGAAGTCGCGGTCGTCGTGGACTCCTGCGTGGTGGGGGTGGAGAAGCCGGATCCGGCGATCTTCGCCTTTGCGATGGACGTGCTCGACGTCCCCCCCGAGCGCTGCCTGTACGTCGGGGACTCGGTCCACTTCGACGTCAACGGCGCCGCCGCCGCGGGGCTCAGACCCGTTCACCTGACGTCGATGGACTGCCCTGGACTCCATCCCCATTGCCGAACGCTCAGCGAATTCGTCGATGACTTCCTTAAAGGAGCGAGTGCGTCGCTGACACGGTCGGTGACCTTTGGCCCTAGACCGCCGCAGGGCGAGCCCGCACGCTTGCACCTGTGGTAAGGGCAGCGCCTCCTCGCCAGGTTGTCTTCCTCAGCGACTCCGTCGAGGTCGACGGCTGGAGCCACGAGGTCGAACGCCAGATCTGCGACAACGAGCGTTGCTTGCTGCCGATTGCCGGCGAGTCGACCGCGGCGGGCGAGGCGATCCTCATGACCATCGGCCGTACGTTCGGCGAGCACATCCTCGGGATCCCCACCAACGTCCGCCTTGGGCCGTGCTGGACAAGGGACGGGAGCGCCACGATCCCGATCCGCTGGGACGCCGCTGTCCTCCAGTCGGTCTTCCCGGTCCTCGACGGGACGCTCGTCATCACCCCCCTGGGAGGGAGCCGCTGCCGCCTCGGGATCGAGGCCTCTTACCGACCGCCGCTCGAAGGCATCGGTCTGCTGGCCGACCGCCTCCTCCTCCATCGGGTCGCGGAGTCGACCGTCCACGACTTCTTGGAGCGTCTCGCCGCCACGTTGGCTGCCAGGTCGTGACCGACCTCCCGACGTCGCCGACGTCGAGCGGGCGACCCCTGGACGGCACGACGATCCTGACCCTCGGAGTGCTCGGGGGTGGCAGCACATGGCGGGCACCGGCCCTGCGCTGGTTCGGTCAGGCTGATCCCGTGTGCCCCAGGTGCACCGCTCGTCCGCCGGCAGCTTTCGCCGCGTACAGGGCAGCGTCGGCCGCGGCCCACATCTCCATAATCGTGGACGGCTCGCCGACGGCCACGCCTGCGCTCACGCTCACGCAGAGCCCGGCAGCGATCTCGTCCAGCGGCTCCTCCGCAAGAGCCTGTACGAGCACCTCTGCCCGGTCGTGCGCTGCGGCCGCGCCCGCACCAGCGAGGATCACGGCGAACTCATCGCCGCCGAGGCGAACTGCAAGGTCGGTCGAGCGGATGCCGCCGCTCAGCACCTCGGCGATCCGTACGAGCAGCCGGTCCCCGGCGAGGTGGCCGTACAGATCGTTCACCTCCTTGAACGAGTCCACGTCGAAGAGCACGAGGGCACAGCGTTCAACGCCGTGTCTGATCAGGTCCGAGACGAACTCCTCCAACGACCAACGGTTGGCGATCCCGGTCAGGTCGTCGAGGCGAGCACGACGGATCAAGAGCTCACGCTCCGATGCCAGCCGGACCGAGGCGATCTGGGCTCTCATCGCCGTGAGTGCGGCATCGCGCTTCGCCCACTGCTCTGACGTCACCCGCCCTGCGTAGCGGAGTCCCGCGCCTGCGCCCGCTCGAGCCTCCAGCTTGGCGGCCAAGAAGAGAGCCAGGTCGTACTTGAAGGGGTGGACCGTCGGTGAGAGCGCGGCCACCGCGGCATCGACCGCCTCCTCGGCGGCTTCCAACACGGCCACGGCGGCATCACTGCCAGTGTCCTCCCGTCTCTCGGCGGAGAGCTCCACGGCGACGGCGAGGCGCAACAGGGAGCTGGCGCGTCCGTCGCCGCCGCGTGAGCCGTCGAGCCCCGCAAGGAGGTGCTCCGCCTCGTCGATCATGGCATCACCAGCGAGCCCTCGAAGGACGAGGCCGAGCGCCTCGAGCTCGACGCGCCAGCTGTCGCTCATCGGATAGCGGCGGGTCGCGGCGACGACCTGGCTCCAGGACGCCCATCGCTGTCTCACCCCGGCATCGTCGCCCAGCTCGAAGAGCTTGCTCGCCCAGCTGACTTGCTCCTCGGCCAGGTTGAAGTGGATGGGCGCAAGCAGGAAGTCGAGCTCTGCGCTCGGCTCCGAGCCCCCGATGGCGATCGCAGCCTCGTACTGCTCGTGCGACAGCTCGAACAGCCACCGGCTCGCCAGGGCGATGGCACATGCCGTGTGCGCGCTGATCCGCTCGTAGGACCGTCCTTCCTCGTTCTCGAGCAGGACGATCGCTCTCGCGAGGTCCTCGTCGTCGCCCGTCGCACCGGGGAGATCTCTGCTGAAGAAGCCTGCGTCCGAGCGAAGGGCGAGCCCGAGAGCGAGCATGACGTGATCACCCGCCTCGGTCGAGCGCTCGATCAGGCTGGCCACCGGCTCAGACGCGCGGCCGTCTCCCGCGATCCACGACCTGACGGCCGCACCGAACAAGCAGATCCGCTCCACGTCGTCCCAGCCCTCGTCTCGAGCGCGGGTCGCGAGTGCGTCGAGCGCCTCCGTCGCGCCAGGGAGAGCAGCTTGGATGTCATGGACGAGCCGGAAGGCTCGTACGACGGCCTCGGCCCGCTCAACGTCCTCGATCTCCTGCATCCAGCGAGCATCTTGCCACCGGGCCACGAGCAGCCGGGCCAATGCACACGTTGTGGGGTCGCCCGACAGCGCCGAGCCGTCGGCGTCTCGGTGGCGCGTGACGGCGGACCGCCTCGTTGGAACGTGGCCCGCGATCAGGATGCCCAGCGAATGCACCGTCGCCCATGCGACGCTCGACCAACTCACGAACCTGCGCCGCCCTTCCACTCCGCTTCGCGCAACCAGAGATCGCGGAGCCGTCTCGGGCCAGAGATGGGAGGTGGGGTCAGGCAGCGGGGGGGGGCTCCCCTGACCCCGCCTCCTCGCTCTGGCGTCTTCGCACTCCCGTGGACCAGGTCGGCTGCTCTGCACGGCTCGACGACAAAGGCGCACCGTTTCAGCGCCGCGCACACTACGGCACACAGATGAACGGGGCGCGAAGCAAGCGCAACGCACCGATGAATACGCGGTGAACTCTTGCAAGACCCTGGGCTGCATCGCGGGCGCTCGGCGCGCCTGCCGACACCGGCTCTCGTCTGCCGACGGGCCGCGCGAGAAGTTCATCGACAGTACAGCTGCAGTTCAGCGTCGCGTCGCGGGCGGTTAACCAGCGACGCGTACGGTTCGCAGCGGCCACCGAGTAGTGGTCGACCGCACATGGTCGAGACCGTTCGAATGTCGAGACCGTCCGAAGGGAGCACACACATGCCGGAAGCGAACCCGAACGGGCGCGGGGCTCGTCACCGACGTGCACTTGGTGCCGGCTTTGTCTGCGCGGCCCTCGTCGTCGGGGCGGCTGCCGGTACGACCCCGGCGCTCGCCGCCAAGAAGGCGAAGAAGAAGGTGCCGCTCATCGTGTACTCGGCCCAGGGGTACGACCAGGCGATGGTGCACGCCTTCCAGGCAGCGACGGGGATCCCGACCAAGCTCGACACAAACTCGACGGGGCCGCTGTTGGCGCAGATCCAGGCGTCGAAGAACAACCCGCACTGGGGCCTCTTGTGGGTAGACGGTCAGACAGCGTTCGCCGAGCTCGACGACGAGCACCTGCTCGTGAAGCACTTCGAGCCCAAGGTGAAGTGGAACGCGCTCGGCAAGCGGGTCATCCCGAAGGACAAGAGCTTCGTTCCGACCGGCATCACGCTCATGGCCGCGGTCGCCTACACATCCAAGGTGCTGAAAAGCCCTCCGACGTCGTGGAGCACACTCCTGTCGCCCAAGTGGAAGAACGACGTGGGGATGAACACACCCACCCAGTCGGGACCCACCTACCCGTTCATCGCGGGGATCATGAACTACCTCGGCAGCATCAACAAGGGAAAGCAGTTCTTCCAGAAGCTGAAGGCCAACGGCCTGGTCATCCACACAACCAACGGTCCGACTCTTGCTGCCCTCGCGAGCGGGCAGATCAAGCTCGCCCTGGTGCAGAGCTCTGCGGCGATAGGTGCCGAGCACACAGCACCCACACTCAAGGTCAAGTACCTGAGCCCCGTCACGATGCTGCCCTCGAACATCGGGATCGACGCGAAGTCGACAAAGACCGAGATCGCCGAAGCCAAGCGGTTCGCCAGCTTCGTCCTCTCCAAGCTCGGCCAGGCGGTCATGAAGACAGGGACACCGACTGGGGACTCGCTCTACTACCCGGTGGTCCAGGGCATCAAGCCGCGCCCGGAGCTTCCGAGCCTCGCCTCGGTCAAGGTCCAACACACCAACCCTTACGTCTGGGGACCGCGAGAGGCATCGATCAACAGCTGGTTCGTGAACACGATCACCAAGTGAGCCTTCCCCCCGGCATCTCGCTGCCGGCGTGGACGTCCGGGGTAGCCCCGTGACCCTCGCCGATCGGGACTCAGGGCTCTTGGCGCTCGACGTCCTTCCGCCAGCGGGATCCCAAGGGGCCGAGCGCGGCGTCCCGGCTCGCCTCCCGCCCGCGGGAAGGATCACGGCGAGCCGGTTCGCAACGGCAGGGCGCGCGCTCCGCTTCGGGATGTGGGGTCTCGTCGCCCTGTTCATCCTCGTGCCCTGCGTCTGCTTCCTCGCGCTGTCGGTCTCGCCGAGGCTCTTCGACCAAGGCCCCCAATGGTTCACGCTGGGCTACCTGAAGACGATCTTCACCGGGAGCTCGGCTGTCTCGATCGTGAACTCACTGTGGGTCAGCGCTTCTGCGGCGCTGCTGGGGCTCGTGATCGGGCTCCCGATCGCCTGGCTGGCGGGGCGCACGAGCCTGCCGGGACGGCGGTTTGTCTCCCTCGGCATGTGGCTCGTGCTCCTGCTTCCTTCGTGGCTCCCCGGGATCGGCTGGGAGCGGCTCGTCGTGAGGGACGGCGTGCTCACACGGTTCGGTCTGGGCTCCGCCTTCGTCACACATGCGATCATGGGTCCGTTCGGCGTCGTGCTCCTGCTCGGGTTGCGTGCCGTGCCTTTCACCTACCTCACCATCACTGCGTCGCTCGCCGGCCTCGGCCAGGAGTTCGAGGATGCGGCGCGCGTCCATGGCGCGTCGAGACCTGCGGCACTCCGGCTCGTCCTCCCGATCCTCGCTCCGGCGATCTGGTCAGCCCTCGCGATCGGGTTCGCGGAGTCGATCAGCGACTTCGGCGTCGCGTACACGCTCGCCTACAACTCGCACTTCTCCCTCGCCACGTACCAGCTCTACGCAGCAATCGGGAACTTTCCGCCGAGCTTCCCAGCGGCGGCCGCGATCGGACTTGTCCTCGTCGCGTCCGTCGCGCTGCCGCTCACGCTCCAGGCGAGGGCACTGCGCGGGAGGTCCTACGCGGTGCTCTCGGCGCGCACGCGCCAAGCGGTGAGGCGCCAGCTCTCCACCAAGGGAACGATCCTCGCGACCGGGTGCGTCGCGCTCTTCTTCGGGTTGGCGCTCGGCGCACCGGCGGTCGGCACGGTGACCGGTTCGCTGCTCGCCGACTTCGGGGCGTCGAGCAGGATCACCTTCGCGAACTACTCGGGAGTCCTCCACATCCCCGGCGTGTCAGGGCCCATCTACCGCTCCCTCGTCTACGGCGTTGTCACCGCGTCGATCACGGTCGTCGCTGGGTTCATGGTGGCCCGGCTCCTCTCGCGTCGCCGGACGCGCTCGACCGCCATGCTCGACTTCCTCCTCCTTGCGACCGTGGCGCTCCCGGGAGTCGTCTTCGCGGCTGGGTACATCTTCGCGTACAACCTTCCCTTCCTCTCTCGTATCGGGGTCGACATCTACCAGACGGTCTGGCTGCTGGTCATCGGCTACATCGCGTCGAGCCTTCCGACGAACGCGCGCGTGCTCGTCGGCCCGGTCTCCCAGGTGCAGTCCTCGCTCCACGATGCCGCCCGTGCGCACGGTGCGGGGCCGGTGCGCGCATGGCTCAGCGGCGTGTTGCCTGCCGTGTCGCGCCCTGTCGTCATGGCGTGGCTCTTCACGTTCTCCGGGATCTTCCTCGAGCTGCCGATGTCCCAGTTGCTCTACGCTCCCGGGTCGCCGCCTCTGTCGGTCGCGATCAACCTCAACATCGCGGGCTACCACTTCGGCCTCGGGCTCGCACAGGCGGTCATCGGCGTCGCCATCGCGCTGTGCCTCGTGTGCGTCGTGCTCCTCGCCTACCGGCTGCTCGCCCCCAAGGGTTGGCGAAGGATCGGATCAACGATCCGTGGCTGAGCAGCTCGTCGTCGAAGAGGCGTCGAAGGTGTACCCCGACGGCAATCACGCGCTGCGCGGACCCAGCTTCACGGTGGGGCCGGGGACGTTCATGGTCCTTCTCGGCCCCTCGGGCTCCGGGAAGACCACGCTGCTGCGCTCGCTCGCAGGGATCGAGCGTCTCTCTTCTGGACGCATCGTGATCGGCACGACGGTCGTCGCGGACGACAAGACCCACCTTCCGCCAGAGCGTCGCGACCTGGCCATGGTCTTCCAGGACTACGCGCTGTGGCCCCACCTGACCGCTCGCGACAACGTCGCGTTCGCTCTTCGGCGCCGCCGGCTGTCTCGTCACGCCGCCCGGAGCCGGGCCATGGACATCCTCGAGCGGGTAGGGCTGGGGCACCTCGGAGACCGGTTCCCGACCCAGCTGTCGGGCGGAGAGCAGCAGCGCGTGGCGCTTGCCCGCGCGTTGGTAGCAGACACGGGACTTCTCCTGTGCGACGAGCCGCTCTCGAACCTCGACGCGGACCTACGCGAGCGGATGCGCGTTGAGATCTCCTCGCTCGTGCGAGAGGCCGGCGCGACGACGATCTACATCACGCACGACCAGCTCGAAGCCTTCGCCCTCGCGGATCGCGTTGGGGTGCTCCAGGACGGCGTGCTCGTCCAGCTGGGGACGCCTGAAGAGATCTACAGTTCACCGGGGAGCCTCTTCATCGCCCGCTTCACCGGGCTTTCTTGCGAGCTCGACGTCCGCGTCACGGGCGACGGCTTCGTCCCCGGCCACGTCCAAGTCGTCCCGACCGCCTTCCGCAGCGTCCGGCCGATCGAGGTGCGCCTCGCCACAGGCGACACGAGGGAGCTTGGATCGGTTGCGATCCGACCCACCGCAGTCCGCCTCTGCGACCCTGACGGAGGTTCCGCACATTTCGTCGGCCACGTCGCCGACACCGCCTTCCGGGGCCGCCACTACGAGCTGGTCGTGGACCTGCCCGCGAGCCATCGGGTCTCGGGAGTCGTGAGCGAGCGACGAGTGCCGCGGGGCACCGTGGTCGGCCTCGAGCTGGAAGCGGCCGGCTGTCTATTGTTCGGCGCGTCGGACAACTCGCCGAGCGACCCGCCGGGTGTCCCGACCGCCTCGGCGGATCAAAGCAGCGTCGGTGACGCGGCTGTCGTGTGCGATGGGCCCAAGAGCCAGGCCGGTCCAGCGGCGCTCTCTGAACATGGTTCGGCGGCGGGCGACGAAGGCGACGCGCCGGCGGGATGGACCCGGAGAGACACCATGGAACCACGCACCGCCAACCGGCCCCGGGCTCGACGCGTCCGGTGAGCGCGACCGTCATCTTGATGCTCGCGGTCTTCGGCGCGAGCTGCGTCGAGGCCGTCGAGGCGCTCACGATCGTGCTCGCGGCAGGGACTACGCGCGGGTGGCGCTCGGCTCTCGAAGGGTCTGCCGCAGCCCTTGGCGTCCTGGGAGTGCTCGTCGTTGCCGTCGGCGTGCCACTCATCCACTATGTCCCGATCAACGCCCTTCGAGTGCTCGTCGGCGCTCTGCTGCTCGTGCTGGGGCTCTCGTGGCTGCGCAAGGCGATTCTGCGCGCGAGTGGCCACAAGGCGAAGCACGACGAAGTCACCATCTACACGGAGACGACGGCCTCCCTCGGGGCTCGCCGGTCCAAGGGGCCACAGCGTGACGGGGTCGGCTTCGCGGTGGCCTTCAAGGGCGTGTTCTTGGAGGGCATGGAGGTCGTGCTCATCGTGATCAGCCTCGGCGCCAGCCAGCACGAGCTCGGGAACGCCGCCGCTGCCGCTGGTGGCGCAGTAGCGGTGGTTGTGACGATCGGCTTCCTCGTCGCCAGGCAGCTCTCCGAAGTCCCTGAGAACACGATCAAGACGCTCGTCGGCATCATGCTCACGAGCTTCGGCCTCTTCTGGGTCGGAGAAGGCGCCGGTGCGCACTGGCCAGGCAACGACCTCGCCATCCCGGTGCTGATCGGCGTGTTCGCGCTGGTCACGGCTGGGGCAGTCGCCCTCTTGAGGACCCAGGCCCCGATGCCGCCACCGCCGGCGAGCTGATGCACACGCAGAGCGCAGAGCAGGCCACGCAGAGCGCAGAGCAGGCCACGCCGTGATGACGGCACTTGGGCGCGTTCTCAAGGCCTTTGGGCGCTTCTGGTGGGACTTCTTGGTCGGTGACACCCCCGAGCTCTTCGTCGCGATGCTCGTGCTCGTCGGAGTGGCGTTTGCGCTCCGAAACGACCGGCCCGCCGACATCGTCGTGCTTCCGCTGCTCGCGATCGCCGCGCTCGTCACGAGCTCGTGGCGTGGCCGGGCGCGACGAGCGGGCCGCCGTGCCCAACGGAGCTGAGCTCGTGGGCAGGGGCACCGCCCTTTCGGCGAGGTGCTTGCCGCGGTCGCCCGCTCGAGCTAGCCGTTGCCGCGCGTCATGGTGCGCCGCGCTCGGATGATGGCCGCGGCGGCATGTGCGTGCACGCGGTGGGTCTCGGCGATCTCGATGCGGTCGAAGCCTGCGCCGGACAAGGCGTCCAGGTACTCGGCCTCGGTGAGCGCTCCCGCAATGCAACCGGTCCACTCCGCCACGTCGGCACGCGTCTCGGCGTCCATGCCCGCATCGGCGACCACGTCAGAGACGGCGAGACGGCCGCTCGGCCGGAGCACGCGCGCGGCTTCACGCAAAACCAGCTGCTTGTCGGCAGCAAGGTTGATGACACAGTTGGAGATCACCACGTCGACGCTGGCATCGGGCAGCGGTATCTCCTCGAGATAGCCCTCGACGAATTCGACGTTGTCGACCCCGGCGGCCGCTGCGTTGCGGCGGGCGAGCTCGAGCATCTCCGAGGTCATGTCGAGCCCGATGGCCCTGCCGCCGGGTTGCACGCGTCGAGCAGCGATCAGCACGTCGGCACCGGCTCCAGACCCAAGGTCGAGAACGATCTCGCCGGGGTGGAGCTCGGCAACTGCCGTTGGCACGCCACAGCCAAGGGAAGCTGCAACGGCATCCGGTATGACGTCTTCTCCGGCCCCCTCGTACAGTGCCGCTCCGAAGACGGCTTCTCCAGCCGGTCCGCAGGCATCGAATGCACGCGTCCCGCAGCACGACGTCGTTCCGGTCGACGCCCCGTCCGCCTCGAGGGCGGCAGCGGCGTACCGGCGCCGGACTGCCTCCCGGATGTCAGCGGAGCGAGCCGCGCTGGTGGTCTCGGCGGCGGCACAGCAGGCGTCTTCGTGCTCGTCTGCGGGTGGAGATGAGGTGGCGAAGGTGTCGTTGTCGGCTGGCACGACGTCGTGCTCCCAGCGTTCCCGACCGGGGCCGGTCACCTAGAACCTGTCCTGGCGGGCATGGCAGTTGGTGTCCTTCTCCTCACCGGTCTCCTCATCGGTCCGGAGGCCGGCTGCACGCGCGACATGGTGATCTCCTTACCGAGATGCCGAGATGCCGAGATGAATGTCTAGGTGCACAGTAGCTAGTTCCTCGACATATGTCAAGGGCAGTGCGATACTGGACGCATGCCGAAGTCGCTGCCGGCCATCGAGCTGTCCGGCGCGCTGTGCTGCCCGCCAGTCGCTGCGGGGGTGGTGAGCGACGCCGATGCGCTCGAGGTCGCCCTCAGGCTCAAGGCCCTCGCCGACCCCGTTCGGATCAAGCTGCTCTCCTTCGTGCTCGCGTCGGGCTCCGGCGGTGTCCGCAACGTCGATCTTGCCCGCGAGCTGCACCTCACCGACGCCACGGTCAGCCATCATCTTGGACAGCTCAGTCGGGCGGGGCTGCTCGTAGCGACCCGCCAAGGCGCGAGCACCTACTACGCCGCAGACCGCGTTGCGCTCGGCGCACTCGTGCGGGCCTTGGACCCCGACTGCTGCTGACGTGGCACGCACGCAGATGACGTGCCACCCACGCTGACCTCTTCCCATCGCTTTCCCATTGCTCATCATCGAGGAGACCTGGCCGGCACCGGAGCCCCGGTGCGGTCGGTGTCAGTCGGCGATCGCCACCCATCTGGCGAGCGTGACCGGGAGAAGTGCGGCTCAACGCGGCCAGGCACGAGGCAGGCCCCCGCTCACGAGATCGGCAGCCATGAGGTGCAGCGTCACGTCTCGGGCCGGTTGCCTGGGGAGCCGCCGAGCGCCGCCAGCGACCCGACGCGGCGATGGGTTGAGCCGTCAGACCGAACCGGGCGGGGACCAGCGGACGCCCGGGAAGCGTGCGAAGTCCGAGTCGAAGGTGACGACCCCGGCACGGTGCTCGACGGCGAGCGCGGCGAGGTGGGCGTCGGTGACCAGGTTGCCGCCGGCGCCGATCGGGCCTAGTAGGTCTGCGAGCACCTCGAGATGGTCCGAGGTCTCATGGACCACGACGGCCGGTGGCTGCGCGAGCCACGCACGGACGATGTCGAGGGCGTCGGCCGTGGCGAGCGGTCGCGGGAAGAGGCCCACCCTGGTGGACAGCCGCAGGAACGCCAGGAGGACGATCCACGCGAAGCCGACGGCGGTTCCGCCCGACAGCTGGTCATCGAGCCAGTCGCGGGCGCGCTCATGCCTCGGGTCGGACCGGTTGACCGCACAGAGGAGCACGTTGGCGTCGACGAGGTCCACGCGCCGCTCAGTTGCCCGCCCGCTGCTTTCGCACGAGCTCCTCGTCTTCGATCTCCGCTGCGAGCTGGAGCGCACGGTCGAGGTTGACTGCAGGCGACCCGAGGTCGTAGACGGGCGTGCGGAACGGGGAGCGCCCGGCCCGCGAACCGAGGGCCTCGCGCAGGGCGTCGTTGAGCGCCTGCTTGAACGAGACGCCGCGCTCGTCCATCCGTCGGCGCACGAGTTGCGCGGTGTCCGGGTCGAGGGTGACCGTCGTCCGCACGGAAGCATCATAGCATCAATCGTTGTGATGCGTTGATGCTCGACCCTGGCGGCTCGGGGTGCTGCCAGGTCAGCGCACGCTCGAAGACGGCTCCGATGCCCTGGCCACTGCCCGATGCACATCGTCTCGAGCCGCCGACGGGACCGCGGAGAGCTCGCAGGGGTGCACGTCGCACGCCAGTCCTCCGCCGACGTCGACGACAACACCAGGTCCGTCTCGTCGTGCTCCCACAAGGGGCACCTCAACGTCGTCTACGCCCCGATACCCCCGACGGCTTCGACGAAGCGGTCATCCGCAGCCGTCACGGAGAACGCCCTGACCCTGCACTTCACCGAGCAGGGCTTCGAGGACGGGGGTGGACCACCGGCGGTGAATGGCAGCTGTGTGAACAGTTCTTTTACCCAACTTCCGTGTCCGGGGCTCACGAGGCCCGGACGGTGCTCCTGAGCTGGATTCTTTGGAGAGGTCTTCACGTTTGGGCCTGACGTGGCCTTCTGCGGCCTGATCGGAAGCTCACCCACGGGATAATCCGCCGTTCCCCACACCCGGAGGATCAGCGCCGCCGGGGAGTACGGGGATCGGCGTCTATGACCGACAGGCTGAGTTCCTCGAGCTCGTGCACGAGTGCGCGCAGGCGCCGCTCGTTGTCGAACCACTCTTGGTACTCGGCGGCCTGTTCGGGGCTGAGCGTGCGGCTCGTGGTCCTTCCTGCGACCTTTCGGCTCCACTGGAGGTAGGGGCCGTGGAGGACCGGGGGGTCGGCGTGACAGTGGCAGCCGGCATGAGTGCACGAAAAGTACCGCTCGGTGAGGCTGCCGGGGAGGACGAAGCCCATCTCCCCGAGGGCCGTGGCGATGCGAGCCTGCTCTTTTCGCTGCCTCGGGCTGACCGCCACGCTCCACCTTCCCACGAGCATCCCCCACCGGTCCGATAGCACACAGTATATATACGGTGTGCTATCGACGGAGGTGGCGGCACTGATCGAGGGCTTCAGCTCGCACACGGTGTCTTTGGCTGCGGCCGACTTCGCCAAGGGGCTGACCGCAGCTGCCGGGCCGCCGACTCCGAACCGGGCCAAGGCCTACCTGTTCGCCGCCTCCCGGCTCGGGGCGTTCTGCGAGTCGATCGGCCTCGAGCTCACTGCCACCGTGGCGCTCCGTCCTTCTGTGGTCGAGCGCTGCTGTGCGCCTTCGGTGTCCAAGCTGTCGGCGCCGACGCGCCGCACGGTGCGGTCCAACCTGCGGGCGATGGCCCGGGCGCTCGAGTGCGCCCCGCCGCCGCTGTGGCTCGGCCGCGAGCGCGCCAAGGCGCCCTACTCGAAAGCCGAGATCGCCGGTTACCTCTCCCTGGCGGACGCCCAGCCGACCGAGGCCCGGCGCATGCGCACCTCGGCGCTCGTCTGCCTTGGTGCGGGGGCGGGGCTCGTGGGCTGCGACCTCAAGGCCGTGACCGGCGCCGACGTCGTCTGGCGCTCGGGCGGGGTGGTGGTCTTGGTGCGAGCAGGCCGCAGACCCCGGGCCGTGCCGGTGCTGTCGAACTATCACGACCGGCTCCACTCGGCCGCCCGCTTCGCCGGCGGCAGCCTTTTGATCGGCGGCACATCTGTCAGCCGACGCAACGTGACCACCCCGCTCACCGCGTCGCTTTCTGGCGGGCGGGATCTGCCACGGCTCGAGATCGCTCGCCTGCGGGCCACCTGGCTCGTGGCCGTGGCCGAGACGATCGGGCTCAAAGCGTTCATGGACGCGGCCGGCATCACCTGCTCCCAGCGTCTTGGGGACCTCGTGGCCCATCTCGTCTCCCCAGACGAACACGACGCGGTGGCGCTTCTCGGAGCCAGGTGGTGAGCGCCGACCTCGGGCGCGCAGAAGCCGTCGTCGACGCCTCGGGGATCGCCCCCCGCATCGAAGAGCTCCTTTCTTTGGGGGTCCGTCCCCGCCAGCTCTGCGTCCGCACGCTGCTCCTCGGGATGCTCGTGGCCCTTTGCGACGGACGGCCCGCACACTTGACGCGCGTGCACACGGCGCTCTGCTCTTTGGAAGAGGCCGATCGTCTGCGCCTCGGGGTGGTGGTCGACTGGCACGGCCGCCCGCACACGCTCACGTATCGTCAGGTGGAACGCACCTTTCACCTCCTCGTCAGCGCGCTCGCAAAGGAGACGCCCGACGGCGCCGCGACCGAGGCGCTCCAAGGTGTCCTCGACGCGCTCGTCGAGGCCTCGGTGCCCGGCACGATGAAAGACGCGTCGCGCTCTTTGGCGGTCGACTGGACCGACGTCGAGTCCTTCTCCACCCGCCACAAGAAGCCCACAGGCACCTACGCCGACAAGGAGGCTGCCTGGGGGCATAGAAAGGGCGGGGGGCCGGGCGAGAAGGACGAGCTGTTCTTCGGCTACTACCTGTCGCTTTCGACCATGGTGCACGACGAGGGCGAAGGAAGCGTCGCAGAGCTCGTGCGCCGGATGAACCTCGTCGGCTGCGACCACGACCCGGTGCCCGAAATGGTCGGCGTCATGGTGGCGATGCCACGAGCAGGCATCCCCCTCGGTGACGTGGTGGCCGACTCGGGGTACGCGCACCGGGTCCCCGAGCACTTCGCGCTCGCGCTTCGCGCAGCCGGTGCGAGCCTCGTGATGGACCTGCACCCCCACGACCGCGGCATGCAGGGAACCCACGAGGGTGCGATCTGCTTCGACGGGAACCTCTACTGCCCCGCCACGCCCAAGGCGCTCTTCGACCTGTCGCCGCTTGCACGTGGCGCGAGCGAACAAGAGGTGTCGGCACACGACCACAAGGTGGCCGAGCTCAGCCGCTACAAGCTCGGGCGCATCAGCGGAGACGACGCAGACGGCTACCACCGGGTGATGTGCCCGGCTCTGGCGGGGAAGCTCCGCTGCCCGCGGCGGGAGGCCTCGATGACCGCGTCCTTGGAGCGCCCCGAGATCCTCTTTCCACCCGAGGACGCCCCGTCGTGCTGCACCCAGGTCACCATCACCGTCGCACCATCGGTCAACGCGAAGACCGCCCAGCGCCACGACTACCTGTCCAAGCCTTGGCGACGCTCCTATGCGAGGCGCTCGGCCGCCGAGCGCTCGAACGCCCGGATCAAGGACCCCGCGACGATCGACGTCGCCCGGGGCTGGTGCCGGGTGATGGGCCTCGTGCCGATGAGCCTGTTTGTCGCCTGCGCCCTCGTCGTGCGCAACCTCGCGGTCGCTGACGCCTTCGTGGCGCACCAAGAAGACGACCGGCGTCGGGCGGCTTCGGGACGGCCACCGCGCACCCGCCGGCGCAGGCGCACCACCTTGGCCCAGCTGGCAGGCGCGTCGAGCGGCTCGTCCCCGTAGTCGCCGCGCCTTTCCGCGGGAACGTGCTCACCGGGCGCATCAGCGCGCCCGACGGACGACCTGTCTCGCGTCCGTGAGATCCATCGACCCCTACGGGCGTGTCACAGCCGTCCAGCACGATGACGTCGGGCCCAAACGTGAAGTGGTCCCCACGTAAAACGTGAAGACCTCTTTGGAACGCCCGGCCGGACTTGAACCGGCGACCTCCGGATTACAAGTCCGGTGCTCTAACCGTTCTGAGCTACGGGCGCAGGATGCGTGGCAGACCCTGAGCTACTCGTCGTCCGCCACACTAGCCTTGCGCGAAACCACGACGGGGCACCACCGGCACGCAGACGGAAGACCTCATCGGACCTTCCTTCCGCACACCCAAGACGTCGAGCACGCCGTCTTGCACCGGCGTTCCACCCGATCAGTCTTCCACCCGATCAGTCCGAGGGAACCCCTGGAGCTGCGGTCGCCCGGATCGCTCGTCGCGCTCGCGGCCGCCTCGCAACACAGGCGCCCCATCGGTGCCCAGAGCGGTGCTCTGAGCGCCGGCGCTACGGCGTGGTGCGCGCGCCCTGGAAGTCCTGATAGTGCACGAGGAAGTCCAAGAGCGCGCGGACCCCGAACGCGGTCGCTCCCTTCGAGAGGTACCCGGCGCTCTCCTCCGAGCGCGCCGGCCCGGCGATGTCCAGGTGCGCCCACGGGGTGCTGTCGACGAAGCGCGCGAGGAGCATCGCCGCTGCGATCGTCCCCGCTTCGCGTGGTCTGCCGATGTTCTTCATGTCGGCGACCTCCGAGTCGATGTGCTCACGGTAGTCGTCCGGCAGCGGCAGCGGCCACAACCGCTCGCCAGCGCGCTCGCCGGCCGCCTGGAGGGACTCCATGAGCGCAGGGTCGTTCCCGAGCAGCGCGGCGATCCCCTTGCCGAGCGCCACCACCTGTGCCCCGGTGAGGGTCGCCACGTCGATGATCACGTCCGGCGAGAGCTCGGCGGCGAGCGACAGCCCGTCGGCGAGGACGAGGCGCCCCTCGGCGTCGGTGTTCAGCACCTCCACCGTGGCGCCGTTGCGCGCGGTCAACACGTCACCTGGCTTCTGCGCACGCCCGCCGGGCATGTTCTCGGTCATCGGCGCGATCGCGGTCACCTTCACCGGCACCTCCAAGCTCGCGCACGCTGAGACGACTGCGAGCACGATGGCTGCCCCACTCATGTCCGTCTTCATCGTCATCATCCCCTCGGCCGGCTTGAGCGAGAGACCCCCCGAGTCGAAGGTGATCCCCTTGCCCACGAGCACGACGTGAGGGACGTCGCTCCCATCGCCGCCATCCCCGCCTGCCGGCGTGTAGCTCGCTCGCACGAGCCGAGGCGGCTCTCCTGAACCTCGCGCGACCGCGAGGAGCCCGCCGAGGCGCTCGGCGGCGATCCTGTCTTCGTCCCAGACCTCCACCGTCGTCCCGGCGAGCGCGGACAAGTGCTCCTGCACGCGCACTGCCAGTTCGCGTGGCGTCATGTCGCTCGGAGGGGTGTTGATCAGATCACGCGCGAACACCGCCGCGGCCGCGGCTGCGGCCCCCTGCCGAAGCCCTCGGGCGTAGTCGCCGGGGCCGACGAGGACGAGGTGGTCGACGCGCTCAGCGTGGGGCGCCGTCCTGTACGAGTCGAAGCTGTAGCTCGCGAGCACAGCACCTTCTGCGATCGCGGCACCCACGGACGCCGCGTCTCCCCCTGGAGGATCGCCAGGAAGGACGATCGCCGCCGAGCCCCTCCCCTTCCCCGCCGCGCGGACGAGCGCTGCGGCCGCGAGTCGCCACTGCTCACGCCCGACGCCCGCCCGCTCACCGAGCCCGAGCAGCACGACGGCGGGCGGCCCGGAGGCTCCGCGCAGGGAGAGCGCTGACCCTTTGGCGGCGGCGAAGCCTTCGCGACGCAGCCAAGCTTCGTCAGGCGCATCTGGGAGCAGCAGCCGGACCACGTCGGCCTTCGACCCGGCAACCTCGCCGACACCGACGAGCCACTCGAGCGGCGCAGGATCGCCCCCACCGCCGCCTGTCGCACCGGCGATGACCGGGACACCGATGGCCACAGCACCTTCGGGCACCGTCTCGGCGACCTCGAGCTCCATCATCAGCACTCCTCCTTCACGCAGGCGGTCTTCACCCGGGCTACACCCGGGCGCTCTTCACGCAGGCAGTCTTCGCACGGGCGGTCTTCACGCAGGCGATCCCTCGCCCCGGGCTCCCTGCCGAGAGCGACGACCGGGCTGCTCGCGAGCGGCCAAGTGGACCTCCCCTTCCTGCCAGCGTGCCATCGTCCAGAGCAAGTCCGACAATCGGTTGAGGTAGGGCCCGACCCGCGACGGCTCGGCACCTGCGCCCCGGAGCCCGGCCGTTCCTTCCTGCAGGGGCGCCGTCGAGGCGAGCACCCGTTCTGCCCGGCGCACGACCGTGCGGGCGACGTCGAGAGCAGCCGACGCCCGGTTGGCCCCCGGAACGACGAATTCCCTCGGCATGGGGAACCGCTCGGTCAGCTGGTCGATCCATTCCTCGAGCCGCGCCACCATTGCCTCGGTGACCAGGCTCTCTCCTGGGACCAGCTTGGCGCGGTTCGCCGGCGCGGTCGCGACCTCCGCCATCAGCACGTAGAGCTCCCTTTCGAGCGTGATCAGGAGCTCGTCTAGCTCCGACCCGGGGGCGGACTCCGCGCGGGCCGCGCCGAGCGCGGCCTGCGCCTCGTCGACCGCGCCGTTCAGCTCGATCCTGGGGCTCGCCTTCCCCACCCGCCCCCCGTAGAGGAGCCCCGTCGTGCCGTCGTCGCCCTTGCGCGTATAGATGCGCACGAATGCGGATGGTAGCTGGCACGAGCGAATAGCCTTTCTGCGAGATGGCCTCGATCCCGCTCGGTCGCCTCGATCCCTCCTGCTCGGATTACCTCAGCGCCGTCGCGCAGAGGGTCGTGATCTTCGACGGCGCGACCGGTACCAACCTCCAGCTGCAAGATCTCGGCGCCGATGCGTTCGGCGGGGCGAAGCTCGAAGGCTGCAACGAGGTGCTGGTGCTGAGCTGCCCCAGCGCCGTCGAACGCGTCCACCGCTCGTTCCTCGACGTCGGGGTGGAGGTGATCGAGACCGACACCTTCGGCGCCTTCTCGGTCGTGCTCGACGAGTACGGGATCGGCGATCAGGTCCACGAGATCAACGTCGCGGCAGCCAGGCTCGCTCGTCGAGTCGCTGACGAGTACGCCTCACCAGGGAGCCCGCGATGGGTCGCCGGCAGCATGGGGCCCGGCACCAAGTTCCCGACGCTCGGGCAGATCTCCTACCCCGCGCTGCGGGCCGCGTACGAGGCCCAGGCCAAGGGCCTGCTCGAAGGGGGCGTCGACCTCCTCCTCGTCGAGACGGTCTTCGATCTTCTCTCGGCGAAGGCTGCGATCAACGGCGCCCGGCGGGCGATGGTTGCGGCCGGTCGGCAAGTCCCCCTCCAGGTCCAGGTCACTATCGAGCTCACCGGGAGGATGCTCCCGGGGACCGAGATCGCTGCAGCGCTCACCACGCTCGACGCGATGCAGGTCGACGCGGTGGGCCTCAACTGCGCCACCGGACCCGCGGAAATGCACGAAGCGATCCGCTATCTCTGCGCGCACTCCCGCGTGCCGGTCTCGGTCCTCCCGAACGCAGGACTGCCGTCGGTGGTCGAGGGCAAGATGCACTACGACCTCAGTCCCGACGAGCTCGCCGACCACCTCCACCGCTTCGTGTCCGAGTACGGGGTGAGCGCGGTCGGCGGTTGCTGCGGGACGACGCCAGACCACCTTCGGGCCGTCGTGAGCGCGCTCGAGGGGACCTCGCCGGCGGCGCGCCGCCCGGTGCACGAGCCCGCCGCCGCCTCGATCTACGGCTCGGTGGCCCTTTCCCAGGAGACGTCGTTCCTCGTGGTGGGGGAACGGACGAACGCCAACGGGTCCAGGCGCTTCCGTGAGGCGATGCTCGCCGGCGACTGGGAGACGTGCGTCGGGATGGCCAGAGACCAGATCGCCGAGGGGGCGCACGTCATCGACGTCTGCGTGGACTACACCGGCGCCGACGGCGTCTCCGACATGAAGGAGGTGGCGAGCCGGCTCGCCACGCAGTCGACCGTGCCGCTCATGATCGACTCGACCGAGGCACCGGTCGCCGAGGCTGCCCTGGAGTGGCTCGGAGGCCGTCCGATCCTCAACTCGGTCAACCTCGAAGAGGGTGACGGCGACGGGACGCGGCTCGACCGGTTCCTGCGGCTCGCACGGGAGTACGGCGCCGCGGTGGTCTGCACCTGCATCGACGAGGAGGGACAGGCGCGGACCGCCGAGTGGAAGCTCCGAGCCGCTCGGGCCATTCACGACATCGCAGTGGAGCGCTACGGGCTCGAACCCTCCGATCTCATCTTCGACCCGCTCGCGCTGCCCCTGTCGACGGGGATGGAGGAGAGCCGGCGCGATGGCGTCGAGACGATCGAGGGGATCATGGCGATCAAAGCCGAGCTCCCCGGCGTCCACACGCTGATCGGCCTCTCGAACGTCTCGTTCGGCCTGAACCCGGCCGCGCGGCAGGTGCTGAACTCGGTGTTCCTGCACGAGTGCGTCGAGGCGGGACTGGATGCGGCGATCGTCCACGCCGCCAAGATCCTTCCTTTGTCGCGAATCGACGAGCGCGCGCGGGAGGTGTGCCTCGACCTCGTCCACGACCGGCGCCGCGAGGGGTATGACCCGCTGCAGGAGCTGCTCGCGCTCTTCGAAGGCGTCGCCGCATCGCACGTGACTGACGACGGCCACGCCGACTGGCCGGTCGAGCGCCGCCTCGAGCAGCGCATCGTCGACGGCCGCCGTCAAGGTCTCGAAGCCGATCTCGACGAGGCCCTCGGCTCGGGCCACGAAGCGCTCGAGATCGTGAACGAATTCCTCCTCGCGGGCATGAGGACCGTCGGCGACCTCTTCGCGTCCGGAGAGATGCAGCTTCCCTTCGTCCTGCAGTCCGCCGAGACGATGAAGGCAGCCGTCGCCTACCTCGAGCCGCACATGGAGCGGGCCGACCAGGGCGGGAAGGGAAGGGTCGTGCTCGCGACCGTGAAGGGCGACGTCCACGACATCGGGAAGAACCTCGTCGACATCATCTTCACCAACAACGGCTACGAGGTGGTGAACCTCGGGATCAAGGTCGGCATCGGCGAGATGGTGGCAGCCGTGCAAGAGCACGGGGCCGACGCCCTCGGAATGAGCGGATTGCTCGTGAAGTCCACGTTGGTCATGCGCGACAACCTCGAGGAGCTCAACCGTCGCGGGCTCGCCGACCTCCCGGTGCTGCTCGGCGGGGCCGCGCTCACCCGCACCTACGTGGAGCGCGACCTGCGCCAGGTCTACGACGGCCGCGTCTTCTACGGGCGCGACGCCTTCGAGGGGCTCCGCACGATGGACCGCCTGACGGAGCTCCGGCGAAGCGGCCGAGAAGACCCGCTCTTCGGGCGTGAGGTCTCGCAGCGCAACGTGCCGTCCCGCTTCCGGCCGGCCGGCGCGCGTGACTCCGACGCCGAGCCACGTGACGGCCGGCCGGCGCGCTCACCGGAAGTCGAGCTGGACAACGAGCTCTTCCGACCGCCCTTCGTCGGCACGAGGACGGCCCGCGGGATCCCCATCGACGAGGTCGCGGGATACCTCAATCTGACCGCGCTCTTCCGCAACCAGTGGGGCTTCCGCCCTGCCGCAGGGGAGGATGACGCGGCCTTCAAGGCCAGGGTCAAGGCAGTGCTCCGTCAAGAGCTCGACAAGGCCAAGCAGGCCGACGTCCTCGTGCCACAGGTCGCCTACGGCCACTTCGCCGCGGCGTCCGAGGGCAACGACCTCGTGATCTACAAGGACGAGACGCGCAGCGCCGAATGGATGCGCTTCACGTTCCCCCGCCAGGACAAGCCCCCGTGGCTCTGCATCGCCGACTTCTTCCGCCCGGCGAGCACCGGCGAGGAGGACTTCGCCACCTTCATGCTCGTCACCATGGGCCCGAAGGTGTCCGAGGAGACGTCGCGCCTCTTCGCGGAGAACCGCTACCAGGACTACCTGTTCCTCCACGGGCTCGGGGTGGAGATGACCGAGGCGCTCGCGGAGTACTGGCACCGCCGCATCCGAGAGGAGCTGGGCTTCGCCGACCAGGACGGCCCCACGCTCACCGGTCTGTTCCGCCAGCAGTACCGCGGAGGCCGCTACAGCTGGGGCTACCCCGCCTGCCCGGACCTGGAGGACAATGCCAAGGTCGTGGAGCTGCTCGGTGGCGACCGAGTCGGCGTGTCGGTGAGCGACGGCTTCCAGCTGGTCCCAGAGCAGACCACCGACGCCATCGTCTGCCACCACCCGAAGGCCAAGTACTTCGTCGCCTGACCGGTCCTTCCGGTTGAAGTGGGAATTCGTTGACCCCCCGGGCGAAGGAGCACTACCGTGTGCGGGGGAGGGGAGGGTGACATGGACACCACGATCTTGGCGGCCGTCAACCGGAATCTTGTCGTCATCGAGGCGGTGGTCGCAGCTGTCATCATCGTGCTGCTCGTGGCCATCGTCCTGATGAGCCGCAGGCGCAAGAAGGAAGCGTCGAAGACCGAGCCCGAAGCCCCGAATTACTATGCCGACCTGCAGCAGCAGCCGGCTGGCCGCCCCGACCCCTTCGGTGCGTTCGCCGCCGCGACGGCTGCCCAGGTGCCGGCAGCCCCGCAGCCCCAGGCAGCCCCGCAGCCCCAGGCGGCCCCGCAGGTGCCGCTTGCCCAGCAGCTGTCCCAGCAGCAATTCCCGCAAGCGCCAGCGCACCTGGCCGCCGCCTCGCAACCGGCGCCCGCCGGGTCTCCGGTTCCCTCCGGATCTGCAGCGACGACAGCGCAAGGAGCGGACGTGGCGGGGATTCCCGGCGCGGGGGCGCCGGTGGCCGCGAACGGATCGGCGTGGCCGGCTCCCGCTGCGTGGGCCACGGGCGAAGCCCCCGCTCAGACGGGCGTCGCGACGGCGCAGGCAGCGCCGACCGCCACCATGGCGCACCAGGCGCTCCTGCCCCCGGTGGGCACGCCCGCCGGATGGCTACCCGACCCGAGCGGCACCCCCGACACGCTTCGGTACTGGGACGGGAACACCTGGACGCAGCACTACGCGCAGCGGGGCTGACCCCGTCGCGGCGTGAGCCGTGCCGCCGTCTTCGCTGGCGTCGGCTGGCGAGGAGGCGGCGTCGGCGGCCTGCTTCGCGTGGTAGCTCGACCGCGTGAGCGGCGAGGCCTCGACATGCAAGAGGCCGAGCTCGCGTCCGGCGGTGGCTAGCGCCTCGAGCTCCGCTGGGCTCCACCACCGGGCGACCGGCAGGTGGTCCGCGCTCGGCCGCAGGTACTGCCCGATCGTCGCGATCGACACGCCGACGGACGCCATGTCGGCAAGCGTGGAGACGACCTCCTCCTCGGACTCCCCTAGGCCGACCATGAGCCCCGACTTCACTACGAGCCCGGCGTCGGCAGCTCGGGCGAGCACCGCGAGGCTCCTCGCGTACCCAGCAGACGGCCGCACCGCGCGCTGGAGCCGGACCACGGTCTCCACGTTGTGGTTCAGCACGTCGGGGCGCGCGTCGAGGACGAGCTCGAGAGAGGACGCGTCCCCCTTGAAGTCGGAGACCAGGACCTCGATTCCCGTTTCGGGGTTGCGCCGCCGGACCGCCCGGACCGTGGCCGCGATCGCTCCTGCACCGCCGTCGTCGAGGTCGTCGCGAGCGACACACGTGATGACTGCGTGCGACAGCCGCATCCGCGCGACCGCTTCGGCGACACGGTCTGGCTCGGTCGGGTCGAGGGGCAGCGGACGGCGCGTGTCGACGAGGCAGAAGCCGCAAGCGCGCGTGCAGCGCGAGCCGTTGACCATGAAGGTGGCCGTCCCGTCGGCCCAGCACTCGAAGATGTTGGGGCAGCCTGCCTCCTCGCAGACAGTGACCAGCCGCAGATCGTGGATCGTCCGACCGAGGGAGACGTACCCCTCCCCCATGCGTGCCGGGGCGCGGAGCCACTCCGGCTTGCGCGCCCGGAACGGGATCCCGGCGTCGGGGTCGGTGCCGGCGTCCCGAAGCCGGCGCAGCAGAGGCCGCTCCTCGGCGACGTCGGCGTTCCCGCCCGGATGCCGTTTCCTTCGCGGCAGGTCGACGTCGCGGCGATCGACGCCGTCGGTCCCCCACACCGCTGCCGCTCGCGAGGCAACCGCCTCGACGACCTCGTCCATCGACGCGTCGTTCCCCTCCGCGCGCAGAGAGGTCACCGCGTAGTCCGCGATGCCGCACGGCACGATGTGGCCGAACATCTCGAGGTCGCAGTCCACGTTGAGTGCGACGCCGTGGAGGGTCCGGCGCCGCCCGCCGTCCACCCGCATGGTCCGTACCCCGATGGCGGCCACCTTGCGGGGCGACGGGCCGTCGACGCCCACCCAGACCCCGGGGTAGCCCTCGTGCCGTGACGCCTCGACCCCCAGTAAGCCGAGCGCGTCGATGACCAGCTGTTCGATGCGGTGCACGTGGAGCGGGCCCGCGCCGGGATGGTCCTCGAGCGTCACGATCGGGTAGGCGACGAGCTGGCCCGGCCCGTGATAGGTCACGTCGCCGCCCCGGTCGGTCCGAAAGAGCGTCGCCCCGACTGACGCCGGATCGCGAAGGACGTGTGCGGGGTCGGCGCGCACGCCGAGCGTGTAGACGTGGGGGTGCTCCACCAGCAGCAAGTAGTCGTCGCCTCCTCGCTGCGCGAGCGCATGCTGGAGATCGAACGCCTCGGCGTAGCTGACTTGCCCGAGGCGGCGAATGCGTAGCACGGCTACAGCTCGGAAGCCCAGTCGCGCGTGGAGAGGGCCTGCGCGACCCGGCGAAGGAAGGACGACACGTACGCGCCGTCCACCGCACGGTGGTCCCAGCTGAGCCCGATCATCCCGACGGAGTGGATGGCGATGGACTCGCTGCCGTCGGCGAGCTCGACGACGACGGGGCGGCGGCGGACGCCGTCGGTCGCCAGGATCGCGACCTGCGGCTGGTTGATGATCGGCACGGTGAAGTACGTGCCGAACGGCCCGTCGTTGGTGACGGAGAACGTGCCCCCGGCGATGTCGTCGGCGGTCAGCTGCCTGTTGCGGGCGCGGTCGGCGAGGTCCCTGACCCGCCGCGCGATCCCGCGAAGCGTGATCTCCTCTGCGTGGTGGATGACGGGGACGATGAGCCCCTCGTGGTTGAGGTCGACCGCGATCCCGAGATTCACCTGCTGGTGCACGACCAGAGAGTCCTCGACGACCGACGCGTTCAGATTGGGGAACTCTCGGAGCGCGTCGACGGTCGCTCGCGCGATGAAGGGGAGGTACGTGAGCGAGAACCCCTCCTCGCTCTTGAAGCGGTCACGCCACACCTTGCGCACGCGGTCGACGTTCTCGAAGTCCGCTTCGTACGCGATGTAGGCGTGCGGCGAGGTGGCCTTCGAACGGACCATGTGCTCTGCGGTCCGACGCCGCATGTTCGAGAACGGCACCAACCGGTCCGCCGAGGGGCGGAAGACGGCGGTGGCGGCGCTCTGCGTAGGAGCCGCGGGGACCGGCATGCCGGCCGGCGGGGGAGCTGGCGGCGGCGGCGCTTGGGGGGCTGGCGGTGGCGGCGCTTGGGGGGCTGGCGGCGGAGGGAACGGCGCAGCTGGCGGAGCCGACGCCGAAGGCGCGGCAACGCCGGCCCCAGCCCCGCGGCGCGCGTCGATGAAACCGAGGACGTCCTCTCTCGTGATCCGCCCACCGAGCCCCGTGCCGGTGACCTCGGAGGGAGAGATGCCGTTCTCGTCGAGAAGACGGCGAACGACCGGGGAGAGGAGCATTCCCTCCACGCGCGTGGCTTCGCCGTCGCCCCCAGGGGCAGGGCCGGCAGGGGACCCGGTCTCGCTCGGTCGCGGCGCGTATCCGGTCGGCGGCGGCGGCGGTGCTGCCTGTGCCGGGTAGGACGCGGGTGCTGCCTGCGACGACACGAGCGGCTCGGGCGTGGGAGGCGCCCCGGGCGGCGAGGCGGGTGGCGAAACCGCCTCCGCAGGCGCAGCGGCGGGTTGTGGCGCAGCGGCGGCTGCAGGCGCAGCGGCGGCTTGCGGCGCAGACGCCGGGGCGCTGGCCCCCGCGCCGTCGGAGATGACCGCGAGACGGGCGCCCACGGGGACCGTCTCTCCCTCGGGGACCACGATCTCGGAGAGCACACCGCTCGCGGGGGCCGGGACCTCCGAGTCGACCTTGTCCGTCGAGACCTCGAAGAGCGGCTCGTCGCGTTCGACGTGGTCGCCCACGGACTTCATCCATCGGGTGATGGTCCCCTCGGTGACCGTCTCACCCAGCTGCGGCATCGTGACGTCAGCCAACGTGCAATCCCCTTCCGGTCAGCGCGAGCACCGTCTCCCCGAACGTCTCGGAGAGCGACGGATGCGGCTGGATGAACTGTGCGACCTCTGCCGGCGTCGCCTCCCAGTTGACCGCGAGGTAACCGGCGCCGAGCTGCTCGGTCACCCACGGACCGACCATGTGCACGCCGAGGATCCTGCCTGCGGACCCGTCCGCCAGTCGCTCGGCGACGACCTTCACGAGCCCCTCGGTGTCGCCGATGATACGCGCCCGGCTGTTCCCGCCGAAGGGGTCCTTCTTCACAAGGACAGGGATCCCCCGCGCGGCGGCCTGGGCCTCGGTCAAGCCCGCGAAGGCGACCTCGGGGTGGCAGTAGATGGCCCACGGCACGCGCTCGTAGTCGACCGGCACCATCGGATCACCCAGGATGCCCTTGATCACGAGGACCGCCTCCTCGAACGCCACGTGCGCCAGCTGGGGCGTCCCCGCGCAGACGTCGCCGACGGCCCAGATGTTCCGCTCGTGAGTTTGCATGAGATGGTTCACGACGACGAACCCGCGCTCGTCCAGCTGCACTGAGGTGCCTTCGGACAAGAGGCCCTCGGTCCGGGGACGGCGGCCCACGGAGATCACCACGACCTCCGCCTCCACGTCCCTGCCGTCGCCGAGGTGGACCACCGTGCTCGACCCGTCGGGCCGGGGCGTGTGGCCCTTCACCTGCGCGCCGGTGATGATCTCCATCCCGCGGCGCTTGAACGAACGGCCCACCACAGCGGAGATGTCGTCGTCACAACCCGCGAGGATCGTGTCCAATGCCTCGAGGATCGTCACCTTGGCGCCGAGGTCCGACAGGAGAGAGGCGAACTCGCAGCCGATCGCGCCGCCGCCCACCACGGCCACCGAGGCGGGCACGCGCTCGAGCTCGAGGAACTCGTCGGAGGTGAGCACGTAGCGCCCGTCGACGTCGAGCCCTGGGAGCGTCCGCGGGACCGATCCCGTCGCGAGCACGACGTGGCGCCCGACGACCTCGGTGCCGGCGTCCGGGCCGTCCACCACGCGGACTCGGCGCCCGGGCAGGAGCGTGCCGGTCCCGGAGAGCACGGTGACGTTGCGCCCCTTGAGCAACCCGGCGAGCCCGCGGTGGAGCTGGTCGACCACCGCCACCTTGCGGCGCTGGTTGACGGCGAAGTCCACGGTCGGGTCTCCTGCCGAGATCCCGAACTCGGAGGCCTTTCGCACCGTGCGGTAGACCGCAGCGGACTCGAGGAATTCCTTCGCCGGCACGCAGCCGCGGTGCAAGCAGGTCCCACCGACCTTTGTGAATTCGACGACGGCGATCCGCAACCCGCCGGACGCACCGTACAAGGCGGCGGCATATCCGCCTGGGCCGCCGCCGATGATCACCACGTCGTACTCCACGGGACCCTCCTCCGGCGCTTCACGCGCCTGGACGAAAACGCCTACGAGCCTAACGGCGCCGCAGGGTGCGTTACGCCCGAAGGCCGCCGAGCACGCGGCGTGCCCTGCGGCCCACCAGGCTCGCACGCGCCCCGATGCGCGAGCGCACGGGCTGGTACGCGTCCGAAGCGGCGGTCAGCGCGTCGTCCTCCGCCGCGCTGAGCTCGATGTCCGCCGATGCGGCATTCTGCTCCGCCTGCTCCACCGACGACGCCCCGGGGATCACCACGACGTTCGGGCGTCGGAGCAGCCAGGCGAGCGCGATCTGCGCGGGGGAAGCGTGATGGGCGTCGGCGACCTCCGAGAGCGCGTGGAGGAGCGGCTCGACGCGCTGGAGGTTCTCCGTGCGAAAGGGGCTCGTCCTCGCCCGGAGCCCGGTCGGTCGGCGGCCCGGACCGTAGCGGCCGGACAGGAGCCCCTGCCCGAGCGGGCTGTAGGCGATGATCATCCTCCCGTTCGCCTGGGCCCACGGAAGGAGCTCGCGCTCCGGGGCGCGGTCCACGAGGCTGTAGCGGACCTGGTTGGAGAGGACCGGCCGGCCGAGGAGCCGCTCGAGCTCCTCCCAACGCGTGAGCGGGTAGTTGCTCACCCCCACGTGCCGGGTGAGCCCCGCGTCGAGGAGCCTCGCCAGGGCGTCTGCGACCGGGCGTGCAGGGACCACAGGGTTGGGCCAGTGGAGCTGGTAGAGGTCCACGCGGTCGGTGCCGAGACGCCGAAGGCTCCCGCGTGCGCGCCAGCCGACGACCGGGTCCACGGGAAGGACGGGGAAGAGCTTGGTCGCGAGGAACGCCTCGTCCCTCCGCCTCCCGAGCGCGGCGCCGACGATCCGCTCCGAGCGGCCGAACGCGTAGAGCTCGGCGGTGTCGACGAGCTGGACGCCGAGATCGAGCGACCGCTCGACGATGCGCGGCGCGACCTCCTTTGCGTAGGTGGTCCCGTAGCCCCATTCGCCCGCGCCGAACTGCCAGGTCCCGAGCCCGACCGGGAACAGGCGGACCCCCTCGGCCTCGACCTGGCGCACGGAAGGATCCCTCCTACTTGGGCGGCATCCTGATGCCGCCGTCGAGCCGGATGACCTCGCCGTTCAAGTAGCTGTTGCGGGCGATGTGGACGACCAGCTGACCGTAGCTCGCGGGATCGCCCAGGCGCTTGGGAAAGAGCACGGACTCGCCGAGGGCGCGCCGCTGCTCCTCGGGAAGCATGCCCAGCAGCGGCGTGTCGAACAGCCCGGGCGCGATGGTCACGACGCGGATGCCGACGACGGCGAGGTCGCGGGCAGCCGGCAGGGTCATGCCCACCACCGCACCCTTCGACGCCGAGTAGGCGAGCTGGCCGACCTGGCCGTCGAACGCGGCCACCGACGCCGTGTTGACGATGACGCCCCGCTCGGCGTCCTCCAGCGGCTCGGTCCTGGCGATCGCAGCCGCCGCCTTCGTCATCACGTTGAAGGTGCCGATCACGTTGAGGCGCTGGATGAATTCGAACGGCGCGAGCTCGTGGGGATTGCCCTGGCGATCGATCACCCGGCCGATCCAACCGGTCCCTGCGCAGTTGACCGCGACCCGCAGCCTTCCCCCCGCTGCCGCCTGGTCGACCGCCCGCTGGCAGTGCTCGGGGTCCGTGACGTCCCCTGCGACGTAGTCGCCGCCCACCTCGCCTGCGACGGCCTTTGCGCCGTCCTCGTTGAGGTCGAACACGGTGACGCGCACCCCTTCGGCAGCGAGCGCCTTCGCGGTGGCGGCCCCGAGACCCGACGCACCGCCGGTGACGATTGCAGACGAACCTTCGAGCAACATGCCGGCGATGGTAGGTGCGTCGAGGCGGCGGAGGCCAGACGGGCCGCGCGCCGACGTCAGCACGAGCCGCTTTGGCCCGTGCCCGTGGCGGCCGCGGCGTTGGCGAGGTCGTCGACCACGTCGTTCCACCGGTCGCCGGAATGCCCCTTCACCCATTGGAACCGGACGGGCACCGCGGGGTCGAGCGCGAGCGCGAGGAGCGGTTCCCACAGGTCGCGGTTCGCGACGGGCTTCCCCTGCGAATTGCGCCAGCCCCTGCGCTGCCAGCCCGCCCACCAGCGTTGGAGGAAGCAGTTCACGACGTACATGGAGTCGCTCCGCACCACGATCTCGCCGCCGCCCGCGTCGGCGCGCAGCGCCTCGAGGGCCCGGAGCGGTGCAGTGATCTCCATCCTCTGGTTGGTCGTGTGCGGGTCCGCGCCGCTCTCGAACCTTCCGTCGGGCACGACCCACGCCCATCCGCCGGGGCCCGGGTTCCCGAGGCAGGACCCGTCCGTGTACACCGTGAGCACCCAGGAGGTCTACACCGCCGGCGCCGCCCGGGCAGGCGATGGGTGGCCGGGCGATCTGCGCTGGGCTCCGCGCGGCGGCGCTCGGCTCGGTGCGGCGGCGCTCAGCTCGGTGCGGCGGCGCTCGGCTCGGCGCGGCGGCGCTCGGCGCTGGCGCGGTGCGACGGCCCGCGACCGGTACCGTGGAGGTGTGCTCTTCGACGGCGTGTCCCACCAGGGCCCCGACATCGACACCCAGGAGACCGCCGAGTGGCTCGACTCCTTCGACGCGGTGGTGGGGACGAGGGGGCGGCCGCGCGCGCGTTTTCTCCTCATGAAGCTGCTCGAGCGCGCACGGACCCTGCAGGTCGACTTTCCCGCCACGGTCTCGACGCCGTACGTCAACACGATCCCGGCGGACGAGGAGCCGTGGTTCCCGGGCGACGAGTACCTCGAGCGGCGCATCCGCGCGTACATCCGCTGGAACGCTGCCGCGATGGTCGTGCGGGCGAACATGCGCACCGACGGCATCGGCGGCCACCTCTCCACCTACGCGAGCTCGGCCTCGCTGTACGAGGTCGGGTTCAACCACTTCTTCCGGGGCAAGGACGACGGAGGCTCCGGCGATCAGGTCTTCGTCCAGGGCCACGCCTCCCCGGGGATCTACGCGCGGGCGTTCGTGGAGGGGCGGCTGAGCGAGCACGACCTCGACAACTTCCGTCACGAGGTCGGCGGCGGGCTCCCGAGCTACCCGCATCCCCGCTCGCTCCCCGACTTCTGGGAGTTCCCCACCGTCTCCATGGGCCTCGGCCCGATCGACGCGATCTACCAGGCCCACGTCAACCGCTACCTGCACCAGCGCCAGCTCGTCGACACGAGCTCGAGCAAGGTCTGGTGCTTCGTCGGCGACGGGGAGATGGACGAGCCGGAGTCGATCGGCGCGCTGGGGGTCGCCGGACGTGAGCACCTCGACAACTTGATCTTCGTCGTCAACTGCAACCTCCAGCGCCTCGACGGACCAGTACGCGGCAACGGGAAGATCATCCAGGAGCTCGAGGCCCTCTTCCGCGGCGCGGGATGGAACGTCATCAAGGTGATCTGGGGCTCCAGATGGGACGAGCTGCTCGCCCGCGACGTCGACGGCGTGCTGCTGGACAAGATGAACACGACGGTCGACGGCGAGTTCCAGAAGTACGCCGTCGAGTCCGGCGCCTACATCCGCGAGCACTTCTTCGGCCCCGACCCCCGTCTGCGCAAGATGGTCGAGCACCTGAGCGACGACGAGCTGCGCACCCTCCCACGCGGCGGGCACGACTACCGCAAGCTCTACGCGGCCTACAAGCTCGCCACCGAGCAGCGGGGGGCGCCCACGGCGATCCTCGCCAAGACGATCAAGGGCTGGACGCTCGGTCCCCAGATCGAGGCTCGCAACGCCACCCACCAGATCAAGAAGATGACGAGGGACCAGCTGCGGGCGCTGCGGGACCGTCTCTACCTCGCCGACGAGATCCCCGACGAGGCGCTCGATGCCGACGCCCCCCCCTACTACCGCCCGCCCGAAGGCTCCGAGGCTTTCGAGTACCTGATGGCGCGGCGCAGGGTGCTCGGCGGCGCACTCCCCCGCCGGGTCGTCCGGCCCGCCAAGGTGGTGCTCCCCGACCCGAAGGTCTTCTCCGACCTCATGGCCGGCTCGGGCAGCCAGGCGGTGTCGACGACGATGGCCTTCGCCCGCCTGCTGCGGAACCTCGTGCGGGACCCGGACTTCGGGCCCTTCGTCGCACCGATCGTCTCGGACGAGGCCCGCACGTTCGGGCTCGAGCCCATCATCGCCGAGGCCAAGATCTACGCGCCCGGGGGCCAGCGCTACGTGCCCGTCGACGCCGACCTCCCGCTCAAGTACGCGGAGAGCGCCTCGGGCCAGCTGCTCCAGGAGGGCATCACGGAGGCTGGCGCCACCGCGGCGTTCAGCGCGCTCGCCACCTCGTACGCCACCTGGGGCCGACCGATGCTCCCCGTGTTCCTCTTCTACTCGATGTTCGGCTTCCAGCGGGTGGGGGACCTGCTCTGGGCGCTCGGCGACATGCGAGGGCGCGGGATCCTGGCGGGATGCACCGCCGGGAGGACGACGCTGCTCGGAGAGGGGCTCCAGCACGACGACGGGCACTCCCCGCTCTTGGCGTCGACGAACCCCGCCGCCGTCGTCTACGACCCGGCGTTCGCATACGAGGTGGCGGTCGTCGTCGACGACGCGGTGCGCCGGATGATGGGCGAGGCGCCCGAGGACAAATTCTGGTACCTCACCTTGTACAACGAGAATTACGCGATGCCGGCGCTGCCCGAGGGCGCCGAGGGAGACGCCGTCCGCTCGGGCATCCTGAGGGGCATCTACCGCTACGCCGGCCCGGCTCCAGTCGCGCCACGCGGTGAGCAGCCTGCTCCGAGGGCGTCGATCTGCTTCTCCGGCCCGATGTGGCAGGTCGCGACCGAAGCACGCCGCATGCTCGCAGAAGAGTGGGGCGTCTCAGCGGACACGTGGTCCGCGACGTCGTGGACGACGCTGCGCAACGACGCGCTGCAGTGCGAGCGCTGGAACCGGCTGCATCCCGGCGCGGAGCAGCGGACCCCGTACGTCACCGACGTGCTCGGGTCGGGACCTGAGCCGGTGGTCGCGCTGACCGACTACATCCGCGCGGTCCCCGACCAGGTCTCGCGCTGGGTCCGGCGTCCGTTCACCTCGCTCGGCACCGACGGCTTCGGCCGCTCCGACGCCCGTGCCGCGCTTCGCCGCTACTTCGAGGTCGACGCCCCGCACGCCGTGATCGCCGTCCTGTCGTCGCTCGCCGGGCAGGGTGCGGTGGAGCACGCGGTGGTCGGTGAGGCCATCCGGCGCTACGGCATCGACGCCGACGCAGCGGCGCCGTTCGCACTGTGACCTGCGCCTGAGACCCTCGCTCAGCGGCTCAAGTCCGCCTGCATGGCGGTGACCGTCGCTGTCGTCACCGCCAGCGGTCCCCCGAGGATGACGAGGCCGATGATCGTCTTGCCCGTTGTGCCGTCGATCCCTGTGTGCCCTGTGACCGCCAGGAATGTGGACAGGTACGTCCCGACGAGTGTCGGGGTCTCGGTGAGCAGCAGCGGGCGCGCGGTGCCGGCAATGCCTGTTGTCACGTTGTGCACGTTCTCCAGCACCCCGCCGCAGAGGCCGTCGGTGAAGCCGTTGCCACGCGCGACCATGATCCGGTGGGCAGATGTCCAGCCGAGGCCCTCTGTTGGCCCCGCAGCCTCGAACCTGGCGAGCTCGCGGGCGGTGTCGGTGTAGTCCTTCCCCGCGACCCGCAGCACTGAGACGCCGGTCTCGGCCACGAGCTGCGCCTCGACGCCATCTGTCACAGCGAGCGGTCCACCCAGGAGGATCACCTGCTGGATGCCGAGATGCTGTATCGCGCTCACCGCTGTCGCCGACAGCGTGGTCGCCGGGGTGAGCAGCATCGGGAACTTCGCGCGGTAGGAGATCACGCTGGCCGCCTGGGCGTCTTGGAACTCCTGCCCGTTCGCCAGGATCGCCGTCGGCTCGCTCGCCGCAGGGGGTGACGGCGAGCCGGCGCCGGCGGTGTCGTTGTAGCGCCCGGTGCCGCCTGTGGAATTGGTCGTGCTATAGGCCCCGGGGAACGCGGCGCTCGCTGCCTTGCCGACGAAGTCGACCACCGACATCGCCGTCGCGTACTGCGTCTGGCCGAAGAGGCGGTGGACGACGATCTTCCCCTCCGCCGTCGCGCGTGTCTTCCCGCCGCACTCGTACGCTGTCATGGCCTCGATCGCGCTCTGGACTGTGGCGCTGACGGCGAGCGGGCCGCCGACGATGTAGACCGTGTCGATCCCCTCTTCACGAAGGGTTGTCGCCGTGACCTGGGACAGGCTTGTCGTGGGGGTGAGCAGCGTACCCGTTGTGAGGTACTGCGCCAGGAACTGGCTCGAGAGGGCGTCTTGGTACTCCCGTGTCGTCGCGAGGACCGCCGCGCGGGAGGCCGGGCATGCCGACTTCGCGTAGTGGAACGCCCTGGTGAACTCGGCCGCGGCGGTGGCGTCGGGTGTCTGGCCGTAGATCCTGGCATCGGTGGGCTGTGTGCAGGGGAGGTCGCCGTCGAAGCTCCCGCTCGGGAATTGTGCGAGGCCCACCGGCCCCGCCGTGAACGACGGGCCTGCGCACGTTGTCAGGGCGCCGGCCTCGTTGGCGGCCCCGGGGATCCACGTGGTCAGCCTGCCGATCGACGGGGTCGACGCGCTGGTGCCGCCGGTGATCACCCCCCACATGTACGAGGTCGAGTAGACACCGACGCTGGGCGCTCCGGCGGCGGTGAGCCCGACCACGATGCCCTGGAGCACCGCGACGTTCGTCTTCTGGCCAGAGGCCCCTGTCTGCCATGTGTTGGCGATCTCCACGTCGAGCCACCACGGGTACCCGCTCGCCGTCGCCGGGACGGCGACAGGCGGCGACTGCGCGTTGATCGCCTGCGCGGCGGCTACCAGCCAGGAGACGTCCTGGGCCGCCTTCTCGTTGCCGTACTCCCACGCACAAGCCGGCGAGTCCTGGCCTGCGGTCTTCGGACCTGAGCTGGTTGTGACCGTGGTCGTCGTGCATGTGCCGTAAGGGGTGGACCCCGAGGTCGGCCAGTCGGCGACGAGCGTGCCTGTGACGACGTTCCCGGGGTCCGCGGTGTTGACGTAGACCGACGCCTTGGGCTCGGCGCCCGATCCGGACGAGGTGCTCACCGCCCAGTACAGCTCGCTCTTGGAGTAGCTCGGAGTGGAGCTGGGCGGAGGTGTCGCCGACGGAGGTGTCGCCGAGCTTGTGGCAGGGCTCGTCGCAGAGGGCGGCCCGAGGCACGGGTCGAGCGTGTTGGGCAACCCGTCGTTGATCCCGACGATCCCGAAGGCCTGGCCGCTCGGGAACGGCGAGCCGCACTGGGGGAACGAGATGTCGTTGCCCACGGAGGCGCTGATGCTCGTGGTCGCTGCTGCGGTCGCTCTTGTGGTCGCTCCTGCGCCAGTGGAGGCGAGAGCGGCGGCACCGAGTGCCGTCGGTGCCGAGACGGCCAATGCGAGCGTCGCTCGGAACCCCAATACCCTCCAACGCCGCATGCGCACCCCCTCCTCGGTCGGTGCGAGGGTAGCCGCCCGCGGAGCGCCGGTCCACGATGGCTAAGCTCACCGAGCGTCCCGAGCTGAACGGCGCTGTGCCGCCGGGTGGTGCGGACCGCCAAGCGGTGCGGACCGCTTAGGTGGTGCTGTGCCGACGGGTGGTGCAGACCGCCTAGGTGGTGCTGTGCCGCCGGGTGCGCTTCGGGACGACGCCGCAACGATGATCGAGCCCCTCGCACTCGCCCCCGCCTTCGCCGCAGCGCTCCCGCCGCTGTCGTGGCGCCAGCTCCTCAGCACGACAGTCGATCCGGTGCCGATCGCCCTCTTGGCGGGCGCGCTCACGCTGTACCTGTGGGGCGTGGCTCGCCAGAACCGCCTCCATCCTCACCACCGATGGCCCGCCGGGCGGACCGCCGCCTTCATCGGCGGAGTCGCCGTCACTGCGATCGCCCTCCTGAGCGCAATCGGCGTGTACGACGACGAGCTGTTCTGGGACCACATGGTCCAGCATCTCCTGCTCATCATGGTCGCGGCCGGGCTCTTCGCCGTCTCCTCCCCCATCGCGCTCGCGTGGCGCGCCACCGCCGGCACCTGGCACCGCCGGCTCGGGAGGGTGCTCCGGTCGCACGCCGCGAAGGTCATCGGGCATCCGGTGATCGCCTTTGGCGCGTACGCACTGGTGGTCCCCGTCACGCACCTGACGGTCTTCATGACATGGGTGCTGGAGAGCCCCGCGGCCCACCACGGCGAGCACGTGCTGTTCCTCGTCGTCGGGTTCCTCTTCTGGCGCCAGATCCTCGGCAGGGACCCGGGCACCAACCGCCTCCACCCGGCGATGCAGGCCCTCTACCTGTTCCTGGCGGTGCCGGTCGACACGTTCGTCGGTCTCACCCTCAGTCTCGAGAACCGGGAGATCTTCCCCGCAGAAGCGGCGCTCCATCGCACCTGGGGACCGTCACTCGTCACCGACCTGCACGTGGGCGGGGTCATCATGTGGGTGGGCGGCGACGTCTTGATGTCGCTCGCCTTCGTCCCGGTGATCATGCACTGGGTGCGGCTCGAGGAGCGGCGGGCTGTCAGGTTCGACCGCAGGCTCGAGGATGCGCCTCAGCCGCGCGTCCCCGTCGACCCTGTCGACGGCCGCCTCGGCGGCCCGGTCATCGGCCCCTCCTTCGATCCGCCCATCGGCGAACCCCTCGGACGGCCGCTCACCGGCGGTCAGCGCACAGCTGGCTTCGCGCTCGGCACGTACCGGCCAAGGGCCGCACGACGGCGGGGGACCACCAGCTGACTCGAGGAAGCAACCCTCAGGCGAACCCTCAGGCGACCCGGCGGCGCGCCCCCGGGACCGAGCCCTCAGCGACCTCCGTCAGTCCCTCGGCGGCGCCTCCCGGCAGCGTCGCTCAGCGCACCCGCGAGTCTTCCCCGATCGCCTCCGCTGCCTCGATGGCCGAGCGAAGCTGGGCCATGAGGGCCCTGCCCGACTCGAGATCGAGCTCCAGCGCGACGCGTGCCTCCACACCGATCTCGTAATTGGTGAAGTCCAACAGGAGTGCGTGCTGTGTGCCCGAGTGCGTGGCATGGTCGTAGCCGACCGTCGCCTGGGTGATGGGAAACCATCCCGTCGCCCCCTTGCCGACTCCGTTGACGGCTGCGCTCGCGGCGATCATCGTGCACATCTGATCCCTCTCACCTTCCTCGTCTCACCTTCCTCGTCTCACCTGAGGTGCCTTTCGAAGAATTCGAAGACCTTCTCCCACCCGTCCATCGCCTGCTCCTGACGGTACATGGGCGTGTGGTAGTAGAAGAACCCGTGCCCCGCGCCGTCGTAGCGGTGGAACTCGAAGGTCTTGTGGTACTTCTTCAGCTCTGCCTCGTGCTCGTCGACCTGCGCGGGCGTGGGTGACTGGTCGTCGTTGCCGAAGAGCCCGAGGAGCGGGGCGTCGAGATCAGCCGTGTAGTCGATCGGCGCCACCGGGCGCGCGGGCGTGCGCTGATCCGCGGGCATGATGACGCCTCCGCCCCACAGGTCCACGACCGCGCCGAACCCGCCGATCCGGGACGCTGCCAGCAGCGCGTGACGGCCTCCCGAGCACGGCCCGATGATCCCGAGCTTGCCGTTGCACTGGGAGTCCGCGCGCAGCCAGGCGGCGGCGGCCTCGCAGTCGGCGACGACGCTGTCGTCGTGGACGCCGCCCTCGCTCCGCACCTTGGCTGCCACGTCGTCCGGCGTGCCGTGCCCGAAGCGGCAGTACAGATCAGGGCAGATCACGAGGTGCCCGTGGCGCCCGAGCCGCTCGGCGAACTCCTGGGAGAATTCGTCCCACCCCGGCATGTGGTGGACCAACACGATCCCCGGCACCGGGCCCTCGTTCATCGGCCGGACGACGTACGCGTGGATCTCGTCGCCGTTGCCCCCCGGGTACGTCGTGATCTCGGCGGTGATGCCCAGGTGCTCGTCGGTCCTGAAGCTGTTCCACATGGCAGATCCCCTCCTTCGAGTCGAAGCTCCCTCGGTCGTGGGCAGCGGAGGCCTGCGAACCGTCGAACGGGTGCCGCTGCCCCTCGCGTGCTGCAGTCGAAACGGTAAGCGTTCCGTGCGGCCCGAGGCGAATCCATCGCCCGGCAGGGACGTGGTGACGCCGCGGGGTCACGGCTCGAAGCGGAAGCCGACCCCTCGCACGGTGACGAGATGGCGGGGGTTCGAAGGATCGGGCTCGATCTTGCGCCGAAGGCGCTTCACATGGGTGTCGAGGGTGCGGGTGTCGACCAGCTCCTGGTCCCACCAGAGCCGCTCCGTGCACCGCTCTCTGGTCACGACCCGACCCGGCTGGGCCATGAGGAGCGCGAGGAGGTCGAACTCCTTGCGTGACAGCTCGACAGGGCGCCCGTCGACGGTCACTTCGCGGCGCCCGTCATCGAGCCGGACACTCCCCCGGGCGAGTGCCCCGCCCGCGGGAGCCGCCAGAGGCTCTCCGCGTCGGAGCACCGCGTGCATTCGCGCGACGAGCTCGCGCAGCCGGTACGGCTTGACCACGTAGTCCGCCGCCCCCACCTCGAGGCCGACGACGATGTCCACTTCGGCGGTCTTCGCGCTCACCATGATGACGGGGACCGGAGCGGTCGCGTGCATCCGCTGGCACAGCTCCACACCCGACTGGTCCGGGAGCATGACGTCGAGCAGGACCAGATCGGGGGGCCCGGAGTGGAAGAGCCGCAGTGCCTCGTAGCCGTCAGCGGCAAGCTGGACGGTGAACCCTTCGTGATCGAGCCCGGACGCGAGCGCCTCGCGATACGACTCCTCGTCATCGACAACGAGGACGACCGGGCGTCCGTCGAACCGAACGCGGCTCGCGGACAAGGATGTCGCGCCGCGTCGGACGCTCCTGTGCTCCCGTCCTCTCTTGGCGCCGTGGGCCTGCAGACCCATCGGGGCAGACCCTAGGGAACAGAGCTGAACGGTGCGCGAAGCGCCACCTACACGAAGATGACCTCGCGGTGAATTCTTCCCTCGCTCACGCCGAGCGTTGCTCCCGTGCGTAGGCGTCCAGACGAGCGAGCTCGTCGTCGTAGATCCGCTTGAGCGCGGCGGGGGCGAACATGCGCTCGAAGAAGCCGCCGATCCCGCCGGCCCCCTTCCACGTCGTCTCGATGCGGACGTTCGTCCGGCTGCCGTCGGGAGCCAGGACGAACCGCGTCACGAGGGACGAAGCGGTGTCGCGCTCTTCGAGCACCCGTCCCGGCTCGGGAACCACGACGCGCATCCGGTACCGGCGGCTCCGGCCACCGGCGGTGATCGCGAAGCTGACCACCGTCCCGTCGCCTGTGCCGCCCTCTTCGACCCGGTACTCCGAGAAGGCCGGGGGGAGGAACCGGGGGTGGTGCTCTCGATAGTCGCTGAGACAGCCGAAGACGACGCCTGCGGGGGCGTCGACGGTGCGGTGGGCGGTTGCAGTGACAGTGCTCACCCTTCCTGCCTACCACCCTCACGCCCGTCTCCGGCAATCTTCGTATTGTCACCGGCTCTCGCCCGCGGCACCCGGCCGGCGGGTACTGGCGAGCGCTCGCGTGGCCCACGACCGCGCCACCTCGCCGTAACCTGACATCTTCATGCGTGAAGCCCTGATCTGCGAACCTCTCCGGACGCCCGTCGGCGGGTTCGGAGGCAAGCTGCGCGACGTGACGGCCGCCGCGCTCGCGGCGAGTGTGATCGACGCGGTCCTCTCACGCTCGCGCGTCCCCGCAGACCGCGTGGACGACGTCGTCCTGGGGCAGTGCTACCCCAACGGCGAGGCACCGGCGATCGGACGCGTCGGTGCGCTCGACGCCGGGTTGCCGGTCGGGGCCACGGGGATCCAGCTCGATCGCCGTTGCGGGTCGGGGCTCCAGGCAGTGATCTACGGCGCGATGCAGGTCCAGACCGGCGCGGCCGACCTCGTGCTCGCCGGCGGCGTCGAGAGCATGAGCCAGGCAGAGCACTACACGACGCGCCTTCGCTGGGGCGTACGCGGGGGCGACGTCGCGCTCATGGACCGCCTCGTCCGGGGACGGGTGACGGCCGGCGGCAGCCGGCACCTCATCCCCGGGGGCATGCTCGAGACCGCGGAGAACCTCCGACGCGAGTACGGCATCGGGAGGCTCGAGCAGGACGAGCTCGCGCTCGAGTCCCACCGTCGGGCGGTAGCCGCACGCCCGCTGTTCGCCGAGGAGATCGTCCCGGTCGGAGACGTCGACACCGACGAGCACCCCCGAGCCGACGCGACCCTCGACGCGCTCAGCGCCCTGCGACCGGTCCTCTGGAGCAAGGACCCGGAAGCGACCGTCACCGCAGGCAACTCGAGCGGGCAGAACGACGGGGCAGCCGTCTGCGTGGTCACCCATCCCGACTGCGCGGCAGACCTGGGTCTGCGCCCCCTCGCCCGGCTCCGTTCGTGGGCGGTCGCCGGCGTGGAGCCCGAGCGCATGGGGATCGGTCCGGTCCCCGCGACCGCCAAGGCTCTCGATCGAGCAGGGCTCCGCCTCGCCGACATGGACCTCATCGAGCTGAACGAGGCGTTCGCCGCCCAAGTGCTCGCCGTGCTACGGGAGTGGCGCGCCAACGGCGACATGGGTGACGAAGTGCTCGAACGTCTCAACGTTCACGGGTCCGGCATCTCGCTCGGCCATCCCGTCGGTGCGACCGGCTGCCGGATCCTCACGACGCTGCTCCGTGAGATGGACCGTCGTGGCGCGGCTCTGGGCCTCGAGACGATGTGCATCGGCGGCGGCCAGGGGATCGCCGCGGTGTTCGAGCAGGTCGACTGAAGGATGTGCGAGCAGGTCGGCTGAGGGAGCATACGACCTGCCGGCGGACGGTTGCACGGACCCGGCGCGGGGTTGCGGCCGGCCGGCCACCTCCGTACTATGGACAACTATTAGCCACGTAAGCGAGCAGCAGGAGCCCATGGTCGACGCGGTGCTGACCGCGAGCCGCGTCCTTGTCGCCGTCGCGGCCCGCTCGCTCGCCAATCTCGAGGGCGCCGACGAAGTCACCCTCACCCAGTACCGCTCGCTCGTGGTGCTCGCATCGCGCGGGCCCCAGGGCATCGCCGCCCTCGCCGACGCGCTCGCCGTCACGCCCCCGACGGCATCACGGCTTTGCGACCGCCTCGTACGCAAGGGACTGGTCCGGCGCCGGACCGACCGCAATGACCGTCGGCAGGTCCGCGTCGCTCTCACCGAGGCCGGAAGGCGGCTTGTCGACGTCGTCACCGAGCGCAGGCGTCAGGAGATCGCCAACCTGCTGTCGGCGGTGCCCGAGGATGCCCGACGCTCGGTGGTAGCAGGACTCCAGCTCCTCGCGGACGCCGCGGGCGAAGTGCCCGAGCAGGACTGGAGCACCGGATGGGATCTGTGACCTGCAGACATCGCGCGCTGAGCACATGCCCGAGGATCTGACCCCCGGTCCACGAGGACCCGCGGGATCGGTGCCCTCACCTACAGGATCGGTGCGCCCAGAGGCGCCGGAGTCACCAGCCACTCCCAGCCACCACGCGGGGTCGCCCTTCGTCTCGACGGCGCTCTTCCATGGACGGACCGGCTGGCGTCGTTTCGCGAGCTGGGCCGGCGGCCACGTCAACGGCATGTCCTACCTCGTGCGATGGCTGATCCTCGCATCGGTCATCGGCACTGTGGCGGGCCTCGGCGCAGTCGTGTTCTACGAAGCTCTGCGGCTGTCCACGGAGTTCTTCTTGCAGATCTTGGCGAACTACCGCGTGCCGACCCCCGCCGGGGAGGGCAACGCCCTCGGTTCGGGCATCCACTACCTCCGAGCATGGGCCATCCCGCTCGTGGTCGTCGCGGGAGCTTTGGGCGCTGGCTTCCTCGTGTTCACCTGGGCTCCCGAGGCCGAGGGGCACGGCACGGACGCGGCCATCGACGCGGTCCACTACAACCCCCGCGGCATCCGTCTGCGAGCGGTGGTCATCAAGATCCTCGCGTCCGCGCTCACGATCGGGTCCGGCGGATCGGGAGGAAGAGAAGGACCGACCGCCCAGATCAGCGCTGGCTTCGGATCGCTCCTCGCCCGCGTGCTCGACCTCTCGCCCGAGGACGGCCGCATCGCCGTCTCTGTGGGCATCGGTTCGGGCATCGGCGCAATCTTCAGTGCGCCTCTGGGCGGCGCGGTCCTGGCTGCCGACATCGTCTACCGGGAAGATTTTGAGTACCCCGCGCTGGTACCGGGGCTCTTCGCTTCCGCCATCGCCTACGCGATCTTTGGCGCGGTCTACGGCTACCGCCCGCTCTTCGCCACCTCCTCGTACCACTTCGACCAGCCCATCCAGCTCGTCTGGTTCGCGCTGATCGGCATCGTCGCCGGCGGCATCGGGCTTCTGTACTCGAAGAGCTTCTACGGCGTCGCGACACTGGCCAGCCGCTTGCCGTTCTCTCGGAAGCTCCGTCCTGCTCTCGGCGCGCTCTTCGTCGGGCTCATAGCACTCGCGCTCCCAGAAGTGCTCGGCACCGGCTACGGCTGGGTGCAGGAGTCGCTCCAGCTGAGAGGCGTCCTCCTGCACACGCCTCTTTGGATCGTGCTGCTGCTCCCCTTCGCCCGCATCGCTGCGACGGCGCTCTCGATCGGCACGGGAGGGTCGGGCGGCGTCTTCGGTCCCGGCATGGTGATCGGAGCGTTCACGGGTCTCGCCGTCTGGCGCCTGTTCGAGCCGATCGCTCCGGGCGTCGGTCACGACCCGGGCCCGTTCGTGGTCGTCGGCATGATGGCGGTCTTCGGCGGCATCTCCCGCGCGCCGCTCGCGGTCATGGTCATGGTCGCCGAGATGACCGGAAGCGTCCAGATCATCGCACCGGCGCTCGTCGCGATCGCCCTGTCCACCTTCATCGTCGCCAGGGCCGACGACAGCATCTACCGCTCACAGCTCCGCACGAGAGCGGACTCAGAGGCCAGCAGGCTGCAGTTCGGTCTGCCACTGCTCTCTCTCGTTCATGTCGCAGACGTTGCGACGACCCCCAAGCTCATCCTGCTGGACACCACTCCCCTCAGCGATGCGGCGGACCAGTTGCGGGCGACCGGCGTGCCGGGTGCCCCGGTGGTGGACGGGGACGGGTACTTCCTCGGGACCGTCGACCTGAGCCGGGTGCTTCGACTCCTCGAGCCGGCCGCTCCTCCTCGCGACGACGGCGGCGGAGCGGCGGCCGGCGGCGGAGCGGCGGCCGGCGGCGGAGCGGGGGGCGCCGGACCGGGGGGCGCCACAGCAGGCGG
>DAHWOV010000119.1:0-60595 GCA_027339205.1 Acidimicrobiaceae bacterium | reverse complement strand
AGTCGGCAGAGCACAGCCATGGTAAGGCTGGTGTCGTCGGTTCGATTCCGACAGGGGGCTCCCCGGCGGCGTAGCTCAGTTGGTCAGAGCACACGGCTCATAATCGTGTTGTCGCGGGTTCGAGTCCCGCCGCCGCTACGGGACGGACCGGGTCGTCCGATCGAGCACGAGGGAGGCTCCCATGGCGAAGAACGAGAAGCGCGTCCAGGTGACGCTCGCCTGCGAGGTCTGCAAGCGGCGGAACTACATCACCACCAAGAACAAGCTCAACGATCGGGAACGCATCGAGATGCAGAAGTACTGCCGGTGGGACAGGCGCCACACCCTCCACAAGGAGACCCGATGAGCTGCCCCCTGCCAGCGGTGGTATCGTGGCGGGCTGCCCCCGAGGTCCGACGCCTGCCGGCCCCGGTGGCCGGCGACCCGGACGAGGACCGCGGTGACAGAGGGCAGTAGCTCAACTGGTAGAGCACCGGTCTCCAAAACCGGCGGTTGGGGGTTCGAGTCCCTCCTGCCCTGCTGGGAACCCCCCCGGGGCGGAGCGACTCCCGCAAGACGATCGACAGCCGGAGCGAGGCAGTGAACCGCGAGAGCAAGCGCATGATGGAACGGCGAGGCCGTACGGAGACCGACGCTGCGGATCTCGAGACCGACACGTTCGAGCTCGGCGACCTCGGACCTGCCCGCCGCGAGGCGAGGCCGGTCCGAAGCCGGACGTCCCCGGTCCAGTTCGCCCGGGAGATCCGAGACGAGCTGCGCCAGGTAGCCTGGCCCACCCGGGTGGAGATGGTCAACTACTCGATGGTGGTCTTCTTCACGCTCGTGATCATGGTCGCGCTGATCTTCCTCTTGAACCTCGCCTTCGGCAAGGGCGTGTACTTCATGTTCCAGAAGTGAGCGGCCAGCACGTGACACTCGACACCGAGCTTTCCGAGGAAGCCACAGAGCAGGTTCCCGACACCGAGCGCGCCCTCGACGCCGCCAAGGTTGAGGAGCCCGACGCCGCCGCCCGTGCGGACGAGGACGACGGCGAAGACGAGGACGAAGACGAGGAGGAGTCCTACGTCCCCAGCCCCTATGACCGTCCCGGCCGCTGGTACGTCGTCCACACGTACTCGGGCTACGAGAACAAGGTCACCTCCAACCTGAAGAACGTCATCGCCTCGAGGGGGATGGAAGACCGGGTCTACGAGGTCGTCGTCCCCATGGAGGACGTGGTCGAGGTGAAGAACGGCAAGCGGGTCACCGTCCAGAAGAAGGTGTTCCCCGGCTACCTCCTCGTCCGGAGCGATCTCGACGATGACACGTGGGGCGCGATCCGCAACACCCCTGGGGTCACCGGGTTCGTCGGTCCGGGCACCAAGCCGACGCCTCTGTCACGAAAAGAGGTGGAGAGCATCCTCCAGGTGAGGCCCGAGGGCGTCCAGGCACCTGCGAAGCAGCGCCGTCCGAAGCTCGAGTACGAGGTGAACGAGACCGTGCGGGTGAAGGAGGGGCCGTTTGCGGACTTCTCCGGGCAGATCGCCGAGATCAATGAAGACCAGCTGAAGCTGAAGGTCCTCGTCAACATCTTCGGCCGGGAGACGCCGGTCGAGCTCGAGTTCAGCCAGGTCGCAAAGCTCTAACCCCTCGAAGGAGAACCCACGATGCCCCCCCGCAAGCGCGTCCTCGCTGTGGTCAAGATCCAGCTTCAGGCCGGCCAGGCGACCCCCGCTCCCCCTGTCGGTACCGCCCTCGGGCCCCACGGGGTCCAGACGATGGAGTTCTGCAAGCAGTACAACGCCGCGACCGAGTCCATGCGAGGCACGGTCGTGCCCGTCGAGATCACGATCTACGAGGACCGTTCCTTCACCTTCGTCCTCAAGACCACGCCGACGCCGGTGCTCCTCCGACAGGCCGCAGGGGTGGAGAAGGGATCGGCCACGTCGGGGCGTTCCCAAGCGGGCACGATCTCCGATGAGCAGCTCACGGAGATCGCGCGGGTGAAGATGGTGGACCTCAACACTGACGACCTCGATGCGGCGAAGAAGCAGGTCGTGGGCACTGCCCGATCGATGGGCATCGCAGTCGCCGGGTGAGCGGCGCGGGAGACGGAGGACATCGATGAGCCAGCACGGCAAGCGCTACCGGGCGCTCAGCGGACGCTTCGACCGCGAGGCCCTCTACGGGGTGGGCGACGCCATCGACCTCGTGAAGTCGATGGCGTCGGCGAAGTTCGACGAGACCGTCGAGTTGGCGGTCCGCCTCGGCGTGGACCCGCGCAAGGCCGACCAGATCGTCCGCGGCACCCTCAGCCTGCCCGCGGGAACCGGCAAGACCGTCAGGATCGCGGTCTTCGCCGCGGGTGACCAGGCGGCCGAGGCACGAGCGGCCGGTGCCGACGTCGTCGGTGCCGACGACCTCGTCGCGCGGGTGCGCGACGAGGGTTTCTTGGAGTTCGACGTGGCCATCGCCACCCCCGACCTCATGGGACAGGTCGGGACGCTCGGGCGGGTCCTCGGGCCTCGGGGCCTCATGCCGAACCCGAAGACCGGGACCGTGACGAGCGACGTCGGCCGGGCGGTGGCCGAGTTCAAGGGTGGCCGCGTGGAATACCGCACCGACAAAGTCGGCAACGTCCATCTCCCGGTGGGCAAGGTGTCCTTCGACAAGTCCGACCTCGCGGCGAACGTCCGAACCGTCGTGGAGGAGCTGGTTCGTGCGAAACCCGCCGCCGCCAAAGGCCGCTACCTGCTCGCGGTGACCCTCTCTTCGACGATGGGCCCGGGGGTGCACATCGACCCGGCCCGTTCCCGGGAGGTCGGAGAGGAGCTGGCGGCCACCGCCTGATACCCTGTCGGTGACAGCCCGACGAGTGCGGGCAACGAGCTTCCGGTCGCCGTAGACCTCCGGTGCGCCTCTGTGCGCGGAAGGGACCCTCTGGGTCCGCCTGACCAGGCGACGCGTTCAGGCACGAGCCTGGTCCGTCGCACAGCCGAGAGATCGCGGCGACCCCTGCCTGGACGGTGGAGGAGCGATGGACAACCCGAGGCCCGAGAAGGTCGCCGTAGTCGACGAGGTGCGCGCGCGGCTCGGCGACGCCCATGCGACGGTGGTGACCGAATATCGCGGGCTCACCGTGGGGGACCTGGCGGCGTTGCGCAAGAGCCTGATGGCGGCCGGGGGTGACTACAAGGTCTTCAAGAACACGCTCGTCCGGCGCGCGATCGACGGAGGTCCGCACGCCCGCCTCGAAGAGCTGCTGGTCGGCCCGACGGCGATCGCCTTCGTCCATGGCGACGTGAGCGCGGTGGCCAAGGCGCTGCGCGACTTCTCGCGGACCAACAACCGCCTCGTCGTGAAGGGCGGGATGCTCGACGGGGCCCTGCTCTCCCCGGCGCAGCTCGCGGCGCTCGCGGATCTCCCGCCCCGTGACGTGCTGCTCGCGGGACTTGCCGGCGCCCTGCAGGCACCGCTCGCACAGCTGGCCTCTCTCCTCGAGGCGCTGCCGCGCAGCCTCGCGTACGGCCTCAAGGCGCTCATCGACGAACGCGGCGGCACGCCCGCCGAGAGCCGGTCCGCAACCCCGTTCGCACTGGAAGGCGCCGACGCCGGGGCACCCGAGACGGCACCCGACACCGGGGCACCCGAGACGGCACCACCGCAGAGCGGGTAGCGGGCCAGGGCGCGCTGCCCGTCCGCCGAGATCGAGACCGAAGAAGAGATCAAGGAAGAAAGGAACATCACAGATGGCAGGATCCCTGACCAAGGAGCAGATCCTCGACGGCATCGCCGAGCTCTCGGTGATCGAGCTGAGCGAGCTGCTGAAAGAATTCGAGGAGAAATTCGGCGTCACGGCGGCGGCACCTGTCGCCGTCACCGCCGCGCCCGCGGCGGGCGGCGCTGGCGCGGAGACAGGCGGCACAGAGGAGGAGAAGACCGAGTTCGACGTCGTCCTCGTTGCCGCCGGCGACAAGAAGATCCAGGTCATCAAGGAGGTCCGGGCGCTGACGAGCCTCGGGCTGAAGGAGGCCAAGGACCTCGTCGACGGTGCCCCGAAGCCCGTGTTGGAGCACGTCAACAAGGACGACGCCGAGAAGGCGAGGGCTGCGCTCGAGGGCGCGGGCGCGACCGTGGAGGTCAAGTAGCCCGCGCGGGCGGCCGGGGCAACCGGAGCGGCCCCGGTCGCCCCGGGCCTCGGCAAACCTTGACTGGGACCACGTCGCCCTTTACCCTGTCGGTGTTCGCCCCTCGGTGTCCGTCGGCGGAGGGGTTGTGAATTCGTCTGCCTCCGGGTAAGCTACCGGGTTGCCGTGCAGCTCCGTCTTGCGATCGCTCTTCCTCCAGCCTGAATGGCGCGCGCCACGGCACCGTTCCGGACCCCTCCAGGGTCCTCTGCAGCCGTCTGCTGCAGCCGCCGATCCCCGTCCTGCCGCCACCCGTCCTGGCGGACCTGCCCCCGCTTCACCCCCGCACCCCGAGCAACTGGGAGGAGTTGACCGTTGTCTTCACGGTCCCGTAGCCCCGAACGTGTGTCCTTCGCCAACATCGACGAAGCCCTGCCCCTGCCCGACCTCATCGCGATCCAGCGAGACTCCTTCCAGTGGTTCTTGGAGAAGGGTCTCGCCGAGGCCTTCGACGACATCAGCCCGATCGAGGACTTCACCGGCCAGCTGAGCCTCGAGCTCGAGTTCGACGCGTCGGACGCCGATCTGCGCCCGCCGCCGAAGTTCTCGGTGGAGGAGTGCAAAGAGAAGGACATGACCTACGCGGCGCCCGTCTTCGTCAGGGCGCGCTTCTTGAACGCCGGCACCGGCGAGATCAAGGAGCAGACCGTCTTCATGGGCGACTTCCCGATGATGACGGACCGCGGCACCTTCATCGTCAACGGGACCGAGCGGGTCGTCGTGAGCCAACTCGTCCGCTCCCCGGGGGTCATCTTCCAGCCGGGCAGGGACCTGAAGACGATCTTCACCGGCACGATCCACCCCTATCGTGGCGAGTGGATCGAGCTCGACATCGAGGCGAAGCCCTCCAAGGACGTCACTGCCGGAGCGCGTGTGGCGCGCAAGCGCCGGCTCTCCCTGTTCGTCCTGCTACGCGCCCTCGGCTACGGCGACGAGGCCTTCCTCGAGCGTTTCGTCCGGCACTTCGACTTCCTCGAGGGGCAGTGGGAGAAGGAGAAGGAGCTCGCGCCCAGCCGCGAGGAGGCGCTCCTCGAGATCTACAAGCGCGCCCGGCCCGGCGAGCCGCTCTCGGTGGAGGCGGCACGCCAGTACTTCGAGAATGCCTTCTTCAACCCGAAGCGCTACGACTTGACCCGCGTCGGCCGGTACAAGCTCAATCGCAAGCTCGGCCCTGAGATCGAGCGGATCTCCGAGCTCTTCGGGGTGGATCTCGAGCGTCCCGCCCCGGGCCAGAGCGTGCTCAGCCCGTCGGAGATCCTCGCGTCGGCGACGTACATGCTCCACCTGGCCTTGCACATGGCCGACGGGGACACGACGTACCGGATCGACGACCAGGACCACTTCGCCAACCGGCGGATCCGCTCGGTCGGCGAGCTCATCCAGAACCAGGTGCGCGTGGGTCTCTCGCGCATGGAACGGGTCGTCCGGGAACGCATGACCACCCAGGACGTCGAGGCCATCACGCCCCAGACCCTCATCAACATCCGGCCTGTCGTCGCTGCGGTGAAGGAGTTCTTCGGCACGTCGCAGCTGAGCCAGTTCATGGACCAGAACAACCCTCTCTCGGGCCTCGCCCACAAGCGGCGGCTGTCCGCGCTGGGTCCTGGGGGCCTCTCACGGGAGCGTGCCGGCTTCGAGGTGCGCGACGTGCACACCTCCCACTACGGCCGCATGTGTCCGATCGAGACGCCCGAAGGGCCGAACATCGGCCTCATCGGCGCGCTCGCGACCTACGCGCGGGTGAACGAGTACGGCTTCATCGAGACGCCCTATCGCAAGGTCGTCGGAGGGCGTGTCACCGACGAGGTCGTGTACCTCGCCGCGGACGAGGAGGAGGAGCACGTCATCGCACAGGCGAACGCGCCGGTCGGTCCCGACGGACGCTTCACCAACGACCGTGTCCTCGTCCGCCGCGGCCCGCAGGGAACGGGCGTGCGCGTCGGCGCCAGCACCACCGCCTATGGCACGACGAGCGAGATCGACTACGTGCCCCCGGCGGACGTGGACCTGATGGACGTCTCGCCGAAGCAGACCGTGTCGGTGTCGACCGCGTTGATCCCCTTCGTCGAGCACGACGACGCGAACCGCGCCCTCATGGGTGCCAACATGCAGAAGCAGGCCGTTCCGCTGGTCGTGCCCGAGGCGCCCTACATCGGCACGGGCGTCGAGGGACGCGCCGCGCGGGACGCCGGCGACGTCGTCCTCGCCGAGGGCGAAGGCACCGTGACCGAGGTCTCGGGAGACCAGATCGTCGTCGAGTACCGCTCCGGGCAGAAGGACCGCCTCGGCCAGACGCTCGGACGGCGGATCTACAGGCTCGCCAAGTTCCGCCGCTCCAACCAGAACACCTGCATCAACCAGAAGCCGCTCGTCGACGAGGGCGACAAGGTGACCGCCGGCGACCTGCTGGCGGACGGGCCCTCGACGCACAACGGCGAGCTCGCCCTGGGCAAGAACCTGCTCGTCGCCTTCATGCCGTGGGAGGGCTACAACTACGAGGACGCCATCATCCTCTCCCAGCGCCTGGTACGCGACGACGTGCTGACCTCGATCCACATCGAGGAGCATGAAGTCGACGCCCGTGACACCAAGCTCGGCGCGGAGGAGATCACGCGGGACATCCCCAACCTCTCCGAGGAGATCCTCGCCGACCTCGACGAGCGCGGCATCATCCGCATCGGAGCGGAGGTGGGACCCGGTGACGTCCTGGTCGGGAAGGTCACCCCGAAGGGGGAGACCGAGCAGACGCCCGAGGAGCGGCTGCTCCGGGCGATCTTCGGCGAGAAGGCCCGGGAGGTGCGCGACACGAGCCTGAAGGTCCCCCACGGCGAGGAAGGCAAGGTCATCGACGTCCGCGTCTTCTCCCGTGAGGACTCCCACGAGCTGCCGCCCGGCGTGAACCAGCTGGTCCGCGTGTACGTCGCACAGAAGCGGAAGATCTCCGAGGGGGACAAGCTGGCCGGTCGTCACGGGAACAAGGGCGTCATCTCGAAGATCCTTCCTGTCGAGGACATGCCGTTCCTCGCGGACGGGACGCCGGTCGACATCATCTTGAACCCGCTCGGGGTCCCCAGCCGGATGAACGTCGGCCAGGTCCTCGAGTCGCACCTGGGCTACGCCGCCCGGTACGGCTGGGACGGCGTGACCTGTGAGGAGGGCGCGGGCACGAGCGGCCGGCCGGGCTCGGGCCGGAAGACCCGGCCCCGCACGATCCCCGCGACGTGGGTCGCGACCCCCGTCTTCGACGGCGCGCACTGGGACGAGGAGGAGGACGCGGGCAAGCACCCCACGATCCGCCAGCTCTTCGAGCGGCTCCGTCCCGATTCGGCGGCCGGCGACGTGCAGATCCAGCCCACGGGCAAGGCCGTGCTGTACAACGGTCGCACCGGTGAGCCCTACGACAATCCGATCTCGGTCGGCTACGTCTACATCCTGAAGCTCGCCCACCTGGTTGACGACAAGATCCACGCTCGGTCGACCGGTCCGTACTCGATGATCACCCAGCAGCCCCTCGGCGGGAAGGCCCAGTTCGGCGGCCAGCGGTTCGGGGAGATGGAGGTGTGGGCGCTCGAGGCCTTCGGCGCGGCCTACGCCCTCCAAGAGCTGCTGACCATCAAGTCGGACGACGTGCTCGGCCGGGTGAAGGTCTACGAGGCGATCGTAAAGGGCGAGAACATCCCCGAGCCGGGGATCCCCGAGAGCTTCAAGGTGCTCATCAAGGAGATGCAGTCCCTCTGCCTCGACGTGGAGGTGCTGGCGAACGACGGGTCGGAGATCGAGATGCACGAGCTCGACGAGGACGTGTTCCGCACGGCCGAGGAGCTCGGGATCGACATCAGCAGGCCCGAACGAGGGTCGGACGAAGAGGACGAGCGGCGCGCGGCCGAGAGGAGCTTCTCGTAATGGCGTTGGACGTGAACACTTTCGACCAGCTGCGGATCGGGCTCGCGACCGGCGACTCCATCCGCGCGTGGTCGAACGGCGAGGTGAAGAAGCCCGAGACCATCAACTACCGGACGCTGCGCCCGGAGAAGGACGGGCTGTTCTGCGAGAAGATCTTCGGCCCGACCAAGGACTGGGAGTGCTACTGCGGCAAGTACAAGCGCGTGCGCTTCAAGGGGATCATCTGCGAGCGTTGCGGTGTCGAGGTCACGAGGTCCAAGGTGCGCCGCGAGCGCATGGGCCACATCGAGCTCGCCGCGCCCGTCGTGCACATCTGGTACCTGCGTGGCACGCGTAGCTGGCTCGCCTACCTTCTCATGGGCACCGAGGCGCGGGAGGAGCTGAAGGCCAAGCAGCTCGAGAAGGTCATCTACTTCGCCGCGAACCTGGTCACCTGGGTCGACGAGGACAAGCGCCACGAGGACCTGCCCAATCTCGAGGCAGAGCTCGCCGAGGAGGTCTCGGAGATCGAGCGGCGGCGGGACCTCGAGATCGACCGCCGGTTCAAGGCCCTCGAGGAGGAGCTGAAGGAGCTCGAGGCCCAAGGAGCGCGCGACGCCGAGGTGAAGGCTCGCCAGCGTGCCGCCGAGAAGGAGATCGGGGCGCTGCGGGAGAGGGCCGACGACGAGATCGAGCTCGCCAAGCGCGCCCTGGACGAGCTGCGCGGGCTGCACGCCCGCAAGATCATCGAGGACGAGCTCCTTTGGCGGGAGCTGCAGCTGCGCTACTCCGACTACTTCGAGGGAGGCATGGGCGCCGAGGCGATCCAGCGCCTCATCGACCGGATCGACTTCGATGCCGAGGAGGTGAAGCTCCGGGAGATGATCGATGCGGCGGACGGACGCCGGCCGCTCTCCGCGCAGCGACGCCAGAAGGTGATCAAGCGGCTGAAGATCGTCACCGCCTTCAACCGGCGCGACGAGCACGGCCGCCGGGTCAACGACCCGCGCGCCATGATCCTCGAGGCCGTCCCCGTCATCCCGCCCGACCTTCGCCCGATGGTCCAGCTGGACGGTGGCCGCTTCGCGACCTCGGACCTCAACGACCTCTACCGCCGGGTCATCAACCGCAACAACCGCCTGAAGCGGCTGCTCGACCTTGGCGCGCCCGAGATCATCATCAACAACGAGAAGCGCATGCTCCAAGAGGCCGTCGACGCCCTCTTCGACAACGGGCGCCGGGGCCGCCCCGTGACCGGGCCCGGCAACCGTCCGCTCAAGTCTCTCTCCGACATGCTCAAGGGCAAGCAGGGGCGGTTCCGCCAGAACCTCCTCGGCAAGCGCGTCGACTACTCGGGGCGCTCGGTGATCGTCATCGGCCCAACCCTGCAGCTCCACCAGTGCGGGTTGCCCAAGCTCATGGCCCTTGAGCTCTTCAAGCCGTTCGTCATGAAGCGGCTCGTCGATGCCGAGCTCGCGCAGAACATCAAGTCCGCGAAGCGCATGGTCGAGCGTCGGCGGCCGCAGGTCTGGGACGTCCTCGAGGGCGTGATCCGCGAGCACCCCGTCCTCCTCAACCGTGCTCCGACCCTTCACCGGCTCGGCATCCAGGCCTTCGAGCCGGTGCTCGTCGAGGGGAAGGCCATCCAGATCCATCCCCTCGTGTGCACGGCCTTCAACGCGGACTTCGACGGCGACCAGATGGCCGTCCACCTGCCGCTCTCCGCCGAGGCGCAGGCGGAGGCCCGGGTGCTCATGCTGTCGGCCAACAACATCCTGTCGCCGGCGACCGGGCGGCCGATCACCGTGCCGACTCACGACATGGTCTTCGGCGCGTACTACCTCACCCTCGCGCTCGACGGCGCGCGTGGCGAGGGGCGCGTGTTCCGCCACAGCTACGAGGTGCAGGCGGCGCTGGACGAGGGCACCGTCGCCCTGCAGGCCAAGATCCGCCTGCGGCCCGCGCCGGGCACGCCCCTGGCCGAGCGGATCGGCGCCGCGTCCGTCCCCGGGTCCGGGGAGCACGGCACCGCCACGTCGACAGGCGTCGACGGCGAGCCGGCCGACGGCGGGGCGGAGCTGCGCTCGATCGAGACCACGCCTGGGCGCGTCCTGTTCAACGAGGCGCTCCCGGACGGCTTCGCGTACGTGAACGACGTGGTGGGGAAACGGAACACGCCGATCGGTTCGATCGTCGAGGAGCTGTCGGCCGGCTACGCCAAGCACGTGGTCGCGCAGAGCCTCGACCGGATCAAGGCGCTCGGCTTCCGCTACGCGGCGCAGTCGGGGCTCACGATCTCGATCGACGACGTGCGGACGCCGCCGGAGAAGCAGGCGATCCTCGACCGCTACGAGAAGGAGGCCGAGAAGGCCGAGACCCAATTCAAGCGCGGGATCATCACCGACGACGAGCGGCGCCAGAAGGAGATCGAGATCTGGACGTCCGCCAACTCGGAGGTCGGCAGGGCAATGGAGCAGACGCTCTCCGGCCTCGCGTTCAACCCGCTCGACATGATGGTCGACTCCGGCGCGCGAGGCAACGCCCAGCAGATCCGCCAGATCGCCGGGATGAAGGGCCTCGTGTCGAACCCGCGAGGCGAGATGATCCCCCGGCCGATCAAGTCCTCCTTCCGCGAGGGGCTGTCGGTTCTCGAGTACTTCATCTCGACCCACGGGGCCCGCAAGGGGCTCGCGGACACCGCGCTGCGCACCGCGGACTCCGGCTACCTGACGCGCCGGCTCGTCGACGTCGCCCAGGAGCTCATCATCCGGGAGGAGGACTGCGGCACCTCGCGGGGGGTGTGGATCGACAACGTGAGGCCCGACAGCCCCGGCAGGCGCAGCTACCTCGAGACCCGGGCCTACGGCAGGGTCCTCGCAGAGGACGTCCACCTGTCGGATGGCGCGACGGTCGAGGCGGGCACCGTCCTGTCCGACGAGATCGTGGCGCAGCTGCGGGACGACCCCGGGGTCGACAGGGTCCGCACCCGCTCGGTGCTCACCTGCGAGGCGGGTCACGGCGTGTGCGCAGCGTGCTACGGGCAGTCGCTCGCGACCGGCAGGATGATCGAGCTCGGCGAGGCGGTGGGCGTCATCGCCGCGCAGTCCATCGGCGAGCCGGGGACGCAGCTCACCATGCGGACCTTCCACACCGGCGGTGTCGTCGGCGAGGACATCACCCACGGCCTCCCGCGGGTCGTCGAGCTCTTCGAGGCCCGCACCCCCAAGGGTGCGGCGGTCCTGGCTCGGCACTCGGGTGTCGTCCGGGTCGAGGATGAGGAGACCGGCCGGCGCATCACCGTGATCGCCGACGACGGGACCGAGGAGTCGGCCGTCGTTGCGCCGCGTGCGCACCTCGAGGTGACCGACGGCCAGGAGGTCGCCGCCGGCGACGCGCTGGTCGAAGGCCCGAAGGACCCGAAGGAGCTGCTCGAGGTCCGGGGGATCCGGGAGACCCAGCAATACCTCGTCGAGGAGGTCCAGAAGGTCTACCGCGACCAGGGCGTGTCCATCCACGACAAGCACATCGAGCTGATCGTCCGCCAGATGCTGCGCCGCGTGCTCGTCGCCGAGCCCGGGGACGCGCCCTTCCTGCCCGGCGAGCGCGTCGACAGCCAGGTCTACGCCGAGGTCAACCGCCACCTCGTGGAGGAGGGAAAGCGGCCCGCTGAGGGCCGTCCCGAGCTGATGGGGATCACCAAGGCCTCGCTCGCCACTGACAGCTGGCTCTCGGCCGCCTCCTTCCAGGAGACGACGCGGGTCCTCACCGAGGCCGCGATCGAGGGCCGAAGCGACCAGCTCTTCGGGCTGAAGGAGAACATCATCATCGGGAAGCTGATCCCCGCAGGCACCGGCATGGACCACTACCGCCACATCCGCCTCGAGCTCCCGGGCGCCGAGGCCCTGCCCTTCTGGGCGGTGGGCGCAGGCGGCGACACCGGCACCGAGGACCTGGCCGCCTGGTTGCGCGACATGGGCGGTGACGGCGGCGGCGACGGGGCCGAGGGCGCCGAGGACGGTCGCCACACGGCGATCGACGCGAGCTGGCTCGCCGGCGGCCAGGGCGACGCCGGCGCGGCCGGCGGTGCGGAGGCCTGAGCACCTCCGCACCGCTACGATGTGCGGCGCCCGCTCCGCCTTGCCGGGGTCAGGGTGCTGCCGTAGCATTGGACGCTGCACCGCAGCATGGCGCCGCTCAGGCGCCAGCCCGTGCAGCGAACCGCTCACATTCGGATCGAAGGACACGCGTGCCCACCATCGCCCAGCTCGTCCGCAAGGGACGTGAGGCCAAGCAGACGAAGACCAAGACGCCGGCCCTGAGGGGCGCGCCTCAGCGCCGGGGCGTCTGCACGCGCGTCTACACCACTACCCCGAAGAAGCCGAATTCGGCCCTCCGCAAGGTTGCCCGCGTCCGGTTGACGAGCGGCGTGGAGGTCACCGCCTACATCCCCGGCGTCGGCCACAACCTCCAGGAGCACTCGATCGTGCTCGTGCGTGGCGGCCGTGTGAAGGACCTCCCCGGCGTCCGCTACAAGGTCATCCGCGGCGCGCTCGACACCTCGGGCGTGCGCGAGCGCAGCCAGGCCCGGAGCCGCTACGGCGCAAAGAAGGAGTCCTGAGATGCCGCGCAACGGACCTGCCTCCCGCCGGGACCTCCAACCCGACCCCGTCTACCGCTCCGGGCTTGTCACGCAGGTCGTGAACAAGGTGCTCTCGCGCGGCAAGCGGACCCTGGCCGAGCGGCTGGTCTACCGGGCGCTCGCGATCGTCCAGGAGCGCGCCGGCGCCGAGCCGGTGACCGTGCTCAAACGGGCGGTCGAGAACACCCGCCCAGAGCTCGAGGTGCGGAGCCGCCGAGTGGGAGGCGCGACCTACCAGGTCCCGGTCGAGGTGCGGCCGCGGCGCGCGACGACCCTTGCGATCCGCTGGCTCGTGGGCTTCGCGCGCCAGCGCCGCGAGAAGACGATGGCCGAGCGCCTTGCCAACGAGATCCTCGACGCGTCGAACGGCATCGGCGCCGCGGTGAAGCGCCGCGAGGACCTGCACAAGATGGCCGAGTCGAACAAGGCCTTCGCCCACTACCGCTGGTAGTCGGTCCTCTCCTGGAATCGAGTACCCATGCCTGACCCTGTGCCCCAGCGCGAATTCCCGCTCGCCAAGACCCGCAACATCGGGATCATGGCGCACATCGACGCGGGCAAGACCACGACCACCGAGCGCATCCTCTATTACACCGGTCGCAATTACAAGATCGGCGAGGTGCACGAAGGCGCGGCGACCATGGACTGGATGGTCCAAGAGCAAGAGCGCGGCATCACGATCACCTCTGCCGCCACCACCTGCCGGTGGCGTGACACCTGGATCAACATCATCGACACCCCCGGCCACGTGGACTTCACGGTGGAGGTCGAGCGCTCCTTGCGCGTGCTCGACGGCGCGGTGGCGGTCTTCGACGCGGTCGCAGGGGTGGAGCCCCAGACCGAGACGGTCTGGCGCCAGGCGAACAAGTACCGGGTTCCTCGCATCTGCTTCGTCAACAAGATGGACCGCGTCGGGGCGGACTTCCACCGCACCGTCCAGATGATCCGCGACCGGCTCGACGCGGTCCCGGCGGTGGTCCAGCTGCCGATCGGCACCGAGGGCGGGTTCCGCGGCGTGGTCGACCTTCTCGCGAGCCGCGCCCTCGTCTGGGAGGAGGGCATGGGCGAGAAGTGGGACGAGACTGACGTCCCCGCCGACCTCGCTCAGGAGGTCGAGGACGCGCGCCACCAGCTCGTCGACGTGCTCTCCAACTACTCGGACACGATCATGGAGAGGTTCCTCGCCGACGAGGAGATCACCGCGGGGGACCTGCGGGCGGCGCTGCGCGCCGCCACCCTCGCCAATGAGGTGGTCCCCGTGCTCTGCGGCTCGGCCTTCAAGAACAAGGGCGTCCAGCCCATGCTCGACGCGGTCGTGGACTACCTGCCGAGCCCGCTCGATCTCCCGCCCGCCACCGGCACGAAGCCGGGTTCGTCCGAAGAGCTGGAGGAGCGCCCCCCCGACGACTCGGCGCCGTTTGCCGCCCTTGCCTTCAAGATCATGACCGACCCCTACGTCGGCAAGCTCACCTACCTGCGCGTCTACTCGGGGTCCATGCGCAAGGGCGGCACCGTCACCAACACGACGAAGGATCGCAAGGAGCGGATCGGCCGCCTGCTGCAGATGCACGCCAACCATCGGGAGGACAAGGACGCGATCTTCGCGGGCGACATCGTGGCCGCCGTCGGCCTCAAGCAGACGACCACCGGCGACACGCTCGCTGATCCTGCCCACCCGATCGTCCTCGAAGCACTCGAGTTCCCAGAGCCGGTCATCCACGTCGCGGTGGAGCCGAAGACCAAGGCAGACCAGGACAAGCTGTCAAGGGCGCTGTTCGCCCTGAGCGAGGAGGACCCGACCTTCCGGGTCCGCACGGACACAGAGACCGCCCAGACCGTCATCTCGGGGATGGGAGAGCTCCACCTCGAGGTCCTGGTCGACCGGATGCTCCGGGAGTTCAACGTCGACGCCAACGTCGGCAAGCCCCAGGTGGCGTACCGCGAGACGATCCGCAAGACCGCGGACAAGGTCGAGGAGCGCTACGTCCGCCAGACGGGGGGGCGCGGCCAGTACGGCCACGTCGTGATCGACGTCGAGCCCACTGGCCCCGGGGGCGGCTACGAGTTCATCGACAAGATCACGGGCGGGGTCATCCCCAAGGAGTACATCCCGGCCGTCGACGCCGGGATCCAAGAGGCGCTGACCTCGGGCGTCCTCGCGGGGTATCCGACCGTGGACGTCCGGGTGACCCTCGTCTTCGGGTCCTACCACGAGGTCGACTCCTCCGAGATGGCCTTCAAGATCGCCGGCTCGATGGCGGTGAAGAAGGCGCTGCGCATGGCCGATCCCGTGCTCCTGGAGCCGGTGATGGCGGTCGAGGTCGTTACCCCCGAGGAGTACATGGGGGACGTGATCGGCGACCTCTCCTCCCGCCGGGGGCGGGTCGAGGGGATGGAGCAACGGGGCAGCAGCCACGTGGTCCGGGCGCAGGTACCGCTGGCCGACATGTTCGGCTACGCTACCGATCTGCGTTCGCGTACCCAGGGCCGAGCCACGTACACGATGCAGTTCCACGCCTACAACGAAGTGCCCGACGCGATCGCCAAGGAGATCATCGCCAGGGCACGCGGCGAGTAGGTGCCCGCCGGCGCTGGCCGGCGGGGATGCGGCACGCAGAAGACAGATACCACCATGGGCGGGGGACCGCCGGCGGTGGGCCCGCAGGGGCGCCGCCCGAGACAGGGAGTAGTCCGAGGAGATGGCCAAGAAGAAGTTCGAGCGCTCGAAGCCTCACGTGAACGTGGGGACGATGGGGCACATCGACCATGGCAAGACCACGCTGACGGCGGCCATCACGAAGGTGCTGTCCGAGCAGGACCCCAACGTCGCCTTCACCCCGTTCGACCAGATCGACAAGGCGCCGGAGGAGAAGCAGCGCGGCATCACGATCTCGATCGCGCACGTCGAGTACGAGACGGCGAAGCGCCACTACGCCCACGTCGACATGCCCGGCCACGCCGACTACATCAAGAACATGATCACCGGCGCCGCCCAGGTCGACGGTGCCATCCTGGTGGTCTCCGCTGCGGACGGCCCGATGCCCCAGACCCGTGAGCACGTGCTGCTCGCCCGTCAGGTCGGCGTGCCCTACATCGTGGTCGCGCTCAACAAGGCGGACATGGTGGACGACCCGGAGCTGCTGGACCTCGTCGAGCTCGAGGTCCGAGAGCTCCTGAGCGAGTACACATTCCCTGGCGACGACACTCCGGTGGTGCGCGTGAGCGCCCTGAAGGCCCTTGAGGGTGATCCGGAGTGGACCCCCAAGATCCTCGAGCTCATGGACGCCGTGGACGAGTACATCCCCGAACCGGTGCGGGACGTCGAGAAGCCGTTCCTCATGCCGGTGGAGGACGTCATGTCCATCACCGGCCGCGGCACCGTCGTGACCGGCAAGGTGGAGCAGGGCGTGGTGCACGTCGGCGACGAGGTCGAGATCGTCGGACTGCGCGACACCCAGAAGACCACCGTCACCGGAGTCGAGATGTTCCGCAAGCTCCTCGACGAGGGGCGTGCCGGTGACAACATCGGCGCGCTCCTCCGCGGCACGAAGAAGGAGGACGTGGAGCGCGGGCAGGTCCTTTGCAAGCCGGGCTCCATCACGCCTCACACCGAGTTCCAGGCGGCCATCTACGTGCTCACCAAGGAGGAAGGGGGCCGCCACAAGCCCTTCTTCACCAACTACCGGCCGCAGTTCTACTTCCGGACCACCGACGTCACGGGCTCCATCACGCTCGCGGAGGGCACCGAGATGGTGATGCCGGGCGACAACACCGAGATCACGGTGGAGCTGGGCAAGCCGATCGCGATGGACGAGGGCCTCCGGTTCGCCATTCGCGAGGGTGGCCGCACCGTCGCCTCCGGCCGGGTCATCAAGATCCTCAAGTAGCCGGTGACGGCGAGGAGCGAGCAGCCATGGCCGACACCAGCCGGCAGAAGATCAGGATCAGGCTGAAGGCCTACGACCATGAGATCCTCGACCAGTCGACGGAGAAGATCGTCCAGACGGTCCTCCGTACCCAGGCGAAGGTGCAGGGGCCGGTGCCGCTGCCGACCGACAAGCACCGCTACACCGTGATCCGGTCGCCTCACAAGTACAAGGACAGCCGCGAGCACTTCGAGATGCGCGTGCACAAGCGGCTGGTGGACATCGTCGAGCACACCCCCAAGACCGTCGACTCGCTCCAGCGGCTCGACCTCCCCGCGGGCGTGGACATCGAGATCAAGATCCAGAACGCCTGACGCTTCGCCGGGGGTCGCCTTGGCGCCCCTCGCCGCGGTCCGCTAGGATGCCCTGCCGGCCATCCGCGGGTGGCCGGTGCGAGATCGGCAGACCACCGAGCGCAACCAGCAGACGTGCCGGAGCGCCCGTCGCGCCCAGGGGGTGCGGGGGGAACCTCCGGCCGACACGAGACGAGCGCTCCGCTCGGGTTTCTCCGGGCGGAGCGTTGGCATGCGCATTGGCGGCGAGCGCCGAGTGCGAGGAGAGACGTGGCAACGAAGGCGATCGTCGGCGAGAAGGTCGGCATGACCCAGGTATGGGACGAGCAGAACCGCGCCGTACCGGTGACGGTCCTGCGCGTCGCGCCCGTACGCATCGTCCAGGTCAAGACGCCCGAGCGTGAAGGCTACGCGGCCCTCCAGGTGACCTGGGGCTTCCGCCGGGCGTCGACGCTGACCAAGGCCGAGCGCGGCCACTACGAGCGCGCCGGCGTAGACCCGGGTCGGCGTCTCCTCGAGCTGCGTCTGGAGGACGCCGCCTCCTTCGAAGTCGGCCAAGAGCTGACTGCCGAGCTGTGGAGCGCCGGCGAGCGGGTCGACGCGATCGCGGTGAGCAAGGGAAAGGGCTTTGCCGGAGGGATGAAGCGGCACAACTTCAAGGGCCAAGGCGCCGCGCACGGCAACCACAAGCACCACCGCGCCCCGGGCTCGATCGGTGCGTGCGCCACGCCCGCCAAGGTGTTCAAGGGGACGCGGATGGCGGGACGGATGGGCGCCCGCCAGGTCACGGCGCTCAATCTCGAGGTCGTCTCGAGTGACCCCGAGCGTGAGCTCGTGCTGGTGAAGGGGGCGGTCCCCGGTCCCCGCGGCGCGGTCGTGGTGCTGCGCGACTCGGTCAAGACCCCGCCGCAGCGCAACGGGAGCTCCCAGTGAGCCAGAGCCCGCTCGCCACCGGGACCGCCGCCTCGGTGACAGGCCAGCGCCGGCTCGCGGTTCGAAAGGACCGGCCCGCGCCGGTGTCGCGCACCGTCGAGCGCAAGGACATGGCCGGCACGTCGCTCGGGGAGGTCCTGCTCTCCCCCGAGATCTTCGGCATCGAGCCCAACCACGCAGTCCTGCACCAGGTCGTGACCGCGCAGCTCGCGGCCTCCCGAGCAGGCACCCATTCGACCAAGACCCGGGCCGAGGTGCGCGGCGGCGGTTCCAAGCCGTGGCGCCAGAAGGGCACCGGCCGAGCCCGCCAGGGGTCGACCCGCTCGCCGATCTGGACCGGCGGCGGGGTCGCGCTCGGACCCAAGCCCCGCAGCTATGTGCAGCGTACCCCCAAGAAGATGGTGCGCCTCGCCCTGCGCTCCGCGCTGTCCGACCGGGCCGCGGCGTCGAAGGTGGCGCTGGTCGACGCATGGGGCTTCGGGGAGCCCAGGACCAAGGACGCCATCCGGGCGCTCGAGGCGCTCGGTGTCGGCGGACGGGTGCTGGTGGTGCTCGGCGACGACGAGGTGACGGCGGCGCGTTCCTTCGCAAACCTGCCGGAGGTCCAGACGGTGCTCGCCGGCGAGCTCTCCGCCTACGACGTCCTGCGCAACGACTGGGTCGTGTTCTCCGACGCCACGCTTCCCGGCGGCTGGGACGAGGAGGCCGAGCGATGAAGGCGATGAGGGAGCCCACGTCGGTACTGCGGCGCCCGGTGATCTCCGAGAAGTCCTACGCGCTCATGGAACGGAACGTCTACGTCTTCGTCGTCGACCGGCGTGCGACGAAGATCGACGTCCGGCGCGCGGTCGAGCAGGCATTCGACGTGCGCGTCGACCAGGTGAACACCCTCAACCGAAAAGGCAAGACGTCCCGCAACCGGCGTACCAACAAGGCCGGCCGGCGCCCCGACACCAAGCGCGCGTTCGTGACGCTGCACGCGGGCGACAAGATCGACCTCTTCGAGAGCTGAGGACGCCATGCCGCTTCGCTCACGCAAGCCCACCAGCGCCGGACGGCGGTTCCAGACCGTCTCCGACTTCGCCGAGATCACGCGAGACCGCCCTGAGCGCTCGCTGCTCGCGTCGAAACCTGGCTCGGGCGGCCGCAACAACTACGGCCGCAAGACTGCACGCCACCGCGGCGGCGGCCACAAGCGCCAATACCGGATTGTCGACTTTCGCCGCGACAAGGACAACGTGCCGGCCAAGGTCGCCGCGATCGAGTACGACCCCAACCGCAACGCGCGCCTGGCGCTTCTCCACTTCGCCGACGGGGAGAAGCGCTACATCCTCGCCCCGGCCAACGTGCAGGTCGGTGACGTCCTGCAGAACGGCCAGGGCGCCGAGATCCGGCCGGGCAACGCCCTGCCGCTCCGCTACATCCCGGTGGGCTCCGTCGTCCACTGCGTCGAGCTCCGGCCAGGCGGTGGCGGCAAGCTGGCACGGGGCGCGGGCATGAGCGTCCAGCTCGTCGCCAAGGAAGGTGCCTACGCGACGATCCGGCTGCCCTCGACCGAGATGCGCCGCGTCTCGATCGAGTGCCGCGCGACCCTCGGCGTCGTCGGGAACGCCGAGTCCGAGCTCGTGAAGGTGGGGAAGGCCGGGCGCAACCGCTGGAAGGGCATCCGCCCGCAGACCCGCGGCGTCGCGATGAACCCGGTCGACCACCCGCTCGGGGGTGGCGAAGGGAAGTCGTCCGGAGGCCGCCACCCGGTCTCCCCGTGGGGAAAGCCGGAGGGACGCACCCGTGCGCGCCACAAGGAGTCCGACAAGTTGATCGTCCGCCGACGCCGCACCCGCGGCGCCAGGCGGTAGCGGGAGGTCGCGGTGCCGCGGAGCTTGAAGAAGGGGCCGTTTGTGGACGACCACCTGCTGAAGAAGGTGGACGCGTTGAACGCGACCGGCGAGAAACGGGTCATCAAGACCTGGTCACGCCGGTCCACGATCATCCCCGACATGGTGGGCCACACGATCGCGGTGCACGACGGCCGCCGGCACGTGCCCGTCTACGTGACCGAGGCGATGGTCGGGCACAAGCTCGGCGAGTTCGCCCCCACGCGCACCTTCCGCTACCACGCGGGACAAGAGCGGGCGGGGAGGCGCTGAGGTGCCGGGGATCAAGACCAACGAACGGCCGGGCACGCGCGCGGTCCTTCGGCACTGCCGCATGTCCGCCACCAAGGCACGGGTCGTGCTGAACCTCATCCGTGGGCAAGACGTCGACCGGGCGGCCGAGATCCTCCAGGGCACGCCGCGTGAGGCGGCGGAGATCGTGGGCAAGCTGCTGGCCTCGGCGGTCGCCAACGCCGTCCACAACGACGGAGCGGACGCAGAGGAGCTCTACGTGTCGTCTTGCTACGCGGACGAGGGCGTCACCCTGAAGCGCTGGCGGCCTCGGGCGCGAGGGCGGGCGACGCGGATCCGGAAGCGGAGCTGCCATATCACGGTCATTGTGAGCCGCATGCCCGAGGAGCGCCTGATCCGCCGGCGAGCCCAGCGGCAGGCCGCCGGTGCGCTGCGCCAGCGTCGGGTCGCCGAGTCCCGCCGCCGTGCCGACCTGGCCGGCCGCCTGTCCCGCCGCCGCCACGTCGCGGAGGCCGAGGCCGAGGCGGAGGCTGCCCTCCCCGCCGAGTCGCCCCAGGTCAACCTCGAGGCCCCCGCGGAGCTCGAGGCCCCCGAGGAGCCCGAGGAGGACCGGGCCGAGGAGGACGGCGACGAGGAGGGCGGGGCCGACGGGGGTCCGACGGACGAGAGCGAGAAGGGCGAGTAGATGGGCCAGAAGGTCAACCCCTACGGCTTCCGGCTGGGTGTCACCACCGACTGGAAGTCTCGCTGGTTCGAGGAGCGGCACTACCGGGACTTCGTGGTCGAGGACTGGAGGATCCGCGACTACTTGATGTCCCAGCTGGAAGCTGCGGCCGTCAGCCGTATCGAGGTAGAGCGCACGCGAGACCGGTTGCGGGTGGACATCCACACCGCCCGGCCGGGCATCGTGATCGGCCGCCGCGGCGCGGAGGCCGACCGTTTGAAGAAGAAGCTTGAGGAGATCACCGGACTTCGCAACCGGATCCAGCTCAACATCCAAGAGATCAAGCAGCCCGAACTCGACGCCGCGCTGATCGCGCAGGGCATCTGCGACCAGCTCGCCCGCAGGGTCGCTTTCCGGCGCGCGATGAAGCGGGCCATCCAGACCGTCCAGAAGGCCGGTGCGCAAGGGGTGCGCGTCCAGTGCTCGGGTCGCCTCGGGGGGTCCGAGATGGCCCGCAAGGAGTCCTACCGCGAAGGCCGGGTACCCCTGCACACGCTGCGAGCCGACATCGACTACGGCTTCCGCGAGGCGAGGACCACCTCTGGGCGGGTCGGGGTGAAGGTCTGGATCTACAAGGGCGACATCTTGCCCTACAAGGTCTCGATCGACGACAAGATCACCCGTGAAGCCGCAATGGCCGTTGGCGAGACGTCCGGGCAGGGCAAGCCGCGTCGGCTGATCACCGCGGGCGGTGGGCGGCGGCGAGCGGGGCTCGGGGCGCCGGGCTCGGCCGCTGCGGAGCTCGCCGCCGAGGAGGAGGCGCTCGCCGCCGAGGAGGAGGCCCTCGCCGCCGAGCGGGAGGCGCTCGCCGCCGAGCGCGAGGCGCTCGCGGCGAAGGAGGCGGAGCTCGCCGCCGAGGAGGCCCTCGCCGCCGAGGAGGAGGCGGCGGCTGGTGCCGGCCGTCACGCGTTCGAGGCCCCTGCTACCGGCGGCAGCCAGGAGGAGACGCCGCAGGACTCGGGGGCGACGAGGCCCTCGGGTGCGGCGCTGGCCGCTGCGGAGGCCGAGGTGGCGCCAGTCTCGGATCTGATCGCGCCGCCGAGCGAGCCCGACGAGCTCGAGCGCCAGCTGGCCGAGGACGAGGAGATGGAGCGGCGCAGCCGTCACGAGCACCACGAGGCGCCCCATTTCCGACGGGAGGCGGACTGAGATGCTCATGCCGCGCAAGGTCAAGCACCGCAAGCAGCAGCGGGGGCGGCTCAACGGCGCCGCCAAGGGCGGCACGACCGTCACGTTCGGCGACTTCGGGATCCAGGCGCTCGAGCCCGCATGGCTCACCGCGCGCCAGATCGAGGCCGCCCGGATCGCGATGACCCGTCACGTGCGCCGAGGTGGGAAGATCTGGATCCGCGTCTTCCCCGACAAGCCGGTGACCCAGAAGCCAGCGGAGACCCGGATGGGCTCGGGGAAGGGCAACCCCGAGCACTGGGTGGCCGTGGTGCGTCCGGGGCGCGTCCTCTTCGAGCTCTCCGGCGTGGACCAGGAGCTGGCGCAGGCAGCGATGGAGCGGGCGATCCAGAAGCTGCCGATGAAGGCGCGCTTCGTGGTGCGGCCGGGTACCCACGGTGCCGCGGAGGTGCAGGTCTGATGGCGGCCTCCGAGTACTTGGCCATGGCGCGCAGCGAGCTCGAGGACAAGCTCGCCGAGTCACGTAAGGAGCTGTTCAATCTGCGCTTCCAGAAGGCGACCGGGCAGCTGGACAACACCGCCCGGATCAAGCACGTGAAGCAGGACGTCGCCCGGCTCCTCACGGTCCTGCGCAGCCAGGAGCTCGAGGAAGAGACCGGCGAAGGAGCCACAGCTGGCGCCGAGGACGAGACGGAGCGGGAGGCGTGATGGAGCTGGATCAGGTAGCTGCCTCGCCCGGGAACGGCGAACGCCTGAACCGGCGAAAGGTCCGGGAGGGCACCGTCGTGTCCGACAAGATGCAGGGGACCGTCGTCGTCGCGGTGGTCGAGCGTGTCCGCCACCCCCGCTACGGCAAGACGGTCCAGCGCACCAAGCGTCTCTACGTCCACGACGCGCAGAACGCCGCCCGCGTGGGTGACCGCGTGCGGGTGGTGGAGACCCGTCCGTACTCCAAGCTCAAGCGGTGGCGGCTCGCGGAGATCATGGAGCGCGCCAGATGATCCAGCAGGAGTCCCGCCTCCGGGTGGCAGACAACTCCGGGGCGCGCGAGGTGCTCTGCATCCGCGTGCTGGGCGGATCGCGTCGGCGGTACGCAAGCATCGGCGACGTCTTCGTCGCCACCGTGAAGGACGCGATCCCGGGCGCCGCTGTGAAGAAAGGAGATGTCGTGAAGTGCGTCGTCGTGCGCACGGCCAAGGAGAAGCGCCGCCCCGACGGCAGCTACATCCGCTTCGACGAGAACGCCGCAGTGCTCATCAACGATCAGCAGCAGCCGCGCGGGACCCGGATCTTCGGGCCGGTCGGACGGGAGCTGCGCGACAAGAAGTTCATGCGGATCGTCTCGCTCGCGCCCGAGGTGCTGTGATGCGGGTCCGCAAGGGTGACCGCGTGGTCGTGCGCTCCGGGAAGTACAAGGGGCACCGCGCCGACGTCGTGCGCGCGCTGCCGTCAGAGGGAAAGGTCGTGCTCGAGGGGGTGAACGTCGCGAAGCGCCACTCGAAGCCGACCGCCCAGACGTACCAGGGCGGCATCATCGACAAGTTCATGCCGCTCCCGGTCTCGGCGGTGTCGATCGTCTGCCGCAGCTGCGGGGAGCCCACGCGGGTCGGCATGCAGGTCGACGCGCAGGGACGCAAGGTGCGGGTCTGTCGCAAGTGCGGAGCCGAGCTGTGAGCCCGTCGAAGTCAGCGAAGGCCGCTGGCGCGAAGAAGGCCGCTGGCGCGAAGAAGGCCGCGTCCCGTTCCGGTCAGCGTCCGGCCCCCCAGGGCGCCAGGCAGACCGGGGGACGGACGGCGCCCGGCATCGAGCGGACTGCCGGGCGCGCCGCGGGGAGCGCGGGCGCCGCGGCGCCGAGGCTCAAGACCCGCTACCGCGAGGAGGTGCAGGCCAAGCTCAAGGAGGAGCTCGGCCTGGCGAACGTGATGGAGGTCCCTCGCCTCGACAAGATCGTGGTCAACATGGGAGTCGGGCGCGCCACCCAGCAGCCCTCGCTCATCGAAGGCGCCCAGCGAGACATCGAGGTGATCACCGGGCAGAGATCCGTCGTGACTAGGGCGAAGAAGTCGATCGCTGGGTTCAAGCTGCGGGCGGGGATGCCCATCGGCGTGCGCGTCACCCTTCGCGGCGACCGGGCATGGGAGTTCCTCGACCGGCTCATCAGCCTGGCGATCCCGAGGATCCGCGACTTCCGCGGTCTGTCCCCGCGGGCGTTCGACGGCGCCGGCAACTACACCTTCGGCGTGAACGAGCAGCTGATCTTCCCCGAGGTGGACTACGACCGCATTGACACGGTCCGCGGCATGGACATCACGGTCGTCACCACCGCCCGTACCGACGAGCAGGGCCGAGCGTTCCTCCGGGCGTTCGGCTTCCCGTTCCGACAGGAGAACCGATAGGCATCATGGCGAAGAAGGCTCTGATCGAGAAGCAGCAGCGCACCCCGAAGTTCAAGGTCCGCGCGTATACCCGGTGCAAGCGCTGCGGGCGTCCCAAGGCGGTCTACCGCAAGTTCGGCCTCTGCCGGATCTGCCTGCGGCAAATGGTGCATGCCGGCGAGGTGCCCGGCGTTACGAAGGCCAGCTGGTAGGAGCGCGGGCGATGACGATGACCGACCCGATCGCGGACATGCTCACCCGCATCCGCAACGCGAGCACCGCGCAGAAGGAGACCGTGGCCATGCCGGGCTCCAAGCTGAAGGAGGCGCTGGCCCAGATCCTCGAGCGAGAAGGGTTCATCGAGGGGTACACCGTGCACCGCGACCCGCAGCGCCCGGGGTCGATCCTTGAGATCACCATGAAGTACTCGACGGACCGGGTACGCAGCATCGGCGGGATCCGGCGGGTGTCCAAGCCGGGCCTTCGGATCTACGCGCGCGCGGACAAGATGCCGCGGGTGCTCGGCGGCATGGGTGTCGCGGTGGTCTCGACCAGCCACGGTCTCATGACCGATCGTGAGGCTCGTCAGCGCCACCTGGGCGGCGAGGTGCTCTGCCATGTCTGGTAGCAACGCCGCGCGCGGAGCCCTGGGAGAAGAACCGGAAGTGCAGATACAAGAGATACAAGAGATACAAGAAGGAGCGCGCTAGATGTCCCGCATCGGCCGGTCCCCGATCCCGGTCCCGCCGGGGGTGACCGTGGCTCTCGACGACGGCGCGGTGACCGTGAGCGGCCCGCAGGGCAGCCTCGCACGAAAGCTGCCCCAGGGGATCTCGGTCAGCCAGGATGGCGACGTCCTCAACGTCGCGCGGGCCGACGACGAGCGGGAGCAGCGCGCCTTGCACGGGCTCACCCGGTCGCTCGTCGCGAACATGGTGACCGGCGTCACCCAGGGCTTCACGAAGGAGCTCGAGATCGTCGGCGTCGGCTACCGGGCCAACGCCCGCAGCCCGCACGCGATCGAGCTCGCCCTCGGCTTCTCGCACCCCGTGGTGGTGGACGCGCCGGAGGGCGTCAGCTTCGAGGTGCCCGTGCCGACCCGCATCGTCGTGCGGGGCATCGACAAGGAGCTCGTCGGCCAGGTGGCCGCCGACATCCGCAAGATCCGCAAGCCCGAGCCTTACAAGGGCAAGGGAGTGCGCTACGCGGGCGAGCGAGTGCTGCGCAAGGCGGGGAAGGCGGCCAAGTGATGGGACGGACCGATCGGGAACGGGCGCTGCGGAAGCGGCGGCACACCCGGGTGCGCCGCAAGGTGTCGGGTACGCCCGGGCGGCCGAGGCTGGCCGTCAACCGGAGCCTCCGGCACATCTCCGCCCAGGTTATCGACGACTCGACCGGGCGAACGCTGGCCGCGGCGTCGACGGCCGAGCGCGAGCTGCGCGACGCCCTCGCGCTCAAGGGTGGCGGTAACGTGAGCGCCGCCGAGGCGGTGGGCCGCCTCGTCGCCACCCGGGCGAAGGCGGCCGGGGTGGAGCGGGTCGTGTTCGACCGGGGCGGGTTCAAGTACCACGGCCGGGTCGCGGCGCTCGCAGACGCCGCCCGCAGCGAGGGACTGGAGTTCTGATGCGCGAGGTGCAGTTCGAGGAACGAACCATCCGCGTGAACCGGGTGGCCAAGGTCGTCAAGGGCGGCCGGCGCTTCTCCTTCGCCGCGCTCATGGTCATCGGCGACGGCAACGGCAAGGTCGGCCTCGGCTACGGCAAGGCCAAAGAAGCCGGGCTCGCGGTGCAAAAGGGCATCGAGGAGGCCCGCAAGAACCTCTTCGAGGTGCCGCTCGCCGGCTCCACGATCACCCATCCGGTGATCGGCGAGAGCGGCGCGGGCCGAGTGCTCCTGAAGCCCGCTGCCCCCGGCACCGGCGTCATCGCCGGCGGCGCCGCACGTGCCATCTTGGAGATGGCGGGCATCCGGGACATCCTCGCCAAGTCGCTCGGGTCCTCCAACGGGATCAACGTCGCCCACGCGACCGTCGCAGGGCTGCGCGCGCTGCGGCGGCCCGACGAGATCGCGGCGCTCCGCGGGAAGTCGCCCGACGAGGTGACCCCGACCGGGGTGCTGCGCGCGTACCGCGAGCGCCGGCGCGAGACCGAACTGTACGCCGAGGCGCGCTGACGATGGGCGTGCTGCGAGTGACCCAGGTGCGCTCGGAGATCGGCTCCAAGCCCAAGCACCGAGGGACGCTGCGCGCCCTGGGGCTGCGCGGCATCGGCCAGACCAACGAGCTGCCCGACCGCCCCGAGATCCGTGGGATGCTTGCTCGCGTCCCCCATCTCGTCACGGTGGAGGAGGTGCCCGAATGAAGCTGCACGACCTGGCCCCGGCCCCCGGTTCCCGGCGCACGAAGCGCCGTGTCGGGCGCGGCATCGGCGGGAAGGGGGGCAAGACGGCCGGGAGGGGGACGAAGGGCCAGCGCGCACGTGACACGGTCCCTGCCGGCTTCGAGGGCGGCCAGCTCCCCCTCATGCAGCGGATCCCCAAGCTGCGCGGGTTCACGAACCCGTTCCGCATCGAGTACTCACCGGTGAACCTCGGCGCGCTCGGCGCGCTCGGCGCCGAAGAGGTCGGCCCCGACGAGCTCGCCGCCGCCGGCCTGGTGCGGAAGGGCGCGCTCGTGAAGGTGCTCGGCGGAGGCGAGCTCGGCCAGCCCGTCCGCGTGCGGGCGCACTCCTTCTCAGGCACCGCAGAGCGGGCGATCGCGGCTGCCGGGGGCTCGGTCGAGCGGATCCCGCTGCCGTACCGTTCCGGCCGCCCACCGGCCCGCGGCAACGCCCTCACCAACCGCTAGGCCCGTGCTCTCCCGCCTCGGCAACATCTTCCGGGTGGCGGACCTCCGCAACAAGGTCCTGTTCACCCTCCTGGTCATCGCCATCTACCAGGTCGGGGCCAACGTGCCCGTGCCGGGGGTGAGCTGGGCCCAGCTCACCAAGCTCACCAAGGCGGCGGGGTCCTCGGGGGTGCTTGGGTTCCTCAACCTGTTCTCGGGGGGTGCGCTGGTGCGGCTGGCGGTCTTCGGGCTCGGGGTCATGCCGTACATCACGAGCTCGATCATCATCCAGCTGCTCGCCACGGTGATCCCGAAGCTGGAGGAGTGGCGGGACCAGGGCGCGGTCGGCCAGAAGAAGATCACCCAGACGACGCGCTACCTTACGATCGCGCTCGCCCTGATGCAGTCCACCGGGCTCGTCTACGCCTTCCACGGCCATGACTCCGCGCTCATCGGCACGACGATCAACCTGATCCCGAAGTTCAGCATCCCCCTCGCCGCCTTCATGGTCCTGTGCCTCACCGCGGGCACCGCCTTCGTGATGTGGCTCGCCGAGCTCATCACCCAGCGGGGCATCGGCCAGGGGATGTCGATCCTGATCTTCGCAAACGTCGTCGCGGCGATCCCCTCGGGCGGGAAGGGTCTGTACGAGGAGGGAGGCGCCTTCAAGTTCGGCGTCATCATCGCGGTGTCCCTCGTGCTCCTCGTCTGCATCGTGTTCATGACACAGGGGCAGCGGCGCATTCCCGTCACCTTCGCCAAGCGCATGGCCGGACGCAGGATGTACGGGGGCCAGAGCACCTACATCCCGCTGAAGGTCAACCAGTCCGGCGTCATCCCGATCATCTTCGCGAGCTCGGTGCTCTACATCCCGGTCCTGCTCAGCAACGTGGTGCCGTCGGGGGGGTTCCAGACCTGGGTACGCGACAACATCACCCCGACCTCGCTCTTCTACATCCTCATGTACTTCGTGCTGATCGTCGCCTTCACCTTCTTCTACGTGTACGTCGCGTTCGATCCCCACCAGCAGGCGGACATCATCCGAAAGCAGGGCGGCTTCGTCCCGGGGATCCGACCCGGCGGTCCGACCGAGAGGTACTTCTCCCATATCCTCAACCGGATCACCGTTCCCGGCGCGCTCTTTCTCGGCGCGGTCGCGGTCATTCCTTCGCTCCTCATGGCGCTGTGGAACCTCAACCGTTTCCCGTTCTACGGCATCACGCTCCTCATCTCGGTCGGCGTCGCCTTGACAACGATGCGTCAGATCGACAGTCAGCTGATGATGCGCAATTACGAGGGATTCCTGAAGTAGGGCCTGGGTGGTTCCCGGCGTCAGGCTCGTGGTCCTCGGCAAGCAGGGAGCTGGCAAGGGGACTCAGTGCGTGCGGCTCTCGCACCACTACGTCGTGCCGCACGTCTCGACCGGTGACATGCTCAGACGCGAGGTGAAGGCCCAGACGGTGTTCGGGCTGCGGGCGAAGAAGCTCATGGACGACGGCGAGCTGATCCCCGACGAGCTGATCATGGAGATGGTCGCCAGCCGCCTCACCGAGCGCGACGCGCGGGCGCGGGGTTTCATCCTCGACGGCTGCCCGCGGACCACCGCGCAGGCCGACGAGCTCGATGAGATCCTCGCTCCAGACCGTCTCGATCTCGTCGTCGACCTCGAGGTGCCGACCGCCGTGGTCTTGCAGCGCCTGGCTTCTCGGCGCGTGTGCGTCGACTGCGGGACGAACTACTCGCTCTCCTCACCTCCGTCGGTGAACTGGACCTGCGACGTCTGCGGCGGCGAGGTCGTCCAGCGTGAGGACGACACCGAGGACGCGATCCGACGGCGACTGGAGCTCTACGAGAGGGCGACGGCACCCCTCCTCGAGCGCTACGAGCGTTGTGGGCTACTCGCCCGCGTGGACGGCACGGGTCCCGCCGACGAGGTGACGAGGCGTTGCGTGGACGCGATCGATGGGCGCCGGCAGTGAGGCGGAGCGCCCAAGAGCTCGCAAAGATGCGCCGCGCCGGCAAGGTGGTGGCCGAGATGCACGAGGTCACCCGCGCCGCTGCCAAGCCCGGGGTCACCACGCGCGAGCTCGACGCGGCCGCCCGGGAGGTGCTCGAGCGGAGGGGTGCCGTCTCGAACTTCCTCGGGTACCACGGCTTCCCTGCGGTGATCTGCACCTCGCCCAACGACATGATCGTCCACGGGATCCCCGGCGACTACCGCCTCTGCGAGGGTGACATCCTCTCGATCGACTGCGGGGCGATCGTGGAGGGCTACCACGGGGACGCCGCGTTCACGATGGCGATCGGCGAGGTCTCTGCGCTGGCCCGGCGGCTCATCGAGGTGACCGAGCGGAGCCTGTGGGCGGGGATCGCCGAGCTGCGCCGGGGGAACCGTCTCCACGAGGTGGGCCGCGCCGTCCAGCGTGTCGCGGAGGACGCGGGCTTCTCCGTGGTCCGCGAGTACGTCGGCCATGCGATCGGCACGGCCATGCACGAGCAGCCCCAGGTGCCCAACTACTGGCCCGGGACCCCCGGGCCGACCCTGAAGAGCGGCATGGTCTTCGCGGTCGAGCCCATGGTGAACGCCGGAGGTGCCGAGACCCGGCTGCTGAGCGACGGCTGGAGCGTGGTGACGGCCGACGGCTCTCTCTCCGCGCACTTCGAGCACACGATCGCGGTCACCGACGACGGCCCCGAGGTGCTGACCGTGCCCTGAGCCCGAGGAGCCGTCCGCCCAGCTCCTGGCTGTGGACGACCCCGCGGGGCAGGGGCCGCCGCTGGCAATTCGTCGGCGATGCTGTAGACTTTGCGTCTGCCTGGCCGCCGTCTCGGCTGGCCGGACCATTTCACCACTCCGTGGCTCGGGCGTCGCGCCGTCCCGGGCCCCGGGGGAACGAGAACCGAGGAGAGTCACCTGCCGAAGCCGAAGGAAGACGCCATCGTGCTCGAGGGCACGGTGGTGGAGCCGTTGCCCAACGCGATGTTCCGTGTGGAGCTCGAGAACGGGCACAAGGTGCTGGCCCACAGCTCCGGGAAGATGCGCATGCACCGCATCCGCATCCTCCCCGGCGACAAGGTCCAGGTCGAGATCACGCCGTACGACCTGAACCGTGGCCGGATCACCTACCGGTACAAGTGAGGCGGGCAGGAAGGAACGACATGAAGGTACGACCCAGCGTCAAGCCGATCTGCGAGAAGTGCAAGGTGATCCGCAGGCACGGCCGCGTCGTCGTGATCTGCGACAACCCCCGGCACAAGCAGCGCCAGGGCTAGGAGGAGAGCAGCAGATGGCCCGTATCGCCGGCGTGGACGTCCCGCGCGAGAAGCGCGTCGAGGTGTCCCTCACCTACATCTACGGCATCGGTCCCACCAAGGCCCGAGAGATCCTCGCCCGCACCGGCGTGGACCCCGACACCAGGGTCCGGGACCTGACCGACGAGGAGGTCGCCCGCCTCCGCAACGACATCGACGGCAATGTCGAGGTCGAAGGCGACCTTCGCCGCGACGTGGCGCAGGACATCAAGCGGAAGATGGAGATCAACTGCTACCAGGGGATCCGGCACCGACGCGGTCTACCGGTCCACGGGCAGCGGACCCACACCAACGCCCGCACTCGCAAGGGCCCGAAGAAGACCGTGGCCGGGAAGAAGAAGGTTCGCAAGTAGATGCCGAGGCCGACCAAGCAGCAGGGGTCCGTGCGCAGACCCCGTCGACGAGAGCGCAAGAACGTGAGCTACGGCGTAGCCCACATCAAGAGCTCGTTCAACAACACGATCGTCTCGATCGCTGACCCCGAGGGCAACGTGCTGGCCTGGGCTTCCGCGGGGAACGTGGGCTTCAAGGGCTCGCGCAAGTCGACGCCCTTCGCCGCGCAGCTCGCCGCCGAGTCCTGCGCGCGCAAGGCGATGGAGCACGGCGTGCGCAAGGTCGACGTGCTCGTGCGGGGGCCGGGATCGGGGCGCGAGACGGCAATCCGCTCCCTCGCCGCCGCCGGCATCGAGGTCGTCGGCATCAAGGATGTGACGCCGATCCCGCACAACGGCTGCCGCCCCAAGAAGCGGCGCAGGGTCTGAGCCGGCCGATGGCACGCTACACGGGACCCGTCTGCCGCCTCTGCCGGCGCGAGCGCACCAAGCTGTTCTTGAAGGGCGAGCGCTGCTTCTCGCTCAAGTGTCCGGTCTCCGAGGCCGTCACGGACCGCCACAGCCGGGCCTACCCGCCCGGTGAGCACGGGCGCGACCGCATGCGCCAGGGGTCGGAGTACCTCGCCCAGCTTCGCGAGAAGCAGAAGGCCCGCCGCATCTACGGCGTCTTCGAGAAGCAGTTCCGCAACCTCTACGAGGAGGCCGACCGGCTGCCCGGCATCACCGGCGAGAACCTCCTGCGGATGCTCGAGATGCGCCTCGACAACGTCGCCTTCCGCGCCGGGTGGGGGGCGAGCCGGGCCCAGGCGCGCCAGTTCGTGCGCCACGGGCACGTGCTGGTCAACGAGAAGCGCGTGACCATCCCGAGCTACCGCGTCCGCAAGGGTGACCGCGTCACGCTGAAGGAGTCCTCGCGCGAGGTCTTCGTGGTGCGGCGCAACATGGACACCCTCGACCGCCAGCGGCCGCCCTGGCTCGAGGCCTCCGAGGGCGGCTTTACGGTGGAGGTGCTCAACCCGCCCCTTCGCGACCACATCGACGAGCCGGTGCAAGAGCAGCTGATCGTCGAGTACTACTCCAAGTGACCGAGCGAGGAACGACGCGATGCTGATCATCCAACGACCCACCGTCGAGGCGCTCGACGAGGAAGGCGACCGCCAGCGCTTCGCGGTCGGACCGCTCGAGCCGGGCTTCGGCCACACGCTCGGCAACGCGCTGCGCCGGACGCTCCTGTCGTCCATCCCTGGCGCTGCGGTGACCCAGGTCCGCTTCGACGAGGCGCTCCACGAGTTCGCCACCCTGCCGGGGGTGAAGGAGGACGTCACCGACATCATCTTGAACCTGAAGGACCTCCTCGTCCGGGTGCACGCCGACGAGCCGGTGACCCTTCGGTTCGACAAGCGCGGCCCCGGCGACGCGCTCGCCGGAGATCTCCAGACGACCGCAGACGTCGAGATCCTCAACCCCGACCTGCACATCGCGACCCTCAACGCGAAGGGGCACCTGGCTTTCGACGTCACGGTCGAGCGAGGAAGGGGGTACGTGTCGGCGGACCGGAACAAGAAGTCGTCCACGATCGGGGTCATCCCCGTCGACTCGATCTTCTCGCCCGTCCGGCGCGTCACCTTCCAGGTGGAGCCCGTGCGGGTGGAGCAGTCGACCGACTTCGACCGCCTCGTCCTGGACGTCGAGACCGACGGCTCGATCACCCCCCGGGAGGCCCTCGCCTCGGCGGGCGACACCCTGCGCACGCTCGTCGGCCTCGTCGCCGACCTCGAGGAGGCGCCCCAGGGGCTGGAGCTCGGTGAGACCGGGACTGCCTCGAGCGGATCACCCGACCTCGACCTGCGCATCGAGGAGCTCGACCTCTCGGAGCGGCCCCGCAACTGCCTGAAGAGGGCACAGGTCAACACGATCGGCGAGCTGGTCCAGCGCACCGAGGACGAGCTGCTCGCCATCACCAACTTCGGCCAGAAGTCGCTCGACGAGGTGATCCAGCGCCTCGACGAGCGCGGCCTCTCACTGCGGAGCAAGGACTGACGCCATGCAAGGGACGCCGAAGCGCGGCCGCCGGATGGGCGGGGACGCCGCCCACCAGAAGGCGATGCTGGGCAACCTGGTCGCCTCGCTGATCGCCGCCGAGTCGCTCACTACGACCGAGACGAAAGCAAAGATGATGCGGCCGGTCGCCGAGAAGTGCATCACCGCCGCGCGAAAGGGGGGCGTCCACCAGCACCGGCAGGTCGTCGCGCTCATCCGCGACCGGGACATGGCCCACAAGCTCTTCCACGAGATCGCGCCGCGCTATGCAGATCGCCCGGGCGGCTACACGAGGATTTTGAAGCTGGGTCCTCGTCCTGGCGACAACGCGCCGATGGCGCGCATCGAGCTCGTCTGAGCACGACTCGGCGCTGGCGCCTCCTGCTCTCCTACGACGGGAGCGGGTTCCGGGGATTCGCCGCGCAAGCGGGCGTCCCGACGGTCGCAGGCGAGCTCTCCCATGCGATCGCCCGCTCGGCGCGGCTCGCGTCGGCGCCGCGGATCGTCTGCGCGGGCCGCACCGACGCGGGGGTGCATGCGACGGGTCAGGTCGCCCACGTCGACCTCCCCGCCACCTTCGAGGGAGATCTCGCGCACGCGTTGAACCGGCAGCTCTCGCCGCGCGTCGTCGTGCGCGCCGCCCAGCCGGTCGACGCGGGCTTCGACGCCCGTCGGTCGGCGACGTCGCGCCACTACCGATACCTGGTGTGGAACGCGGCAGTGCCCCATCCCCTCCTCGCCGGCCTCGCGTGGCACGTCGCCGAGCCGCTCGACGCAAAGGCGATGGCCGCGGCGACCGACCCGCTCCTTGGCGAGCACGACTTCCGCGCCTTTTGCCGACGGCCGCCCGGGCGGCCGGCGACCGAGCCGATCGTCCGGCGGGTCACCGCGGCGGGGTGGCGCCGGGCAGCCGCCACATGGGTCTCGGGAGACCTGGCGGAGGAGGGCGCCCTGCTGCGGTTCGACGTCTCGGCCGGCTCCTTCTGTCATCAGATGGTGCGCTCGATCGTTGCGGTCCTCGTCGACGCCGGGCGCGGCCGCGCGACGGCGGCGACCGTGATGGAGCTGCTCGCGGCCGGCTCGCGGGCCGGCTCCCCGCAGCCGGCCCCGGCGTACGGCCTGTGCCTGGTGGGCGTCGACTACCGCGGCCCCAGGGAGTAAGGTCGCCGGTTCGTGGGGCAGTCCTGGGACGGCCCGCGGTCGGTCTGGGACGGGCCCGGCTTGCCCCTGCTCCCAGCCCGCCGTTAAGCTGGCGTGCCGTCTCAACGACCTTCAACGAGGAACCCTCTTGCGCACCTACACGCCCAAAGCCGCCGAGATCCAACGCGCGTGGCACCTCGTCGACGCCGACGGGCTCGTGCTCGGTCGCTTGGCCACCGAGGTGGCACGCCTCCTTCGCGGCAAGCACCGCCCGACGTTCGCGCCCCACGTCGACACCGGGGACCACGTCGTTGTCGTGAACGCGGCCAAGGTCGTGCTCACGGCGGCGAAGTCGGATGCCAAGTTCGCGTACCGCCACAGCGGCTACCCGGGCGGCCTCAAGCGGACGAGCTACGCCGAGCTGCTCGACAGGACCCCTGAGGAGCTGGTCCGCCGCGCCGTGCGCGGCATGCTCCCCAAGGGGACCCTCGGCCGCCAGCAGCTGGGCAAGCTGAAGGTCTACGCGGGAGCCGAGCACCCCCACGGCGCCCAGTCCCCCGAGCCGCTCGATCTCGCGTCCGCGCGCCGGGCAGGCTGACCGTGCCCGCGCCGCTCTCCCAGACCACCGGCCGCCGCAAGGAGGCGGTCGCCCGCGTCAGGTTCCGTCCCGGGCAGGGGAGCATCACGGTCAACCGGCGCGCCTTCGAGGACTACTTCCCCTCCGCGACCCACCGCATGCTCGCCTCCGAGCCGCTGCGGGTGACGAGCCTCGCCGAGGCCTACGACATCGACGCCACGATCGACGGCGGCGGCATGTCCGGGCAGGCAGGCGCGCTGCGCCTCGGCATCGCCCGCGGGCTCTGCGCCCTCGACCCCGAGCTGCGCACCGCGCTCAAGCGCGCCGGCCTCCTTACCCGTGACGCGCGGGAGAAGGAGTCCAAGAAGTACGGCCTGAAGAAGGCCCGCAAGGCTCCCCAGTACTCCAAGCGGTAGACGCGTTGGCCCGCCCGGGCTTCGGCACCGACGGGGTGCGCGGGGTAGCCAACACCGAGCTCACGGCGGAGCTCGCGGTGGGGCTCGGACGCGCCGCCGCCCAGGTGCTCGGCGCGGGCGCCTTCGTGGTGGGCCGCGATACGCGCCAGTCCTCCACGATGCTCCAGGCAGCCCTCTCGGCGGGCATGGCCTCGGGCGGCGCCGACGTGGTCGATCTCGGCGTGCTGCCGACTGCGGGGGTCGCCTTCGTCGCCGAGCGCCGCGGCCTTCCTGCCGCCATGGTCTCCGCCTCGCACAACCCCTACCGCGACAACGGGATCAAGCTCTTCGACGCGTCGGGCGTGAAGCTCACCTGCGAGCTGGAGACCGAGGTGGAGGCCGCTCTCGAGCGGCCGCGGCCCGCGGCCCGCGTCGGGTCGCTCCGATCCGACGCCGTGGCGGTGCGCGAGTACCGCCACCACCTCGTCGAGTCGCTCGAGGGGCGCCGTCTCGACGGGCTCCACGTCGTCGTCGACTGCGCCAACGGGGCCGCCTCCGCCATCGCCCCGGGGGTGCTGGCCGAGCTCGGCGCCTCTGTCGATGCGCTCTCCACCGACCCCGACGGCACCAACATCAACGAGGGGTGCGGGTCCACGCAGCCCCAGCACCTCGCCGAGGCGGTGGCCGCCAGGCACGCAGATCTTGGGCTCGCGCTCGACGGGGACGCCGACCGGCTCGTGGCCGTCGACCACACCGGCGCCGTCTGCGACGGCGACGTCCTCCTGGCGATCTTCGCCACCGACCTTGAGGCGCGCGGCCAGCTCCCTGGCGACGCGGTGGTGGTCACGGTGATGACCAACCTGGGCTTCCGGCTCGCGATGGGCCGCCGCGGGATCTCGGTCCACGAGACGCCGGTGGGCGATCGCCACGTGCTGGCTGCGCTCGACGGGTCGGGGCTCGCGCTCGGCGGCGAGCAGTCGGGCCACATCGTCTTCAGGAGGCTGGCGACGACCGGCGACGGGGTGCTCACCGGTATCCTGCTCGCCGACGCGGTCGTTCGTGCCGGACGGCCTCTGGCCGAGCTCGCCGACGGGCTCGTCGAGCGCGTCCCGCAGGTGCTCGTCAATGTGGCCGTCCGCGAGCCCGGCCGTCTGGCCGATGCAGGCGGTGTCTGGGAAACGGTCGCCGAGGTCGAGCGTGAGCTGGGGGGCGCCGGGCGGGTGCTCCTTCGCGCGAGCGGCACCGAGCCGCTCGTGCGGGTCATGGTCGAGGCACCGACGGCCGAGGTCGCCGAGAATGCCGCGGTGAGGCTCTCGAAGGCCGTCGAGGCGGCTCTCGCCGGTTAGCCTCGGCTCCATGTGCGGGATCATCGGCGTCACCGGCGACGAGGCGGCGCTCGAGACGATCTTCGACGGCCTGCGCCGGCTCGAGTACCGGGGCTACGACTCCGCCGGCGTGGCCCTCGTCGACGACAGCCGCATCTGGCGGCAGCGGGCCGCCCAGGGCACCCGCTCGCTCGACGAGCTCACCGCCTGCGCCGCGGCGGCGCCCCGCTGTGTGACCGGGATCGGCCACACCCGATGGGCGACCCACGGCGCCCCGACCGCGGCGAACGCGCATCCGCACGTCGACTGCACCGGCCGGCTCGCCCTGGTCCACAACGGGATCATCGAGAACCACGCCGAGCTCACCGCCCCCCTCGCCGCCGCCGGCCACGTCTTCGCCTCGGAGACGGACACCGAGGTCCTGGCGCACCTTCTCGAAGAGGAGCTCGCTCGAGGCTCGTCGCTCCCCGAGGCGATGCGCGCGACGCTCGCCGAGCTGCGCGGCGCCTTCAGCGTCGTCGCCCTCACGAGCGACGACCCCTCCTTGATCGTGGCGGGGCGGCGGTCGGTGCCGCTCCTCGCGGCCCTCGGCGAGGAGATCGGGTACGTCGCCTCCGACGTCTCGGCGCTGCTCGGCCGTGCGGACCGCGTCGTCGCCCTCGAGGACGACCAGGTGGCCGAGGTGCGGCCGGGCTCGCTCCGTGTGACGAACCTCGCAGGGGACGAGGTGGAGCCGACGCCCGTCGTGGTCGATCCCGCCTGGGACGTCACCGCCGCCCAGATGGGCGGCTTCGACGACTTCATGTCGAAGGAGATCCACGAGCAGCCCCGCGCGATCGCCGACACGCTCCTCGACCGGCGCGCGGCGGACGGGACGCTCGTGCTCGACGAGCTCCGCCTCTCGCCCGACGAGCTCCGGGCGGTGGACAAGGTCGTGATGGTCGCGTGCGGCAGCAGCTACCACGCGGCCATGGTCGCCAAGCACGCGATCGAGCGTTGGGCACGTCTTCCCGCCGAGGTGGACATCGCGAGCGAGCTTCGCTACCGCGAGCCCGTGCTGCACGAACGCACTCTCGTGGTGGGGGTGAGCCAGTCGGGTGAGACCCTCGACACCCTGGAGGCCCTGCGGGAGGCGCGCCGTGCCGGCGCGCGCACGATCGTGGTTTCCAACGTCGTGCACTCCACGATGGCGAGGGAAGCGGACGGGGCGATCTACACGCGTGCTGGCCCAGAGGTGAGCGTAGCCTCGACCAAGTGCCACGTCGCGCAGATGGTCGCGCTCGAGCTGCTCGCGCTCGCGCTCGCCCAGTGGCGCGGCACCCTTGGCCCGGGTGCGCTCGGAGCCGTCCTCGACGGGATGCACCGGCTCCCCGGGGCGGTCGAGGACGCCCTGTCGCGCCACAAGGAGGTGGACGACGTCGCTGACGCGCTCAGCGGCGCGAGGGACTACTTCTACATCGGGAGGAACCTCGGCTACCCGGTGGCGCTCGAGGGAGCCCTCAAGCTGAAGGAGATCTCGTACCTGCGCGCAGAGGGGTACCCGGCCGGCGAGCTCAAGCACGGGCCGTTGGCGCTGGTCGAGCCGGGGACGGTGGTCGTCGCGGTGACCGACCCGCTGCGCGACAAGCTGCGCTCCAACATCGCCGAGGCCGCAGCCCGCGGCGCGACCATCGTGTCGGTGGCTGCCGACGACGACGCCGATGCCGCGGGCGACCACGTGCTGCGGGTGCCGCGGGTCACCGACCCGGTGCTCGCGCCGGTCGTCGAGGTGGTCCCCCTGCAGCTGCTCGCCTACGCGCTCGCCCGGCGGCTCGGCAACGACGTCGACCGGCCGCGCAACCTGGCGAAGACGGTGACGGTCGAGTGACCCCGATCGCCGGTGTGGGGGTGGACGCGGTGGACGTGGCGCGCCTGGCGGCGGTGCTCGACCGACGGCCGGCGATCGCGGCACGGCTGTTCACCGACCAAGAGCAGCGCGACGGTCACGGGGACGCGCAGCGCCTGGCGGCGCGCTTCGCCGCCAAGGAGGCGACGATGAAGGCGCTCGGGAGGGGGATCGGGAGCGTGGGGTGGCACGACGTCGAGGTGGTCCGGCTGGAGAGCGGGGAGCCGTCCCTGCGCCTCTCCGCCGCCGCCGCCTCCCTCGCGGCCTCGCGCGGCGTCGGGAGCTGGCACCTCTCCCTCACCCACACGGCCAACGTCGCGATCGCCATGGTGGTGGCGGAGGCCTGACCGTGCGCCCGGTCGTGACGGTCGCCGAGATGCGCGCGGCAGACGCATCGGCGCCCGTGCCCGAAGAGACCCTGGTCCGCCGCGCCGGCACGGCGGCGGCGGTCGTGGCGCTCAGGATGCTCGGGGGCGCCTACGGCAAGCGGGTGGTGGTGGTCGCGGGGAAAGGCAACAACGGGGCCGACGGGCGCGTCGCCGGGGAGGTGCTGGCCCGTCGAGGCGCACGCGTCTTTCTGGTCGCGCCCGGCGCCGCGATCGGTGCCTGCGACCTCGTGCTCGACGCGGCGCTGGGCACCGGGCTCCGCGGCCCCTACGACGCCCCCCCTCCCCCGCCGGGCGCGGCGGTCCTGGCGGTCGACATCCCCTCGGGGGTCGACGGCGACACCGGGGCCGCACCCGGCCGGCCGATGGCCGCGACCCGCACGGTGACCTTCGGCGCGCTCAAGCCCGGGCTGCTCCAGTGGGACGGGCCGCGCCTTGCCGGCACGGTCGAGGTGGCCGACATCGGCCTCGGCGAGCTGGAGGCGCGCATCTCGCTCGTCGAGGACGACGACCTCGGGCGGCTCGTGCCCCGCCGACCCGAGCTCACCCACAAGTGGGCGAGCGCGCTCTGTGTGGTGGCGGGCTCGCCGGGGATGGAAGGCGCGGCGAGCCTCTCGGCGCAGGGCGCGTCACGGGCTGGGGCGGGGATGGTGCGCCTGGGAGTGCCCGGAAGCGCGGAGGATCCGGGCGCCGGGCGATGGCCGACCGAGGCCGTGCGGTTCCCGCTCCCCTCGAGCGGCTGGGCGGCCGAGGTCCTGGCAGTGCTCGAGCGCTGCCGGGCGCTCGTGATCGGGCCGGGGCTCGGCAGGACCCCCGAGACGGTCCGCGACATCCTGGCGGTCATCTCGAGGGCCCGCGTGCCGGTGGTGGTTGACGCGGACGCGCTCTATGCGCTCGGCGACGTCGCGCACGGCCGCGCCGTCCTGGCAGGCGAGCGCCCGGTCGTGGTCACGCCGCACGACGGCGAGTACGCGCGGCTGGTCGGAGCCGAGCCCGGGCCGGACCGTGTCGCGGCGGCTCGCCGCCTCGCCGGCGCGCTCGGGGCCGTGGCGCTCGTGAAGGGGTCCCTCACCGCAGTGTCGTCGGCCACGGGGAAGGTGCTCCTCTCGGCCTCGGGGAGCGCGCGGCTCGCGACGGCAGGCACCGGCGACGTCCTCTCCGGCGTGATCGGGGCCTTGCTCGCCCGGGGCATGGTGCCGCTCGACGCAGCCGGCCTGGCGGCCCATCTTCACGGTCGCGCCGCGTCGGACGGGCCTGCCGAGGGGCTCGTCGCAGGTGACCTGCCCGCGCTCGTCTCGGCCCGGCTCTCGGCCGCGCTCGGGACGCGCGGGGCGAGGGAGCGCGCCGGTGGTTGAGGCGCGCACGCGCGCCGCCTGGGCGGAGGTCGACCTCGACGCGCTGGCTCACAATGTCGCGGTCCTCGCACGGCGTGCCGCCCCCGCTGCGCTCTGTGCGGTCGTCAAGGCGGACGCGTACGGCCATGGCGCGCCGCAGGTCGCCCGCACTGCGGTCGAGTCCGGCGCGGCGGCACTCGCCGTCGCGCTGGTCGACGAAGGGCTCGAGCTGCGTGCCCACGGCATCGACGCACCCGTCCTCGTCCTGTCCGAGGCGGTGCCGGCCGCGGCAGAGCTGCTCGTGCGCACAGGGCTCGGCGCGACCGTCGCGAGCCGAGGGGGCGTGGAGGCGATCGCGGCAGCGGCCCGGCGTGTGGGGACCCGGGGCAGTGTCCAGGTGGAGGTGGACACCGGGATGCACCGCGGGGGGGTGAGCCCCGCGGACGCGCCCTCGTTGGTGGAGGCGATCGAGTCGGAGCCCGCGCTCCGGCTCGAGGGGGTGTGGACGCACCTCGCCGTCGCCGACGGCGTCACGGACGACGACCGCGCGTACACCGCCCTCCAACTGGAGCGCTTCGACGCGGTCGTGGCGGCGCTCCGGTCCCGGCCGCGCGTGCTCCACGCCGCCAACAGCGCCGGCGCCATCGCGTGGCCCGCGGCCCGCTACGACATGGTCCGCTGCGGGATCGCCGTGTACGGCGGCGCGCCCTCGGACGCGATGGCCGACGGACGCGCAGGGGAGGACGTCGCGTCCGCGGTCGCGTCGCTGCGGCCGGTCCTCTCCCTGAAGGCGCGGGTGAGCTCGGTGCGGGAGCTCGACGCAGGGGAGCGCCCGTCCTACGGACGGCGGCGCGCGCTCGTCGAGCACGGGGTCGTCGCGACCGTTCCCATCGGCTACGCCGACGGCGTCCCCCGCCGCCTCTTCGACGCGGGGTGCCCGGTGCTCGTGGGCGGTCGCCGCCGGCCGCTTGCAGGGGTGGTCACGATGGACCAGCTCATGGTCGACTGCGGTCCGGCGTCGAGGGTGGCGCCGGGTGACGAGGTCGTGCTCATCGGGCGCCAGGAGGGCGAGGTGATCTCCGCGGCCGACTGGGCGCGGCTGCTCGGCACGATCTCCTACGAGGTCCTCTGCCGCATCGGGCCGCGCGTGCCGCGCGTGCATGTGGGGGAGGGCTCGCCGTGAACCTTCGCCGAGCGGCTCGCGCAGGCGCAGGCATCGCCGGCGGCGCGGGCGCCCTCTACCTCGCGCAACGCGCCGCCACCAGCCGCTGGCACGTCGGCGCCGACGAGCTCGCGGCGGCCGGCCTCACGCTCCCGGCTGATCTCCGGCACCACTTCGTCGCAACCAGCGACGGCGGCAGGCTGCACGTCGTCGAGCGCGGGGAGGGCCCGAGCTTCGTCCTCGTGCACGGCATCATGCTGGGCATCGGGATCTGGGCGCCGCAGCTGCGCCTGCTCGGTGGCCGCGTGATCGCCGTGAGCCAGCGCGGACACGGACAGTCGCGCGCCGGGACTGGAGGCTACGCGTTCGACCGGCTCGCCTCGGACCTCGCCGAGGTGCTCGACGCGCTCGAGGTGCGCGACGCGGTCCTCGTCGGCCACTCGATGGGCGGCATGATCGTCCAGCAGTGCGCGCTGTCCCACGCGCAGGCGTGCTCGGGCCGCGTGCGGCGTCTCGTCCTCGTCGGCACCGCGCCCGGCCCGCGCCCCGTGCGGCCGCTGCTCACGCTCGCCGGCCCGCTCGCGGCCGCGGCCCTCGCCGGTGCCGAGCGCCGCGGTCGCGGCCCTTTGCCCAGCTCTGCGGCCGCCTGGGGAGCGAGGCTCGCCTTTGGCGTGTCGCCTGCGCCTGCGAGCGTCGCGCTGGTCCGCGGGATGCTCGACGCCATGTCCCCCGCCGCGCTCGCCGGGCTGCTGCCCCCGCTCCTCGCGTTCGACGTCCGCGACGAGCTGGGCGGGCTCACGCTGCCGGTGCACGTCGTCGTGGGCGGCAGCGACGTGCTCACGCCGCCGCGCACAGCCCGGGCGATCGTCGCAGGCGTGCCCGATGCGCGCCTCACCGTGCTCCCCGGTTGCGGCCACATGGTCATGCTGGAGCGTCAGGAGGCCCTGTGCGACCTCGTGGCCGGCTGACCTGCGCCGGACCACCCTCGCACGCCGGAGCCCGGCGGTAGCATCCGGCGGTGGCCCTCGGGATGAACGCGCTCGAGGAGCTCGCGGCGCTGCGGGAGGACGCCCTCGGCTGCACGCGCTGCGCGCTGGCGCGCGGCCGCACCCAGGTGGTCTTCGGCGCCGGCAGCCTCTCAGCGCAGCTGATGTTCGTCGGCGAGGCTCCCGGGCGCGACGAGGACCTCACGGGCGAGCCGTTCGTCGGTCGCTCGGGGAAGCTGCTCGACCTCCTCATGCGCCAGGAGATCGGCACCACGCGCGACCAGTGCTACATCACCAACGTCGTCCTGTGCCGGCCTCCTGGCAACCGCGACCCGCTGCCTGCCGAGATCGACGCCTGCAGGCCCTACCTCGAGCGACAGCTCGACCTCGTCGCGCCCAAGGTGGTGGTGACGCTGGGCAACTTCGCGACCAGGACGCTGCTCGGGAGCCCCGAGGGGATCCGCCGGCTGAGAGGGCGCGTCTACCGGTTCCGCGGGGTCGACCTCGTCCCCACGTACCATCCTGCAGCGGCCCTGCGCGGAGGCGGCGAGGTCGTCGCGCAGATGCGGGCGGACTTCGTCCGCGCGAAGGCGCTCTTGCGAGCCTCGGCCGGGTCCTGACGTGGCTTGGACGCTCCGCGCACGCGCGTCATCGCCCGAAGAGACCCGCGAGCTCGCCGCACGCCTCGCCCGCGCGGCGCGCCGCGGCGACGTCGTCATCCTCGAGGGCGCCCTCGGCGCGGGCAAGACCACGTTCGCGCAAGGGTTCGCCCGCGGCGTCGGCGTCGAGGGCCCGGTCACGAGCCCGACGTTCACCCTCGTGCGCCAGTACCCGTCAGCGCTCGGCGAGCTCGTCCACGTGGACGTCTACCGCCTCGAGCACCTCGCCGAGGTGGCCGACCTCGGTCTCTCGGAGCTCGTCGAGGACGGGGTGGCATTGGTCGAGTGGGGAGACGCGGCGCGGCCCGCGCTGGGCGAGGTCGCCTGGACCGTCACGATCGCCCGGACCGAGGAGGGAGGCGAGGACGACCGGATCGTCAGCATCTCGGGGGACGACGACGCCCGCCGCGACGAGTTCGCCGTCACGCTCTCGGCCGGCGCGTCGCAGCGGCCGCGCGAAGGACGGCCGGCGTGAACGGCGCAGCCGGCGTGACCCGCGCGGACGGCGGCCTGCTGCTCGGGATCGAGACCGCCGCCGGCCTCGTGGGCGTCGCGCTCGCAGACGAGAGCGGCCCCCTCGCCGGCGCGTGGCTCCGCAGCGAACGCAGGCACGCCGAGACCCTCGCGCCAGCGATCGCCCACGTGCTGGCCCAGGCTGGCGCCTCGCCCGCCGACCTGGCCGCGGTCGCGGTCGACGTCGGGCCCGGCCTCTTCACCGGGTTGCGCGTGGGGGTCGCGACCGCCCAGGGCCTCGCGGAGGGCCTGGGGGTCGGGATCGTCGCGGTGACGAGCGTGGAGGTGCTCGTGCGCGAGGCGTACGACGCAGGGTGGGCGGGCCCGGTCGCGGCCGTCGTCGACGCGCGCCGGGGAGAGGTGTTCGCTGCACGCTGTGCAGGTCCTGGCGAAGTGGTCGGCGCGCCCTGGCGTGACGCGCCGGGGGATCTCGCCTCGAAGCTCGCCGCGCCCGGCACGCTGTGCGTGGGGACCGGCGCGCAGCGTTACGCGGACGTGCTCGCCCGTGCAGGCCTGCGGATCGCCGCGATCAGCTCGCCGTCCGCCCGCGCCCTCGTCTCGGTCGCCGCCGATAGGCTGGCCTCCGGCGGGGCGCCGTCGGCCCCCGCCGCGGTCCGCCCGGTCTACCTGCGTGAGGCCGACGCGCGGATCAACTGGGTGCAGCGGTGATCGAGCTCACGAAGATGCGCCGGCGCGACCTGCGCCGGGTGATGGCCATCGAGCAGGTGGTCTATCCCGAGCCGTGGAGCCACGGCGTCTTCGTGTCCGAGCTCTCGCTGAGGAAGGGCCGGGCGTACCGGGTGGCACGTCTGGGCAGGGAGACCGTCGGCTACGTCGGGCTCATGTTCGCCGAGGAGGAAGCGCACGTGACCACTGTGGCGGTGGCGCCCGAGCACCAAGGGCGCGGGGTGGGCACCCAGATCATGCTGGGAGCGATGCGCATCGCCCGCGAGCAGGGCGCTCGCCACGTCTCGCTCGAGGTGGCGGTCGGCAACGAGCGCGCGCAGGCGCTCTACAGGCGCTTCGGCTTCGTGCCGGTCGGGATCCGCAAGGGCTACTACCAGCTGATCGGGGAAGACGCCTACGTGATGTGGGCCTACGACATCGACTCGGCGGCGTACCGGGAGCGCCTCGGCCGCATCGAGGCGGAGGAGGCGCGCCGCGCGTGAACGTGCTCGGCATCGAGACGTCCTGCGACGAGACCGCCGCTGCGGTGGTCGCCGACGGCCGGCTCGTCCGCTCCTCGGTCGTCTCCAGCCAGATCGACCTCCACGCCCGCTACGGGGGGGTCGTGCCCGAGATCGCGGGGAGGGCACACGTCGAGCTGCTCATGCCCGCGGTCGAAGAGGCGATGGCACGAGCCGGCCTCGACCGGCCCGACGCGGTTGCCGCGACGTACGGCCCGGGCCTCGTGGGATCGCTGCTCGTCGGCCTCTCGGCCGCCAAGGGCCTCGCGATGAGCTGGGACGTGCCCTTCGTCGGGGTGAACCACCTGGAGGGCCACCTGTTCGCTCCGGTGATCGAAGAGCCCGGGCTCGTCTGGCCGCTGGTGGTGCTCTTGGTGTCGGGCGGCCACACGCTGCTCGTGGAGGCCGCCGCGCCGGGCCGCTACCGCCTGCTCGGCCAGACCCTCGACGACGCGGCGGGAGAGGCCTTCGACAAGGTCGCGCGCTTCCTCGGTCTCGGCTACCCGGGCGGGCCCGCGATCGACCGCGTGGCGAAAGAGGGGGACCCGCAAAAGTTCGCGCTCCCCCGGGCAATGCTCGACGACGGCTACGACTTCTCGTTCTCGGGGCTCAAGACCGCGGTTGTCCGGACGGTAGAGCGCCACCCCGGGGCGGCCACGCCCGACGTTGCAGCGTCGTTCCAGGAGGCCGTCGTCGACGTCCTCATCACCAAGGCCGCGCGTGCGGTGCGCGAGGTGGGGGCGAACGGGCTGTGCCTGGGCGGCGGGGTCGCGGCGAACTCGCTCCTGCGCCGCAGGGCGGCAGAGGCGGTCGACGTGCCGGCCTACCTGCCGAGCTTGGCGATGTGCACGGACAACGCCGCGATGGTGGCCGCGGCCGGCTCGTTCCGCCTCGCGCACGACGGCCCGAGCCCGCTCTCGCTCGCTGCCGACCCCAACCTCTTCCTGCAGGTGGAGCGTTGACTTCGGCGGCGGTCGCAGCACCCGCCCGCGTGCGGCACCGGTCCGCCTACGACCTCTCCTTCGAGGAGCTGGCGGTCCTCCTCGGCGACCAGCCTGCGTACCGCGCGCGCCAGGTGTGGGACGGCCTGCACCGACGGGGCCTCCGGCCTGTCGAGATGACCGATCTTCCGCTCGCGCTCAGAGCGCGCCTCGAGCACGCGCTCCCGGCCGCGGCCGCCGAGGTCTCCCGCACGACGGCCGACCGCGGCGACACCACGAAGTGGCTGTGGGAGCTGGGCGACGGCCGCAGGGTCGAGACGGTCCTCATGGTCTATCCCGGCCGTGTCACCGTCTGCGTGTCCACTCAGGCAGGCTGTGCCATGGGCTGCGCGTTCTGCGCGACGGGTCAGGGGGGCTTCGACCGGCAGCTCAGCGCGGGGGAGATCGTCGAGCAGGTCGTCGCCGCACTGCGTGCCGCGCGGCCCAGGCGGGTCTCCAACGTGGTCTTCATGGGGATGGGCGAGCCGCTCGCCAACTACGACCGCACGTGGGCCGCGATCGAGCGGGTCCATTCGGAGCTCGAGATCTCCGCCCGCCGGCTCACGGTCTCCACCGTCGGCCTCGTGCCGGGCATCCGGCGCTTGGCGCTCGCGCCCCTGCCCGTGAAGCTCGCCGTGTCGCTCCACGCCGCCAATGACGCGTTGCGCGACCGGCTCGTGCCGATCAACCGGCGCTATCCGCTCGCCGCCCTCGCCGAGGCGTGCGCCGAGTACGTCGAGGCGACGGGGCGCCGGCTGTCCTTCGAATGGGCGCTCATCGAGGGGACGAACGACCGCGCCCAGGACATGTCGGAGCTCGCGGAGCTCGCCCGGCCGCTCGATGCCCACGTCAACTTGATCCCGCTCAACCGGACGCCGGGCTTCCCCTTGCGGGGCAGCTCGCGGCGGCGGGCGGCCGAGGCGCGCGAGGAGCTCGAACGGCTGGGCGTGCACGCCACCGTCCGCTCCACCCGGGGAGCGGAGATCGACGCCGCCTGCGGGCAGCTCGCCGCGCGGGGCGCAGCGCGCTCCGGCGCGCCGCGCGCGGTGCGGGCGGCCGCGGTTGTGGGCTCGCCGCCTGTCCGCTAGCATTAGCAGTCGTAAGGTTCGAGTGCCAACAAGTGCCAAGGAGGCCGCTTCGATGAAGCTCCACCCCCTCGATGACCGGATCGTGGTCCGGCCGGGTGAGTCGGAGGAGACCACCGCCTCGGGTCTGGTGATCCCCGACACCGCCAAGGAGAAGCCCCAGCAGGGCGAGGTCTTGGCGGTGGGACCCGGTCGCCGCGCCGAGAACACCGGTGAGATCATCCCGCTCGACGTCAAGGTGGGCGACACCGTCGTCTACTCCAAGTACGGCGGTACCGAGATCACTGTCGACGGCGAGGACCTTCTGATCCTCTCCGGCCGCGACGTGCTCGCCAAGCTGGACAAGTAGAGCGGTTCATCCGCACGTCATCTGCAAGGAGGGCCGCACCGGGCGCGTCGCGCGCGGTGCGGCCCCGCTTCTCTGAGAGGTTCCCCCCATGCCCAAGATCCTGAAATTCGACGAGGCGGCGCGCCGCGGCCTCGAGGCCGGCGTCAACAAGCTGGCCGACACGGTCAAGGTCACCCTCGGCCCCAAGGGGCGCAACGTGGTGATCGAGAAGAAGTTCGGCCCGCCGACCATCACCAACGACGGCGTCTCCATCGCCAGGGAGGTCGAGCTCGAGGACCCCTTCGAGAACATGGGCGCCCAGCTCGTGAAGGAGGTCGCCACCAAGACCAATGACGTGGCAGGGGACGGGACGACGACCGCGACCGTGCTCGCGCAGGCGCTCATCTCCGAGGGTCTTCGCAACGTCGCGGCCGGCGCCAGCCCTGCAGCCTTGAAGCGGGGCATCGAGCGTGCGGTCGCCGCCGCGGTGGCGTCGATCGCCGAGCAGGCCCGCGACGTCGAGGGCAAGACCGAGATCGCGCAGGTGGCGTCGATCTCGGCCGCGGACGCCTCCATCGGCGACGTCCTCGCCGAGGCGATCGACAAGGTCGGCAAGGACGGCACCGTGACGGTCGAGGAGTCCAACACCTTCGGGATGGAGCTGGAGCTCACCGAGGGCATGCAGTTCGACAAGGGGTACCTCTCCCCGTACTTCGTGACCGACCCCGAGCGCCAAGAGGCGGTGCTCGAGGACCCCTTCGTCCTGTTCTTCAACGGGAAGATCAGCGCCGTCCACGACCTCGTTCCCGTGCTCGAGAAGGTCATGCAAACCGGGAAGCCGCTCCTCGTCGTTGCCGAGGACGTCGAGGGAGAGGCGCTCGCAACGCTGGTCGTGAACAAGATCCGCGGCACGTTCACGTCTGTCGCGGTGAAGGCCCCCGGGTTCGGCGATCGCCGCAAGGCGATGCTCCAGGACATGGCCATCCTGACGGGCGGCCAGGTGGTCTCCGAGGAGATCGGCCTCAAGCTGGAGAATGCGACGCTCGACCTGCTCGGGCGGGCGCGCCGGATCATCGTGACCAAGGAGGACACGACGATCGTCGACGGCGCGGGCGCGGAGACTGACGTGAAGGGTCGCGTCGCGCAGATCAAGCGCGAGATCGAGGAGACCGACTCCGACTGGGACCGAGAGAAGCTCCAAGAGCGGCTCGCGAAGTTGGCGGGCGGGGTCGCAGTGGTGAAGGTCGGCGCGGCGACCGAGGTGGAGCTGAAGGAGAAGAAGCACCGCATCGAGGACGCCCTCTCCGCGACCCGGGCCGCCGTCGAGGAGGGCATCGTCGCCGGCGGCGGCACCGCCCTGCTCCGCAGCCGCGAGGCTGTCGAGAAGGAGGCGGCGACGCTCATGGGCGACGAGGCGACCGGTGCACGGATCGTCGCCAGGGCGCTCGGGGAGCCGCTCCGATGGATCGCCCTCAACGCCGGGCTCGAAGGTGCGGTCTACGTTCGCCAAGTCGAGTCCGAGAACGGAGCCGTCGGCCTCGACGCCACGACCGGGGAGATCGTCGACCTGGTGAAGGCGGGGATCATCGACCCGGCGAAGGTGACCCGCTCTGCCCTCCAGAACGCTGCGTCCATCGCCGCGCTCCTGCTCACCACCGAGGTGCTCGTGGCCGACAAGCCCGAGAAGCCCCAACCCGCACCCGGAGGCGGCATGGGCGGCATGGGCGGCGGGATGGGCGGCATGGGCGGGATGATGTAGCCGGCGAGCCGATCGTGATCCCGCGCCCCGCCACGGCCGAGCCGGGCGGCCCGCCGCCGTGGGCGCCGCGGCGCAGGATCACGCTCGAGCTGGTGCTCGACGCGCTGGGCCGCGCGGGGCGGAGATTTCCCGCGGGGGCGCAAAGCGTTGCGGCGCAGGGCACGGAAGCGCACTCCGCCGTGCTGGTGGCCCTCTTCGAGGAGGATGGCGAGACCCGCGTCGTGCTCACCCGGCGATCCGTCCGGCTGCGTACCCACGGAGGGCAGGTGAGCTTCCCCGGAGGGCGCATCGACCCGGGGGAGGACGCTCTTCACGCCGCGGTCCGCGAAGCGCACGAGGAGATCGGACTGCTCCCGGTGCTCGTCCGGCCGGTCGGCTACCTCACCCAGGCGTTCGCCTTCAGCTCGGGCGCGCCGATCACCCCGGTCGTCGCCACGCTCGCGCACCGCCCGGTGCTCGTGCCCAGCCCTGCCGAGGTGGAGCGCGTCTTCGACGCGTCCCTCGCAGACCTCTCTTGCGCCTTCAACGAGGAGTGGTGGAGCGAGCCGGGCCTTCCCCGGTTCCCGATGTACTTCTTCGACGTCGAGGGGGAGACGATCTGGGGGGCGACCGCCCGAATGCTCGTGGACCTGCTCACGACGGTCCTCGTCGACCGTGTGCCGCATGGCTGAGCGGGTCCCGCTGCGCACGGCTGCGCCGGGGGCCGGCCGGTACAGTGGGGGCTGACCGAGACGGCGAGCCGGAGCACCGCGTGGCTACTGGAGGGCACTGGTGGCAGACATCGAGATCGGGATCTTCAAGTCCGGGCGCCGGGCGTACGGGTTCGACGACATCGCGATCGTCCCGAGCCGGAGGACCCGAGACCCCGAGGACGTCGACATCTCCTGGGAGATCGACGCCTACCGCTTCGGCCTGCCGCTGCTCGGCGCCGCAATGGACGGTGTCACGAGCCCCCGCACCGCGGTGGAGCTCGGCCGGCTCGGGGGTCTCGGGGTCCTCAACCTCGAGGGGCTCTGGACCCGCTACGAGGACCCGGCTCCGCTGTTCGAGGAGATCCGAGAGCTCGACGACGACAAGGCCACGTCGCGGATGCAGCAGATGTACCAGGAGCCGATCAAAGTGGAGCTGGTCTCCGAGCGGATCCGCCAGATCAAGGAGTCCGGCGTCGTCACCGCCGCGTCGGTGACCCCGCAGCGGACGGCGGAGCTCGCGCCCGCGTGCCTCGCCGCCGAGCTCGACGTGCTCGTCGTCCAGGGCACCGTGGTGTCCGCCGAGCACGTCTCGAAGACCGCCGAGCCGCTCAACTTGAAGCGGTTCATCCGGGAGTTCGAGATCCCGGTCATCGTCGGGGGGTGTGCCTCGTACCAGGCGGGGCTCCACCTCATGCGCACCGGCGCGGTCGGCGTCCTCGTCGGCGTGGGACCGGGCAACGCGTGCACCACGCGCGCCGTCCTCGGCCTCGGTGTCCCCCAGGCGACGGCGATCGCGGACGTCGCCGGCGCCCGGATGCGCCACCTCGACGAGACCGGCGTCTACGTCCATGTGATCGCGGACGGCGGGATGTCCAAGGGCGGCGACATCGCCAAGGCGATCGCGTGCGGCGCCGACGCCGTCATGCTCGGCTCGCCGCTGTCGTCGGCGGTGGAGGCCCCGGCCCGGGGCTTCCACTGGGGGATGGCCACCTTCCATCCCACGCTCCCGCGCGGCACGCGGGTGAGGACCGGGGTGCGCGGCACGCTCGAGGAGATCCTCCTCGGCCCGGCCCACGAGAACGACGGGCGGATGAACCTCTTCGGCGCCCTCCGCACGGCCATGGCGACCTGCGGCTACGAGACGGTGAAGGAGTTCCAGAAGGCCGAGGTCATGGTCGCCCCCTCCCTGCAGACCGAGGGCAAGCAGCTCCAGCGGTCCCAGGGCGTGGGCATGGGCCGCTGAGCGCGATCGCCGACCTCGTCGGCGATCTGAACCCGGCGCAGCGCGCCGCGGTGGAGCACCGCGGTGGCCCGCTGCTCGTCGTGGCGGGCGCGGGGTCGGGCAAGACGAGGGTGCTCACCCGTCGCATCGCGCACCTGCTCGCGACCGGAGACGCCGCGCCGTGGGAGATCCTCGCGATCACCTTCACCAACAAGGCGGCCGACGAGATGCGCCGGCGGGTCGCCGAGCTCGTCGGCGCCCGTGCCGAGCGGATGTGGGTCTCGACCTTCCATTCGGCGTGCTTGCGGATGCTCCGGGTGCACGGCGGGCGCCTCGGCTACGAGAGCGCGTTCAGCGTTTACGACGACACCGATTCCCGCCGTCTCGTCGAGTTGGTGGAGGACGAGCTGAACATCGACACCAGGCGCCTCGCCCCGCGCGCGGTGGCAGCGGTGATCTCGCAGGCGAAGGCCGAGCTGGTGGGTCCTGCACGGTTCGCCGAGGAGGCGTCGTGGGGCGCGGACCCGTTCCAGCGGCGCATCGGCGAGGTGTACACCGAGTACCAGCGCCGGCTGAAGGCGGCGAACGCGATGGACTTCGACGACCTCCTCTTCCAGGCCGTCGTGCTGCTCCAGAGCTGTGGCGACGTCCTCGAGGGTTACCGCCGGCGGTTCCGCCACATCCTCGTCGACGAGTACCAGGACACCAACCACGCGCAGCACGAGCTGGTCCTCCTGCTCGGCCGCGAGCACGGCAACGTGACCGTGGTGGGCGACTCCGACCAATCCATCTACCGATGGCGCGGCGCCGAGATCGCCAACATCTTGGAGTTCGAGGCCGCGTTCCCGGACGCGACGACGGTGCTGCTCGAGCAGAACTACCGATCCACCCAGACCATCCTCGACGCGGCCAATGCAGTGATCGAGAACAACCTCGCAAGGCGCCCCAAGCAGCTGTTCACCGAGGGAGAGACCGGCGAACGGCTGTGCCGCTACCGCGCCGAGGACGAGCGGGACGAGGCGTCGTTCGTCGCGCACGAGATCCTCCGGCTGCAGGCCTCCGAAGGGCTCTCCTACGGCGACGTGGCGGTCTTCTACCGGACCAACGCCCAGAGCCGCGCGATCGAAGAGGAGCTCGTACACCAGGGTGTCCCCTACAAGGTCGTGGGCGGGACGCGCTTCTACGACCGCAGGGAGGTCCGCGACCTCCTCGCGTACCTGCGGGTCATCGCGAACCCCGACGACGAGGTGTCGTTCCGCAGGATCGTCAACGTGCCCAAGCGCGGCATCGGGCAGACGTCCGTGCTCCGTCTCTCTGCCGCTGCGGCCTCGAGAGGGACCCCGATCGGGCGGATGCTCGAGCACGCGGGGGAGGCCGGGTTGAGCGGCAAGGCGCTCAAGGGTGTCCAGGAGCTGTCCACGCTGCTCGGCGAGCTCCGCGCCGCCGCGGCGGCGGTTCCCCCCGGGGATCTGGTGGAGCTGGTCGCCAAGCGTTCCGGGTATCTCGACGCGCTGGGCGCGGAGGGCACCCTCGAGGCGGAGGGTCGGATCGAGAACATCGCCGAGCTCGTCGGCGTGGCGAAGGAGTACGAGCGCCTCTCGGAGCTCCTGGAGACCGTCGCGCTCGTGTCGGATGCCGACGAGCTCGACCAGGAGGGGTCACGCGTCTCGCTCATGACGCTGCACACCGCCAAGGGTCTGGAGTACCCCGCGGTCTTCCTCATCGGCATGGAAGAAGGCATCTTCCCCCATTCGCGGACCCTCGGTGAGCCGCTCGAGCTCGAAGAGGAACGTCGCCTCTGCTATGTCGGCATCACCCGGGCACGGCGCTTCCTCTATCTCACCCACGCATGGAGTCGCACGCTCTGGGGCCGGACGATGCCAGGAATGCCCAGCCGCTTCCTCGCGGAGGTCCCGGAGGATCTCGTCCGCGAGGTGGGCGGCGGCCGTATCTTCGGTTCGGGGAGCTTGGGCACGCGGAGCGTCGGGAGCGCGCGTGCCGATGCGCAGCGCGCCGCCTCCGGAGCCGAGAGCCTCGGCCTCGTCGCTGGCGATCACGTGGTGCACGAGCGGTGGGGACCGGGGGTCGTCTTGGACACGAAGGGGGACGGCGATCGTGCGCAGGCGACCGTACGGTTCGCCTCTGTCGGGCAGAAGACCCTCCTCTTGTGTGCCGCGCCCCTCCGGCGCGCACCGTGACGAGGGACCTCGCGGCTGAGCCCGGCTGAGCCTGGCTGGCGGCGGAAGGGGAGCTGCCGCCTATCATCGCCCTCGATGAAGCGTCACTACCGAGTGGTCGTCGCCAAGCCCGGGCTCGACGGCCACGACCGGGGGGCGAAGGTCATCGCCCGGGCACTGCGTGACGCCGGGTTCGAGGTGGTCTACACGGGGCTTCACCAGACTCCCGAGCAGGTCGCCCAGGCGGTCGTCGAAGAGGATGCCGACGCGCTCGGGCTCTCCCTCCTCTCGGGAGCCCACTTGACGCTCGTCCCAAGGATCATGGAACAGCTGGCCGCAAAGGGCAGGCCTGACGTCCTGGTCATCGTCGGCGGCATCATTCCGGAGGCGGACGTGCCGGTGCTCAAGCGCGGCGGCGTCGCTGAGGTCTTCACCCCGGGCGCGACGCTGCCGTCGATCGGCGCATGGCTCGAGGAGGCCCTCGACGGGCGGGAGGCGGAGCAGGCCGTCTAGACCGGAGGCAGACGCAGACCGCCGGCCGACGCGCGCCGGCAGAAAGGCACGAGACCCCGATGGACCTCTACGAGTACCAGGGCAAGCAGTACTTCGCCCGATACGGGATCCCGACGTCGCCAGGCGGCGTGGCGGACACGGTCGAGGAGGCCGTCAGCCAGGCGGAGGCCGCGGGCTATCCGGTCGTTGTCAAGGCGCAAGTGAAGGTGGGAGGGCGCGGCAAGGCAGGCGGGATCAAGCTCGCGGCCGACGCCGAGGAGGTGCGCAGGCACGCCGATGCGATCCTCGGCATGGACATCAAGGGGCACGTCGTCCACCGGGTCTGGATCGAGCACGCATCGGACATCGCGAAGGAGTACTACGCGAGCTTCACGCTCGACCGGCCGGCGAAGACTTATCTCGGCATGCTGTCCGCCCAGGGTGGCGTGGAGATCGAGGAGGTCGCCGCCACGGACCCCGGCGCGATCGCCCGCATCCACGTCGACCCCGTGACCGGGCTCGACCTCGACACCGCTCGCCGTTGGGTCGGCGAGGCCGAGCTCGACGACGCGGCCCGGGCGCCGGCGGCCGAGGTGCTTGTCGCGCTCTACCGGTGCTACGTCGAGGGCGACTGCGATCTCGCGGAGATCAACCCTCTGATCCTCACGACCGAGGGACGCGTCCATGCGCTCGACGCCAAGGTGACGCTCGATGACAACGCGCAGTTCCGCCATCCCGAGTGGGACGAGTACGCGGCGACCGAGACCGAGGACCCTCGGGAGAGGATGGCGAAGGAGAAGGGGCTCAACTACATCGGCCTCTCGGGCGACGTCGGGATCATCGCCAACGGGGCCGGCCTGGCGATGAGCACCTGCGACGTGGTGAACCAGGTGGGCGGCCAGCCTGCCAATTTCCTCGACATCGGCGGCGGTGCGAACGCCGACGTCATGTCAGCCGCGCTCGAGGTGATCAACGCCGACCCCTCCGTGCGGGCGATCTTCGTCAACATCTTCGGCGGGATCACGCGCGTCGACGAGGTCGCAAAGGGCGTGATCGAAGCGCTCGGCCGCGTAGAGCTCCACTCGCCGATCGTGCTCCGGCTCGACGGCACCAATGCCCAGGAAGGCCGCGCCCTGCTCGCGCCGCACCTCTCCGACCGGCTCGTGGCCGAGTCGACGATGCTGGAGGCGGCGCGTCGGGCCGTGGCCATGGCGGCTGCCGCCGAGGGGCGGGCGGGCGAGCAGCGAGGGACCGCAAGGCGAGCGAGTGAGGAGCGAGCGTGAGCATCTTCGTCGACGAGGCGACCACCGTCGTCGTGCAGGGCGTGAGCCCGACCAGCCAGGGCCTGTACCACGGGCTGCGCAACCGTGCGTACGGCACCAAGGTGGTGGCAGGCACGAACCCCAGGCGCGGGGGTGAGGTGATCGAGGGCATCCCGATCTTCGGAACCGTCGCCGAGGCGGTCGAGTCCACCGGCGCCACGGCCTCCTTCATCTCAGTGCCTCCGCCGTTCGCGGCCGCAGCCATACTCGAGGCGGCGGAGGCCGGCATCACCTTCATTGTCTGCATCACCGAGGGGATCCCCGCGCACGACGAGGCTCGGGCCTACAACCTCCTTGCCGAAAGGCACCCGGGGACCCGGCTGCTCGGGCCCAACTGCCCGGGCATCATCTCTCCAGGTAAGTGCAATATCGGCATCACGTCGGGCGACATCGCCCTCCCCGGGGGCCCGGTCGGGATCGTGAGCCGCTCGGGGACGCTCACCTACCAGGCGCTGCACGAGCTGTCTCAGCAAGGCGTCGGGCAGACGACCTGCGTCGGCATCGGAGGCGACCCGGTGCCGGGTACCAATTTCATCGACTGCTTGGCGGCCTTCCAGGACGACCCTGACACGAAGGCGGTCATGATGATCGGTGAGATCGGCGGGTCGGAGGAAGAGCGGGCGGCGGAGTTCATCTCGAGCAGCGTGACCAAGCCGGTCGTGTGCTACATCGCTGGGGTGACCGCCCCGCCGGGGCGCAAGATGGGACACGCCGGAGCCATCATCTCCGGCTCGAGTGGCACCGCGCAGGCGAAGATGGAAGCGCTCGCGCAGGCAGGCGCAGACGTAGCACAGAATCCGACGGAGGCCGGCGTGCGCATGGTCGAGATCGTGAAGGAGCTGGGCTGAGCTTGGCTCGCGTCGCCGTTCTCGTCTCGGGGACGGGGACGATCCTGCGATCCGTGGTGGAGGCCGGGATCCCCGTGTCAGTGGTGCTCGCAGACCGTCCCTGCCCCGCGCTGGCGCTCGCGTCGGAGGCGGGAGTGGAAGCGGTGCTCTGCGATCGCAGGGAATTCGGCGGCTTCGGGCCGGCGTTCGACCGGCAGCGATACACCGAGGCGCTCGCGCGGGCGCTCCGCGTCCGCGGCGTTGACCTCGTGGCCATGGCAGGCTTCGGCACGGTGCTTGGCACGCAGGTGCACGCAGCCTTTCCCGGACGGATCCTCAATACCCACCCGTCGCTGCTGCCAGCGTTCCCAGGCTGGCACGCGGTCGCCGACGCGCTCTCCGCCGGGGTGACGACGACGGGCTGCACCGTGCACGTCGCGATCGCCGCTGTGGACGCAGGCCCCGTCCTCGCCCAAGAGGAGGTGGCGGTCCTCCCGGGAGACTCCGAGGCCGCGCTGCACGAGCGGATCAAGGAGGTCGAACGCCGTATCTACCCGGCGACGATCCTCCGCGTGCTCGCAGAGCTCGGCCGCGCCGGTGACGCCGCAAGCGCCGTTGACGCCGCGACGATGGGGTCGACTCGGTGACGCCGGGATGAGGGCACTCGTCTCCGTCTACGACAAGGCCGGCCTCGTCGAGCTGGCCCGGGGCCTCAGTGAGCTCGGTTGGGAGCTGGTCGCCAGCGGCAACACCGGTCGGGCGCTCGAAGAGGCTGGGATCGCCCACCTGGAGGTCGCAAAGGTGACGGGCTCGCCGGAGATGCTCGGAGGCCGTGTGAAGACGCTCCATCCCCGCATCCACGGGGGCATCCTCGCGGACCGGTCGGTGCCCGAGCACCTGGCCGATCTCGACGCGCAGGGCATCGCGCCGATCGACCTGGTCGTGTGCAACCTCTATCCGTTCACGGCATCGCCGTCGATCGAGATGATCGACATCGGCGGGCCAGCGCTGGTGCGCGCCGCTGCGAAGAACCACGCGCACGTGGGCGTGGTGACGTCGCCGGATGACTACGCCGGCGTGCTCGCCGAGCTCCAGGCGACGGGCGAGCTCTCCTTCGACACGCGGCGACACCTCGCGCGACGCGCCTTCGCGCACACCGCGGCGTACGACGCGGCGATCGTGTCGTGGCTGGACGGCGACGATCCGCTGCCTCCCACCCTGCATCTGACGCTCGAGCGAGCAGAGGTCTGCCGGTACGGAGAGAACCCGCACCAGCACGGGGCCCGCTATCGGTCGGGACCGGGATGGTGGGACGGGGTCGTCCAGCACGCCGGCACGGCACTCTCCTACCTCAACATCTTCGACGCGGACGCCGCGTGGCGACTGGTCCACGAGCTCGCCGAGGACGCAGGAAGCGGAACGGCGGCCGTCGTCGTCAAGCACGCCAACCCCTGCGGGGCGGCGGTCGCGGACGACCTCACCGCGGCCTACACGCGAGCGCTCGAGGGGGATCCGGTCGCCGCGTTCGGCGGGATTGTCGCGCTGCGCGGCGAGGTGACCGACGAGGTCGCCGAGGCGGTGGCTGCCGGGCCTCAAGCCGATGTGATCGTGGCCGGCGCGTTCACCTCCGGCGCGCTCGAGCGGCTCGTGGCCCGGCGCAAGGCCACCCGTCTCTTGTCTGCGCCGGCGCCCGAGGAGACCGGGCGTCAGGTCCGCACGCTGGGCGCTGCCGCTCTCGTGCAGGACGGCGACGTCTTCACCAGGTCTCCGCGGCGCTGGCAGGTCGCGACGGAGCGGCAGCCGAGCCGCTCGGAGTGGGCGGATCTGGTGCTCGCGTGGCGGCTCTGCGGGCGCACGACGTCCAACGCGGTCGTCGTGGTCTCGGGCCGGCAAGCCGTGGGCGTCGGCGCCGGTCAGCAGTCGCGTGTCGCCGCGGCGACGCTGGCCGTCGAGAAGGCGGGTCGCCGCGCTGCGGGCGGCGCGGGAGCGAGCGACGGCTTCTTCCCGTTCCCGGACGGGCTCGAGGTGCTCGCCCGGGCGGGCGTCAGCGCGGTGGTCCAGCCCGGTGGCTCCGTGCGTGACGGCGAGGTCGTGGCCGCTGCGGACGCCGCGGGGATCGCGATGGTGCTCACCGGCGAGCGCCACTTCCGGCATTGACGGCCACCCTGCTCGACGGTGAGCGAGTGGCGGCCGAGGTCCGGGCGGACTTGGCCCGGCGCGTGGGGCTCCTCGCAGCCCGCGGCGTCCAACCGGGGCTCGGCACCGTCCTGGTCGGCGACGACCCTGCGAGCACGCGCTACGTGGAGATGAAGATCGCCGACAGCGCCGAAGTCGGGATCAGAAGCGTCCACGAGCATCTTCCGGCCAGCGCGACCCAGGAGGAGATCGAAGCCGCCGTCGCCCGGCTCAACAGCGACTCGCGCGTGCACGCGTACATCGTGCAGCTGCCGCTTCCCCCGGGGATCGACGAGCAGCGGGTGCTGCTGGCGGTGGACCCCGCCAAGGACGCGGACGGGCTCCACCCGGTGAACCTGGGGCACCTCGTCGCGAACCACGCCGGCGTGCTGCCTTGCACCCCGATCGGCATCGTCGAGCTGCTTGCGGCCTACCAGGTCCCCGTCGAAGGAAGGCACGCGGTCGTGATCGGCCGGGGGCTCACCATCGGGCGACCCCTGGCGCTCCTGCTCGCGTCCAAGCGGCCCGGCTGCAACGCCGCGGTCACCGTCGTCCACACCGGGGTCGACGACTTCGCCGGGCTCGTGCGGAGCGGGGACGTGGTCGTCGCGGCCGCCGGGCGCGCGGGGCTCGTCACTGCCGACATGGTGAAGCCGGGTGCGGCGGTCGTCGGCGCCGGCACGAGCTTCGAAGGACGCCGGCTCCTCTCCGATCTCGATGAGTCCGTGGCGCAGGTCGCGGGGTGGATCACGCCCCGCCTCGGCGGGGTCGGTCCGATGACGCGGGCGATGCTGCTGCGCAACTGCGTGCTCGCTGCCGAGCGAGCGCCGTAGCATCCCTTAGCGTCCCGTAGCATCAGACCAATGGCACCGATCACCGAGCTCCTCAGCACGGGGAAGACCTGGTCGTTCGAGTTCTTCCCCCCGCGCTCCGATGCCGAGCAGGCGACGCTCATCCGGACCCTCCACGAGCTCGAGCCGCTCCAGCCCTCCTTCGTCTCGGTCACCTACCGGGGTGGCGCCGCATCCCGGAAGCGCACGTTCGACCTCGTCACGGCCATGCTGCACGTGACGACGCTGACCCCCATGGCGCATCTGACGTGCACCGGCCACAGCCGTCTCGAGCTCGCCGAGATCCTCGTCGAGTACCGCAAGGCGGGCATCGAGAACCTCATGGCTCTGGGCGGCGACCCGCTCCCGACAGATCGGGGAAGCCCGAGCGAGCTGCACCATGCGATCGAGCTCGTCGAGCTCGCCCGCGCGATCGGAGGGTTCTCGATCGGGGTCGCGGCGCATCCGGCGGGTCACCCCACGTCGCCCGACATGGAGGCCGACCGGGGGCGGCTGGCGGAGAAGCTCGCGCTCGCGGACTTCGCGATCACGCAGTTCTTCTTCGACGCCGTGCAGTACGCGGAGCTCGTGGAGGATCTTGCCAGGCGGGGGCTCACCAGGCCGGTGCTGCCGGGAATCATGCCCGTGACGTCGCTCGCATCGATCCCCCGCATGGCCGAGATGGGCTCCCCCGTGCCCTCGTGGCTGCAGGATCGGCTCCAGTCGGCCGCGGAGGTCGCCGGTGACGAGGGCGTGCGCGCCGAGGGGATCGCCTTTGCGACCGAGCTGTGCCGGGGGCTCCTCGAGCTCGGGGCGCCCGGGCTGCACTTCTACACGCTCAACCGCTCGACGGCCACGCGCGAGATCTACCGGGCGCTCGGGCTTGCCCCGGCGCTGTCCGCGAGCTGAAGCAGCACGTCGATCGTGAGGTCCAGATCGTAGGGTTCCCCGCCGACGGGCATCGTGTGCTCGTCGAGCACCAGCCCGTCAAGCTCGTGGAGCGGGGCAGGTCCGGGACTGTCCGCTCGCACAGAGGCCGTGCTCGCCAGGATGGGCACGCCGTCCGGAGTCTCGACCCGGACCCGGGCATGGGCGTCCATACCCAGGCGGTAGCCGCCCTCGTGGACAAGCCGGTGATGGGCACGGCACAACGTGGCGAGGTTTGTCGGTCGGGTACGACCGCCGCGGGAGACGAACACGACGTGGTGGACGTCCACGTAGCGGTGCCGGTCACACCCGGGCCACCTGCAGCCGCCGTCCCTCGTGAGGACGGCACGCCGCACCGAGTCGGGGATCTGACGGCTGCGGCCTTCGGGGATGGCAGTTCCGTCGGGCTCGAACGAGAGTCCCGACACGGCGGCGTCACACGCCAGGCGCTGGACCGTGTGGGCCGAGATCGCGCCCACGCCTTCGATGTGTGCGCATCCTTCGGCGCCGGCGTCGGCGAGCACCTGGCGGTCCGTGTGTACGACAACGGACGCCCGGGGACCGGACGCGAAGGCCCGGCGTGGGGTGGCGGCCTGGTGCGACTCGCAGATGGCGACGAGCGCGTCCGCGCAGCTGGCGGCGAACGGCTCGTCGGCGGCCCGGGGGTCCGGGTCGCGCGTTTCCGCGGGAACGCGTGCGGTCGCGCCAGCCTGGCGCCCGGCGTCGTCATCGAGCTCGTGCCGGACCCCCTCGATGGCAGCGAGAACGGTCGCCCCATCCTCCGGCGACAGCCTCGCCTTGAGCACGACCATCCCGTCTGCGTCCGTGTAGTGGTGCAGGTACCGTCCGCGGTGGCGCTCCAACGCAACCGCCCCTTCGTCAGCCGCCGCCTGCCGAAAGGCGCCGACGATGGTCTCGAGCTGGGACGCCGTGGCGTAACCGGCCATCTCCACCAGTGCCTCCTCGATGGCGGGCGTGGCGACCCGGGTGATGGCCCGCACCTTGGAGTAGGAGAGCTCGCCTCTGGCGAACGCCTGCCGAACAGCGGGCAGCTCGGCGAGCGCCCTGCCGACGCGCACGTGCTCTCTGCCCACGCCCAGGCTCAGCCCGCAGCGCCATGAGAGCCAGTGGGCGCAGGTGCTGGCGCCCTGGGCCGCCCAGATCCCACGGCGGTCGATCTCTGCGACCATGAGGACGAAGCGGCACTCGGCGGCAGCGATGCGTGCGGCGTGGGTACAGAGCGCCGCCTCGAGTGCCTCGTCGGAGAGGGTCGTCGGATCGAGCATGTGCGTGGAGAGCGGCGTCTCCGCGGGAACGTCGGCGGACTGAGGACGAACGGGCTCGGGTCCCGAAAGGCTGTCGAACACGTGTTCGATGCTACGGGGAGGCTGTGACTCTCATGATGTTGGGGTGTGGAGCAGGTCGGTAGTAGTAGCCGGGGAGGGGGGTCCGGGGGGAGGGGGTGGACGACGGTGGATCCTGTGGAAATCCCCAAGCCATCCTCTGGCTCCCCACAGGACGTGCTCGTGA
>DAHWOV010000116.1:0-1684 GCA_027339205.1 Acidimicrobiaceae bacterium | reverse complement strand
CCACGAGCCTGGCCCCACGAGCCTGGCCCCACGAGCCTGGCCTGACAACACGACCCGCACAGAGGATCGAGACCTCGAGCAACGATTGGCTCGGGCCCCGGCTGTGCCTACGCTCGCCTGGAGAGATGGAGCTGCGCACGGTGACGACCGACGACGAGCCGAGGGCAGGGACGCGCGGCTACGCGAACGCGGACAGGTGGCGGTCGTGACCAGGTGGCGGCGAGAGCGCGACTGGATCCTCGGAGTGCTCTCGGGCCTGCTGGCGCTGGCGGCGCTGGTGACCGGGTCGGCGTTCGGCCACGTGTCGACACCCAAGATCAACCCGCGGCTCATCGCCTGGATCAGCGCTGCCGTGCTGCTCGTCTTCGGTGGGCTGGGGACGACGCGCCTGTCCTCGGTCCTCGGCCGCCGTGTCGCTTCGACGTCACTGCCGGCTGCGGGGGGCGCGGTGCGGATCACGACTGCCGCCGTGGGCTACCTGATCGTCATCTTCGGGGTGCTCGCCGTCGTCAACGTGTCCATCGAGCACCTCCTCGTAGGGGCGGGGCTCGCAGGAGTCGTCCTCGGGATCGCGGCGCAGCAAAGCCTCAGCAACGTCTTCGCCGGGCTCGTCCTCATCTTTGCCAGGCCGTTCCACGTCGGTGACCGGGTCCGCGTGCGCTCGGGCTCGCTCGGCGGGATCTTCGACGCTCGCGTCGTGGAGATGTCCCTCACGTACGTGAGCCTTCACACCGAAGACGGCGTGTACAAGATCCCGAACTCCGCCATGCTCGCCGCGGGCGTCGCCCGGACACCGCTCACCCCGCTTCCCCAGCCCCCCGGGACTGCGGCGCAGAAGACGTCGGTCCCGAAGGCCGCGGCCCCGAAGACCGCCGCCCCGAAGACGGCCGCCTCGAAGACCGCGGTCCGCCAGAGCGCTCCGATCACACGAGGAGCCGGCGCGCGTTCCGACGCTGGCGATCAGCCCGACGGCTCAGAGGACGAAGACCCGCCCATCGGCGAGGCACCGCCGGCAGCAGGCGGCACCCACTGAGCCCACTGAGCGTCCGGCGCCCACCGAGCCCACTGAGCCCGCTGAGCGTCGCTCCGCCTTCGCGGGCGCTCGGCTCCGAACCCCTCAGCGTCCCGTCGGAGCGGCGAGGGGTGCCGGCTCGGGAAGCCCAAGCGCGGCGCGCGCCACCTCGACGGCCGTCGCACGGAGGATCTCCAGGTCGTCTGCGGGCTGCCCACGCACGAGCACGCCGTGGATCGCGCTCAACGCAGCGCGAACCCGCGCCCGCTGCGCGGTGTCCGGCTCGTCGGTGCCCGCCAGGAGGGGAACCAGCCTCTGGAACAGTGGGATCACCGCGCGAAGGCTCGCGCACTCCTTGACCGCGGGGTCGTTCGCCAGGACGCGGATCAGGTCCGCGTGCCGGGCCACGAGGTCCACGTAGCCGAGGAGGAGCCCGTCGCGAGCTTCCGAGGACGCGTCGGCGCCGGCCCGCTCGATGAGAACGTCGAGCTCGGACGTCGCCGGCCCCACGATGGCCGCGAGAAGGTCGTCCTTGGTGCGAAAGTAGTAGTAGAGGGCGGCCTTGGTGACGCCGAGGCGCTCGGCGATCTCGCGCGTCGAGGTGGCGGCGAACCCCCGGTCGGCGATGAGCTCGAGTGCGACGTCCAAGATCCGCGCCCGGGTCTGGTCTCC
>DAHWOV010000109.1:0-3914 GCA_027339205.1 Acidimicrobiaceae bacterium | reverse complement strand
GTCGCCGGGCAGCTCCCCGCCGATGACGCCCCGCGGCGCGCACCGGCCGGGGCTGCTCGAGCCGCAGCACGGTTCCAGCCCGCCCGGCGCCAGCCCCGACCACGCGGAGCGCACACGGCTCGTTGGCGCACCCGGTAGCGGCGCGCCGAGGTCTCTTCCCTGCACCTTCGGTTGCCAGGGCAGCTGCGCGCCAGGGCGCCGCGCGCGCAGCTTCCACGCACAGGCGCTGATCACGGTCGCGACGGCGCTGAAGAGCCCGCAGGAGACCGCCAGGGACACCCATTGGCCCTCGCCCCCTGGCACCGACAGCGTCGCCGGGACGGCGAGGACGACGGCGCACACTCCTGCGCCGACGCCGACCGGCGCCCGGACGCTCCGCAGGACCCGGCGGGGTCGAAGACCCCTGCGCCACCAGGCCGCCTGGTACGGGTACGCCGTCCGAGCGGGGTCGCCGCGCACGATCCGGTGGCCCAAGTCCCCGACCAGCGCGTCCGCGCCGGCCGCATCGAGAGGTCCGAAGCACCGGCTGGTCCGCTCGTCGAACTCCTCCACGCCGAGCCGGCCGTCCGCGTGCGCCCTGCAAAGCAGCTCGATGACCTCCGCCCGGACCGTCTCGGGCACCAAGGCGTCGAGGTCCGCCACGAGCGCATCGAGCTCCCGGCGCGAGGTGGCCGCCTCGACCGCTCCGAGCCGCCGCTCGTACAGGTCCGACGCGCCGAACCTTCCCTCACGCTGAGCGTGCCCGAGGAGCGTTGCCGCCTCGTGGCGCTCTCGATCCGTCGGACGCCTGTCGGCCGACGACGCCCGTGCACCGTCGGCGACGAGCCGCAGCGGCGCTCGCCTGTGCCGCCTGGCGGTCGCCAACCGGAGGCTCGGCGAACGAGCGCCGGTGATCCCGCGCCCGAGCCGCCGTGGATGAGCGTGCATCCTCCGCGCCCCTTTGGGTACATCCCTTTAGGTACATCCCTTTAGGTAGGTCGCAGTCTATTCCCCTGATGGGTTGACCACAAGCGGTCGATCGAGGTCGCCGCGCGGCGCTCGACGGCGCGCGGGGTCCGGCTTCGTGCCGACCACGACAGCCGCTTCCGCGACGACGCGGATGCCCCGGACCTCGACGAACCCGGAGGCCCCCAGCATCTGCAGCCAGGCCTCCATCGGCAGCGGGCGCTCGCGCATGCGCAGGCTGAACCGCACGACGTTCTTCGCGATGCGCCACCAGCCGGCAGGCCCTCGTCCGAGCATCATTCGGACCTTCGAGCCGATGATCTGGCGGTCCTCTCTGGTCCCGCCTCTGCCGAACATCATGTCGCCGAGCACGAGGCGTCCGCCCGGACGCAGCCAGGTAAAGGCCGCAGCGAGCACCGCACGCTTCTCTTCGTCGTAGAGGTGGTGCATCGTGTAGTTGGACACCACGAGGTCGACGCTCCCGGCGTCCATCGTCAGCTCTTGGACGGGGAGAGCCGTGGTCTCGATCTGCAAGCCGAGCTCGCTCGCCTTGGCGTCGAGCGCCTCGATCATCTTCGGGCTGATGTCGACCGCGGTCACCTTCGCACCCCCGCGGGCGATCGGGATGCTGAGCTGCCCGGTGCCGCAGCCGAGATCGACGACCTTCTTGCCCTCGGCGGGTCCGGCTTCCGCCACCAGCGCGTCGACGACCCGCTCGAGGCCGACCGCCGCGTGATGCTCCCAGGCCTGCACGCGGCGGTCCCAGAGGCGCCGCACCCGTCGCGCGCCGCGGGCGGCGACCGCGTCGGGAGCCGTTGGGGCGGCTTGGGCCCCTCCGTGTGGTCGGCTTCGTCGAGCGGTCAGTGGCGCCATCCCACCTGATCGTCCTCCGTGATCATGACGACCAGGTGACGCCCCGAAGGAGGCTCGGGTGGCGTCGACGACCCGACGACCGGACCATCGTGCTGTAGGTTCCAGCCGAATGCCCGCGTCTTTTCGTGTGCGCCGGCTCCTTACGATCGCACTCGCCGCGCTCGCAGTGCCGGCCGTCGTGGTGGCGGCCGTGGCGGCGACCGGCTCGACGGGGGCGTCCAAGACCACGCGGGCCGCGCCCGACCTCGCGGCGATCGGCACCTTTGCGGTTGCGACCACGACGCTCTCCGTCGAGGTCCCAGGCCTCGCACCCGGTGACAACCGGCTGCCAACCACCGTGTGGTACCCGCTCGTGAAGCCGGCGTCGGTGCGCGGTCGCGACAGCCTCGGGCCCAGTCCGCTGCTCGTCTTCTCCGAGGGCTTCGGCGTGCCCGTCTCGAGCTACTCGGCCCTGATCGAGGACTGGGCGTCCGCCGGCTTCGTCGTGGCCGGCCCGACGTACCCGCACACCTCGCCGTCCACGGCCACAACGCTCGACCGCGGCGACCTCGTCCACCATCCCGCAGACTTGCATGCGGTGATCGAAGCGGTGCTCGGCGAAAGCCGCACCCCAGGCTCGGTCCTCTACGGACGGGTCGAAGGCTCCGGCATCGGCCTCGTCGGCCAGTCGGACGGCGGTGACGTCAGCCTCGCGGTCGCGGACGACTCGTGCTGCCGGTACGCCGGTGTGAGCGCGGTCGCCATCCTCTCGGGAGCCGAGTACGCCGGCTTCGGCGGCCGCTACTTCGCACCGGGCACACCTCCGGGCCCGCCGCTGCTCGTCGTCCAAGGCCAGGAGGACACGATCAATCCGCCGGTCTGCAGCGTCGAGCTCTACGACGCAGCCGCCCCACCCAAGTACTACCTGGACCTCCTCGACGGGACACATCTCGGCCCCTACACCGAACCCACTGCCGCGAGGAAGGTGGTCGCTGCGGTCACGACCGCCTTCTTCGAAGCCACGCTCGGGGCAGTGCGCGGCCCACCCGAGAAGAAGCTCGAGGAGAAGATGGCCGAGCGCGGCGACGTCCCCGGGGTCGCCCAGCTCACCACGTCGCAGAGCGCACCGCCCGCGTCGGGGACCTGCCCGACAGCGCCCTAGGCCCTCCCGGGCCCGCCGAGCCCGGGGAATCCTTCACTTGGTCGTCACGAGCCTTGGCAATGCTGGCGGCGATGAGCATGACCATGCCGCATCGGCCGGCGACGCGCTTCTCGGTCGGACAAGGGCGCAACGTCTCGCGCCGTCCTGCTGCGAAGCCACGGCCCATCCTCGGTCAGGCAGCGCTCGCGGCAGCCGTCGCGGGTCTCGTCGCAGTCGTCGTCCTCGGGGTCGTTCGCGAGTCGGGAGCCGACCTGCACGCCCGAGGCGGGGTTGCGATGTTCGCAGGAGGCATGGCGGGGCTCGCCGGCATGTACCTCGCTCTCATCCAGCTGCTGCTGATCGGCCGGATACCCCAGCTCGAGCGGCTCCTCGGACAAGACGGGCTCCTGCGCGTGCACCGGCTCCTCGGACCCTGGCCGATCGGGCTGCTCGTCTTGCACGCCGTCGTGATCACGATCGGGTTCGCCCAAGCCGCCCACAGCGGGTTCCTCCATCAGCTCGCGGTCTTCCTCGGATCCTATCCGGACATGCTCGCGGCGACGGTCGGGCTCGCGCTCATGGTCGTGGCCGGCGTCGCGTCGATCGGCGCGCTCAGAAAGCGGATGCGGCGCGAGACGTGGTGGGTGATCCACCTCTACATGTACCTCGCGCTCGCGCTGTCGTTCGCGCACGTCCTCGCGCTCGGTCCCACGTTCGTCGGGCACCCCCTCACCCAGGCCGTCTGGGCCTTCGTCTGGGCGTCGACGGCCGGGGTGGTGCTCGTGTTCCGCGTCGTGGTACCGCTGTCTCGGTCGATCCGCCATCGTCTTCGCGTCGCAGAGGTCCACCAAGAAGCCCCGGGCGTCGTCTCGGTGATCTGCACCGGGCGGCACCTCGAGCGGCTGCGCATCTCTGGGGGCCAGTTCATCGCCTGGCGCTTCCTCCGGCGCGGGCTTTGGTGGCAGGCGCACCCCTA
>DAHWOV010000097.1:0-8498 GCA_027339205.1 Acidimicrobiaceae bacterium | reverse complement strand
GCGCCACGACGAGCCGTCCCGGACCTCCCGGCTCACTGACCCACGGGAATCGACCGTCCATGCAGCACTCTGAGCGTCTCAGCCGACGACAGGAGCCATCCGGACCGACTCAGCGCAGCGAACATTGCCGAGGTCCCTGGGTCGTACCCCGTGACGTTCTTCACGGTCGGCCCACCGCCGGTCACGACCGCGCCGTCCGCCGAGACGTAGCGGATCTGGAGCACGGCGTCGCGCACGCGGCCCCGTCCGAGGACGCACACGTCGTCCTCGCCGACCGCGAGGGCGCCCCCGACGGTGCCTCCGCGTCGGGGGAGCGCGGTGCGCTGCCCTCGGGCGCCGAGCGCCTCGTGGAGCTCCTCCACGGCGGTCCCCGCCCGGACGCGGACGGTCATCTCCTCGGGCCGGTACTCGACGATCCCCGCCGGCGCGCGCACGAGGCGGGTGCCCGGCACGGGCGGCCCGCCGGCGTCCCAGCGCGTGCGCCCCCCTTCGACGGCGACCGGGTCGGTATCGCCCACCTCTGCAGCGAACGCCAGCAGCATCTCGTCGAAGGCGGCCCTGCGCGTCGTCAGCTTGCCAGCCGTGCTCACATCCACACCCCGGTCGGCACCCGCTCGAGCGACTGGATGTCGGCGCAGCTGTGGCCGCTCGGGAGGACCTTCCCCGGGTTGGCCCGGCAGGCAGGGTCGAAGGCGCGCCGCAGTCGGTTCTGGTGGGACAGGTCCTCGTCGCTGAACTGGAGCGGCATGTAGTCGCGCTTCTCCACGCCGATGCCGTGCTCGCCCGAGAGGACGCCTCCAGCCGCAAGCGAGACCTCGACGATCTCTCGGCCTGCGGCGTGGACGCGCTCGAGGGTCTCGGGCTCGCGTGCGTGGAAGAGGAGCAGCGGATGCAGGTTGCCATCTCCGGCGTGGAAGACGTTCACGACCATGAGGGCGTGGCGGTCGGCGATCTCGTAGACGGCGCTGAGGACCTCAGGAAGCTCGGAGCGGGGCACGACCGTGTCGTGGAGGTAGTAGTAGGGCGCGAGCTGCGCGACCGCGCCGAAGGCGGTCTTGCGGCCCCGCCACAGAAGGGCGCGCTCCTCCTCGCTCGCCGCCGCACGTGCGCTCGTCGCGCCGTTGTCGCGACCGATCTCGACGATGCGCGCCGCGTCGGAGGCGGTCCCCGCTTCCTGCCCGTCGACCTCGACGAGCAGGACCGCACCGGCGTCCACCGGGTAGCCGGCGTGGACAAAGTTCTCGACGGCAGCGGTGATGCCCCGGTCCATCACCTCCATGGCGGCCGGGACGATTCCCGCCGCGACGACCTTGCCCACGGTGGTCGCGGCCCCCTCGATCGTGTCGAAGGCCAAGAGCAGCGTCCGGACCGCAGGGGGGTTCTTCGTGATCCGCACGGCGATGCGCGTGGCGATGCCGAGGGTTCCTTCCCCGCCGACGAACGCGCCGCGAAGGTCGTAGCCCGAGGGCTCGGCGTCGAGACCGCCGAGCCTCACCAGCTCGCCGTCGGGGAGCACCACGTCGAGGGCAAGCACGTGCTGGCTCGTCACCCCGTAGGCGAGGCAGTGCGGTCCACCGGAATTGTTCGCGACGTTGCCGCCGAGCGTGCACGCCTGCTGGCTCGAAGGGTCGGGGGCGAAGTGGAAGCCGAGCGGACGGAGGTGCTTGCTCAGGTCGAGGTTCACGACCCCGGGCTCGACCCACGCGACCCGCTCCTCGAGGTCGACCTCGAGGATCCGGTTCATCCTCGTCGTGACCACCACGATCGGTCGGCCGAGGGGGATGGCGCCACCAGCGAGCCCCGTCCCAGCGCCGCGCGGGACGACCGCACGGCCATGGGTCGCAGCGATCCGCACCACGGCTTGGACCTCTTCGGTGCTGGTGGGGAAGCAGACCGGTCCTGCCGCACCCCCCGCGAAGACCGAGGCGTCGTGGGCGAGCAACGCGCGCTCCGCAGCGTCGTCGCGCACCCGGTCGCTCCCGAGCGCCGCGATCAGCGCGGCGACGACCGGGTCTGCGGCCGATGCCTGATCACGCCGTGCGATGCGTCCGATGTCGGGAACAGTACCGCCGTCGCGTCAGCCTGTGATGGCCCCGGACCTTCGAGGTGCGCTGCCGGCCGCCGGGGCGGTGCCGATGCCGCGCAGGCTGTGAAATAGTCGCTCGTGGCCACGAAGGATCCGAGGGGACGCGCACGTCCCGCCGCCGCACCCAAGTCCCCCGCCGCACCCGGGTCCCCCGCCGGGGCACTGCGCCTTTCAGGGGTGACCGTCGAGCGCAGCGGGCGAACGATCCTCCATCCCCTCGACTGGGAGGTCGGTCCGCACGACCGCTGGGTTGTGCTCGGCCCCAACGGTTCGGGAAAGACGACTCTCTTGCAGGTCGCCGGCGCCCGGCTCCGCCCGAGCCGCGGGTGCGTCTCGATCGTCGGCGAGCGCGTCGGCAGGTGCGATCTGCGGACCGTGCGCGCCCGGGTCGCCCTGGTGAGCGCCGCCACAGTCCGGCTCATCCGCCCCGACCTCACCGTGCACCAGGTCGTGGTGTCGGGGCGAGACGGCGCGCTGTCCCCCTTCTGGCACCGCTACGCCGACGAGGACTGGGCCGCGGCCGCTCACAGCCTCTCCCGCGTGCTCGGCTCGGAGGAAGCCCCACCGCTGGACACGCCCTTCGGCGTGCTCTCGGAGGGCGAGCGTCAGCAGGTCCTCATCGCCCGGTCGCTCATGTGCTCGCCCGAGCTGGTCCTGTTCGACGAGCCCGCAGCAGGGCTCGATCTCGGCGCGAGAGAGCGCCTGGCCGTCCAGCTCGGTTCCCTCGCCGCCGACCCCGAGGTGCCCGCGGTGGTGCTCGTCACCCACCATCTCGAAGAGGTGCCACCCGGCTTCACCCACGCGATGCTGCTGCGTGGAGGCCGCTTGCTCGCAGCCGGGCGACTCGAGGAGGTGCTCACGGGAGCGCTGGTCTCTGCGTGCTTCGGGGTCGGCGTCGAGGTCGAACGCCGAAAAGGGCGGTGGTGGGCCCGCGCCGCGCCGCACGCGGACGGCGCCTCGCGGACCGCGCCCGCGAGGTCGCCGCGCTCGACTGCGACCTGTGGTGGCCACCGCTCTTCGTGACGGACAAGGTGCGGGAGGTGCTCGAGGCGTCCCGTGCCGATGCTGGGTCGCCGACAACGGATCCAGACCTGCCCCGCGGTCGTCGGATCGGTGCCGCTGCAGCACGTACGCTCGGTCAGCATGTGGAGGGCCGCGATCAGGCGGACGGGAGTGAGAGCATGAGCGGAGGACACGGCGGGCGCCCGCCGGACACGCTGGGGCTCGAGCCCGACGAGATGCGCAGGCTCGGGCACTGGGTGGTGGACCGCGTGGTCGACCACTTCGAGCACGGCCACACGCAGCCGGCCGTCTCAGCCGCCGCGCCGGCCGAGCTGCTGTCCGCGCTCGGCGGGGCACCGCCCGAAGAGCCCGGGGATGCGCTCGCTGCGATGACGACGCTCGTCGACGTCGCGCTCTCCCACATGCAGCACGGCGATCATCCCCGGTTCTTCGCCCGCGTCCCTGGCCCTTCGTCGTTTGCGGGCGTGCTGGGCGAGTGGCTCGCCACCGGCTTCAACTCGATGGCCGCCTCCTGGGGAGGAGGTGCCGGCCCGACGACGGTCGAGCTGGTGGTCGTCGACTGGCTGCGGTCTCTCCTCGGGATGCCGGAAGGCACCGAAGGCGTGTTGACCAGCGGCGGCTCGATGGCCAATACCACCGCCCTCGTGGCCGCGCGCCACGCGACCGGCCCCGGTGTCGCCTACCTGTCGGACCAGACCCATGCCTCCATCCGGCGGAGCCTGGTCGCGATGGGGTTCGGGCCCGAGGATCTCGAGATCGTGGAGACCGACGACCGCTACCGCATGCCGGTCGAAGCTCTGGGAGAAGCCGTGCGCAAGGACCGCCGTGACGGTCGGCGTCCGGCCATCGTGATCGCGAGCGCGGGGAGCACCAACACGGGTGCTGTCGACCCGCTCCCCGAGTTGGCGGACCTCTGCAGGGCCGAAGACCTGTGGTTCCACGTCGACGGGGCGTACGGGGCTCCGGCCGCGCTGTGCAGGAAGGGGCGCGCGGTGCTCGACGGGATCCAGCGAGCGGACTCCCTCGTCCTCGACCCCCACAAGTGGCTGTTCCAGCCCTACGACGTCGGGTCGGTGCTCGTCCGACCCCCGGGCGCCCTCGAGGCGGCCTTCCGCATGGCTCCTGAGTACCTGATCGACGTCACCGCGCGCCAGGGGGAGGTCGACCTGCGCGACCGGAGCCTCGAGCTGACCCGTCGGTCACGGGCGATCAAGGTCTGGCTGACGTTCCAGACCTACGGCGCGGCGAGGATCCGCTCGGCGATCGAGCGCGGGATCGAGCTGGCGGAGCACGCGGAGCAGGTCCTCCGCAGCGACGGGCGCTGGCAGGTCGTCACCCCGGCCCAGCTCGGCATCGTCACGTTCGTGCGCTCGGGGAAGGACCACGACGCGCCGATGGACGCCGCGGCACGGGTCACCCAAGGGGGCTTTGCGGCGGTCACGAGCACGACGTTGAAGGGGAGGCCCGTCCTGAGGCTGTGCACGATCAACCCCCGTACCTCCGAGGCCGATGTCGAAGAGACGATCGAGCGGCTCGCTGGGAGCCGGTGAAGGCGCAGGGTGCCAGGCGGGGCCGGTAGAAAAGGGGCCGAAGGTCCCGCTCGTGGTGCGACAACACTGGGACCATGACGCTGATCCTTCCTTCAGGCACAGAGACGATGGCCAGCGCTCGGTTCCGCGCCTGGACAGAGGACACCGACCTCGGCGCCCCCACAGACGCGTACTGGCCGAACGTCTGGCGCACAGTGCCGGAGTGCCTGGCACGCCGCGTGGGCGAGGCCAGACCGCTGACCGCGTGACCCGGGATCCCCACGTCCCGGCGGGCCGAGAGAGCCGCCGACTCTCGTAAGGGTCGCCCGTTGCGCGTCGCGAGCGCGCCCTGTGGAACGCCGCGTCGGCGGGGCAGTGTCGCCCGATTGCACCGGCAAGGTCACAAGGTAACGTTGGCGGGCTCGAACATGGAGCTTGCGACCGAAACAGGCTGCATGGAGCGCCGGAGAGTCCCCCCCGTGCCTGCGGAGCCGTGGTGAGTGCTGTGGCGCCGCGGCGGGGCTCATGGGTGACGGAAGGATCGACGGTGGAGATGGGAGCGCAATCGAGCGCAGCCGCGGCTGTGCGTCCCGGACGTGGTGCCGCCACGGCGGGCAATGGGTGGGATCGTCCAGCCGCCGGCGCGCCGGGTGCCTCCACGTGGGATGGCCCCGCGATCTACGTCGAAGCCGTCTACAAGGCGTTCGGTGACGTCCAGGCGCTGCGCGGCATCGATCTGGTCGTCGGCCGCGGCAAGGTGCTCGGCCTGCTCGGTCCGAACGGGGCGGGCAAGACCACCGCGGTCAAGATCCTGACGACGCTGATCCGGCCCGATCGCGGGCGGGCTCTCGTCGAGGGGCGCGACGTCGCAAGCTCTCCGGCGGCGGTCCGGGAGATCATCGGTCTCGCCGGGCAGTCGACCGCCATCCAAGAGGAGCTCACCGGAAGGGAGAACCTCGACATCATGGGGCGGCTCTATCACCTCGACGCGGCCACGCGGAAGCGCCGCGCCGAGGAGCTGCTCGAGCGCTTCGACCTCCAGGAAGCGGCCGACCGGGCGGCGAAGGGGTACTCGGGCGGCATGCAGCGCAGGCTCGACCTCGCGCTGAGCCTGGTCGCGCGACCCGAGGTGGTGTTCCTCGACGAGCCGACCACCGGACTCGACCCCCGCAGCCGCCTCGGCATGTGGGACGTGATCCGCGAGATGGTCGCGAGCGGGACGACCCTCCTGCTCACCACCCAGTACCTCGAGGAAGCCGATGCGCTCGCAGACGAAATCGTCGTCATCGACCGTGGCAAGGTGATCGCGGAAGGGACCTCCGAGGAGCTGAAGAGCCGAATCGGCGGCGACGTCCTCGAGTTCGCGGTGGTCGAGCGGGACCGCCTGGCTGAAGCGGTCGAGGCCGTCCGGGGACTCTCGGCCTCCGAGCCGTTCGTGGACGACGTGACCGCCCTGGTCAGGCTGCGGGCGGGATCCAACGGGTCGCAGGCGCTCGTCGAGACGGTGCGGAGGCTGGACGCGCTCGGGATCCACACGGACGGTCTGGCCATCCACCGGCCGTCGCTCGACGACGTGTTCCTCTCGCTCACCGGACATGGCGCCGAGGACAAGTCCGTCGCGGGAGCGGTGTCCGGGCGCAGGCGCGGTAGCCGTCGGGAGCGCGAGGAGAAGCACGCATGACCGGGACCGCTCCCGCTCCGCTCACGGCGCTCGAGGTCCCGAACCTGCCGGCGGTTCGCCGGATCACGCTCGGCATTGCCGATACCGTCACCCTGACGCGCCGGGACCTTCTCATCTGGCTGCGCAACCCTGCCTTCATCTTCTTCACGATCATCCAGCCGGTGATGTTCGTCCTGCTGTTCCGCTATGTCTTCGGCGGCGCGATCTCTGTACCGGTGAAGGGGGGGTACGTGGACTTCCTGATGCCCGGCATCATCGCCCAGTCCGCCGCCTTCGCTTCCTTCGGCACGGCCATCGCGCTCGCGAGGGGCCTGCAAAGAGGCCTCATCGACCGTTTCAGGGCGATGCCCATGGCCCGCTCAGCGGTCCTCCTCGGGCGCCTGGTCGCAGACACCGCCCGTCTCGCCGTGACGTTGCTCGTGATCTTGGGCGTGGGGTACGCGGTGGGGTTCCGTTTCCGCGACGGGGCCGTCCCTGCGCTGGTCATGATGATCCTCGGGGTGGCCTTCGGCGTCACCATCTGCACGGTGAGCGCCTACGTCGGGCTCGCGGTGAAGGACGAAGAGTCGGTGAGCTCTTTTGGGCTCGTCTGGCTCTTCCCGCTCACCTTCGTGAGCAGCGCGTTCGTCCCCGTGCAAGCGATGCCTGGGTGGCTGCAGGCGTTCGCCAAGAACCAACCGGTGACGGCGGTGATCGACGAGATGCGCTCGCTCGCGCTGGGCGGCCCCCTGGCGACGCATGCGTGGCAGAGCGCGGCGTGGCTCGTCGGGATCGTCGCGGTGTTCGTCCCGCTCGCGGTGCGCGCCTACCGTCGAGCTACCTGAACTGAGGGCCCGGAGGACGGAGCGCGGCGTCCGGGCGCGATCGTGCGTCCCCCCCATTGAGTGTCAATGGGGGTTGCAGGATCGTGGCTGAACAGGAGGGCGGGACGCCGTCGCTCCTCGCAGGCCCGCTTCGGACCTCCGCTTGGGCCTCGGAAGACTTGGGTAACCGTTGGGCAGCCTTTGATGGCTCGTCGCGCGGGGGACGCGACGCTTGGGAGGGGCTGGTCGAGCCGGGAGCCGACGCACGACTCCCGCAAGACGGGAGGCGAGAAGCCGTGGACGACCGCAACGGCAGCGACCACAACGACAAGGTGTCGAGCTTCCAGTCCCTCGTCGGACCGACCGTGCTCGGTGATCGTGGCGACGTGGCGGTCGCCCGTGAGCGCCACCGCCGCCGCCGTATACGGAAGCTCCTCGCGGTCCTCGTTGTGGTGCTCGCGTGGGTCGTCTGGCGCGATCTCGTGCACGCGCCCGTTCTTCCGACGCCGCACGTTGGTGGCACACTCGCGCGCTACCTCCCAGCGCTGCTCCTCGTCGGGCTGCTCGCGCTGCTCTTGGGCGCCCAGTTCGTCGGCGGCGGCGCCTCGCCGCATACCCTCTTCCGGCCGGGCGACATCGACATCGACCTCGATGATGTGGTCGGGATCGACAACGTGAAGCGCGAAGTCGTGAAGACGCTCAATCTGTTCCTCGGCCACAAGCGTTTCAAGGAGCTTGGCGGCATGCCGCGCAGGGGCATCCTCTTCGAAGGCCCCCCGGGAACGGGAAAGACCTACCTCGCCAAGGCGATGGCCCGCGAAGCGGACGTCCCGTTCCTGTTCGTGTCCGCCACGTCCTTCCAGTCCCAGTTCTACGGCATGACGGGACGGAAGATCCGGAGCTTCTTCCGCTCGCTGCGCAGCTACGCGATGAGCGAAGGTGGCGCGATCGGCTACATCGACGAGCTCGACGCCATCGGCGCCTCGAGGAGCGGGATGAGCGGCACGAGGGGCGAGGGACTGGCAGGGGTGGTGAACACGCTCCTCACCGAGATGCAGTCCTTCGACCAGCCCTCACGCACGAGGCGGCTCGTGCGGCGCGTCCTCGTCGAGCCGCTGAACCGCTTCCTTCCTCCGTCCGTCCGGATCGCGCCGAAGGCGGTTGCCGTTCCCAACGTCCTGGTCGTCGCCGCGACGAACCGCGCCGACAGCCTCGACCCGGCGCTGTTGAGGCCTGGGCGCTTCGACCGCTCGATCCACTTCTCGCTGCCCTCCAGGGCAGCGCGCGTGCAGATCGCCCGGTACTACCTCGCCCGTGTCGCCTGCGACCCGTCGATGGATCTCGAGGAAGCCGCCGACAGGGTGGCAGGGATGACC
>DAHWOV010000098.1:0-98393 GCA_027339205.1 Acidimicrobiaceae bacterium | reverse complement strand
GGGACGCGGCGCCGGCGGGCGGGCGGGCGGGCGGGCGGAGGCCCCGCGGCCCCGCCTGCGCCGAGCGGTCGTGGCGTAGCCGAGGCTGCCTGCGACGAGCACGACGATCGCCGCGACGCCGAGCGCGATCCATAGGGCGACCACGATCCGGCGAGCCTACCCGTGCCGTCGTCGTGGCCCGATCAACGACGAGAGGACAGCTGCCCGTACAGCGTCAGCACTACCCCACGGGCTGAGCCCGTGCGCGCGCCCGCTGGCTCACGACCTGGGAGGATCCCCCCGGAGCCATGGTGACCCCGTAGAGCGCGTCGGCCGCCTCCATCGTCCGCTTCTGGTGGCTGACCACGATCAGTTGCGCCTCGTCGCGGAATTCGTGCACCAGCCCGAGGAACCGGTGCAGGTTCACGTCGTCGAGCGCTGCTTCTACCTCGTCCATGAGGTAGAAAGGTGAGGGCCGGCTGCGGAACACAGCGAAGAGGAACGCGAGCGCGGCCATCGATCGCTCCCCGCCGGACAGCAACGAGACGCGTCGCACGTTGCGACCCGCGGGGCGCACCTCGATCTCCACGCCCGTGCTCAGCAGATCTGCTGGCTCGGTCAACGTGAGCCGGCCGGTCCCCCCCGGGAACAGGCTCCCCACGAACGTGGAGAAGTGCTCGTTCACGTCCGCTACCGCTGCTGCGAACTCCTCGGTGATCTCCCGGTCGAGGGAGCGCACCACCTCGTGCAGTTGCCGGCGCGCGGCGCGAACGTCCTCCATCTGCGTATCGAGCTCTCGGTGGCGCTCCTCGAGCACGGACAGCTCGTCCAGCGCGAGCGGGTTCACCGGTCCGAGCGAAGCGAGCTTGGTGGCAAGTGCCCCCGCGTGGGCGGCGGCCGTCACCCCTTCGGGCAGCTCGGGCAGCGGGGCGGACTTCGCCTCGGCTGGTGCGACGCCCAGCTCGCGCTCCATGGTCTCGACGAGGGCGTCGGCGCGCAATGACGCCTCCGCCATCTCTCGGTCCGCGGCCCGCGATCTCTCACGGACTGCGGCCTGCCTCTGTTCGAGCGCCAAGCGCTCCGCGCGGATCGACTCCATCCTCGCCGCGCCCGCCCGTCGTCGGTCGGACTGGTCGGCGTATGCGCGGCGGAGCACGGCGAGCATCGACTCGAGGCGGGCGCGCTCTTGTCGGACGAGGCGCTCGAGACGGCCGAGCGCGACAGCGTCGGCCTCGAGGCGCTGCCTGCGCCGGGCGGCGGCCTCGCGCGCCTCACCGTGCCCAGCCAGGCGACGCTCGATCTCGCCGAGTCGTGCCGTGAGCACCCGTCGCCTCTCCGCGATGCTCGCAGCGCGGACGTCGAGCGCGTGACGCGACGCGGACAGCTCGCGCCTCCTCGAAGCCAGCACCTCGGCTGCGGCAGCGGCCTCTGCCGCGCTCGCCGCCGCAGCGGACGCCTGCTCCTCGGCACCCGGGAGCGCCCTCTCCAAGGACGACAGCTCCTCGCGGTCGGACGCGAGCCGCAATTCGAGCGTCCGATGGGCTTCACGCGCCTCGTCGAGCTCCGACGCCACACGCGCGCGCTCCTCTGCGGTGCGTCGCCGGTCCCCGGCGATCGCCGCCCGCGCCGCCTCGTGGCGATCGAGCGCCCTCGCAGCGTCCCGCGCGCCCGTGGACGCCGCGTCGAGCGCTCGGCGCGCGTCTGCGCTCGCGGCGTTCGCCCGCTCAGCACGCGCTGCTGCGTCGGCTGCACGCCGCTCCGCCTCCTCCACCGCTGCGGCGGTGACGATCCCCGACGAGGAACGGACCCGCCATCCCGCATTCGAGAAGCGATCTCCGTCCGGCGTCACGACCACGACGTCGGGGCGGTCGAGCGCGAGGTCGATCGCAGCCTCCCATCCATCCACGCGCACCGCGCTCCCGACGAGCGCGTCGAGGACGCTGTCGACGGCAGCACCGAGCGGTCTTCGGAGCCGCACGTGCGGCCGCACCGGGAGCGCAGCAGCCGGGAGGCCGACAGGGGTGCGGTTGTCCATGACCGCACCCGTCGGAAGGAGCGCGCCCGTCGCGCCGCGGCCGTGCAGCCGAGCGAGCGCCGCATGCGCCGCGTCCCGCCCTGACACGACCACGGCCGACACCGCTGCCCCTGCGGCTGCCTCGAACGCAGCCTCCCACCCCGGGTCGATCGCGACGAGGTCAACCAGCGAGCCGACCACACCGTCGACGTCGGAGAGCAGGTCCTTGCCGCTCGCTCCCTCGAGCTCGTGCAGCGCACGCGCCAGGGCCTCGGCGCGCGCGGCGGCTCGATACCGCTCCTGATCGGCCTCTCGTGCCGCGTCCTCGGCGGCCCTGGCCGCGTCCCACGCCGCCCCGTGCCGCGCTTCGGCCTCCGTGACCGCCGCGGCGAGTTGCGCGGCCTCCGTCTCCATCGCGTCAGCGCGGGCGTCGAGGTCCTCGGCGCCCACCGCCAGTCTTCGAGCACGGGACTGAACCGCCGCAAGCCTCTCTTCGAGGGCCGCGATCTCCCGTTCGTCGTGCTGCACCGCGCGCAACTGCAGCTCCGTACGGCGTCGCAGCTCGTCGAGCGCTCTCGTTGCCGCGTGGAGCGCTGCGCCGTCACCCCAACGGAGCCGGTGCGACTTCTCGTCTGCGGCGAGAGACGAGGACCGCCGGTCGATCTCCTCTTGTTGGGGGACCAGGGCGCGCTCGTCCGCGTCGACACCTCGCAGCTCGTCGGCAAGCTTCGCGCCTTCGGCCTCGAGAGTCGCCACGACGTCCGTGTCGGCCGCAGCGTCCAGGGCGTGCTCGAGCGCTCTCGCCCGCTCGCGCGCCACGTTGGCGAGCCCCTTGGCCCGCTCGACCAGGGCTTGGACGCTCGCCAGCACGCTCGCAAGATCCTGCTCGTCACCAGAGGAGAGCTCCGCCGCCGTCGCCGCGGCCTGCGAGTCCAGCTCCTCGAGCAGCGCGCGAAGCCGCGCCTCTTCGCCCGACAGCTCGGCGACGTCGGCCGCCGCGCGGTCCTGACGGACCTCCAGCTCGGCGAGCTCCGCTCCGCAGAGGTGAACCCGCAGGGCGTGGAGCTCCGCGGCGATCGACGCGTGCGACCTGGCCGCTGCAGCCTGGCGCTCGAGTGGCCGGATCTGCCGGCGCACCTCCCGCACGAGGTCGCCCAAGCGCTCGAGGTTCTCCTGCGTCGCGTCGAGGCGCCGCTCCGCACGCTCCCGGCGACGGCGGTGCTTCAGGACGCCTGCCGCCTCTTCGATGACGGCGCGGCGATCCTCGGGGCGTGCCGTGAGCACGGTGTCGAGCTGGTTCTGCCCGATGATCATGTGCTGCTGGCGGCCGACGCCGGAGTCGTTGAGGAGGTCTTGGACGTCGAGGAGCCGGCATGCCGTCCCGTTGATCGCGTACTCGCTGTCGCCCGAGCGGAACAACGTGCGGGTGATGGTCACCTCGGCCATCGGCACCGGGAGCTTCCCCGAGCTGTTGTCGATCGTGAGGGAGACCTCCGCACGTCCGAGCGCGGGCCGGCTGGACGTGCCGGCGAAGATCACGTCCTCCATCTTCTGCGAGCGCAGCGCCCGGGGCCCTTGTGCGCCGAGCACCCACGTGACGGCGTCCACGACGTTGGACTTCCCGCTTCCGTTGGGCCCGACCACGACCGTGAGACCGGGCTCGAATTCGAGGACCGTGGGGTCCGCGAAGGACTTGAACCCCTTCATGCTGAGGGACTTGAGGAACATCGCCAGCCGACCCTACCAACGCCTCGCCGCCGCGCCCGGGACCCGGCGGGCACCGAGCCTGGTGCCCGACCGGGCCGGCTGAGCGGATCTCTGCGTGCTCGTGCCGGGATGCTCGGGGACCGGCAGGCCTCTGGGTGTGGTCGGCCTCGTGCGACGTGGCGCGACGAGACGCGCTCAGACCTGGCAGTGCTCGCAGTAAAAGGTCGACCGGCCGGCGATCTTCGCTCGAACGATCAGGTTGCGACAGCGCCGGCACGGCTCACCTTCGCGGCCGTAGACCTGGTGGCTGCCCTGGTAGTCCCCCGCTTCGCCGAACAGGTCCCGGTACTGCTCGTCGACGAGCGTGGAGCCCCGGTGCTTGATCGCCTCGCTCAGCGTCTCGACCATCGCGCGGTAGAGCCGTCGGACCTCGGTCGCCGACAGCCCGTCGGACAACCGGTCGTAGCGGAGGCCTGCGCTGAAGAGGATCTCGTCGGAGTAGAGGTTGCCGATCCCCGAGACGAACTCCTGGTCCATGAGGAGCGCCTTCAGCCCGCTGCGGTGCTGGCGCAGGAGGAGACCGAAACGGTCCCAGCTCATCACGTCCTCGATCGGGTCGAAGCCGAGGTGGGAGAGCTCGGGTACCTGGCGCCGGAGCGCCGCGCCGTCGCCGGCCGCTATGCCTGGAGGCAGAGCCGAGCCGTTGGCCGTCGCGCCCTCCGAGAGCGGGCTGGACACGAACATCTCACCAAAGGTCCGGGGGTCGACGTAGCGCAGCTCTCCGCCTTGGGTGAAGGCGATGACGACGTGGGTGTGCTTGGGCTTCGGCTCCTTGGCGCTCTTCACCCGCAGGAGCTGGCCGCTCATTCCGAGGTGGATGACCAAGGTGTCCTGGTTGTCGAGGATGCAGAGCAGGTACTTGCCGAGCCTGGCGACCGCCTTGACCGTGCGACCCTCGAGCAGCGCACGGAAGTGCTTCGCGCTCGCATGCCGGCGGACCGAACGTCCGTTGGTCACCGCGACCGACTTGATCTTCCTGCCGACGACCTCCTTGGCCAGGTCCTGGCGGAGGGTCTCCACCTCGGGAAGCTCAGGCACGCCGCAGCTCCGAGAGCGCCTGGCGGGCCGCTTCCTGCTCGGCATCCTTCTTCGTCCCGCCCACGCCGGCACCGCGGCGCAAGCCGTTCACGAAGACGGCGGCCTCGAACTGGCGGTCGTGGTCCGGACCCGAGCCGACCACCACGTAGCGCGGGATCCCCTCGCCCTGCCGCACCGTCAGCTCCTGGAGCAGCCCCTTTTGGTCGAAGTCGTCCGGCTCCGCTGCTGCCCGCTCGATGCGCGGCCCGAGGAAGGTGAGGATCACCCGCTCCGCCGCCGTCCAGCCCGACTCGAGGTACAGGGCGCCGAGCACCGCCTCGAGGGCGTCCGCCAGGATCGACGGCTTCGTCCGCCCGCCGGACGCCTCCTCTCCCTTGCCGAGAAGGAGCGCGTCGCCGATGCCGAGCTGCTCGGCCACCTCGGCGAGGACCCGGGCATTCACGACCGCCGCCCGCACCTTGGCGAGCTCGCCTTCGGGCATCTCGGGGAAGCGGCGGTAGCAGTACTCAGCGACCACGAGGCCGAGGACGGCGTCCCCGAGGAACTCCAGCCGCTCGTTGGAGGGCGGGCCGCCCTGCTCGGCGCACCAGCTTCGGTGCGAAAGCGCCCGCTGGAGCAGCGGCACGCCCTCAAGGTCGTGGCCGAGCCGCTCGGCCAGCCGCGCCGCGCCGTCGGTGATGCCCTCCACCTGGCGCGGTTCAGCTCTCTCCGAGCTTTGCGACGACATAGTCGACGGCGTCGCGGACGGTCCGCAGGTCCTCGAGGTCCTCGTCGTCGATGCGGAACCCGACAGTGCGCTCTCCGAGCTCCTCCTCGAGCGCTTCGACGAGCTCGATCAGGGCGAGGGAGTCGGCGTCGAGATCCTCGGCGAACGACGACCCCTCGGTGATCCGTGTCGGGTCGGTCTCCAGGATGTCTGCGAGCTGGTCCCTGATCAGCTCGAAGACCGCTTGGCGGTCGAGGGGACCACGCTCAGTGTGGGTCTCAGCTGGCACGAGGGCTCCTGGGTCGGCGACGGAACGCTCGGATGTTACCGAGAGCCGAGCATGCCCGGCGCAACGCCGGCACCCGGCGCAACGCCGCTCTCGCGTCGCACGGCGTCGGCGAGGAGCGCCGTGACGTCGCGTCCCGCGAGGTCGTAGGCGACGTGCAGCGCGTTGCGCATCGCGGTCGCGCTGGACGAGCCGTGGCTGATCACGCAGATCCCGTCGACCCCGAGGAGCAACGCGCCCCCGGTGTTCTCCGGGTCGAGCTCGGCGGCGATCGGGAGCAGGTGCGGGAGGAGCGCCTCCGACGCGGCTTTCGTCTGCTCATCGGTCGAGAAGACCTCGAAGAGGGTCCGGACGATGAAACGGAGGGAGCCCTCGAGCGCCTTCAAGGTCACGTTCCCGGTGAACCCGTCGGTCACGACGACGTCCGCGGGGCTGGGCAGGAGGTCCCTTCCCTCCACATTGCCCACAAACCGCACCCCCGCCCCCGCTGCGAGCAGCCCGTGGGCCTCCTTCACGAGCGGCGTGCCCTTGGTCGGCTCCTCGCCGATGGAGAGCAGCGCCACCGACGGGTCGTCGACGCCGTAGCGCGCGAGCGCGTAGCCGGCCCCCATCTGCGCGAACTGGACGAGCATCGCGCTCGTGCACTCGGCGTTGGCCCCGGCGTCCACGAGCACCGCGGGCGCGCGCCCGAGGCGAGGCAGCGGGGTCGCGATGCACGGTCGGACGACGCCGGGGATCCTTCCCATCCGGAGCAGCGCCGCGGCCATCGTCGCACCCGTGTTCCCGGCGCTCACCATCGCCGACGCGGCGCCGTCGCGCACGAGCTCGGCGGCGCGCACGAGCGAGGAGTCCTTCTTGCGCCGGACCGACTGGGCCGGGTCCTCGTCCATCCCGATGACCTCGGTGCAGGCGACCACCTCGAGGTCACCGGTGTCGCCGAGCAGCTCGGGGACCCCCACCAGCACCACGGGGATCCCCTCTTCGGCGGCCTTGCGTGCGCCGCCCACGACCTCGGCAGGCGCCTTGTCACCCCCCATCGCGTCGACTGCGACCGGGAGCGAGGTCAGCGGCACCGCACCTCGGGACGGTTCTCCCTGGACGGTGCGGCGGCGCGTCACCTCAGTCGACCTCGACCGCCTGGCGCCCCTTGTACCACCCGCAGCTCGGGCACACGACATGCGGCAGCTTCGCCTGGTGGCAGTGGGGGCAGACGCTGCGCGGCGGCGGGTCGAGCCGCCAGTTGGCGGCCCGCCGACTCCTGCCCTTCGCCTTCGATGTCTTCTTCTTGGGGACGGCCATCGTCAGTGCACTCCAGGTCCATGCCGGCCCGGGCAGCCGGCGGGCTCCCACTCCGGGGACCTCCCGGAGCGGCTCGGCTCCGGCGGACGGCGCACCTGGCGCCGGCCGTCGGCCACACGCGAGCTACTGAGCCGACCGGAGCACGTCGAGGTTAGCCCACCTCGGATCGCGCGGTGCCTCGCAGCCGCAGGTCTCGTAGTTGAGGTCGCAGCCGCAGTGGGGACAGAGCCCCCGGCAGTCCTCCCGGCACAGCGGCGCGAGCGGCAGCTCGAGGACCACCGCGTCGCGGACCATCGGCCCGAGGTCGAGCTCGTCGTCGGCGATACGGTAAGCCTCGTCGTCGTCGGGGTCGCCGTAGCCCGCGCCGGGCTCGGTGAACCGCTCACGGACCGGGATCCGGAGCATGCCCCCGACCGGCGACGCACAGCGACGGCACATCCCCCTCCAGGGCGCGGCGACCGTGCCGGTCACCATCACCCCTCCGGCGAACGACTCGAGCACGACCTCGCACATGGCGTCGGCGCCCTCGGGGACCGAGCTGTCGGCGGGCGAACGGGTGACGATCACGCCCTCAGGGTCGACCGGCCCGGTGCGCACCTCGTGCCAGCGGGTGCCCAGCGTCCTGCGGAGCCTGGCCACGTGCACCACGAAGGGGTCCACCTGTGCCTCCTTTCCTGCCCGTCTTTCCTTCCCGTCTCTCCTGTCCTGTCGACGCGTCCTGCCCGCCGGCGACGAGCCCCGTGTCGGCCTATGCCAGGTCCTGGTCGAAGAAGCCCGGCTCCTCCCCCTCGTGCACCGGCGGTTCCGCGGGCACCGGGGCGGGCGCGGTCGCCTGGAGCTTCTCCCTCCCGGCCCGCACCGTCTTGGTGATGCGGTCGAGCACGATCTCCATGCCTGCGAGCTTCTGGTCGCAGTAGTCCTCGGCCTCGTGGCGAAGTCGGCGCGCCTCCTCGTTGGCGTCGTCGAGTATGCGCTGGGCCACGGCGTTCGCCTGGCGGACCACCTCGGAGCGCGAGACCATGTGCTCCGCCTGCGCACGGACGTCCGCCATGAGCGCCTCGGCCTCCCGCTCCCGGTCGGCCAGGAACTCCTCCTTCTCCCGGAGCAGCCAGCGAGCCTGACGGAGCTCGTCGGGGAGGCGGTCGATCGCCGCGTGGAGCACATCGAGCAGCTCCTCGCGCGACACGAGCACCGACGCCGACAAGGGCATCGCCTTGGCGCTGCTCACGAGGTCGATGGCCCGTTGGATCAGCCCCTCGGTCCCGAGGTCGTCGCCCGCTGCGGGGACACGGCCGTCGGGAAGCTCTTCGAAAGGTTCCGTCACGACTGCACCGACCGCCCTTCGGCGTCGGGACGCAGCGGAGAGAACTTCGCCTCGAACCGCGAGGCGACGGGCTTGGGCACGAATGCCGAGATGTCCCCGCCGAAACGGGCGACCTCACGCAAGAGCCGCGAAGCGATGAACGAGTACTGCGCGCTCGTCGGGATGAAGATCGTCTCCACTCCCGAGAGCTGTCGGTTCATCTGGGCCATCTGCAGCTCGTTCTCGAAGTCGGAGACCGCCCTGAGGCCCCTCACGATCGCTGAGGCGCCGACGTCACGCGCCACGGCGACCACCAACGTCGCGACCCCTACGATCCGCACGGCTTCGAGATGCGCCAGGGATTCCTCCAGCATCTCGGTGCGCTCGTCGATCGTGAAGAGCGGCTCGCCCTTCTGCGGGTTGCGCAGCGCCGCCACGACCACCTCGTCGAAGATGCGGGACGCTCGCTCGACCACCTCGAGGTGGCCGTTGTGGAAGGGGTCGAAGGAGCCGGGGAACAGGGCGACCCTCACGATGCACCTTCCCGCGTGCCCCCAAAGGGTGCGTCAGTCTTGCGGGCCACGGTCACGAGCGTACCGCCGTACCGGCGGACCCTCGCGGCCATCCAGCCGTGAGGGAGCACGATCTCGGATCCCGACTCGAGCACGGCCAGGTCGGCGTCGAGCAGCGTCAGGAGCGTCGTCCAGTCTCCGAACGCGTACGGGGGGTCGCAGAGCGCCAGGTCGACGTGGCGGGTGCGGCCGAGCCACCCCGGCAGCTCCGCACGCACCAGCGACGCAGCCGGCGTGGCGAGACCGGTGGCCGCGAGGTTCGTCCGCACCGCTGCCAGTGCCGCCGAGTCGTGGTCGACGAAGGTGACCGAGGCCGCCCCGCGTGAGAGGGCCTCGAGCCCGAGCGCGCCGCTGCCGCAGAAGAGGTCGAGCACGACTGCGCCCTCGACGCCTCCCATCGACCCGAGCACGTCGAAGATGGCCTCACGCACCCGGTCTGCGGTGGGCCGGACGCTGCCGGGGAGCGAGGCCCGGAGCCGGCGCCCCCTGCTCGAGCCGGCGATCACGCGCACCTCGCCACGGTACCGCCCGACGCGAGCGAGAAGGTGCGATCCGTGCCACCCTTGCAACCGATGCAAGAGCAGACCGAGCTGCCGGAGGATCTGCCTGCGGACGTGTCGACGAGAAGAGGGCTGGTCGCGGACGTCGGGTCCGAGGACGCCCAGCGCGGGCAGCTCGCCATCGTCACGTTCTCCCACGCGATCCAGCACATCTACGTCGCCGGCCTTGCGGTCGCCTACCCCTTCGTCGTCACCTCGTTCCATGTCTCCTATGGGGCGCTCGGCATCGTGCTCGGCGTCGCAGGGATCATCGGGGGCCTCCTCCAGGCCATCGCCGGCTCCGTTCGCAAGGTGTCGGCTCGCGTGCTGCTCTCCCTGCAGAACTTCGGCATGGCGATCGCGAGCCTGATGGGCGGACTTGCGTCGGGCTTCGTGCTCTTCGGCGCCGCGCGCTGCATCGGCAGCGTGGTCTCCTGGCCACAGCACCCCGTCGGCAGCGCGCTGCTCGCGAGGCGCTTCCCGGCGAGACGCGCCTATGCCTTGTCGTGGCACGTCGCGGGTGGGAGCATCGGCACCGCGGTCATCCCGCTCGTCATCTCGGCCCTGATCGCCTCCTACGGCTGGCACGTCGCCGTGGCCGCCCTCGCGGTGCCGATGGCGATCGGGGGGGTCCTCGTCGCCTGGAAGCTGAAGGACGTTGGCGGTGGCGCGAGCGCGACCCGCCCGGCGACCGACCGCGCATCTCCGGCGGCGCCGGCGGGCGGCCACCTCGACGCTGTGCGGGGGATCCTGCACAGCCGGACGGCGTTGGGCGCGATGATCGCGGGGACCATCGCCGCCGGCGGCCGGGGGCTCGGGACCCTGGCGGTCTTCGTCCCTGCCTACCTCAAGAGCGGCCTCCATCTGCACGCGCTCTGGGTCGGGGCGCTCTTCAGTGCGCTGGTCATCGGCAGCATCGCCGGCCCGGTGCTCGCCGGTCACCTGGCGGACCGCATGGGGCGCAGGCGCGTGCTGCTCGTCGTCTACGTGGTCGGTGCCGCGACGATCGCCGCGTTCGTACTGGTGGGGCGAGACCTGCTGGCCGTCGGCGCGGTGGGCGTCCTCGTCGGCGTCTTCGCGTACGCGGAGTCCCCGCTGCTCCAGGCGGTGTTCGCCGACGGGCTGGACGGCGTCGGCCACCAGAGCACGTTCGGCTACTACTTCGCGATCTCCTACGGCGTCGGCTCGCTGTGGACGATCGCGCTCGGCGAGATCATCGCCACCGCCGGCTTCCGTTGGGCGTTCTTCGTGATGTCCATGTCCTTCCTCGTCGCGGCAGCCGTCGTGTGGTGGTCCCGCCCCTCGCCCCGTCGGACCGGATCGCCCGGGCCACGCGGGGCGCCGGGTGGTGAGGACTGGCACGCCGCCGAAGACGACCCGCGTCCCGACCTGCGTCCCGACCCGCGTCCCGACCCGCGTCAGGCTTAGGACTTGAAGAGGAACGCCTCTTCGTCGGGGTCGAGGAAGAGGCGCACCTCGTCGGCCAGCCCGGGATGGCGGTCGAGGGTGGGGTCCGACTCGGTGACCGCCTCGGCCACGCGCCGGGCGGCGTCGAGGAGGTCGGCGTCGCGCCGCAGTGACGCGAGCTTGAGATCGCTCCTGCCCTTCTGGCGGGTGCCCAGGATCGTGCCCTCCCCTCGCAGCTCGAAGTCGACCTCTGCGAGCTCGAACCCGTCGTTGGTCCGCACCATCGCCGTCAGCCGTGCCTCCGCGTCGTCGGTGTCTGCGGCTCCGAGGAGGAAGCACCAGCTTGGCCGGTGGCTCCGCCCCACGCGCCCTCTGAGCTGGTGGAGCTGCGCGATGCCGAACCTTCCGGCATCCTCCACCACCATGACCGTCGCTTCGGGGACGTCGACCCCGACTTCCACGACCGTCGTGGCCACGAGCACCGGCGTGGCCCCCTCGCGGAAGCGTCTCATGGCCGACTCCTTCTCGGCCGCGGGCATCTGGCCGTGCAAGAGCCCCAGCGCCAGGCCGCGGAGCGGCCCGTCCGCCAGGCGCTCGAGCTCCGAGGTGACGGCGCGCGCCTGGACACGGTCCGATCCCTCGACGAGGGGGCAGACCACGAAGGCGCGATGGCCGGCGCGGACCTCCGCTCGGACACGCTCCCAGACCTCCTCCTCGCCTTGCGGCGTCGTCACCCACGCCGTCTCGACGGGAACCCTGCCTGGCGGGAGCTGGTCGAGCACCACCATGTCCAGGTCGCCGAAGAGCACCATGGCAGCGGTCCGGGGGATCGGCGTCGCGGTCATCACGAGCAGGTCGGGATCCGCTCCTTGTCGCTCCCCGTCCGCACGTGCGACGACCGAGCTCCGTCCCTTGTCCCGGAGCTGCGCGCGCTGCTCGACTCCGAACCGGTGCTGCTCGTCGATCACCACGAGCCCGAGCGAGTGGAACTGGACGTCGTCGGTGAGCAACGCGTGCGTGCCGACGACGAGGTCCACATCCCCCTCCTCCAGCCCTCGGCGGAGCCGGGCGCGTTCTGCGGCTCCCGTGCCGTTCGTGAGGAGCGCCACCGAGAGCGGCCGTTCGCCTCCCAGCCGCCCCGGGTCAGGGATGAAGAGGCCGTCCACCAGGGATCGCAGCGCGAAGAAGTGCTGCTCTGCGAGGACCTCGGTGGGCACCATCAGCGCCCCCTGATGCCCCCCCTGCACCGCGGCGAGGAGCGCGGCGGCGGCAACGACCGTCTTGCCCGAGCCGACGTCGCCTTGGAGAAGGCGGTGCATGGGCAAGGGACCCGACATCTCGCCGAAGATCGCGGCCATCGCAGCGCGTTGGGCACCCGTGAGCGGGAACGGGAGCGCCGAGAGGAAGCGCTGCACGAGCGTCCCCGACCCTCGGGGCGGGTCGCCGAGCTCGCGCTCGCAGACGGCATGGCGGATCGCACGGGCGCCCACCTCGAGGGCCCGGCGCCGCAGGACGAGGGAGAGCTGGAGGCGGAAGAGCTCGTCGAAGGCCAGACGGCGCCGCGCCGGGATGGTCGCCTGGACCGACGCCGGGACGTGCACGTCGTGGACCGCCCTGGTCCGGGCCACGAGCCCGAGCTCACGCCGCCACTTCTCGGGGAGGGGATCCTCGAGGGGGCCTGCGCGCCGGATCGCCTCTTCGACCCAGCCCCCGATCTCCCAGCTCGACAACCCCACCTTGCCCGAGGCCCGGTACACCGGGACGACCCGCATCGTTCGGCGTCGACCGCCGTCGTGGCCGCCGGCCGCGTCGGTGCCGACCACGACGTCGACCTCCGGGTTGGTCATCTGCCTCGCGCCGCGGAAGGTGTCGACCTTCCCGAAGAGCAGCGCCTCGGTCCCCCGCGCCAGCTGACGCGCGCGCCAGGCCTGATTGAAGAAGACCACCTTCATCCCCGTGGTCCCGTCGTGGACGACGAGCTCCACGAGCGCGCGCCCGTTGCGGGTCCGCCGGGCCTGCACCTGGCGGACGGTCGCGAGCACGACCACCTCCTCGCCAACCGAAAGATCCGCGAGGTCCACGCGGCGGCTCCTGTCGACGTAGCGGAACGGGTAGGTGGTGAGGAGGTCGAAGACGGACTCGATCCCGAGCTCCGCGAGCGCCTTCGCCTTGCGGTCGCCGACGCCGCCCAGGCGGGTGACCGGGATGCCCCACAGCTGCCGGAGGGTGCGCGCCGGCCTGTACGTCGTGCTCACTCGATGCCGAGCAGGTAGGGGTAGAGGGGCTGGCCGCCGTGGTGGACCTCGGCGGCGACGTAGGGGTGCTCCTCGTGCAGCCACTCGGTGATGCGCCGGGTGGCTGCGGCGCTCGACCCCTCGCCCTCGATGACGGTGACCAGCTCGTGCCCGTCCTCGAGCAGCGCGTCGAGCAGCTGCAGCGCCGCGCCCTCGAGAGAGTCCGCGACGGCCACGACGCCCGAGCGCGACAGGCCCATCCACGCGCCCTCACGCACCGGGCCCGACTCGGTCAGCGCGTCCCGGACCGCCCGGGTCACGGCCCCTGGCAGGACCTTCGACGCCGAGGCCGCCATGGCCTTTGCGTTCTCGTCCGGCCCCGCTCCTGGGTCGTACGCGAGCAGCGCGGCGAACCCCTCCACGATGCTGCCGGTCGGGACCACCCGGACGGTCTTGTCGGTGAGCGCGTCGACCTGGGAGGCCACCGCCTCGATGTTGTCGTTGTTGGGGAGCAGGACCACGTTCTCAGCGCGGAGCGACTCGACAGCTTCGAGGAGCTGCGCGGTGGACGGGTTCATCGTCTGGCCGCCGCGGACGAGGCGTTGGACGCCGAGCGAGCGGAAGATCCGCCCCACGCCGTCTCCGACGACGACCGCGACGACGGCGGTCTGGGGCACCGCGCCCTTTCGCTCGTCGGGCTCGCGGTCCGCGTCGCGGACCCATCGCTCCTCTTGGACCTGCTCGGCGAGGTCGGTGACCCGGATCTGGCGCGGTCGCCCGATGTCGATCGCCGCCTCGACCGCGGCACCGATGTCGTTCGTGTGGATGTGGCAGTTCCATTCGCCCTCACCCCCCACCACGACGATCGAGTCGCCGATGCCAGCCCACACGTCCTTGAAGGCCTCGATGGCATCATCAGGTGCGTCGAGGAAGTACATGACCTCGTAGCGGAGCTCCTCGCCCTGTCGTTCCCCGCCCTCGACGCTAGGTCCGGCTCCGGGCGCGCCCCCGTCGGGCGAGACGCAGCGGCCGCGCGCCGCGACCCGAGCCTGCTCGCCCCACTCGACCTCCGCTGCCGGCAAGGGACGCCCGTCGAGCACCGACAAGAGCGCGTCGAAGAAGAGCACGTACCCGGCGCCGCCGGCATCGACGACCCCGGCACGAGCCAAGGGCTCGAGCATCGTCGGGGTCAAGGCGAGCGCGTCACCCGCGGCCTGGCGCGCCCGTTCGAGCACGCCGAGGAGGACCGCCCCGCCCCTCGCGCCGGCCACCGCACCCTCGCCGGCGGCCCGGGCGACCGTGAGGATGGTCCCTTCCACTGGTCGGGCCACCGCCTTGCGGGCCAGCTCGCTCGCGGTGACGAGCGCGTCGGCGACAGTGTCGGGTCCGGCCTCGTCCCTGTCTCCGAGCCGCTCGGCGAGCCCGCGGAGGAGCTGGGAGAGGATCACGCCGGAGTTGCCCCGGGCTCCCATCAACGAACCGTGGGCCATCGCCCGGCAGACGTCTGCCATGGCGGACGTCCCGTTGGCAGACGGGCCGAGCGCGTCGAGCTCCTTCACCACCGCGTCGAGCGTCAGGGCCATGTTGGTGCCGGTGTCCCCGTCGGGCACCGGGTAGACATTCAACCGGTTCAGGAGGCGCTGGTGGGTCCGCAGCACGTCCCGGAACGCCACCATGGCTGCCCTCAGCTCTCGTGGCCCCAACCCGACCGCCGCCGTCATCGCCCGCCGATGCTAACCTTGCCGCCGTTCGTGACGACCTTGAACGGGGTCGCCCGCGCCCGTTGCCCGGCATGGACCGGACGCGGCGGGACAGATCGGCCAGGAGGCGACTGCGATGGCATCGGTGTGCGAGCTGTGCGGCAAGAAGCCGTCCTTCGGCATGAGCCTGAGCCACTCCCACCGCAGGACGAAGCGACGCTGGAACCCCAATGTCCAGCGGGTCCGGGCCCTGGTCGACGGCACGCCCCGCCGGCTGCACGTCTGCACCTCGTGCATTCGCGCCGGGAGGGTGCGCAAGCCCCCGCGTCGCAGCGTCACCTCTTGACCGCCGCGCACGACGCGCGATGAGCCCGGCGCGTCACGCTCGGCACCTCCCGCCGCGCTCGCCGAAGTCGTTTCGCGTGGCAACATCGCTCCCGATGGGGCGTTTCCTCGCGGTCGTCGTGCTCGTGCTCCTCGCGGTCGCATACGTCGTCGTGCAGTTCCTTCGACCCGTCCCCGCCGTCGCGGCGACAGCGGGCACGCTCTTCCAGACGATGCCCGGCGCTCCGGCGTCGCTCGCGTGGCCAGCCCAGGGCGAGGCGGCGATCGGCGTCGAGGGCGCGGGACTGCTCGGTACCTCTGGTCAGCAGGCCCCGACGGCGCTCGCGAGCGTGACGAAGCTGATGACGGCGTACCTCGTGCTGCGCGACCACCCGCTCACCGCCACAGGGTCGGGTCTTTCCATCACGGTCTCGCCGGCCGACGTCACCACCTACGAGCAGGACAAGGCGGTCGGCGACTCCGTCGTGGCGGTCACGCCCGGAGAGCAGCTCACCGAGCGTCAGGCGCTCGAGGCGCTCCTCGTCCCCTCGGGGGACAACATCGCGACGCTGCTCGCCGACTGGGACGCCGGGAGCGAGACGGCCTTCGTCGCCAAGATGAACGCCGCGGCGAAGCAGCTCGGGCTCACCCACACGCACTACACCGACGCGAGCGGGGTCGCGCCGGGCACCGTGAGCACGGCGGCGTCACAGGTACGGCTGGCGATGGTCGACATGGCGGACCCCGCCTTCAGGGCGATCGTGGACATGGCGCAGGTCACACTGCCGGTAGCCGGCTTGCAGTACAACGTCGACGCGCTGTTGGGCCACGACGGCATCGTCGGCGTGAAGACCGGCTTCACCACAACAGCAGGCGGGTGCTTCGTGTTCGCTGCGAAGACGACCATCGCAGGGAAGCCCGAGACCCTCGTCGGGGCCGTCTTCCATCAATTCGGCACCGTCGCGCAGCCGAGCGCGCTCACAGAGGCCTTCGACGCGACGACCGCGCTCGTGACGAGCGCGGACCACGCGCTCGTGCAGACTGCCGTCGTCCACCGCGGGGAGGTGCTCGGTCACCTTCGGGCGCCGTGGGCTCCCACCGTTGCGCTGGAGGCGACCCGGGACGTCACGTTGATCGGCCTCCCCGGCCAACGCGTGAGGACCGAGGTCGTCCTGCCGAACCGGGTGAATGCCCCCGTTGCCGCCGGCCAGGGGTTCGGGAACGCGGTGGTGGAGGTCGGAGACCGGCGGGTCACCGTACCGCTCGCCACGTCGGGCGCGCTGCCCTCCGCGCCGATCAGCTGGAGGCTCACCAACGTCTGAGGGCTGACCGCTGACAGCTGACAGCTGACAGCTGACCGCTGACTGCTCGCGCATGGCACGCGGCTCGCCGGAAAGACGCCGCGACCGATCAGCCGGGACGGGCGCGCCTCTCGCTCGCAGGCTCGCCCCGGCGCCATCCGAGATGGTGGCGGAAGCCGCCGCTCCCGAGCGGGCCCCCCCGCAACGTCCGTTCCGTTCGGTCGCCGGTGCACCGGCCGATCTCGATCGGGAGGCGGAGCCCCGCGGAGGAGAACGCGTCGGCCAGGCGGGCGGGCGCGGGCGTCGCGATGACGAGCTCGAAGTCCTCTCCGCCTGCGAGCACCTCTTCCTCGGTGGCGCCTTCGGCGACGGGGAGGGTGTCGAGGCGGACCCCGACCGCGGACGCCTCGGCGAGCCGTCCCAGGTCGAGGGCGAGGCCGTCGGAGACGTCCATCATGGCCGTCGCACCGGCGCGCCGGGCGACCACCCCCTCTTCGATCCGTGCCCGCGGCCGCTTGTGGGCGGTGACGGCAGACGCCGGGTCGCCTGCGCCGGCCCGCAGGAGCCGGAGCCCCGCCGCGGAGGCGCCGAGCGGGCCGGTCACAAAGAGCGCGTCTCCCGGCGAGGCCCCCGACCTCAGCACCGGAGGGCCGTCGCCCTCGAGGAGCCCGACGACCGCGGCCACGACGACGATCTCCGGCGCGGCGGTCAGGTCGCCGCCGACGATCGGGCACCGCCACTCTGCCGCCGCCTCGGCCGTCCCCTTCGCGAGCAGCTCGAGGTCCGTGCCCGGTGCGACGCAGAAGTCGACCACGGCGTGGCTCGGCCTTCCTCCGACGGCGCCCACATCGCTCACGGTGGCGGTGAGCGCCTTCCATCCCAGGTCGTCGAGCCCCGTGAGGGAGAGGTCCGCGTGGACCCCGGCGACCACGGCATCGGTGGCGAAGACGAACCGCCCCCCAGGCACGGAGACGACCGCGGCGTCGTCGCCGATCCAGACGTCGCCGGGAGGTGGCGTGCCGAGCGCCCGGGCGAGCACCTCTGCGATGAGCTGGACGGCTGCGTCCTCGTCCGAGAGGGGACGTCTCGGGACACGCGTCGGAGGTGCCACGACCCATGCCTAGCATCTATCGTGGAAGGCGATTGCGGGGCCGCGCAGCGCTCGGTGCGCCCCTCGAGGGCCGGATCCGGCCGGCCCGCTCCCGGGGTTCTCGGTCTGACGTGGCACGCACGGCGGAGTCCGCGCCAAGATCGAGCAAGAAGCCGCCCAGAGCCGAGAAGCGAGGGCGCGAGGGCACCCAGATGGGACGAGGAGAGGACATGGCAGCAAGCCTGGACACGCCGCCAACCCGCAACCGCAAGCTGCTGGCGTGGGTCGAGGAGGTGGCGGCGCTCACCGCGCCAGATCACGTCGAGTGGTGCGACGGCTCAGCGGAGGAGTACGACCGCCTCTGCGAGCTCCTCGTCGACAGCGGCACGTTCGTGAAGCTCTCGGACGCGAAGCGCCCCCACAGCTACTGGGCTCACTCGGATCCACAGGACGTGGCCCGCGTCGAGGACAGGACCTTCATCTGCTCGCAGCGGGAGGAGGATGCCGGGCCGACCAACAACTGGCGCGACCCCCAGGAGATGCGCGAGACGCTGAGGGGCTTGTTCCGCGGCTCGATGAGGGGCCGCACGATGTACGTCGTGCCGTTCTCCATGGGTCCGCTGGGCTCCGACATCGCCCACGTCGGCGTCGAGATCACCGACTCGCCGTACGTCACGGTGTCCATGCGGATCATGACCCGCATGGGTGCCTCGGTGCTCGAGGTGCTCGGCCCCGAGGGTGACTTCGTCCCCTGCCTGCACTCCGTGGGCGCGCCGCTCGAGCCGGGCGACGAGGACGTGCCCTGGCCGTGCGACCCGGACAACAAGTACATCGTCCACTTCCCCGAGACCCGGGAGATCTGGTCGTACGGCTCGGGCTACGGCGGCAACGCGCTGCTGGGCAAGAAGTGCTTCGCCCTTCGGATCGCGTCGGTGATGGCGCGCGACGACGGCTGGCTGGCAGAGCACATGCTCATCTTGAAGCTGACGTCGCCGGCGGGCGAGACCCGCTACGTGACCGGCGCCTTCCCGTCGGCGTGCGGCAAGACGAACCTGGCCATGCTCATCCCGACGCTTCCGGGCTGGAAGGTGGAGACGGTCGGCGACGACATCTGCTGGATGAAGTTCGGGCCGGACGGCCGCCTCTACGGCATCAACCCGGAGGCGGGCTTCTTCGGGGTCGCCCCCGGCACCAACGTCCACACCAACCCCAACGCGATGTTCTCGGTCGGGGCCAACACGATCTTCACGAACACCGCGATGACCGACGACGGGGACGTCTGGTGGGAGGGCATGACCGAGGAGCCCCCCGCGCACCTCACGGACTGGCTCGGCGAGGAATGGACGCCGGAGAAGGGCACGCCGGCCGCGCATCCGAACGCGCGGTTCACCGCGCCCGCGGCGCAGGACCCTGCGATCGCCCCCGAGTGGGAGGACCCCCGGGGCGTCCCGATCTCGGCGATCCTCTTCGGTGGACGGCGCGCCTCGGTGGTGCCGCTCGTCTTCCAGTCGTTCGACTGGCAGCACGGCGTCTTCCTGGGGTCGATCATGGCGTCGGAGACCACGGCTGCGGCCGCCGGCAGGGCCGGGAAGCTGCGGCGGGACCCGTTCGCGATGCTGCCCTTCTGCGGCTACAACATGGGGGACTACTTCGGGCACTGGCTCCGCCTCGGTGCGAAGGCCGACCCCGACAAGCTCCCCAAGATCTTCTACGTCAACTGGTTCCGCAAGGACCACGAGGGCCGCTGGCTGTGGCCCGGCTACGGCGAGAACTCGCGGGTGCTCGAGTGGGTCTTCGAGCGAGTGAGCGGCCGCGGCGACGCGGTCGACACGCCCATCGGCTTCGTCCCGGCCCCGGGCGCGATCGACGTCGAGGCCATCTCGGTGTCGAAGGAGGACATGGAGGAGCTCCTGCGGGTCGACGCCGACGAGTGGCGGGCGGAGGTCCCGCTCATCCGCGAGCACTTCGCGCAATTCGGCGACCACCTGCCCAAGGAGCTGGCGGACGCCGTCGACGACCTGGAGCGCCGGCTGGCCTGAGCGTCCCGTGCCCGCAGCCCTGCCGGGATCGGCGAGGATGGGAGCGTGGCGTCGCACGGAGCGCAGCGGCTCATCCCGGCGGTGGGCCGGGTCGCCCGTCGCGGCGCCCGGACCGCCAAGCGCAAGCTGGTCCCCGTGCTCGGTGGCCGCACGCGTACCCGGGTCATCGTGGTGCTCGCCTGCGTCCTCGCGCTGTCGAGCGCAGACACTGCGACGGTGGGCGCGGCGGCGTCCGAGCTCCGCAGCGCGCTGAAGATCTCCACATTCGACGTCGGCATGCTGGTGACGGTCACGGCGGTCGTCGGCGCTGTCTTCTCGCTGCCCTTCGGCGTCCTCGCCGACAAGCTCCGGCGCACGTGGCTCCTCGGCGTGGCGGTCGTGCTGTGGGGCATCGCGATGATCTGGAGCGCGTCCGCCGGATCCTTCGGCCAGCTGCTCCTGTCGCGCCTCGCGCTCGGCGGCGTCACCGCAGTCGCCGGCCCGGTGGTCGCCTCCCTCGTCGGCGACTGGTTCCCCGGAGGCGAGCGCGGCCACATCTACAGCTACATCCTCACCGGCGAGCTGCTCGGCGCCGGCCTCGGGTTCGCATTCACCGGCGAGCTCGCAGCCCTCTCGTGGCGACTCGCCTTCGTCATCCTCGCCATCCCCGCGTTCATCGTGGCGTGGGCGGTCTTCCACCTCCCTGAGCCCGTGCGCGGCGGGAAGGGCGCGCTCGCGCCAGAGCCGGGGACCCGGCCGTGGCTCGCCGCGCAAGGGACGGATGCCGGCGTCCAGCCCGTGCAGGCGCCCGAGGAGGTGCCGGCGGGGGCCGGCGGGGGCCGCGTGCCCGACCAGCGCACCGACGCGCAACGGCTCGCCCTCGAACGCGGCGTCCGGCCCGATCCAGCGCTGGTCGCCCGTGCGGACCCCAAGATGGGGTTCATCGCCGCGGTCCGCTACGTGCTCGCGGTGAAGACCAACGTCATCCTCATCATCTCGGGCGCATTGGGCTACTACTTCCTTGCGGGCGTGGAGACCTTCGGGGTCGAGTTCGTCTCGGGGAGCGGCAAGGCGACACATGGGCAGTACCACGTGGCGCAGGCCTTCGCCAACGGCCTCCTGCTCGTGGTCGGGGTCGGCGCGGTGGCCGGAGTGCTCGTCGCCGGACCGCTCAGCGACGCGCTCTTGCGCCGGGGGCGCCTGGCGAGCCGTGTCCAGGTCCCCGCCATCGCCGCGTCGGTGACCGTCGTGATGATGATCCCCGCGCTCGTCACCCACAGCGTCCTCACGGCGTTGCCCTACCTCGTGATCGCCGGGTTCGGGCTCTCCGCGCAGAACCCGCCCATCGACGCCGCGCGGCTCGACATCATGCCGTCGTGGCTCTGGGGCCGCGCCGAAGGGATCCGCACGTTCGTGCGCACGGCAGCCCAGGCGCTCGCGCCCGTCATCTTCGGCGCGGTCTCCGACTACCTCTTCGGTGGTGGGGCGTCGGGCCTGCGCTGGACGTTCGTGCTCATGCTGCTCCCCCTGGCGTTGAGCGCCCTGTACCTCTTCGTCGCCGCTCGCCGCTACCCGAGGGACGTCGCGTCCGCCGCCGCGGCACCGGGCGCACCGCTGCCCCGCCTCGCCGGGCGCGTGCCGCCCGGCACGCCCTCCCCCGCGCCCCCGGCTTCCCCGGACCGGTCCGCCGCGCCGGTTCCTCCGCCCCGCACACTGGGGCCAGGGACCCGATGGATCGGGGGCTCGAGGCGACCCCCCAGCCGCCCGGGAAGCTGACGGTCACACCTCGGAGGCGGTGACCACCCCCGAGCGCGTCAGCGTCTCGAACGCCTCTTCGGCGACCCCCCAGTAGCCGAGCGCCTCCTTGGTGCCAGGGGCGTGCCGCAGCGCAGCGGGCGTCCTGCTGAAGCGGGGAACCGCACCGGGCTGCGGCCTGCCGTCGTGCACCACGAACGTCGAGCGCGCGCGGTTGTGCGGGTGGTCGGGCGCCTCCCACGGCGCGAGCACCGGCGCGACACACGCGTCGCGGCCTTCGAAGACAGCTGCCCACTCGCTGCGGGTCTTCGTCCTGAACACCCCCCGGAAGCGGGCTTTCATCTCCGGCCAGCGCGCACGGTCGAACTGCGGACCGACGTCCTCCTCACGCAGCCCGAGCCCGTCGAGCAGGGCGGCGAAGAACTGCGGCTCGAGCGCGCCCACCGCCATGTGGCCGCCGTCGGCGGTCTCGTAGACCTCGTAGAAGGGCGCGCCGGTGTCGAGGAGGTTCACCCCGCGCGCGGGCTGCCAGTCGCCCGAGAGCCACATGCCGTGCAGCATGGTGGTGAGCGAGGCCGCCCCGTCCACCATCGCCGCGTCGACCACCTGCCCGACCCCTGAGCGCTGCGCCTCGAGAAGCGCTGCCACCACGCCGAACGCGAGCAGCATCCCGCCTCCGCCGAAGTCACCGACGAGGTTGAGCGGCGGGACAGGCGCATCACGCTCGCGGCCGATCGGCCACAGCGCCCCTGCGAGCGCGATGTAGTCGATGTCGTGCCCCACGCGTCCGGCGAGCGGCCCGTCCTGGCCCCATCCGGTCATCCGCCCGTAGACGAGGCGGGCGTTGCGCGCCCAGCACGCCTCTGGACCGAGCCCGAGCCGCTCGGCCACGCCCGGCCGGAACCCCTCGACGAGCACATCCGCGCGCGCCGCGAGATCCAGGACCAGCGAGATCGCCTCGCGCCGCTTGAGGTCGATGCCCACCGAGGGCCGGCTGCGCCTCAGAAGGTCCACGTTCGTCCCCTGCCGCCGAGCCCCCGCAGGGCCTGGACGCTCGAGCCGCAGCACATCGGCACCCGCCTCGGCGAGGAGCATGCACGCATACGGCGCGGGCCCGAGCCCGGCGAGCTCGAGCACGCGCACGCCGTGGAGAGGCCCCACCGCGGGTCCGGCGTCGTCGTCGTGCATCCCGCCATCTTTGCGGATGGCACCGGGGGTCGGCGGCGCCCGGGTCGCCGGCGCCGACTGCGAGCCCGGGTCGCCGGCGGCGACTGCGAGCCCGGGTCGCCGGCGGCGACTGCGAGCTAGGGTCGGCGGCGGCGCCGGGTGCCGGGCAACTCATGATCGACCTCACGAGCGAGCGCGACTACGTCGTCTTCGGCGACAACGCGGACGTCCTGCGCGCCCTCCCCGACGAGTCCTTCCAGCTCGTCTACGTCGACCCTCCGTTCAACACCGGTGCAACCAGGAGGCGCCGGACGCTTCGCACCACGCGTGACGAGGGCGGCGACCGTACGGGCTTCGGCGGTCGCCGTTACCGCACCGAAGCGTCGGGCGTGCGCGAGTTCGGCGACTCCTACCCGGACTACGTGGGGTTCCTCGGCCCCCGGCTCGCCGAGGCGCGCCGGCTGCTCAGCGCGGACGGCACCCTCTACGTCCATCTCGACTACCGCGAGGCGCACTACGTGAAGGTGCTGCTCGACGGCGTCTTCGGCAGCAGGGCATTCCTCAACGAGATCATCTGGGCGTACGACTACGGCGGAAGGGCGCGCGACCGTTGGCCGGCCAAGCACGACACGATCCTCGTCTACGCCAAGCACGTCGGCGCCCACCACTTCGACCGCACAGCGATCGAGCGGATCCCCTACATGGCGCCGGGGCTCGTCACCGCCGACAAGGCGGCCCGCGGGAAGCTCCCCACCGACGTGTGGTGGCACACGATCGTCCCGACCGCCGGGTCGGAGAAGACCGGCTACCCCACCCAGAAGCCTGCGGGGGTGCTGCGGCGCATCGTGCACGCGTCGTCGGCACCGGGAAGGCGCGTGCTCGACTTCTTCGCCGGCAGCGGCACGACCGGGGCGGTCGCCCGGGAGCTCGGGCGGCGCTTCGTGCTCGTCGACGACAGCCCGGACGCGCTCGAGGTGATGCGGCGGCGCCTCGGCGACGAGGGGATCCGCTATGTCGCCGCGGACGGCAGCCCGCTGCCTTCGAGGGAAGGCTGAGCTCCGGCCGCGCGCTCGGCGTCCGCCTCCTCGCACGACACCTGCACGAGCCTTTCGAGCACCGCCAGGGCGCGGCCTGCGTCGAGCGCGTCGGTGGCCATGTCGACGCCCTCGGGAAGGCCGGGAGCGAGGCCGGCCACCACGAGCGACGCTGCCGCGTTGAGCACGCCGATGTCCCGCCGCGCGCTTCGCTCGCCCTCGAGGACGCGGCGGATGACCGCCGCGTTGAACGCGGCGTCGCCGCCGCGCAGCTCGCTCATCGTCGAGCGGGCGATCCCGAGCTCTTCGGGTTCGAACCGCCAGGAGCGCAGCGCGTAGTGACCGGGCGCCGCAGCGTCGGAGACGACCTCGAGGACGCTGGACGGAGACGTCACGCTCAGCTCGTCGAGGCCGTCGTCTGCGTGCACGACCATGGCGTGCACGCTGCCGTTGGCGCCGAGGACCTCGGCCATCTTCCCCGCCATCTTGGGGTCGCTCACCCCGACGAGCTGGCGACGCGCCCCGGCGGGATTGGCGAGCGGGCCGAGGAAGTTGAGCACCGTCGGCACCCCGAGCTCTCGGCGCACGGGGCCTGCGTAGCGCATGGCGGGGTGGTAGCGGGGCGCGAAGCAGAAGCCCATCCCGACCTCGCGCACGCAACGCGCGACCCCCTTTGGCCCGAGGTCGACGGCGACGCCGAGGGCCTCGAGGACGTCCGCGGTGCCGACCGAGGAGGAAGCGGCGCGGTTGCCGTGCTTGCAGACGCTCGCCCCTGCTCCCGCAGCGATGCATGCGGCGAGCGTCGACACGTTGATGCTCGCGAGCCGGTCGCCGCCGGTCCCCACGACGTCGACCACGTCCCCTTCCACCTGCAAGGGGACCGCGTGGGCGAGCATGGCTCGGACGAGCCCCGTCATCTCTGCGACGGTCTCCCCCTTCATCCGCAGACCGATCAACAGCGCCGCAGTCTGAGCCGGGGTCGCCGTCCCGTCGAGCACCTCCCCGATCAGCACCCCCGCCTCGTCTCCGGTCAGTGACGCGCCGGCGACGATCCGGCTGAGGGCGCCTGGCCACCCGCCGAGCTCGGCGAACGCTGCCTTCGGGTTCAACGCCGGTGACGCCGCAGGGGCGTCAGTCCCACCAGAGGTCACCGTCGATCACCCCGCGTGCGATGAGATCGAGCTGGACCTGCGAGGTGCCCTCCACGATGGTGAGCTGGCGGGCGTCGCGGTACCACAGCTCCGCGGGGTGGTCCTCCATGTAGCCCGCGGCCCCCAGCAACTGGACGGCGAGCCCAGAGGCGCGCACGGCCAGCTCCGTGGCGTAGTACTTCGCCATCGAGAGGAACGGCACGTCCTCCTTCATGAACCGTCCGGCGTCCGACATCGCCGCCGCACGGTACGTGAGCAGACGGGCCGCTTCGATGTCCACCGCGCACTTGGCGATCTCCCACCGGATCCCCTGAAAGTCCGCGATCGTCTTGCCGAAGGCGGGGCGCGCCTTCACGTAGTCCGTCGCGTACATGAGCGCACCCTCGGCAAGCCCGATGCCGCGTGCCGCGACCACCGGGCGCATCGAGTTGAGGCCGAGCATCGCGAGCTGGAACCCGCCGACCTCCCCGATCACGTTCTCGGCTGGGACGCGCACGCCGTCGAGATGCAGCTCGCCGGTGTCCACTCCACGGACACCCATCTTCTTGTCGGTCCGGCCGACCGACACGCCGTCGAAGGCCCGCTCGACGATGAAGGCGGTCACCGAGTCGTGCGCCCTGCTCTTGGGATCGCCCGTCTTGGCGAAGACCGTGTACCAGTCCGCTTCGCGGACCCCCGACATCCAGCACTTGGTCCCGGTCAGGATCCACCCGCCCGGGCGGTCCGGGTCCGGCACCCCTCTCGTCTGCATGCCCATCACGTCGCTCCCCGCCTGTGGCTCCGACAGCCCGAATGCAGCACGTTGGCGGCCGTCTGCGATCCCCGGCAGGTAGCGGCGCTTCTGGTCCTCGCTGCCGGCGATCATGACCGGTCCCGTCGGGAGCCTGGTGAGGAGGAGCATCAGGGCCGCGGTGTTGGAGTACTTCGCGACTTCCTCGATCGCGACGCTGAGGCCCAGGACCCCGGCACCTGAGCCGCCCAGCTCCTCGGGGATGCACAAGCCGAGGAGGCCGGCGTCGCGGAACGCTTCGAACAGGTCGGCCGGGTACTCGCCGGTCCGATCGATCTCGCGGGCGCGGGGTTTCACCTTGTCACGTGCCAGCTTGCGCACCGACGCCTGAAGGGCCTGCATCTCCTCGGGAAGCTCGAACGTCACGGCAGGTGACGTTAGCCCGTGCCCGCGCGTCACCCCGGAGCTCCGTCGTCCAACCCGACCGATGGATTGCCCTCGCGCTCGGCGGCACCTGAACGTGTCCGGGTGCGTGCGCCCGAATGCGTCAGGCCGGGTGCGTCAGGCGGACTTGCGGCGCTGCCGGAGGATCCGGCGGCGCTCCCGCTCCGTCGTCCCGCCCCAGACCCCTTCGCGCTCGCGGTGTGCCAGCGCGTGCTCGAGGCACGCCTCGCGGACCGGGCACGTCTCGCACACGGCCTTCGCCGCCTCCACGTCAGCATCCTCTGTCTCGGGGAAGAAGATCTCGACGTCGATGCCTCGGCAGGCGGCCCGCTTGCGCCACGTGGCATTCATGGAAACGCACATCCTCTGATCTGGCTGGGCCTGCCGACACCCGTTTCCCCGCAGGCTCCCCACAAGGCCCACCCGAATTGCGGCAGAACGTCGATTATGGCGCACCGTGGCGGCTCGTGTAAAGGCCTTGGCCCGCGGGGACCGCTCTGGCCAGGGGCGATGCGGTGCTCGACGTGAGCCCGACGAGGCCGGACGGGCCCTGTGCACGTGGCGCCCGCACGAGCCCACCCGGCGCCCGCGCGAGCCCACCCGGCGCCCGCACGAACCCACCCGGCGCACCCGCGGGTCAGCTGAGGGGCATCAGCTCGTCGGCGCCCTCGAGGTCGGCGACGAGTTCGGCGCGCACCTCAGGAGCCAGCTCGGTCCGGGCCTCGTACTCGGGGTGTCGCGCCGCGAGCGCGACCGGATCGTCCCTTGAGAGCCTCGCCGTCGCGGCCTCGGGGAAGCCGAAGCGCACGTAGTGGACCGCGGCGGTGACCGACTCCCTGGTCAGTGCCTCGGCGTGGGTCGCCTCCGGCACGCCCGGGAGGCGCAGGTCGACCGGCTCGCCCAGCTCGAAGACGAGCGCACGCTCGATGCCCACCAGCTTGGGCAGCCATCGCCGGAGGTCCGCTTCGGTCGTGAGCTCGACGAAGAGGGTCGCGGAGAGCTCTCCTCGGGCGGGCAGGAGCCGGTTGTACACGTCCAGCTCCTGACGGATCCCCTCGTCCGTCGCGATCCGCTCGGCCCGTGCCATCTCTTGCACCTGGAACCGGACAGTCTCGGCGCACTCGAAGACCGCCGAGAGGATGGGGCCGAGCGCCACGCGACGACGGCGCTTCAGCTCGATCACGTGCCGGCGGTACTCGTCACGGACGCGCTCGTAGGCGCGAAGGTCGAGGATGTCGTCGAGATCGAGCGGCCTGGCGGCCACGATGCTGAGGGGCTCAGGGCCTCAGGGGCTCAGGGCTCAGGAGACCGACTCGAGCCCCTTGGCGAAGCGGCCCGCGTGGGACTTCTCGGCGCGCGCGAGGGTCTCGAGCCACTCGGCGATCTCCTCGAACCCCTCCTCGCGGGCGGTCTTGGCGAATCCCGGGTACATCTCCGTGTACTCGTAGGTCTCGCCTTCGATCGCGCTCTTGAGGTTGTCCGAGGTCGGGCCGACCGGCGCCCCGGTCACAGGGTCGCCGACCTCGCGCAGGAAGTCGAAGTGGCCGAAGGCGTGCCCGGTCTCGCCCTCCGCCACGGAGCGGAAGAGGGCGGCCACGTCCGGGTAGCCCTCCACGTCCGCCTTCTGCGCGAAGTACAGGTAGCGCCGGTTCGCCTGGCTCTCACCCGCAAACGCGGTCTTGAGGTTGTCCTCGGTCTTGGAACCCTTGAGCTGGGGCATTGCTCCTCCTGTGGTGGTGTGGTGCGCTCGGCTCGGAGCGCTGGTGGACGGATGCTCGGGTAGTCGGGACCGGCGCACGCCGACTGCTGGCACGGCACTCGCCGCACAGCCCGCGGAACACGACCTCCCCTCTCTCCACGTCGTAGCCCTGGGATCGGCTCGCTGGCAACTCGAGGACCGGAAGGTCGACGAACACGTCGCGCACCTTCCCGCACGTCCGGCAGACGAGGTGGTGGTGGGGACGCTCGACGTTGGGGTCGACGCGCAGCGCACCCGTGCCGACGTCGAGCATCGTGACCTCTCCGAGGTCGGCCAGATCGTGGAGCGTCTGGTAGACGGTCTTGAGCGAGACCGTCTCCATCTCCGCCCGCACGGTCTCGTGGACCTGCTCCGCGGTCGGGTGCGTGTCGTCGCCTTGGAGCGCGCGGAAGATGCACTGGCGCTGGGGGGTCACGTTCCGCCCGTTGGCACGGAAGAGCGCAGTCAGCTCGGTCGGGGTGCGCATCACTGCAGACGATACCGTGAACCGTTGTCGCTCGACACGAATTGTCTCTCCAGCGAATTCCCAGCGCGCTCTGTGGCACGCTTGCGCCGATGAGCGTCTTCGAGCGCCGCGACGCGCTGGCGCGGCTCGCAGCCGAGGAGTTCGACGTCCTCGTCGTCGGCGGCGGGATCACGGGCGCCGGCGTGGCGCTCGACGCCGCGAGCCGCGGCCTGCGCACCGCCCTCGTGGACAAGGGGGACTTCGCGTCGGGGACCTCGTCGAGGTCCTCCAAGCTCGTGCACGGCGGCCTCCGCTACCTCCAGCAGGGGGAGCTCGGTCTCGTCTACGAGAGCCTCGCCGAGCGGCAGGCGCTGCTCCGCAACGCAGCGCACCTGGTGAGCCCCCTCCCGTTCCTCATCCCGATCTTCGGGCGCGACGGCGTGGTCAGAGGGTCCGTCGCGCGGTCGCTCTCCACCGCGCTGTGGCTCTACGACCTGACCGGCGGCTGGCGGATCGGGACGCGCCACCGGCGCGTCGGACGCGACGAAGCGCTCGCCCACCTGCCGGTGCTGCGCGCCGACGACCTCGCGGGGGGCTTCGTCTACCCCGACGCGCACGCCGACGACGCACGTCTCGTGCTCGCGGTGGCGCGCACGGCGGTGCTCGACCACGGCGCCGTCGCGGCCAACTACGCCGAGGTGACCGCGCTCCTCACGGACCGGGCCGGAAAGGTGCACGGCGCCCGGGTGAGCCCGGCGGTCATGCCCGGCGCGGCCGGCGCGTTCGGGGACGCCGCCACAGGGCCCGACTTCGACGTGCGCGCGAAGGCCGTGGTGAACGCGACCGGGGTGTGGGCCGACGACGTCCGTGCGCTGGCCGCGGGCGCCCAGCCGCCGACGCTGCGACCCGCCAAGGGCGTCCACCTCGCCGTGCCGGCCGCGTCGCTCCCCTGCGACGTCGCCGCGGTCCTCCCGGTGCGCGGCGATCGCCGGTCCATCTTCGTCGTGCCGTGGCCCGAGGCGGGCGTCACCTATGTGGGGACGACCGACACCGACTACCCCGGCCAGCTCGACGACCCCACCTGCACGCCCGAGGACGTGGACTACCTCCTCACGGCGGTCAACGCGTCGACCGAAGCCGGGCTGGCCCCCGCGGACGTCACCGCGCTGTGGGCGGGCTTGCGGCCGCTGCTCAGATCGGGCGGCGGGGCCCGCCGCGTCTCGGCCCGCACGGCAGACCTCTCCCGCCGCCACTCGGTCCGGACCACGCCTGACGGCCTCGTGACGGTGACCGGGGGGAAGCTCACCACCTACAGGCGAATGGCGGAGGACACGATGAGGGCCGTGAGCCGGGTGCTCGGCGAGGCGTCCCTCGCACGGCGCTCGCCGACCCGCCGGCTCAGGCTGCGCGGCGCACCGGCCGGCCCGATCGACACGTCGATGCGCGGCGACCGGCTCTTCGGCCGCTACGGCACCGAGGCCGACGACGTGCGGGCCCTGTGCAGGGCGCGCCCGGAGCTCGCGCGCCCCATCTCCCACGAGCTCCCCTACCTCGGCGCAGAGGTGGTCTACGCGGTGCGCGAGGAGATGGCGCTGTCGATCGACGACGCGCTCTTTCGCCGGACGCGCGCGGCGCTCCAAGACGCCAGGGCGGCGGCACGCGCAGCGCCGGCGGTGGCGGCGCTCATGGCCTCCGAGCTCGGCTGGGGCGAGGATCAGGCTGCCGGTCACGCAGAGCGGTTCTGTGCACGCGTGAGGGGCGAGCTCGATCAGGCGGGGATCCCGGCGCCGAGCGAGGAGAGCCGTTGACAGCGGGCACGAGGACGTGGGCGCCGATCCCTCCGTCGCCCATCGAGGGGGGTGCGAGGGCTGCCGGGGAACGGATCGCCTGCCGACGGGTCGCGGTGCCCGAGGCGATCCTCGCGCGCGTGCGCCGGGAAGGCGGAGCCGTCGAGCTCGGGGCGGCTGCCCGCGCCGAGGCCGGGCGCGACTGGTGGCCGCTCGCGCTCGGCTGGGCCGCAGCGGGCCGCGTGCCCGCCCGGCCCGACGCGGTCGTGCGCCCGACCTCCGCCGCCCAGGTGGCCGAGGTGCTGGCCGCCTGCGCCGGCGAGCTGGTCCCGGTCACCGCGATGGGCGGGAGGAGCGGGGTCTGCGGCGGCGCCGTCCCGCTCTTCGGCGGCGTCGCCCTCGACTGCACCGGGTTGGTCGGCGACGTCGAGGTGGACGAGATCTCGCTGGTCGCCGAGGTGCCCGCCGGCGTCAACGGCAGAGAGCTCGAGGAGCGGCTGCGGGCCACCGGCACCGGCTACACGCTCGGCCACTGGCCCCAGTCGATCGACCTGTCGACCGTGGGCGGATGGCTCGCCTGCCGCAGCGCCGGGCAGTACTCGACCCGCTACGGGAAGATCGAGGACATGGTGGTCGGCCTCGAGGTGGCGCTCGCCGACGGGGGTCTCGTGCGCACCGGGAAGGTGGCGCCGCGCGCTGCGACCGGCCCCGACCTGACCCAGCTGTTCGTGGGCAGCGAAGGCCTGCTCGGAGTGATCACGCGTGCGTGGCTGCGGGTGCACCCGCTCCCTGCAGGCGACGGTCGAAGGGCATTTTGCTTCCCGAGCTTCGACGAGGGGCTCGACGCCTGCAGGCGCATCCTCCGGCGCGGGGCGACGCCCGCGGTCCTTCGTCTCTACGACCAAGCGGAGTCCGAGCGTGGCTTCGGGCACACCACGGGCTGCGTGCTGGTCGTCCTCGACGAGGCCGACCCGGGGCTGCTCGCCGCGACGTTGGCCGTGGTCGACGAGGAGTGCAGCTGCGCGAACCGCCTCGACGACGGGCTCGTCGCCCACTGGCTCGCCACGCGCAACGACACCTCGGCGCTCGCGCCGCTGTGGCGCGCGGGCATCGTCGTCGACACCGCCGAGGTGGCGGCCCGCTGGTCGACGCTCCCCGCGCTCGCCCTGGACGTCGTCGCGGGGTTGCGCGGGCTCAGCGGCACGATTGCAGCGTCCGTGCACCTCTCGCACGCCTACCTCGACGGCGCCTGCCTCTACTTCACCTTCGCCGGCACCGGCTCGGCACGCGAGCACGGAGGCGGCCCCGGGGCCGAGGAAGGCCCCGGCGGCGTCCTCGACGCCGAGAGCTACTACCGCCGGGCCTGGGACGCCCTCGTCGACGCGGTCATCGCACAGGACGCGGCCATCAGTCATCACCACGGCATCGGGCTCAACCGGGCCCGGTTCCTTGCGCACGCGCTCGGCGACGCCCACGGCGTCCTCGTCTCGCTCAAGCGCGCCCTCGACCCCGCAGGGATCCTCAACCCCGGGAAGCTCGGCATCCCGAGCCCCTTCGGCGAGGTGGGCTGGCCATGAGCGGGAGCATCCTCGTCGTGGACGTCGGCTCGAGCGCCGTGCGCGCCGCCGCCGTCCGCGACGACGGCTCGGTCGCCCACGTCCGCCACGCGCCGCTCTCGACGAGCGCGCCCGCCCCCGGCCTCGCAGAGCTGGATGCGGCGGAGCTCGCCAGTGCGGTCGTGGAGCTCGCCGCGTCGGTGCTCGACGCGTCAGGCCCCGTCGACGGTGTCGGCGTCGCCACCCAACGCGCGACGGCGCTCGTCTGGGACCGTCGCACGGGCGTGCCGCTCGCGCCGGCCATCGGGTGGCAGGACCTCCGCACGGTCCTCACGTGCCTCACGTTGCAAGCCGACGGGATCCGGCTCGCGCCGAACATGTCCGCGACCAAAGTCGCGGCGATCCTCGACGCCGTCGACCCCGACCGGGCCAGGGCGCAGTCCGGGGAGCTGTGCGCGGGCACCGTGGACAGCTGGGTCGCCTGGACGCTCGCGGGCGGACCCGGAGGGCCCGGCGGGGGGCTCCACGTCACGGACGCGACCAACGCCGCGGTCACCGGGATGCTGGCGCCGGGAGAGGGCGCGCGCTGGGACTGCTGGGACGGGCGGGTCCTCGAGGCGCTCAGGATCCCCGAGGCCGTGCTCCCGGCGGTGGTCGACTCGTGCGGGCAGCTCGGGGAGGCGTCCGCGCTCAGTGGGGGCCCGCCCCTCGCAGCGCTGATCGGCGACCAGCAGGCGTCGCTCGTCGGGCAGGGCTGCACGCGCCCCGGGCTCGCCAAGGCCACCTTCGGCACGGGGGGGATGCTGGACCTGTGCACGGGAACCGAGCCCCCCGCGCACGCCGGGCGTGCGCCGGCGGGGACCTTCCCCATCGTCGCGTGGCGTCGCGGCGGCGAGCTCACCTGGGGGAGCGAGGCGATCATGCTGACCGCGGGCGCCTGCGTCGACTGGCTCTGCGAGGACCTCGGCATCGTCACGAGCCCGGCCGAGACCGAGGCGATCGCCGCGTCCTGCGTCTCTGCGCAAGACGTCTGGTTCGTGCCGGCCCTCATGGGCATGGGCACGCCGGTGTGGGACTTCGGGGCAAGGGGCGCACTCGTCGGCCTCACCCGCGGCACCGGGCGCGCGGCGAGCGTCCGGGCGGTGCTCGAGGGCGTGGCGCAGCGCGGCGCGGACCTCCTCGAGGCGGCCGAGGCGGACGCCGCCGCGACCGTGGCCGCACTGCGCGTCGACGGCGGCATGAGCGCGAACAAGGTGTTCGTCCAGGCGCTCGCCGACGCGTGCGGCCGGCCGGTGGACCTCTCCGCGGAGCGGGAGGCGACGACCCTGGGCGCAGGGCTCCTGGCCAGCGTCGCGGTCGGCACGCTGGCGGGGACCGACGAGATCGCCGCCGCCTACCGCCCGAGAGAGACCGTCGAGCCTAGGCTGTCGACAGCGGCCCGGCAGGCGCTGCGCAGCCGGTGGCTCGAGGCGAGGGAGCGGGCGGCGCGCACCATCCCCGAGCTGTCGGGCATCGAGTTCTAGGGGAGTGTCGGGGTGACGGCGTGGCGGAGCGGGGAGGCAGGGCAGCGGAGGCGTGATGGGGCCTGCTCGGCAGCGGACGCCAGCGGTGTCGCCGGCGCCGGAGAAGGGCCCGGGGACGCGATGGACCTCGACGGCGCGGCGGCGCTCGCCCGCTCACTCTACGAGGCCGTCGGCAGGGTGATCCTCGGCGCGCCGGACGCGGTGAGCGTGGCGGTGTGCGCGGCGGTCTCCGGCGGTCACCTGCTCATCGAGGACGTCCCGGGCACGGGCAAGACCGTGCTCGCCCGGACCCTCGCCGCGGCGCTCGGCGCAGAGCTCTCGCGGATCCAGGGTCACACCGACCTGCTCCCGACCGACGTCACCGGCGTCTCGGTCTACTCGCCGGACCGCGGCGACTGGCGGTTCCGTCCCGGACCGGTCTTCGCGCACGTGGTGCTGCTCGACGAGCTGAACCGCACCCCCCCGAGGACCCAGTCCGCGCTGCTCGAGGCGATGGCCGAGGAGCAGGTCACCGTGGACGGGGCGAGCTGGCCGCTCCCCCGCCCCCATCTCGTCATCGCCACCCAGAACCCGGGCCAGCTCGGCACCTACCCGCTCGTGGAGAGCCAGCTCGACCGATTCGCCCTGTCGACCCAGCTCGGCTACCCCGGCGCGGAGACCGAGCTCGAGCTCGCGCTCGGCGAGGGAGGCCGGGACGCGCTGGCCAAGCTTCGCCCGGTCTGCTCGACCGCCGAGTGGGGACAGCTGGTCGACGCGTGCGCCACGGTCCACGTGGCGGCCGAGGTTGCGGCCTATGCGGTCCGGCTCGCACGCGCGACCCGGGGGGCGACCGCCGTACGCCTCGGCGCGAGCCCCCGTGCGTCGATCACCCTCGTGCGCTCCGCGCAGGCCCACGCGCTCTTGGACGGGCGCTCCTACGTGATCCCCGACGACGTCCAGGCCGTCGCCGTCGCAGGGCTCGCGCACCGGCTGGTCGTCGACGCCCTGGCGGAGGAGCGCGCGACGGTCGTGCGTGACGTGCTGGCTTCCGTCGCGGTGCCGAGGCCGTGACGGGGCACCGGCTCCCGCGGCCCCGGCGGGCTGCGATGCCGGTCGCCGCGAGCGCCGCGGTGCTCGCCGTGTGGGGCGCGGTCGCCCACGACGCAGGCGCCGGGTGGGCCCAAGCGGTGGGCGCGCTGGTGGCCGGCGGCCTCGTGGTCGGGATGCTCGCTCCAGCGGTCGCGGTCGCGCGCGCCCGGTGTCACGTCGTCTCCGCCCCAGCCGGCGGGACGGCAGGCGCGGCCGTCGTCGTCGAGGTCGTCTCGTCCGCGCCCGTCGAGGTCCAGCCCCTCGACCCCCCGGGCCCGGTCGTCATGGTCCCCGGGCGCCGGCACGCGGCGCTCGAGGTCCGCCCCGAGCACCGCGGGGAGCTCCACCACGTGAGGGTCGCCATCTCGAGCGCCGCACCCTTCGGGATCCTGTGGTGGACGCGCACCGACACGCTGGCGCTCCCTCGCCCCGTCGCCGTCGCACCACGCGTCGGGAGGGGGGACGCCGGCACCCGCACGGCGCGCACACAGGACCCACGAGACGAGACCCCCGGCGACGAGACCCCTGGGACGGGACCCGGGCGCGGCGCAGGACAGCGCGGGGTGCGCCCGTACGAGCCCGGCGACCGGCGGGCGCTCGTGCACTGGCGCGCGACTGCGCACACGGGGTCGCTCATGGTCCGAGAGCCCCAGCGCCCCGAACCGCAGACCGCGACCGTCGAGGGCCTGCTGCCGACAGACCCCGACGCCGCGGAGCGGCACGCCGAGCGGGTGATGGCGACCGTCCGCGCGCTGCTCCTCGCCGGCGTGGCGGTGGAGCTCAGGACCGCCCACCCCGAGGGCGAGGTCGTCGCCCCCGTGACCACGATGGACGCGGCGGGAAAGCGGCTCGCTCGCGCCCTCCCGCGCACCGGCGCCCCGTGGGGACGCCCCCTCGGCGGCGCGCCCTCCTCGCCCGCGAGCTTGCCGCAGGGGCCGGAGTGAGCAGGTTCATGCCCCTTTTGCGCGCCGGGCGGAGCTGGCCGGCCGAGCACTCGGTGGCGCTCCGGACGTCGGCTGCAGGTGCGGTGTGCGTGGCGATCGCCGCGTGCGCGGGACAGGGCGAGCTGCCCGCGTGGTTCGCGGCCCTCGTCGCGGCGCTCTTGTGCGCGGGGAGCCTCTTTTCGCACCTGCGCCGGACGAGGCCGCTTCCGCACCTGAAGGTGCTCCTCGCAGCTGCGATGCTCGGCGCGTTCGCGTGGTTCTTCGTCACGGTCTCGTCGGCCGCGGCCGCAGGAAGGCTGCGCGGCGTGGAGGACCCGCTCGCGGTGCTCTTCAGCGCGATGCTCGCCGCGCACGCCTTCGACATGCCCGCGCGCAAGGACATCGGCTTCTCGCTGGCCGGTTCGGCGACGCTCATGGCAATCGCCGGCGCGCAGGCCATCGACCTCTCCTTCGGCGTCTACGTCGCCCTCTGGGCGGCGCTCGGGCTCCTCGCCCTGCATGCCTCGTGGTCCTCCATGGCCAATGGATCGTGGTCGCGCCCACTGCCGGCCGTCGCGTCGAGCGCGACTGCGCTCCTCGTGGCGGGGCTGCTCGTCACCTTCCTTCCCCCGCCACGGCCGCCGACGCTCTCGTTCGCCGGCGGCGGCGGCACAGGCGCCGGAGCCAGCGGGACCACAGGCGCCGGGGGCACGGCCGGCCCGGCCCCACGCGTGGTGCCTGCCCCCCGCTCGACGGACCTCGCTCCGGCGTCCGCGTCCGGGCCGACCGGCGTCGGGGGCTTCCTCGGCTTCGCAGGCCCGCTCGACACGGCCCTGCGTCCCGGTCTCGGCAGCGAGGTCGTGCTCCGGGTGCGGGCGGACCGACCGTCCTACTGGATCGCCGAGACCTACGACACCTGGTCGGGAAGGTCATGGCGCGAGACCGGACCGCCGCCATCCGGCGCGAAACCCGGCTCGGGCCGCGCGCGGCCTTGGGCCGTCCTCACGGGCGGGTCGCCCTTCGCGCTGGGACCGAGCGCGTTCTCGCCCACCGGGGAGCCGGACGCTGCCACCCGCTCGATCTCGCTCGCTCGCCGGAGCGCCGTCCAGCCGGACTACCAGACCTTCTATCTCGCTGCACCCGCGTCGAACCTGGTCCTCCACGCCGACCAGGCGACGGCGGTGTGGATCCCCACCCGGCGTCTCTACGTCGGGGTGAACGGGGCCATCCGCACCCCACGCGCGCTGGGCGCCGGTTCGGTCTACAGCGTCCTGTCGACAGTCGCCACGCCGAGCAGCGCGGCCCTCGCCAGGTCGAACGGCACGGCAGGGCTCACAGCCGCCGTGAGGCGGGAGGACTTGCAGCTCCCCCGCCATTACCCGCGGGTCGCGGCGCTGGCCCGCAGGGTCACGTCGCACGACACGACGGTCGTCTCGAAGATCGAGGCGTTGGAGCACTGGATCGGCTCGCACACCCGCTACACGCTCGACATCCCCCCGCTCGCGCCCGGCCAGGACTCGGTGGTCCAGTTCCTCTTCGGATCGCGCCGCGGCTTTTGCGAGCAGATCAGCACCTCCCTCGCCGTCATGCTCCGGACGCTCGGGATCCCTGCCCGCGAGGCGGTCGGGTACGTGCCGGGCCGCTTCGATCCGATCACCGGCCTCTACGACGAGCAGGCCAAGGACGCTCACGCGTGGGTGCAGGTGTGGTTCCCCGGCTACGGCTGGCAGAGCTTCGACCCGACGGCCCTCGTCCCCACCGAGAACCCCACGACGGCGTCAACGCTCGGCCACGACCTGGCGGCCACCCTGCGCCGCGTCCTTGTGGCCCCCGCCGCCGCCGTCGCGGCGCTGCTCGCGCTCGCCGGGCTCGCGTACCTCTGGCGACGGAGACGCCCGCGGACGTGGCGCACCAAGGTGACCCGCGAGCTGGAGCGGGCCGCGCGCCACGCGAACCTCGCGTGCAGGCCCGGGACCACGCTCGAGTCGATCGCCGGCGCGCTCGACGACCTCTTGGGAGGTGCAGTGGAGGGTGCAGTGGAGGGTGCAGTGGAGGGTGCAGTGGAGAGCACCTCGACAGACGCCCTCGGGGACGTCCTCAAGGACGTCCCCGAGGGCGCACCGAGCGCGTCGTCACGTGCACGTGCGCTCGCCTCCCTGGCCGGGCGAGCGGCGTGGGACCGGGACGAGGGCCGTCGCGAGCGCGGCGGTTCGCCGGCGCGGGCCGCCGGGCGTCGCCACGTCCAAGAGGCCCGCCGGGTTCGGCGAGCGGTGCGACACCACGCCCGCCGTCGAGCCGGCCGTCAGGCCTCCGCCCCGAGCAGCACCCGCGCGTCGGCGAAGCTGGCCCCCGCCGCAAGGAGCGGCCGAAACGCCATGAGCTGACGAGGCCGTGAGACGGCGATCGCCCCGCTCAGCCTCCCGCCCCGCCCGTAGAGCGCGACGAACTTCCCGTCCTCTGCGTCGAAGCCGCCGGGCGACACGGCGACCTCGTCGGTGGGCTCGGGACAGCCGAGCACCTGGACCCGCAGCCCGTACTGGTCGGACCAGAAGTACGGGACGGGGTCGAACGGCTCGGCGTGCCTCCTTCCGGCCAAAAGGCTCCTCGCCGCTGCCGCGCCCATCTGGGAGGCTGCCTCCCAGTGCTCGATCCGACGCGACTGCTCCTCGCCGAGATGCCGCCAGCGCCAGCGGCACAGGTCGCCGGCGCACACCACGCCGTCGGCGGCGAACAGCGCGTGGTCGCACACGACCCCGTCGGCCATCTCGAGGCCCGAGCCCTCGAGCCACTCGGTGTTCGGCACGACGCCGATCCCCACGACGACCACGTCGGCCGGGAGCGCCCCGCCATCGTGGAGCTCGACCTCGTAGAGGGCTCCCTGCGCAGGCGCGCGCGAGCGCACGGCCTTCACCGCGACGCCGGTGCGCAGCGCCACCCCGTGGCGCGGGTGCAGGGCGCCGAGCGCGCCTCCGACCCGCTCCCCGAGCGCCTGCGCGAGCGGGACGGGCAGCGCTTCGAGCACCGTGACCGCGCATCCGAGCCCTGCGCAGGTCGCTGCGACCTCCGAGCCGATGAACCCCGCGCCCACGACGACCACCCTGCACCCCGGCGAGGCGTCCAGGACCGCCGCGCGGAGCCGCTCGCAGTCGTCGAGCGTCCGCAGCACGCCCACCCCGCTCCCGAGCGCCTCGGTCCCGGGCAGCCGGCGCGGGCGGGCGCCGGTCGCGATCACGACCCCATCCGCCTGCAGTGCGGTCCCGTCATCGAGCGTCACCCGGCGGGCCTCCGCGTCGAGGGACTCCGCACGCCGCCCCAGGCGAAGGTCCACCCCCAGCTCTTCGAGCTGGTGGCGGTCCACCAGGACCGCCCGTGTGGGGGGCCACGTTCCTGCGAGCACCTGTTTCGAGAGCGGAGGCCGGTCGTAGGGGCAGTGGAGCTCGTCGCCCACCATCACGAGCGAGCCGGCGAAGCCGCCCTGCCGGAGCGCTTGCGCTGCACGCAAGCCAGCCAGCCCGGCGCCCACCACCAGCACCGAGCCGTCGTGGGGCAGCGGTCCTGTCGACGCGGCGGCCGCCGCGCTCATCGCCCGAACACCGCGAGCCACTCCTGCGCTGAGCGGGGACGATAGACGACGTTCGTGCGGCGGGTCTCCCCCATCCCGGCGAACGGTTGCTCCGAGTACCGGTGGCCGGGGTACACGAGCGTGTCGTCGGGGACCTTCGCGAGCCGCTGCGTGAGGGACTCGTAGAGCGCCTCGGGGTCTCCGCCCGGAAGGTCCGTCCTCCCGCAGCCCTGGAGGAACAGCGTGTCGCCGGACACGAGCCTGCCCTCGACGTAGAAGCACTGGCTCCCCGGCGTGTGGCCGGGGGTGTGGACGAGCTCGACGGCGACCTCCCCGACAGAGACGACGTCGCCGCTGTCGTGCGGCGTCAGGTCGCGCTCGGCCAGTCCGGTCGCGCGGACGACCCAGGGGAGCTCCGCCCGCTGGACGTGCACGGGCACCTGCACGCGCTCGAGCAGTGCGGCGACGCCCTCCACGTCGTACCCCATGGCCGAGCCGCCGACATGGTCGAAGTGATAGTGGGTGGCCAGCACCCCGACCACCCGCATCCCGTCGGTCTCGACGAGGTCGAGAAGCTCACCTACGCGGTAGGCGGGGTCGACGAGGAGCACCTCGGAGGACTTCCGATCTCCGATCGCGTAGACGTAGTTCACCATCTGGCGGGCGACGGGGTCGTCGCATGCGAAGTCGCGACCAGACAAGAGCTGGCGGAAGTAGAGACGCTCGGAGGCCGCCGGCACGGGCATCAGAACAACCCAGGCGGCTCATCGCCGGCGTGTCCACGTTCGTCGCGGGCCGGGCGCTCGTCGTCGCGGGCCGGGCGCTCGTCGTCGCCGGCCGCCTCCTCGAGCACGGCGGAGAGCCGGGGAACGAGCTGGTCCACCTGCATCTGGGTCCGGCGCAGTCGCCTGTCGAGCTCCTCGATGATCGCGGTCGCCCGGACCAGGCGTCCCACCAGCTGATCGACGTCGACCTCCCGGCCCTCGAAGAAGCCGACGATCTCGTCGAGCTCCGCGCTCGCCTCGGTGTAGCTCATCTCCTCGACCGGCCGATCAGCTCCGCCGGCCACCCGCTCGTCCATGGACCCTGCCATCACGCCTCCGCGGGCTCGTGCACCTGTTCTCGATCGTGACGGGCGGCTCGACCGTCCACCGCCTGCGCCACCGACCGGACGTTCCCGTCGGTGAACCGGGTCACCAGGCGCTGCCCGGGTCCGACCTCTCCGGCGTGGCGCACGATCCGGCCGTCCTCGTCCAAGGTGAGCGTGTAGCCACGCTCGAGCTGGCGCTCCACGTCGTAGGCCGCGACCAGCCTGCGCCAGGAGGCGAGCCGGTCCTCGGCGTGCTCGAGCCTCGCCTGCGCCAAGGGGGCGACGCGCGCGCCGCGCAGGAGGACCGAGCTCCAAGCGTCCTCGAGCACCTGCGGCGCGCAACGCCGGATCACCCCTCCACGGCGCAGGGTGTGCTCGCGTTGGCGGTCGACGAGGTGGCGCGCCATCGCGCAGAGCCGCTCGCGCGCCCCGTCGTGCTGGCGCTGCGACGACACGAGAACGGCCGTCGCGCTGCGGCGCAGCAACGATGCCGACTCGACTGCCGCCTCCCACCACTTCTCGACGAGGCGGACCAGCTCCCTGCCACACTCGGTCGGGGTGATGCACGCTCGGTTCGCGACCACGTCGGCGACGGACTCGTCGCCCGTGTGGCCGATACCCGTCCACACGGGGACCGACGACGTGGCGACAGCCCGCGCGACAGGCTCAGCATCGAACGCCGCGAGGTCCGCTTTGGAGCCCCCGCCGCGCGCGACGACGATGACGTCGAGTGCTCCCGGTCCCAGCGCTGAGAGCCTGTGAACCGCGGCGCTGATCGCTCGAGGTGCGGTGGCTCCCTGGACCGCCGCCGGCGCCACCTGCACACGGAAGGCGAACCCCGAGCCCGCCAGCTGGCCCAGGAAGTCCCGGTAGCCCTCGGTGCCAGGGCTCCCGACGAGGCCGATGCGCAGCGGCACGTCGGGGACCGGGCATGAGCGGTTCCGGGTGAGAAGCCCCTCCGCTTCGAGGGCACGCAGCAGCGCTGCGCGCTTTGCGGCCAAGCGCCCGAGCAGCGCGGTGACGTCGATCTCGCCGAGGATGAAGCCGATCTCGGCCTTGGGCCGGTAGAAGTCGATCGTCCCGCGCAGGAAGACCACCATCCCCGGCTGCAGCTCGACCCCTGCGCGGGCGAGCGTCGCCCGCATCGGTCCCCACGTCGACTGCCAGCACTTCACCTTGAGGACCGGAGCCTGGCGATCCCTCGAAGACTCCGGGTCGACGAGGTCGATGTAGCAGTGGCCGCGTGCCGCCTGCTGCGCCGAGACCTGCTGGATCTCTCCGCGGACCCAGAATGCTCGTCGTCGGGGGAACGCACGCTCGAGCGCGCCTTGGACCTCGTCGTAGAGGTCGGCGATGGAGAGGGCATCGGCATGCTCGCTGGCGAGCAGCTCTTCACGACCGTGCGCCACGGCGCCCACCATAGCGACGGGGTGCGCGCGCCCTCGGCAGCGAGCCAGGTGCGAAGGCCCCGCAAGCGTCCTCGCACACAGACGTGCCGACCCCGTCCACGGGCTGGCAGAATGGGCTCGACGATGAGCCGGCCGGGTGGCCGCGGTCCGAGTCGTGCCGGCTGCACGACACCGGATCGAGGAAGGTCGGGACTCCGCAGGGCAGGGTGCTGGCTAACGGCCAGTCGGGGCGACCCGCAGGAAAGTGCCACAGAGAACAGACCGCCGATGGCGGGCCGAAGCCCGCACAGGCAAGGGTGAAACGGTGCGGCAAGAGCGCACCAGCGGCCCGGGTGACCGGGCCGGCTCGGTAAACCCCACCCGGAGCAAGGCCAAGCGTGGGACACGGGCGGCCCGTCCGCCCCGAACGGGGCAGTCCCCAGGTAGGCCGCGAAGATGGATGGTCACCCGAGCCTCTTCGAGGCTCGACAGAATCCCGCCTACAGGCCGGCTCATCGTCTTCGCCAGGGAGGTGGGCGACAGCGCGCGTGCGGCGTCGGGCTTCACTTCGTGCGCTCCGCCGGTCATGATGGTGCGGGATGTTGGGGGAGAGGTTCTCCGAGGTGCTCGATGCCGCCCGTGCCGGGGAGGAGCAGGCGTTCGCGCTCTTGTACCGGGATCTCAACGCAAACCTCTTGCGCTACTTCTTCGCGCACGCACCTTCCGAAGCCGAGGATCTGGCCTCCGAGGCATGGCTCGCGGCCGCGCGGGGCCTCCGATCGTTCGAGGGGGACGAGCGGGCATTCCGGGCGTGGCTCTTCACGATCGCGCACCGCAAGGTCGTCCAGCACTGGCGCGACGCCGCCAGACATCCCGCGCAGCCGGCCCCCCAGGAGGTCTTCGACGCGGTCCTCGACGCCTCCGAGACCGAGCGGCAGGCGCTCGACGCGTCCGACGCGGCGGCAGCGGCGCGGGCGCTCGCTGCTGCGCTCTCGCCTGACCAGGCGCAAGTAGTGCTGCTCCGAGTCCTTGGGGGGCTCACGGTCGAGGAGGTCGCCGCCGCCATGGGCAAGCGACCAGGAACCGTCCGGGTTCTCCAGCATCGGGCACTTCGCAGACTCGCTGGCAAATTCTCTCTCGAGGGTGTAACGCGATGACACCCGAGCGCGATCTCCAAGACGAGATGCACAGATGGCCCATCGACGACGGCACCGCGGAGCGTTTGCTCGCTGGAAGGATCGACCCGGCTGACGCGCCCCCTGGCTACTCGCAGGTAGCCCGGCTGGTGCAGGCTGCTCACGCTCCGGCCCTTCCTGGCGAGCTCTGCCTCGAGGACGAGGTGGTGCGCAAGGTTGCCGCCGTCGCACGGGCAACTCGCCCTCTGACCAAGGAGATCCCCATGCGCAAAAAGCTCTTGCCGTTCAAGGTCGCGACCGCGGCCGTCGTCGGCGCGCTGGGCTTCGCGACGGCAGCAGCCGCCGTCGGCGTGGACCTCGCCTCCCACAAGTCGCCCAGCTCGCACGCGGTGGTGCAATTCTCGAGCTCCTCACAGCCGAAGTCCGGCACACGGGCGGGAGGGGGGACGGCCTCCCCGAACAACGTCCAGAGCGGCTCTGCGGCCGCCAAGACAACTCCTGCCGGCCCTGCCACCGGCATGACAAGAGGCCACGCGACGTTCGGGCTGTGCACGGCATTCCTCGCGATCTACCGCACAGGGTCGGGATCGGCATCGAAGGCGCTCACATCGACGGCCTTCAAGGCGCTCGTATCGGCGCTGGGCACGGCGACACCGTCGGGCACCGCCGCCAAGTGCCAGACAATCGTGTCCACGACAAGACCAGGGACCGAGACAGCTGCGGTCTCCGGTACGCCGCCATCGTCGCATCCGTCGGCAACGACACATCCGTCGGCAACGACACATCCGTCGGCGACGACACATCCGTCGGCGACGACACATCCGTCGGCGACAAGCCACATGCCACCAGCCGTCAGGATGACAGCGCACCCCGCGGCGACAGGGCACCCCGGCGCCTGAGGCACCTGTCGGCGCGCGGCGTCATCGAGCTCTACGACCCCGCCTGTCGGTGGTGGACGTGATGGCAGTAGTTTGGCCGCGCCATGTCCACCACTGCCGTACAACGGCGCCGCGGTGGCCTGATCGACCGTCGCCTTGCTGCCAGGGTGTCCGCGACGCGGCGGTACCTCTTCAGCGCGGTGAGCTTCGGCGTCGCGTCCACCGTCTGCGTCGTCGCACAGGCCGTGCTGCTCGCGTCAGTGGTCTCGGCGGTCGTCCTGCACGGGGCCACCCTCGGAGGCGTCGCCGCGCGCCTCGCGGGACTCTTCGCCGCCTTCGTCGCGCGTGCGCTCTTCGGCTGGGCAGGTGAGGCGGCCGCGCAGGCGACGGGGGCGACCGTCACGTCGACGCTGCGGCGTCAGTTGCTCCGCCACGCGCTCACCCTCGGTCCGGTCTGGCTGAGCGGTGAGCGAGCCGGCGAGCTCTCGCTCGCCGCGACCCGCGGCACGAACGCGCTCACGGCCTACTTCGGTCGCTACCTGCCCCAAGCCGTCTTGGCCGCGCTCGCCCCGATAGGGATCCTCGCATGGGTCGCCAGCGAGGACTGGCCCTCCGCGCTCATCCTCCTCGGCCTCGTCGCGCTGGTCCCCGTGGCGATGGTGTACTTCGGCCGCGAGTCCGCGGCACGCACCCGCCGCCAGTGGCGGCGGCTCTCCTCGCTCTCGGCACGCTTCTTGGACCTCCTGCAGGGGCTGCCGACCCTTCGCGCATTCGGCCGCGAGGCGCAGGGTCGCCGCGAGGTCGCTGAGGCGACCGAGGGGCTGCGCCAGACGACCCTCGGCACGCTGCGCGTCGCCTTCCTGTCGGCACTCGCGCTCGAGTTCATCGCTGGCATCGGCACCGGGCTCGTTGCCATGGTCCTCGGTCTGCGCCTCCTCGGCGGGCACGTCACCCTCTACACCGCGCTCGCCGTGCTCCTCGTCTCTCCGGAGGTCTTCTTGCCGCTCCGCCGTGCCGCCGCCGAGTTCCATGCGAGCGCAGAGGGGCAAGCGGCTGCGGACCGCATCCTCTCGGTACTCGACACGGACACCGTATCGTTCGACGACGAGCTTCGCGGGGGACAGCCCCGCACACAGCTCGACGACGACGGCCACGATGCCTTCGACGGCCACGACCGCCACGACAGGGGACTTGGCGCTCGAGCCGCCGAGCCGGAGCAGCCGCGTGCGCCCGGCACCCGTCACGCCGGGGGCGCGGCCCTGCGCGCGGAGAACGTCGAGGTCATGTTCGCCGGGCGCGGCACCCCGGCTCTGCGCGGATTCTCGATCGACCTCGCCCAAGGCGAGCATGTCGCGCTCGTCGGCCCCTCCGGCTCAGGCAAGTCCACCGCGATCGCCCTGTTCCTCGGCTTCGTGCGCCCGGTCGCGGGACGGGTGGTCGTCGGCGGCCATGACCTCGCCACCGTCGACGATCCGACGTGGCGGCGCATGCTCGCATGGGTGCCGCAGCGACCCCATCTCCTGCACGGCTCGATCGCCGACAACTTGCGGATCGCCGATCCTTTCGCAAGCGAGGCCTCCCTCGCCCGAGCGATCGAGATGGTCGGCCTCTCGCACACCGTGAGCGGGCTCCCCGGCGGACTCGAGACGGAACTGGGCGAAGGCCCCGTCTCGCTGAGCGCGGGTGAACGCCAGCGCCTCGCGCTTGGCCGTGCGGTGATCCGGGACGCGCCCATCGTCCTCCTCGACGAGCCCGTCGCGCACCTCGACGCGCATGCCGAAGCCGCATTGCGCGACACCCTCGGCCCGTGGCTCGAGTCCCGCACGGTGCTCGTCGCCGCACACCGACCCGAGCTCGTTGCGCGCCTTGATCGGATTGTCGTGCTGCCTTCGCGACGCGAGGCGTTCGACGGTACGGGGGAAGCGCCCGGCCCATGAGCGAGCCGGTCCGCACGGATCCCGGCTCGGCAGGCACGGTGATCCGGACCCTCCTGCGCATCGGCGCGCCGCCGTGGCGCAAGCTCGCGCTCGCGGGACTGCTCGGGGCGCTCGGTGCCCTCGCGACCGTCGGACTTCTCGCCGGTTCCGGTTACGTCGTCGACAGGGCGGCGTTCCGCCCGGGGCTCGGCGCGATCGCCGGCATCCTCGCGTCCGTGGAGGTGCTCGCCTTCCTGCGCGGTCCCCTCCGTTACGGCGAGCGCCTCGTCGCGCACGATGCGGCCTTCCGCTCGCTCGGACGCTGGCGGGTGTGGCTCTACGACCGGCTGGAGCCGCTCGCGCCGGCCGGGCTGCGGGGCTGGCGGAGCGGAGACCTGCTCGCGCGCCTCACCGACGACGTCGACACCCTCCAGGACCTGTACCTTCGCTGCCTTCTCCCCGTCGCCGTGACCGTCGCCGCCGCGACGGTGGCCGTCATCCTCGTGGCGGTCGTTCTCCCTGCAGCCGGCGGCGCACTGGCTGCGTCGCTCGTGGTGGCGATCGTCGCCGCCCCGGCGGCGGCGGTCGCGACCGGCACGGCACGGGGCCGCGAGGCCGAGCTGCGCGGACGCCTCGCGGCGGAGGTCATCGACCTGCTGCGCGCCGCACCGGAGCTGCTCGCATTCGGCCGCGAGCACGCTGCGCTCGCCGAGCTCGAGACGACCGACCGGGAGCTCACCTCGATCGCGAGAAGGCGGGCGTGGGCGGCAGGCGCGTCGGGCGCGATCGTGACCGTGTGCCTGGGCGCCGCGGTGACGGCCGTTCTCGCGCTCGGCGTCTCCGCCGTGCGCGCGCACGAGATGGGGGCAGTCATGCTCGCCGTGCTCCCGCTGGCAGCAGTCGGAGCGTTCGAGACCGTCCCTGCGGTTGCCACCGCCGCGGTCCGCGCTGCTGACGTCGTGGCTGCAGGCCGCAGGGTCCTCGACCTCGCGTCCGTCCCGATCCCCGTCACCGACCCCGAGGATCCTGCGAGGCTTCCCGACGGCTGCCCCGAGGTGGACCTTCGCGGCGCGCGTCTTCGCTACGGCCCGGAGCTCCCCTGGGCGCTCGACGGCATGGACTTCCACGTCGGACCCGGCACACGCGTAGGTCTGGTGGGCGCGAGCGGTGCGGGCAAGAGCAGCCTTGTTCACGCGATGTTGCGCTTCTGGCCGCTGCAGGAGGGGACGGCCGCCCTCGGGGGCGTGGCCCTCGACGCGCTCCGTCAGCGAGACGTGCGACGTGCGATCGCGCTGGTCGACCAGGACGCGCACGTCTTCGCCGGCACGATCCGCCAGAATGTCACGCTCGGGCGGCCAACCGCCAACGACGAGGAGGTCGCCGCCGCCCTGGAGCGAGCTCAGCTCGCGGAGTGGGTCGCGGGCCTTCCCGAGGGCCTTCGCACCCATGTCGGGGAGGAGGGCGCCAAGGTCTCGGGCGGCCAGCGGCGCCGGATCGCGCTTGCAAGGGCCCTGCTCGCCGACGCACCGATCCTCGTGCTCGACGAGCCGACCGCGGGTTTGGACCCGGAGCACGGTGCGCGGCTCGTCGCCGGCATCGTCGATGACGCGGCGGCTCGCGGGACCAGCGTGGTGCTCGTCACCCACCGGGCGGAGGACCTCGAGCGCGTGGACCGCGTGGTCGTCATGGCGGACGGTCACACCGCGCCCGGGCCGACGATGGGCGATGGAGAGACCGAGGAGACGCTCGGGGGGATCGCAGGCACGGTGGCGCCGGGTGGCGCAGCATCGGGTGGCAGGGGTCGCGTCACTTCGGACTAGGACTAGAGACGTCGACGACGCCACCGCCCGCCGCCAACACGCCCTCACGGCCCCGGCACCGCCCTCCCCAGACCACGGTCGGTCCGGCTCTCGTCGTGAACGCGATGCGCGTCTTGCCCGGCGTCGACACCCTCGGGTTCTGCTTCGCCGGCCAGCTCGGGATCGGCGACATCGAGCTCGGCGGCATCCTCGGGCTCGGTCGAGCCCCGGCGGCCCAACGGTCAGATCTCCGTGGGTGGCGAAGTGGCGCCAGGTCGGCCGGCGCGTCGGCGACCGCTCCGCGCGGATCAGGGGTGCCGGTTCGCGGTGCAACAAGGTTGCGATTTGGTAGCATGAGAAGGTTCTCAGGATCTGGGTATCGGAGTCGGTGACGACCATCGTGACCTCCTTGGCAGGTTGGGTCGTTCTTTTGACGCCGCAAAGTGCACCGAGGACAAGAAAAGGGAAAGGGGAGGTCAGCAAGCTGCCGAGAGCTGCCCAGATGGCCCGCGCGCCGCACGTCCGGACCGGCTGGCGCCCGTGCCCTCCCAGCCAGATCCCGCGCCCTGCGGGTGCGCGCCCAACTCGAGGAGATCGTCATGACCCCACAATCCTCCGCCCAGCAGCCCGCGTCGGGGAGCACCCGCCTGCGCGGCCTCGCCGGCGGGAAGAGTGACGCGCACCGCGCCCGAGTCCGCCGGCCGACGCTGGTGCCCGTGACCACCAGCAGCCGAGAGACGGGCACCGGGAGGACGGGGGGCACCGGGAGGACGGGGGGCACCGCGGACACCGCGAGGACGCCGGGCACCGGGAGGATGCAGAAGGGGGAGACCCCCAAAGAGCGTGGGGAGAGGACTCGCGCGCGGATCACCGAGGCCGTGATCGAGCTTCTCTCCGAGAAGCAGGTCTCCCCGACTGTGAAGGAGGTCGCCGCGCGCGCGGGGGTGTCCGTCCGGCTGGTCTTCCACCACTTCGAGGACCTGGACGCGCTCTACCGCGCCGTCGCACGGACGCAGATCGAGCGGTACTGGCTGACCGTGCAGCCGATCCCAAGGAACCTCGGCTTGGACCAGCGGATCGAGCGAACGGTCCACCAGCGCGCCAAGCTGTTCGAGGCGGTCTCGCCGGTCCGCCGCAAGGCGATCTCGTTGGCCGCGCGCCACCAGGACGTCGCCGAGGGACTCCAGTTGACCGACACGATGCTCCGGACCTGGCTCGAGGAGACCTTCAGCAACGAGCTGCAAACCGCGAAGCGAGACCGCCAAGAGCTGCTCGCGGCGCTCGAGGTCGTATCCTCCTGGGAGCTGTGGGAACGACTCCGTCGAGTCCAAGGCTTGACGAACGCCGCAGCGCGACGAGTCCTGTCCCGCTCGATGCACGCACTGCTGGGCGCGTAGTCGCCGCCACGCTGCGCGGTCGGCGCCGACCCATAGACTTGCGCTGCCGTGAAGGCTCTGCGCACGCCCGACGACCGCTTCGCCGACCTCCCCGCGTTCGATTTCGCGTCCCGCTACGTGGAGGTCCCTTCCGGGGTGCCCGGCGGCGTCGAAGCGCTGCGGGTGCACCTCGTGGACGAGGGCCGGCCCAACGCGAGCGAGACCGTCGTCTGCCTCCATGGAGAGCCGAGCTGGTCCTTCCTCTATCGCAAGGTGATCCCGGTGCTGGCCGAGTCGGGCCATCGCGTCGTGGTGCCCGACCTCGTCGGCTTCGGGCGCTCGGACAAGCCGACGGCGCGCGCCGACCACACCTACGCCCGTCACGTGGAGTGGCTGCGCGCTGCGCTCTTCGACGAGCTCGGGCTGGGCGATCTCACCTTGGTCTGCCAGGACTGGGGGGGGCTCCTCGGCCTCCGCCTGGTGGCCGAGCATCCCGACCGATTCCGCCGGGTGGTCGCCGCCAACACGGGACTGCCGACCGGCGAAGAGAGGATGAGCGACGCCTTCTTCGCGTGGCAGCGGTTCTCCCAGGAGGTCCCCGAGCTCCCAGTGGGGCGCATCGTCCGGGGCGGCACGGTCCTCGGGCTCGCCAAGGAGGTTGTCGCTGCCTACGACGCGCCGTTCCCCGACGAGCGGTTCAAGGAGGGTCCTCGCCAGATGCCGGCGCTCGTGCCGACGCGTCCCGACGATCCTGCGGCTGAGGCGAACCGACGCGCATGGGCTTCACTGCGTGACTTCGACCGCCCCTTTTTGTGCGCGTTCAGCGATGGAGACCCCATCACGGCCGGCGCAGAGCGGCAATTCGTCGAAGCGGTTCCCGGCGCGGCAGGACTGGACCACGTCACGATCGCGGGCGCCGGTCACTTCCTCCAAGAGGACAAGGGAGAGGAGCTCGCCGCAGTCGTCGCCGCCTTCATCTCGTCCACGCCGCCCGCAGCCGCGTGACCCGCGCGGGCTGCCGCATGCAATGGTGGCGCGCCTGCCGGATGCTGGTACCCCGGTTTACGCCCTACCGCTGGTGCCGCGGCTACGCCTGCTGGTGGTGGTGTCGGTCGTGCCTGCCTGCCTCACTTCGTCGCTGCAGCGTGAGTACGGGCTCCTTGGTCAGCCGGCCGGCGGCGCCACCGGGACGAGGATGCGGCCGCACTGCTCGCAGGTGACCACCGTGCCGCCGGGCAGGTGGCGGATCCGGTCCACTTCCATGGACGGCAGCTCCAAGTGGCAGCCGCTGCAGCGGTTGCCGACCAGGCGCGCCGCGCCCGTCCCGCCAAGCCGGGCGCGAAGCGCCTCGTAGCGGCTCCTCAGCTCCCCAGGCAGGGCGGCGGCCTCGCTCGCGCGCGCCATGGCCTTCGCCGCCAACTGGGCATCGATCTCGGCCTCGGCCTCCGCCAGCGCACCTGCCAGCCGGGCGGCGTCAGACCGCAACCGGGTCGACTGCGCATCGAGCTCCGCCAGCGCTGCGTCGAGCGGCTCGATCGCGACCATGAGCTCGAGCTCTTCGTCCTCCATCCGGCCCTTGCGCTCGCGGAGGTGGCGAATCTCGTCGTCCATCGCCTGGAGATCCCGAGACGGCGCCCCTCGGGCCGTGTACATGCGCTGCTCGAGCGCCTCGCGCCGCGCGTCGACCGTCGAGATCTCCGCTTCGATCGCGCGCTGGCGGCTGGCGAGCTCCGCTCTCGATGCCTGAGCCTCCTCCATCCGCTTCTCGAGGTCACCCAGCACGGCGCTCACCCTGGCGAGCTCCTGGCGCTCCGCAAGCGCGGCCTTGCGATGCTCGAGCTGGGAGATCGCGGTGTCGATGTCTTGGAGGAGGAGCAGCACCTCGAGCGCCGACCCCTGCCGGGCCGCCTGCTCCGCTCCGGCCGCCTCTTCCGCCCCGGCCGCCTGCTCCGCCCCGGCTGCGCGGGTGGGGTCAGTGCTCATCGACGCTCCTTTGGAGCGCGGACCGTGCGGCGTCCAGCGCACCAGCGAGCGCGGCGTCGGCGAGCACCTCGGCCTCGTCCCATCCGAACCACCGCACCGCTGGGCTCTCGCCGGGTCCGGGCTTGGGGTCCTCGTCCGCCGCCAGCAGCAAGAAGCGGAGGTCGAGGTGGACGTGGTCCGCGGCCGGATGCACGTCGAGGTGGAGCAGCTCGGGCCCTTGGGCGGGATGAGCGACCTCGAGCCCGGTCTCTTCCACGGTCTCGCGGAGGGCCGCCTCTGCGGGGGACTCCCCCGCGTCGACGTGCCCCCCGGGCTGGATCCACCGGCGCAGGCGCCGATGGCGGTGGAGCACGATCCCCCTCGCCCCGACCACTACGGCTGAGGCCGTCACATGGACGCGGTCCGCGCCGCGGTCCAAGGGACGTGCGAGCCGCTCGAGCTCGACGAGGAACTGCGCTTTGGCCTCGCGCTCGCGCCGATCGCGTGGCGGGTGGGCAGCGACGAGGGAGCGGAGCGCGGCGCGGGCGTCCGAGCCCGCCGGGTCGCGCGGCGCGATCGTCTTCGACGACACGATCGGTGTCGGCACGAGCCCATCGTTACCACAGCGACCAGGTTCCCGTGCTGGGGCGCCCGTCGAGGGACGACGGATCACGCGCCCACGAGCAGGCGTCGTGCAGCGTCGCCCCTCACCTCGGCGCGCAGAATCGTCGTGGCGCTCCCCGCGACGGCTACCCGCGTCTCGTCGACCCTTACCCGCAAGGTGCCCCCGCGTGCCGAGAGCTGCGCCGCACGGAGGCGCGCGGTACCGAGCGCGGACGCCCAATAGGGTCCGAGGAGGCACTGGGCGGAGCCCGTCACAGGATCTTCAGGGACGCCGACGCTGGGCGCGAAGAACCGGAGGACGTAGTCCGGCTCCGCCGCTCGCCCCGTCCCTCGCCCCGTCCCTCGCTCCGCCCCTTGGGCAGTGACGGCGATCCCGCGGTAGGGAAGCCGCGCGAGGTCGACGGCGTCGGGGTCGACGCGGCGCACCGACTCTTCGCCGTCGAGCTCCACCAGCAGGTCGAAGCGACCGGTCGCGGCGCGCACCACCGGCCAGCGCGCCAGGAGCTCTGCCGGCGCGTCGACGGGCGCGGGACGCTCGGCGGGCAGGTCGATCTCCACGTGCTCCCCCGCCCCTCCACCGGCGGTCGCCTCGATGAGCCCGCTGTTCGTAGAGAAGCTCGCGTGAGCGCCGGGGAGCCGTCCCGACTCTGCGAGCGCGTGGGCGGCCGCGACCGTCGCGTGGCCGCAGAGGTCGACCTCTGCGACCGGCGTGAACCAGCGCAGGACGAACCCTTCGTCGCCGGGCCACACAAAGGCGGTCTCGGACAGGCCGAGCTCGAAGGCGAGCGACTGCATCGCCTCGGCGGGCGCGGGACGCTCGAGGAGGCAGACGGCCGCGGGATTGCCCGTGAACGGTCCCTCGCCGAAGGCGTCCACCCAGAAGAGCGGCACCGTCGCGTCGCTCACGACGGGGACGGGCACAACCGGGACGGGCACGACCGGGACGGGCACAGCCGGGACGGGGTGGAAGGGACGCTCACGGGACGAGCGCCTTCAGTCGCACGAGCGCCTCGCGCAGCACCTCCGGGCGCTTGCAGAAGGCCCAGCGCACGAGCGTCTTGCCCAGGAGCGGGTCACGGTAGAAGACCGACGACGGCACCGCCACCACCCCGCAACGACGGGGGAGATCCCTGCAAAACCCGAGCGCGTCGTCCTCGCCGATCGAGGCGATGTCGGTGGTCACGAAGTAGGTGGCAGACGGCCGGTACACGGTGAGCCCTAGCGATGCCAAGCCGTCGCACAACAGGTCGCGGCGCTCGCGCAGGGACTCTTGCAAAGGAGCCACCAGCCGGTCTCCGGCCGAGAGCCCTACGGCGACCGCGTGCTGGAACGGCGTGCCGGTCGCGTAGGTGAGGAACTGCTTGGCCGCCCGCACCCTCGCGACCAGGTCAGGCGGCCCGGTGGCCCAGCCGATCTTCCAGCCGGTGAACGAGAAGGTCTTCCCCGCCGACGAAAGCGAGACGGTGCGGTCGCGCATGCCCTCTCGCGTTGCGAGGGGCACGTGCTCCCCGTCGTAGACGAGATGCTCGTAGACCTCGTCGGTGACCGCGACCAGGTCGTGCGCGCGGCAGAGGCCGGCGATGAGATCGAGCTCCTCGGCCGAGAACACCTTGCCGGTCGGATTGTGCGGTGAGTTGAGCAGCAGCACGCGGGTCCTCGCGCAGATGGCGTCGCGAAGCTCGCCGGGTTCGAAGGACCAGTCGGGAGCCCGCAGCTCTACGGTCCGCACGACGGCGCCCGCCATGGCCGCGCACGCCGCGTAGGAGTCGTAGGACGGCTCGAACATCACGACCTCGTCCCCCGGCTCGCACAGCCCGAGGAGCGCCGACGCGATGCCCTCGGTCGCACCGGTCGTCACGAGCACCTCGCCCTCAGGGTCGTACTCGAGCCCATAGCAGCGCCGCTGGTGCTCCGCGACGGCCGCCCGCAGCGCGGGGATCCCCGGCCCGGGCGGGTACTGGTTCTCGCCGACACGGATTGCCGAGATCGCAGCCTCGGCGATCTCGGCGGGTCCGTCGGTGTCGGGGAAGCCCTGCCCGAGGTTGATCGAGCCGGTGGCAACGGCGAGTGCCGTCATCTCGGAGAAGATCGTCGTCGCGAACGGCGCGAGCCGGCCTGCAGGTGCAAGGTGCATGACGCGACGCAATGGTACCGGCGCAGCCCGGTACGCCGTCTGGGGGTGCCTGTGGGACCGCCCCGGCTCTCGCCGCCCCCTCGCGGCGGCCTATCGTCGGTGCGGCCGTGCACGATCTCGACCGGACTGCTCCGACCTCGTTCAGCGTCGCCACGTTCAACGCGCACGCGGGCGTCGACGGCTGGGGCCGTCCCTACGACGTCGTCGCCGCCTGCCGGCTGATCGACGCGGACGTCCTCGTGCTGGAGGAGAACTGGGCGCCCGACGACGAGCCGAGCCTGGCGAGGCGCGCCGCGGGGGCGCTCGGCTACGAGGCCCACGAACTCCCGCTGGCCGGCGGCCGGTTGGCTCGTCCCCACCCGGAGGCGGACGGGAGGTGGATGCGCCCGTTCGACTGGCGGGGACGCAGCCACGCGATCTTCCTCGACAGCGAGCGGCCCTTCAGCAGGCAGACCCTGCGATCACCACGCTACGCGAGCGCCCAGCCCGGGCGCTGGGGCGTCGCGCTGCTCAGCCGGTTGCCGGTGACCCGGAGCGAGGTGCTCGATCTCGGACGACTCTCGCGCGACCGGGCCCGCCGGGCTGCCCTCGCGCTCTGCGTCGAGGTGGCGGGGACCGAGGTCGTCGTCGCCGGGGTGCACATGTCGCACCTCACCTACGGCGCGCCAAGCCAGTTCCTCCGGCTCGCCCGCGCGATCCGCGCCACGTTCGAGACGGGCCCGGTGGTCCTGGCCGGCGACATGAACCTGTGGGGACCTCCGGTGCGCCTGTTCTTCCCCGGCTGGCGCCACGCGGTCCGTGCGAGGACCTGGCCGTCCTGGCGGCCCCACAGCCAGGTCGACCACGTCTTGGTGCGCGGGGGGCTCCGCGTCCTCGACGGGAGGGTCGTCGGCCCGGTCGGCTCCGATCATCGCCCGGTGCGCGTCACGCTCGGCGCAAAGCCCCCGACGTGAGCGCCCGGCGACGGCTCACTCTCTCGGAGGGGTCCGAGCGCACCGGGGCGCAGCTCGGCCCTGGAGCGATCGGCGCGCTGGCCGTCGCTGCGCTCTATGCGGCGCTCGCGTCCGGCGCGAAGCCCTTCACGCTCCCTGCCGACGCGGCGGTCTCGATCCCCTCTGCCGTGTTCGCCGGAGCGCTCGTGCTCGAGCGGCTGCGCCCCGAAGCAGGTCCCTGGCGGCGCATCGAGCGCGCAAGGCCCGACGGCGGCGGGACGGCGGTGCCCTGGCTCATCGTGATCGCGCTGCTCGTGGGGGTCGAGCTGGCCTCGTACTTCCACGGGGGTCCGCGCGCGGCCTACCCCACCCTCAGCTCGGGATTGGACGCTCTGTTCCGCTACCGCGCCGCCAAGGCCGCGGGGTGGTTCGTCTGGCTCACGGCCGGCTGGTACCTGGTGCGACGATGACCTGGGCTGACGTCACGTACGCACTGTGGGCGGTCGTCGCGCTCTCCTCCGCCTGCCTATGGCTCCTCTCCGCGTGGGGCGCGAGGATCGGTCGCGGGCGCGTCGGCCGTCCCTCGGCGCTGATCCGGGACGCGCTCGGCGACCGGACCTGGCTCCGCGCGCTGGTCGTGCTCGGCTGGGTGTGGGTGGGGGTCCACGTCTTCGCCCGATGAGCGCTCGCCGGCTACCTCCTCGGCGGTCGAGACGGTCGAGGGGGTCGAGAGCTCCGGCCAGAGCTCTTCGAGCTCCTTGCCCTTCGTCTCGGGCAGGAGCAGGAGGAAGCCGGTCGTGAGGATCATCGGCAGGAACACCACGGCCGCGGCGACCTCCAGGTGGTTCGACGCGCCTCGGACGTCTGCCACCAGCCCGAACACGAGGAGCCCCACGACGGCGCCCACCACGCCCGCCGCGATGTACCACCCGGCGACCGACGCCCGCACGGAGGTGGGGAACAGCTCGTTGGCGAGCGAGCCCCCCGCCGGCGCGAACACCGCCCCACAGGTGACCCCGGCGACGTAGCCGAAGAAGAGGGCCCATGACGGCCCGGAGTAGGCAAGGGTGCCGAAGACCGCCATGCCTGCCATCGACACCGCGACCGTCGGGCGGCGGCCGAGCCGGTCGGCCATCCACCGGCCGAGGAGCAGACCTCCGAGACCCGCCACACCCGCGGCGACCACCATCCCGCTCGTGACGATCCCGCTCAGGTGCAAGAAGTCCTGCGCGTAGATGAAGACGAGGCTGTTGGCCGGGCCGGTGATCACCGACACGCAGAACGCGAGCACCGCCACGACCACGAGCCGCCGGCGGTACGGCCGGGCGACGGGCCCGAGGACGGGCTCGGCACCGCTCCCTGCGACCTCGACCCTCGCGAAGCGGTCGGGCTCTGCGACCTTGCGGAGGAGCAGGGGGAGGAGGACGAGGGGCACCACCGCCAACGCGAAGATCCCGCGGAAGCCGAGCGACTTCTCGGCGAGGCTGTGCACGATCGCCGCCAGCCCGGCGCCGACCGCGTACCCCGCAGCCATGAGCGAGACCGCCTTCGCCCGGTCGTTCGAGGTGGTGAGCTCCACCGCGCTCACCTGGGTGAGCCCGACGGTCGCGCTCAGGAACGGGCGGCCGAGGGCGAAGATCGCGACGAACCACCAGTACGTGGGGCTCAGCGCGGTGAGGACCGTCAGCGCGAGCCCGACGGCGCACGTCGAGGCGAGCATCGGCTTGCGGCCGAACCGGTCCGCGAGCGAGGCCAGCGGGAGGCCGAGGAGGGACGCCGCACGGATGATCGCCAGCCCGACGCCGATCACCGTCCCCGACAACCCCGCTTCGTCGGCGAACGTGGCCCCGTGGACCAAGTGGCCAAAGGTCTTGGACACGTCACCGAGCGCGGCCACCGCACCGAACTGGCCGAACCCCGACGCGAGCGCGAGGAGCGCGACGGAGACGAGCGAGAGGTCGTTCCAGCGGAAGGTCCGCACCCTCGTCTCCATCGCGGCCGAGTCACCCATCTCGCCGGGTCACCCCCACAGCTCCGAGGTTAGGCGTCACGCCGTAACCTGCCGTGTTCCCCGGCGTTGCTCCCTCGTGGGCAGCGCCGCCCACGGCCGCCCCTCGGCGCGTCGCGCTGCCGGCACCGTCAGCAGGGCGGCTCCTGGTTGGCACCACAGATACGTGCCGCCGCGCCGATCCACGCTGCATGCACGCGGAATTCCTCGGGGTGTCTCGACTTCCCCTCCGATGCCTGTCACCATCGGAGAGCACGCGAACCTCGCGGCCCGTGCCCTTGGGCACGTGCCTGCGACGACCAACTCCGGTAGCAGATGCCCCGACCAGTCGAAGGATCAAGCACCTACAACGCAGGCTTGGACGGCATCCGCGCGGTCGCCGTCCTCGGGGTCGTCGCGTACCATCTCGATCTGGGGTGGGCGAGCGGCGGGCTGCTCGGCGTCGGCGTCTTCTTCGTCCTCTCCGGCTACCTGATCACCGACCTCCTCGTCGCGGCGATCCGCAAGCGCGGGGCGCGCTCGTTCGGGCAGTTCTGGCTGCGCCGGGCCCGGAGGCTGCTCCCGGCCCTGTTCGTGATGCTGCTCGTGACCGTCGCCTGGGCGACCTTGCTCGACAGGGCGCAGCTCCCCACGCTTCGCGGCGACATGCTGCCGGCGGTCTTCTACTACAGCAACTGGTGGTACATCTTCCACCACGTCTCGTACTTCGCCCAGTACGGGCCGCCCTCCCCGCTCGGCCACCTCTGGTCGCTCGCGATCGAAGAGCAGTTCTACCTCGTGTGGCCCTTTGCGCTCCTCGCCGCGCTGCACTGGGTCCGCGACCGGCGGGTGCTCGTCGCCGGCTGCCTCGTGCTCGCCGCGGCCTCCGTTGTCGAGATGGCGCTCCTGTTCGTTCCCTACGCCGACCCGACGCGTGTCTACGACGGGACCGACACGAGGGCCTTCGAGCTCCTCATCGGCGCGGCGCTCGCGCTGGTCTGGCCGCGCAGCCAGCGCTTCGGTCCCATCACGCCGAGGGCGCGCTCGTTGCTGGAGCTCACCGGGGGTGCGGCCCTGCTCGGCATCGTCGTGATGTACTGGCAGACCGGCCAGTACGACCCCTTCGTGTACCGCGGCGGCATGGCCCTGCTCTCGGTGCTCACCGCCATCCTCATCGCCGTCTGCGTCCATCCGGGCGCGCGGGTCGCGCGGGTCCTCGGGGTGGGTCCGCTGCGCTGGATCGGCGAGCGCTCCTACGGGATCTACCTGTGGTCACTGCCGGTCATCGTGCTCACCACGCCGCAGGGCGCGAAGCAGGACGTCGTTCGCGACGTCCTCCAGGTCGTCGGCATCTTCGTCGCCGCGGGCCTCTCGTGGCACTTCGTGGAGGAGCCCGTGCGCCACGGCGCGCTGGGCCGTCGCTGGCAGGAGGCACGGGACGCGTGGCGCAAGAGGGAGTGGGCGCGCCTCGTCCCGGGGAGGCAGGCCTGGGGCGCGACCGGCGCAGTGCTCGGCTGTGGCCTGATCTGTTCGCTCGGGCTGTCAGGCGTGATCACGGGCGCGACGCCCATCCCTGAGGCCACGAAGAGCATCGTGCCGTCGCCCCGAAGCGTCACGCCGGCGACCGGCACCCTCCCCCACGACCCCCCACGCGGCACCGGTGGAACGGGGCCGGGCCTGCCCGGCGGCTCGGAGCCCACGACCCCGACGACCGTCCCTGCCGGGAGAGGCGTCACGATCATCGGCGACTCGATCATGGTGGACGCCGCGCCGTACATCAGCAAGCTGCTGCCCGGTGCAGTGATCGACGCGCAGATCGGCCAGCAGCTCTACCAGGTCCAGGCCGAGGTGCCCCAGCTCAAGCAAGACGGTGACGTGGGCGACGAGCTCATCCTCGAGCTCGGCACCAACGGGTACTTCAGCGTGACACAGCTCGAGACGCTCCTTCGCTCGCTCGGGCCCATGCGGCGCATCGTGCTCGTCAACACGCGTGAGACACGCCCGTGGGAGCAAGCCGTGAACCAGAACATCGCGCAAGTGGCGCGCACCTACCCCCACACGACGATGGTCAACTGGTACGCGCTCTCGGCAAGCACGCCGCAGTACTTCTATCCCGACGGCGTCCATCTCGACCCCCAGGGCGCGCAGTACTACGCATCCCTGCTCGTCCACGCGCTCGAGACACCGCCTCCCGAGCCCGCCTCGCGCCCGGCGTCCGGCAGCACCCGGAGCGGCAGCACCCGGGGCGGCGGCACCCGGGGCGGCCCCCGCACCCTTCGTTCGAACTAGCGCCGGCAGGCGCACTACCGTCTCAGCCGATGCCGGATGCGGAGCGGCGCCGGGGGACTCACCAGCGGCGGGCGCACGCCAAGGACGCCGGCCGAGCCGCCCGCGGCGCCTCGGACTCTCCCGGGGCTCCGCGCCCAGCGAGGCTGCGCCGGCGCCGGACGCTCGCGATGGCGGCACCGGCGGCGCTCGTGCTGCTCGTGGTTGCCCTGCTCCTCACGGGTGGAGGGTCGAACGCCCCGCGCGCGAAGGCGGGCGCGTCGGGTGCGGCGGGCGCGTCGGGCGCGTCGGGGTCACCCGGAGGGCGGGGCGCCGCCGGGGCGAACGCCCCGGCGACCATGTCGACGTCGACCGCGGGCGGCGCACCGCTCGCCCCCGCGCGCTTCGCCCGCGGAGCATGTGTCGCGTTCGCGCCGGCAGGTCCCCCCAACCACCACACCGTCTTCCTCGACGCCGGTCACGGCGGCATCGACCCCGGCGGGAGGGGTGTGACCGAGACAGGAAAGGTGATCTACGAGGCAGGCGAGAACCTCACCATCGAGCTCGAGACCATGAACCTGCTCCGGTCCGCGGGGTTCCGGGTCGTCGTGTCGCGCACCGCCGACACCAGCGTGGTGCGACTGACGCCCTCGGACCTCACAAGCGGGGCGCTGTCGGTGGCAGGGGCCAGGGCGGACATCGCCGCACGGGACGCCTGCGCCAACCTCGCGCGGGCGACAATCCTCGTCGGGATCTACCTCGACGCGGGCACATCCCCCAAGGACGCCGGCAGCGTCACCGCGTACGACGCGTCCAGGCCCTTCGCCGCCAAGAGCCTGCGGCTGGCCACTCTCCTCCAGCACGACGTGCTCGCTCGGATGAACGCCCACGGGTGGCAGATCCCCGACGACGGCGTCCAGCCCGACACAACACTGGGGGGCGTCCCGCTCACAACAGTCGCGGCCACCTATCGCCACCTCCTGCTCCTCGGACCCGCCGACCCAGGATGGTTCACAACGCCGAGCGAGATGCCTGGCGCGCTCATCGAGCCGCTGTTCGTCTCGGACCCCTTCGAGGGTTCGATCGCCGTCAGCGAGGCCGGGCACGCGGCGATCGCCGAGGGGACGGCGGAGGCGGTCGAGCAGTACTTCGGACCATCTTCTCGCCGAGGCGCCTGAGCACGCCGCCTGCTCGTGGACAGGCCCCGGGAGAGGCGGGGTGCTCGCCATTTCGTGTCAGCGACCCGATCCTCGTGGATCCTCCCCGTCGTCGACTTCGTCGCGCCCGCAACGCTCCTCGCCTATGTTGCAACCCATGGCCTGTTCGCCTCCCCCCCATCGGTTCGTCGCTCGTGTGCGACGCCGGGTGCACGCTGACGGCGTGACAACGCCGATCCTCGTACCGAGGAGGCCGAGGTGACCGACAGCGCCGGCGAGGGCACGCGGGCTGCAGACGCGTTCGTGTTCTTCGGCGCCACGGGTGATCTGGCCCACAAGATGATCTTCCCCGCGCTCTACGAGATGGTGAAGCGCCGCACGCTGTCTGTCCCGGTGATCGGGATCGCGTCCTCGGGGTGGGACTTGGCGCAGCTCCGGGACCGCGCACGCGACAGCGTCGCGCGGACCCTGACCGGCGTGGACGACACGGGTGCCCTCGACCGGCTCTTGTCGCTGCTTCGCTACGTCGACGGCGACTACGGCGACCCGCGCACGTTCGACCAGCTCCACCAGCAGCTCGGCACCGCGCGGCACCCCGCCCACTACCTCGCGGTGCCACCGTCGCTGTTTGCGACCGTGGTCCAGGGGCTGCAAGCTGCCGGGCTGACCGACGGCGCAAGGGTGATCGTGGAGAAGCCCTTCGGGCGCGATCTCGCCTCGGCCAAAGCGCTCGACGAGGCGCTGGCCTCGGCCTTCCCAGAGTCAGCGATCTTCCGCATCGATCACTTCCTCGGCAAGGAGGAGATCATGAACCTCCTCTACTTCCGCTTCGCCAACTCCTTCTTGGAGCCGATCTGGAACCGCAACTACGTCGCCAGCGTCCAGATCACCTTGGCCGAGCAGTTCGGCGTGGAGGGGCGGGGCGCCTTCTACGAAAGCGTCGGCTGCCTAAGGGACGTGATCGAAAACCACCTCTTCCAGATCGTGGCGCTGCTCGCCATGGAGCCGCCCGCGTACCGGGGGATGGACGCCGTGCAGACCGAGAAGCTCAACATCTTCAAGGCGATGCGACCGCTCTCGCCCGGCGATGTCGTCCGGGGCCAGTTCACCGGCTACCGCGATGAGCCGGGGGTGGCCAAGGACTCCGACGTCGAGACCTTCTGCGCCCTCCGTCTGCGCATCGAGTCGTGGCGCTGGGCCGGTGTCCCGTGGTACCTGCGGTCGGGGAAGTGCCTCGCCGAGACCGCGACGGAGGTCCTCGTCGAGCTGCAGCCGACTCCACAGCCCCTCTTCGAGGACGCCGTGGCTCGGGGCAGCCGAGCCAACTACCTGCGCTTCGGGTTGTCGCCTCGCCCGGTGATCGCGCTGGCAGCGCGCGTGAAGCGACCAGGAGAGCAGTTCCTGGGCGACCAGCGCGAGCTCTCCCTGCTCGAGGCCCCGCCCAGCGAGGAGCAGCCCTACGAGCGCCTCCTCGGCGACGCCCTGGCAGGAGACGGGTCCCTGTTCACCCGACAGGACGTCGTCGAAGCAGCCTGGGCCGTCGTCGACCCCGTCCTCGAGCACCACGCAGCTGCCCTGCCGTACGCGCCGGGCAGCTGGGGACCCGACGAGGCGGACGCGCTCATCGCCCCCCACGGCCGCTGGCACAACCCTGCCCCCCGCCATCCCGCCGGGTGACCCGGGCGCCGAAGCTGGCCCCTAGAGCCGGGGGGCCCGGTGGGCGTGCGCAGCCAGGGACAGGCTCTCGGTCTCGTGCACCAGGTAGCCGAAGACGTCGTTGAGGCTGAGCATGCCGACAGGGCGGCCGCCGTCGTCAGTGACCGGCAGCCGCCAGACACCCTTGGCGCCCATGAGGGCCGCTGCGTCGTGGACGTCGCTGTCGGCCCGGATGGTGACGACCCCGTGGGTGCTGACCCGGTCCACCGGAGTGTCCGGGGTGCTCCCGCGACCGATCGCGAGCGCGATGTCGCGATCGGTGATCATCCCCAGGATCCGGTCGTCGCGGTCGGTGACGACCAGGCTCCCGACGTTGTGGGTGTCCATCTCCTGGGCGGCCATCGCCAGCGTGGCGCCGGGCGAGCAGGCGAACACCGGCTTGCGTACGAATTCGCTGAGTTGGCTCATCGTGAACCTCCGGGACTACGACGGCGAGCATCCGCTCGTCGAGACGATCGTGGATCGGTCCCGAGGGACGCCGAAGAGGCCAAGGTCACCATTCATCCGATCAGGCTGGGCCGGATGGCCGTAGCGGCGTCCGCTCCGCACGAGGCCGTCGGTCCCCGCTGCGCTCGGGGCGGTTGTGGTTGCTCCAGTCCCTGCTCGCCTCGCCAGCGACCCGGCAGGTGACGTTCGCCCCTACGAACCGTCTCCTGGCGTGCCGCACAGTCGACGCAACACGAATCCTACGAGGATCTACGAGGAGAGACGTGCCCCCTCTCTCGTCTTCGGGTGAACGAGCCCTCGACGCGACGGCGCATGCCGCGCCGCGAGCTCGCGGGCGAGCACAGGTGAGAGCGCCGACCTACAGGCCGCTGCACAGGCGCCCGGTTTGCTCGGGGGACGCGCGCCGATGAGGCAGAGCGTTCGCCTCTGCACGGTCCGCGGGATCGCGGTGGGCGTCCACTGGAGCGTCATCGTCATCCTCGCCCTGTTCGCGTGGGAGCTCGCCGAGTACCAGCTCCCGGCTCATCCGGGCCATGCGGGGGCTGGCGACTGGGTGGCGGGCGTGGCGGGGGCAGTCGTCCTCTTGCTGTCGCTGCTCGCCCACGAAGCGTCCCACGCGCTCGTGGCGAGGCACAACGGTGTCACGGTGAGGTCCATCACCCTGTTCGTGTTCGGCGGCGTCACCCAGCTGGAGGGCGAGGCCCACACCCCGGGAGCGGACTTCCGGGTTGCCATAGCGGGTCCTGCGACGAGCGCCGTGCTGGCGGGGGTCTTCGCCGGTGCCGCGGCGCTCGCGGCCTTGGCAGCCTCCCACGGTCTGGTCGTCGCCACGTTCACCTGGCTCTGGGAGATCAACCTGGTCCTCGCCTTCTTCAACCTGATCCCGGCAGCGCCGCTCGACGGCGGGCGCGTCCTGCGGGCAGCCCTGTGGCGGCACTGGGGTGCCCGCACGCGTGCCGCGGTGGCTGCCGCCCGCGTGGGGCGTGGCTTCGGCTTCCTCCTCGTCGCTCTCGGCGTCCTCGGGATCTTCTACGTGGGCATCACCGCCTTGTGGGCGGCACTGATCGGGTTCTTCCTCTACGCGGCCGCCGGTGCCGAGGAGCAGTACGCACTTCTTCAGGGCACCCTTTCCGGCCTGACTGTGCGCCAGGTCATGACCCCCGACCCGCCGGCTGTGCGCGGACGGTCCAGCGTTGCCGACGCGCTGGCGTTGCATCGCTGGCGCTCCGACGCTGACGCGCTCGTCGTCACCGACGACGAGGGGTCTTTGACCGGCGTCCTCACGGCGCAAGCGATCCGCAAGCTCCACGCCGGCCAGCTCGAGACGACCACGGCTGACCAGGTCGCCATCCCCATCGCCACAGTGCCGGTGGCGCGGACCGACGACCCGGCGGACCTCGTGGTCGAGCGGATGTTCTCGCACCAGGGCCGCCCTGCGTTGGTGCTCGACGATGCCGGTAACCTTGCCGGGGTGGTCAGCCTGGCCGACCTGGAACGTGCGACCAGCTGGACGCCCCGCGCGCGTCGGTGACCACGCGCGCTGGCGGCTCGATCGCCAGGCAAGAGGACGTCGATCTATTCGGGGCGGCCCGCGATGTCGATCGGGATGTCCCGGCGGAGGGTCTCCCTCGCGATCGGTGAGAGCGTCGCGCCCAACTCGAGCACCAGCGCGAGGAGCAGATCGTCGACAGAGACGATCCCTGCGACCTCCCCCTCCTCGAGCACCGGGAGGCGTCGCACACCGGCCTTCTCGAGCACCCGGTAGGCATCGACGATGTCGACCGATCCCTGGATCGTCGCCGGATGAGCGGTCAGGACCTCCTCCACGCGGGCGCTCGGAGCCAGCCCCGCACCCACTGCGCGCACCACGATGTCGCGGTCGGTCACGACTCCCACGAGCGCGCCCTCGCTCACCACGAGCAGCGCCCCGACGTCGTGGAGGGCCATGAGCGTCGCTGCCTCCTCGAGGGTGCACTCGGGGGGAACGGTCACGGGAGCCTTGTGCAGGAACTCTCTCACCAGCATGGACGTTCCTCCCGTGTCTCGGCCTGCCGATGCCAGCGAACCTCGCCGTCGTTCCTCTGGCAAGGGGCAAAGGTCCCGCGCCGTCCCAGCCGTCCGTCGACCTGGTGAGGACCTCCCGCTGCAGTCACGACTGGGACGTTGGACCCTGGTCGCGACCGGTCAGCTTCCCTAGCGTTGTTCGTGTTGTTCGTGTTGTTCGTGGCCCGGAGGGAGCGTCCGGTGCCCACCGCCATCGAGGAGCGACGCCCCTGCGCCCCGGGGGCTTCCTCGCCGAAAGCATGAGTCGCGGAGAGCTGCATCGTGACATGCGCATGTGACATCGTCGCTGTGGATCCGGAGCTGGAGCTGACCCTCGGGCAGACGTCCCTTCGGTGCACCGGGACGCTCGACCGCAGGACCCGTCCATACGTGCTGGAGGCGGCGCAGATCGTGTTGGCACGGCGACCGCCGAGCATCACGGTCGACGTGTCCAAGCTGTCCGTAGCCGACGCGGACGCAGCCAACACCTTGGTGCGGCTCCAGCGGATGGCACGGGACGCCGTGGCCCGACTGCACTGGGTCGGGCTCGAGCCCGACCGCCTGCGAGGTGGCTCGCGTTGAGCTCGGAGACGAGAACGCAGAAGGGAGCTCTGGAGCCGCGCCAGCTCCCTGCGAAGTTCCACCGTCGTCATCCGGCGACGCCGTCGCCGATCGGCTGACCGGGCGAACCGGTCGACGAGCTCGTCCATCATGGCGTCGTCCTTCTACCGGGCGCTCGCAGTCGACTTCGACGGCACCCTCACCGAGGGCGGCGTCGCTCCTGCGCCGGAGGTCCTCGACGCGCTCGCCGCCGCACGCGCGCGCGGTCTTCGCGTCCTCTTGGTCACGGGTCGGATCCTCGACCAGCTCGAGCAGACGTGGCCCGCCGTCCACGAGTCGGTGGACTGCGTCGTCGCGGAGAACGGCGCGGTGCTGCGCGCGGGCCACTGGCACCGGCTGCTGGCCGACCCGGTCGACCAGCATCTCGACGCTGCGCTGTCTGCGGCGAACGTGCCGTTCCGTCGCGGCGAGGTGCTCCTCGCCGCCAAGGTGGTCGACGAGCCCACGATCTTGACGGCCATCAGGGTCCTCGAGCTCGGCTGCCAGACCGTCGCGAACCGCAGCGAGCTCATGGTCGTGCCGGCGGGCGTCTCGAAGGGGACCGGGCTCTACCACGCGCTCGGCCATCTCGGGCTCTCGTTCCACAACACGATCGCCGTCGGAGACGCCGAGAACGACCTCCCTCTCTACGAGCGTGCCGAGCTCGCGGTGGCGGTCAGCAACGCCGTCGAGCCTCTGAGGGAGCTGGCCGACGTCGTCCTGGCCGAGCCTGACGGGTCCGGAGTGGCCGCCTTCATCGCGGGCGACGTCGTCTTCGGGAAGAGAAGGGTGCACTCGAAGCGCTGGACGCTCCGCCTCGGCGACACGCCCGAGGGAAAGCCCGTGGTGTTGCCCGCCTCCCAGACCAACGTCCTCATCGCCGGGGGCACCGGGTCGGGGAAGTCGTACATGGCGGGGCTGCTCACCGAGCAGTTGGTCGAGGCCGGCTACTCGGTGCTCGTGATCGACCCGGAAGGAGACCATGTGGGGCTCGCCGGGCTCGCCGGGGTCCTCTTGGTGGGCGGTGGCGAGCGCCTGCCCAGGCCCGACGAGGTGCTCCGGCTCCTCCACCACCGGTACGCGTCAGTGGTCGTCGACCTGAGCACACTGGCGCCCGAGGGCACGTCGGCGTACGAGCGTGCCCTGCTCACCCGGGTCGAAGCCCACCGCCGGCGCACCGGCCTCCCGCACTGGGTGGTCATCGACGAGGCGGACCAGACGGTCGGAAAAACCATGTCGCTGCCGGTGATCGAACCGGGCCAGACCGGGTACTGCCTGGCGACCTGGCGTCCCGAGGACCTCGCGCCAGATGCGATCGCCGCCATCGACGCCGTGATCGCGCTGGACTCCGAGGAGACCTCTGAGGTCGTCGTGAGCCTGGCGGCGGTGGTCGGCGAGGTGCCCAGGAGCGAGGTGGCGCGCCTTGTGTGCAGCGGGACCGGATCGGCGGTCCTCACGCGGCGCGACCTCCCGCAACGTGCGCAGCTCTTCAAGGTCGCGAACCGCTCGACGAACCACTTCCGCCACGCGCACAAGTACGCGGGTCGACCGCTCGATCTCGATCGCAGCTTCCACTTCCGAACCAGCGCGACGGAGCCCACTTCGACCCTGGCCCGCAATCTGTCCCAGCTCGAGGACGTCCTCAGCCGCTGCGACCCTTCGGTGCTGCGCCATCACTGCCCGCGCCACGACTTCTCTCGGTGGATCAACGACGTGTTCCACGACTCGCCCCTCGCGGCGAAGTTCGCCGTGATCGAAGGTTCCGTCAGCGAGCACAGCCCCGCTGCCGCCGTCGAGGAAGCATGCGTCGAGCTCGTCGCTCTCCTGCAGGAGAAGCTCCGGGCCTAACGGCTGCCATCGGCCTCTCAACCGGCCATCGACTCGACGCCGTCTTCACGCGCGCCGCCCCCCGGCACCCTGTGACCTCAGGCCGAGCGAGCGATCTCCTGAGGGACGACGCTCGACGGGGCGGCGTTCTCTGAGCCTCGCGCCGGCCCTGCGGGGACCATCACCTCGTAGCGGCGTCTGCACGCCTGGAGCGTCTCGTCCACCATCTTCTCGAAGGACGCCGCCCTGCTGACGGCTTCCTCCAGCTCCTCGTCGCTCGTCAGGATCCGAACGAGCGATCGCGACCGCTCGGGGGTCTCGGTCGTCGAGCGAGCACGGTGCCAGCGGTGAAGCAGCGCGCCAGCTCCCCATACCGCAACCACCGCGGCCGCCATCGCGTACAGGACCAGATGTGCCATGTGGTCACCTCACTTCGCCGTTCGTCGCGCCCCCCGGCTCAGGTGACGCTGGCGAGCACCTCGGGTCAGTCAATTCTCCTTTGCACGCAAAGCGGCACGAAATGGCAGAAGGTCCCGATGGGCCTTCCACCTTTCGCTGGTCGAGCCGGCCCGGGACACGCGGACACGCGTGCTCGGCTGACCACTCCGACGCGACACCTCTCTCAGGCGCACGTCGATACCATGACGGCGTGGAGCCCGGCGCGAGGACCCCTGCCTCCTCGTCCCGGGACGCCGCACCGTCGTCACTGTCCCGGCCGCCGCTTCCCTAGGCTGCGCCCCGTGGAGGTCTGGCCCGGGACGCCCTACCCGTTGGGCGCCACCTACGACGGCACCGGCACCAACTTCTCCCTCTTCAGCGAGGCGGCCCAGTCGGTGGAGCTGTGCCTCTTCGACGCAGCCGGCAGCGAGACCCGCGTCGGCCTCTCTGAGGCAGACGCCTACTGCTGGCACGGCTACCTCCCCGGCGTCGGCGTCGGCCAGCGCTACGGGTACAGGGTCCACGGGCGCTACGACGCGGCCGCGGGCCTGCGCTGCAACCCCGCGAAGCTCCTATTGGACCCCTATGCCAAGGCCGTGGAGGGTTCGCCGTCCTGGCACGGCGCGCTCTACCCGTACCCGCTCGGTGGCGACGAGCTCGCCCGCGACGACACCGACTCTGCGCCCTACATGCCCAAGTGCGTGGTGACGAGCCCGTACTTTGACTGGGGGCGCGACGCTTGGCTTGAGCGACCCTGGCACAACACGGTCATCTACGAGGTCCACCTCAAGGGCTTCACCGCCACCCACCCTGGCGTCCCCCCGGAGCTGCGCGGCACCTACGCGGGCCTCGCCCACCCCGCCGCCGTCTCCCACCTCCGAGCGCTCGGGGTCACGGCGGTCGAGCTCCTCCCGGTGCACCAGCATGTCGACGCCGCAGAGCTCGTGCGCCGCGGGCTCTCCAACTACTGGGGCTACGACTCGATCGGCTACCTGGCCCCCCACAACGCGTACGCGGCCTCGAGCGACCCGGCCTCTGTCGTCCAGGAGTTCAAGGCAATGGTCAAGGTGCTCCACGAGGCGGAGATCGAGGTGATCTTGGACGTCGTCTACAACCACACCGCCGAGGGCAACCACCTCGGCCCCGTGCTCTCCATGAAGGGGATCGACAACGCCGCCTACTACCGGCTCGACGAGCACGAGCCGCGCTACTACGTCGACACGACCGGCACGGGCAACACGCTCAACATGCGCCACCCCCACGTGCTCCAGCTGATCATGGACTCGCTGCGCTACTGGGCCGTCGACATGCATGTGGACGGGTTTCGCTTCGACCTGGCCGCCAGCCTCGCCCGCCAGTTCCACGACGTCGACCGGCTGTCGGCCTTCTTCGACCTGATCCAGTGCGATCCGGTCGTGAGCCAGCTGAAGCTCATCGCCGAGCCGTGGGACCTCGGCACCGGTGGCTACCAGGTGGGGAACTTCCCGCCGCTGTGGTCGGAATGGAACGGGAAGTACCGAGACACCGTGCGCGACTATTGGCGCGGCGTCGGCGGTGTGCTCGGCGACCTCGCCTACCGGCTCACCGGGAGCTCCGACCTCTACGAGTCACAGAGCCGCCGCCCCTACGCCAGCATCAACTTCGTCACCGCACACGACGGGTTCACCCTCAAAGACCTCGTGAGCTACAGCAAAAAGCACAACGAAGCCAACGGCTTCGGGAACCAGGATGGGACCGACGACAACCGATCGTGGAACTGCGGGGCGGAGGGGCCGACGGCGGACGGGGAGATCATGGCTCTTCGCCGGCGCCAGCAGCGCAACCTCCTCGCCACCGTGTTCGTGTCCCAGGGAGTCCCCATGCTCTGCGGCGGCGACGAGATCGGCCGCACGCAGGAGGGGAACAACAATGCCTTCTGCCAGGACAACCAGCTCTCATGGTTCGACTGGGCGCACGTCGACGCCGAGCTGCTCGGCTTCGTCGAGCGCCTCGTGCGCCTGCGCCTCAAGCACCCCGTCTTCCGTCGCCGACGCTTCTTTCACGGCCGTCCCATCCGCGGGAGTGAGCTCGCGGACATCGCCTGGTTCCGCCCGGACGGGGCGGAGATGAAAGAGGAGGACTGGAACGTCGGCTACGCGCGGGCGCTCGGCATGCTCCTCGACGGAGATGCCATCCCAGATCCAGGACCTCGGGGCGAGCGGATCCGCGATGACACCTTCTACGTGATCTCGAACGCAGGGGACGGACCCGTGACCTTCGTCCTCCCCGGCGAGCGCTGGGGAAGGAGCTGGGTCGAGGAGCTGCGGACCACCAGCCCCAACGGCTCAGGCGCTCCGACGCGGATCCTCGGGGCCGGGGCTGAGGCGATCCTGGGGCCGTTCGAGCTGCTCGTGCTGCGTCGCGCCTCGTAGCCGGATCATCGGCCCGATCGGCCCCATCAGCCCCGTCCGCGGCGTCGGCTGCTCGACGACGCCTCGGGCCGGGGCCCTGGGGTCCTCGACCGCCCCTTGCGACCCGCGGCGCCGGCACCCGAGGTGCCGGCGCCGCGGTCTGGATCCCCGGCTGCGAACCAGGCGATCCGCTGCCGTCAGGCGGACTTGCGCAACTTCTTCGGGACCGCCGACTCCTTGCCGTGGTACACCTTCACGGGGCCGTGTCCGGGTGTCGTGACGTACACCGGGCTCAGCACCTTCGCGTTGGGCCAGGTCCCGGCAGGCGTGGTGAAGGTCCCCGCCTTCGTCGTGAACTGCACCACTTCGCCGCCTTCGTAGCCGTAGTGCACCTTCTTCGAGTAGCGGAGCGGCACGAAGCCCGGGGTCTTGAAGCTCTTCGCCTTGGTGTCGAGCGCCTTCATGAGGCTTGTCCTCGTGAGGTTCCTGCCGGCGGCCTGGAGCGCCTGGACAAACGTGTAGGCGAGCGCGATGCCGTACTCCGTGTTCCCATCGAGGCCGTGCTTCGCCCACAGTGACGGTGTGTACTTCTCGAGGATCTTCTTTTCCACTTGGACCCACGGGTTCGACGCTGTGCCCTCGGGCGGCTGGTACAGGTTGGTGATCATGCCGTTCAGGAGCCCGGTCGCCGCGGCGGCGATCTTCTTTGTGTGGGTCGCGGCTGTGGTGAACGACGACAGCAGCGGGCCTACGGTCGGCGCGTCGGCACCGACGTTGTCGACCACGTACTGCGGCGTGAAGCCGATGGAGAACGCCGGCAGTATCGCGAGCGCGGTCGCCGCCGGGATCGTCGCCAGCACGACCACCTGGGCGCCGGCGGCCTTCAGCGCGGACATCTGGGTCGAGAGCGCGCCGGAGAGGGTTGTCACGTCGTATGTCTCCTTGGCCACGACCGCCGACTTCGGCACCTCCATGTTGAAGCCCTTCATGACGTCCTGCCCGAACTCTGTGTCCTGGAAGAGCTCGCCGATCTTCTTGCCCTTGAAGTGGCTCTTCACGTAGTAGCCGAGGATCTTGCCTGTCACCGTGTACGGCGGCTCCCAGCCGGTGGTCGTGGGGTACTTCGGTGTGCTCCAGCAGTTGCATCCGGACTCGATGAAGAGGTGCGGCACCTTCTCGGTGTTGAGGTACTTCTGGACCGCCAGGTTGGTGGGCGTCCCGAGCGAGCCCACGTCGGCAAAGATGTGGTCTGTGAGCACCAGCTTGCGCGTGAGCGTGGCCGTTGTCGTGGGGTCGTACTTGTCGTTCAGGTAGATGTACTTGATCTTGCGCCCGTAGACGCCGCCGTGGGCGTTGACCCACTTGAACAGCGCGTTCATCGCGGGGGCGATCTCGCTGTAGCCCGGCGCGGCCGGACCGGTCAGCGGGACGGTGGCGCCGATCGTGATCTGCGTCTTGGTCACCCCTGTGGTGGACGCGCCCGCGACGGCGTTGCCGACGACGACACCGCTCGCCGCGAGCAGTATCGCCAACGCCGCGCCTGCAGCCACCGACCGGCGCGTGCCCGACCCATGACGTCGAAATTTCATGGACTGCTCCTCTCTTTGGTCTCCAGGTCGAGGTGACCGTGGGTTGTCGTTGCAGAAGACGGGCCCGGACGGTCGCCAGCTGGCGAGACGACGTCGCCCTGCGCGCTCGCAGGCGGCACGGCCCCGACGCGAAGAGCGAGGTCGGGATCGACGTCGACGGCACGCACGTCGCTGTCCGCGCTGCCATCGCCGGCGTGGCGGTCCCTCGCGGGACCTTGGAGCGAGGGGTCGGCGATCGCCTTCCACACCCGCAGACCGATCCAGCGGAGCCCGCCTTGGATGCCGCTGGGCGCGACGAGCATGGCGACGATGAGCACGACCCCGAAGAAGGCGTCGGACAGGTAGGCGGCGGCGGACGTGCCGAGGGAGAGGTGCTGGGACAGCGACGTGCTCCATGTCGGCATGTACACCAGCGCCACCGCCCCCCACCAGACGCCGACCAGGGAGCCCGCACCTCCGAGGACCATGGCGGCGAGAAGGGCGATCGACAGGGCGAGCGGGAACTCCCCGATGTTCACGACGCCGGTCGAGAGGACGAGCAACGCGCCTCCGAGCCCCGCGCATCCTGCGCTGACGGCGAAGGCCAGGACCTTGGTGCGGGCCACGTGGATGCCGCTGACCGCTGCCGCGACCTCGTCGTCCCTGACGGCCTTGAAGGCCCGCCCGAACCTGCTGCGGACCAGGTTCGCCAGGAGCACGAGGACCACCAGCGCGCAGAGGATCTGGATCCACGAGAGCCACTGCTCCGAGCTGATCGTGCCAGGCGCGACCGGCGGTGTCGTCGTGAGACCCTGCTCGCCGCCGAACACCGAGCCGTACTGGGCGGAAAGCTGGGGAAGTCCGAGGGCAAGCATGAGGGTGACACCGGCCAAGTACGGCGCGCTGAGCCGAGCGGCCGGGACGCCGACGACGACTCCGGCCGCGGCCGCGATCACGGTTGCCAGCACCAGCTCGCCGACGAGCCCGACGTGCGCGTGGAGCTGCAGGAGGGCGAGGGTGTAGGCCCCGACGATCATGAAGGCGCCTTGGCCGAGGGAGAATTGGCCGTTGAGCCCGGTTAGGATGCTGAGCCCGCCGAGCACGATCGCGTACACGGCGATCTGACCGATCTGGTAGTCGTTGTAAGAGCTCACGTTGACGGTGACGACGTAGAAGAGCGCCGCCCCGAGCACCAAGAAGACCAGGTGGCGGACGAGGGGATGGCGCGGGAGCCGGAGCCTGCGCGCGAGGGGGCGCGCGAGTCGGCGTGCCCCGTCGGACGCGGGAGCGCCCGCTACCCCATGCGCAGGGGCACCCGTCACACTCGCCTGACCTCCGCGGTGCCGAAGAGACCCTGCGGACGGAGCATGAGCACGAGGAGGAGGAGCACCAGCGCGGCGATCGGCTGGAGGTCCGATCCGACGTAGGCACCCACGAACGCGATGGCGAGCCCGGTGACCAACCCGCCGACGAGGGCGCCAGCGGGGCTCAGCAGCCCTCCCAAGACAGCCGCGGTGAAGCCGTAGACGAGGTTGAGGTCCATGTAGTACGGGCTGAAGGAGCTGAGCGGGGCGACCAGCAGCCCCGCGAGCGAGCCTGCGGCGCAGGCGAGCGCCCAGCCCAGCGTGAAGAGCCGCCCGACGCGCACGCCGAGGAGCTGGCTCACCTCGGGCGAGAAGGCGGCGGCTCGCATGCGCAGCCCCAGGTCGGTCCAGCGGAACAGGGCGACGATGGCCACCACCAGCACCGCCACGGCACCGACGATGAACACGTCGAACTGCGAGAAGGCGACCCGCGTCGTGCCGACCACCAGGCCCCTTTGGGAGAAGGCGGCGGGGAAGCCTTGCGACGCGCCGCCCCAGATGCTCCCCGCGACACCCTCGAGCACGACGAGCAGGCCGATCGTGACGATCACCGGGTTGAGCGCAGGCTTGCCCCGCAGCGGTCGCATCAGGGTGCGCTCCACCACCGCCCCGAGCACGAAGCCGATGGCGAGTGCCGACACGAAGGCCGGCCAGTAGCCCAGCCCGGCGGTCAGCAGGCTGAAGGCGATGAACGTCGTGAACATCCCCATGGCTCCCTGGGCGAAGTTGACGATGCCGGTCGCCCGAGAGACGAGGACGAGGCCGAGCGCGACGGCAGCGAAGACCATCCCTTGGGCCACCCCGCTCAACAGGACGTTCACGAAGAGGCCCATGACGTCAGAACCCCAGGTAGTGGCGGCGGAGGTCGGAATCGACCGCCAGACGCGCAGGCTCGTCGGCGGCGACGACCCGCCCGAGGTTGAGGACGATCGCCCAGTCGGCGACCGAGAGCGCGCTCCTGGCGTTCTGTTCGACGAGGATGGCGCCAAGGCCCTTCTCCGCCGTCAGGTCTCGGAGCGTCGCCATCATCTGAGCCGTGATCATCGGCGCCAGCCCGAGCGACGGCTCGTCGAGCAGCAGGAACCGGGGTCGCGAGACGAGCGCGCGGCCGATGACCAGCATCTGGCGCTCGCCACCCGAGAGGCTGGAGGCGGAGCGGTGGCGCCTGTCCCCCAGCCCGGGGAACCGTTCGTAGATCTCTTCGATCGCGCCTCGCCGCTCCGCTCGCCGCACCCGGCAGAACGTGCCGAGGCGGAGGTTCTCGTCGACCGTCAGCTCGGCGATGACGCCGCGGCCTTCGGGCACGTGCGCCACGCCCATTCGCGCGATGGCCTCAGGCTGACGACCCGTGAGCAGGCTTCCGTCGAAGCTCGCCGTGCCCGCCTGGTGCCGGACCAGACCGCTCAGCGTCCGCAGCAGCGTGGTCTTGCCCGCGCCGTTCGCTCCGAGGACCGTCGTGATCCTGGCGTCGCGCGCCTCGAAGGAGACCTCGTCGAGGGCGCGCACCGGGCCATAGCGAACCGAGAGCTTGTCAACCTGCAGCATCGACAGTCCCTCGGGCAGCAGGCGGCGGGTTGGCAGTCGACGGGCTGGCGCTCACGGCGTCGCCCAGGTACGCGGCGGTGACCTCCGGGCTTGCCTGGACCTCCTCTGGCGAACCCGCGGCGACGACCTCACCGAAGTTGAGCACGACCAGGCGGTCGCAGGTGGCCATGACGAAGTCCATGCGGTGCTCGACGAGCAGCACCGACATCTCCGCGCGCAATCGCTGAAGACGGAGCGAGAGGTCGTCGATGTCGTCCGTCGAGAGGCCGCTCGCGGGCTCGTCGAGGAGCAGCAGCCGCGGGCGGCTGATCAGCGCGCGGGCGAGCGCGACACGCTTTTGGACCCCGTAGGGAAGTGAGCCGGGGAGGCGCCCGGCCCAGTCCGCGACGCCTAGATCGGCGAGCAGGGCCATCGCGTCGCAAGCGACGCGTCGCTCCTCCCTGCTCGAGCGCCACAGCCCTCCGAGCGCGGAGCCGAGGTCGGCGTGGAGCGACGGCTGAGCACCGCAGATGACGTTCTCGAGCGCGGTCAAGCCCCGACACAGCCCGACCCCCTGGAGGGTGCGGGCGATGCCCAGCCGCCCGAGGTCGTGGGGGTGGTGCTTTCGAAGAGGACGGCCCCCCCACAGGATCCGTCCGCGTGTCGCTCGCACGAAGCCGCTGATCGCGTTGAACAACGTGGTCTTGCCGGCCCCGTTCGGGCCGATCAGCCCGACCACCTCCTGCGGTGCCACAGTGAGCGACACCCCGTCGAGCGCGAGCAGCCCCCCGAACCGGACGGTGAGCTCTTCGATCTGGAGGCCGGTGTCGGCAGCGGCAGTCGGCACGTCGCTCGCTTCTTCGAGCCCTGGAACCGGCACGTCGCTTCTCGACCTCCCCCCGGCCACGCCGTCTGCCCCCGCAGACATGACACGCGACGCATCCGACGAACTACACGATCGCAACACGATTGTCAAGATGGCTCGGAGGGGCACCGCCTCCAGGACACTGCCGCTGACCTGCCTCGATGCGAGCCGCAATTCTGGACGGTGGACGTACGAATAGGCCGAGGGCCTCGGAGAAAAGCTCCTCTTGCCGCGCGCACGGGGGCACACACGCTCTTTGGCCCGGCTCATTGGGCCCGCTCATCGGGCCTGCTCATCGGGCCTGCTCATTGGGCCCGCTGGGACGAGCGCACACCGCGCCGTCGCCGCCTCCCGAGGCGCCCCCTCACGACGCGCGCGAGGCGATCACGGTGCTTCGACCAGATGGAAGGTGCCGACGTCGAGACCGGTGAATGTCGGATGGATGCCTGTGCCGTACGCCACGATCGTGTGCGGCAGGGACGACGGACCCTCGGCCGGCGGGAAGTAGGCATCTCCATGGGATCCGAGGCGGCGGGCGATCATCCTTGGGGCAGACCTGGGTCGCTGCAGCGCAGCGCGCCGACCGGATGAACGCACTTCGAATCAGCTCCCGGGGGGCGGATGGCCATGCCCCCAGTCTGCCGGCATCGGCCGCAGCAAACCGCGCACCCGGTGGGAACTGTCCATGTGCCAGATCGAGACCTCCACCACCAGCGTCTTCGACGACCCTCGTCGCGCCCGGGCATTCTTCGAGGCGCTCGTCCAAGACAACGTCGGCGTCGGTCGTCCCGGCGAGGTCGCCATAGTGTGCTCGCGACCTTTGCGTCGTCCCACCAAGCACATCTACCGCCAGCGGAGCTTCGGCGCCTTGACGGAGGTCCGCATGGACTTCAGCTACAAGCACTCCCGGGTGAATCAATACCTGAAGGAAGGGAGAGCCCTTCGCATCGAAACCGTCATCAACGGCCCGAGGGACCTCGACGTCGCCTGCTGCCTGGAACACCTTCCCGAGCTCCAAGCCAAGGCCCGCCAGGTCAACCACCGTCTGCTTGTGATCGAACGTGCCGGCCAGGTTGTGATCGAACGTGCCGGCCAGGACTGTGCCATCGAGACCGTTCTCTTCGAGCGGAGCTCACAGCCCCCGCTCACCGTCCGGCCAGTGCACGCTCCTCCACATGGTCCTCGTGGTACCCGATCGTCTTCGGCGAACGGTTGCGCACTCGAAGCGAGAGTTCGAACCCTCTGGCAAGCTCGGCCACGTCACTGACCGCCAGCTGTTCGGTTGCCAGCATGAGATCGCCTCCACCTTGCAACTAGGCGATCGACGAGCACCTAGTCAATGAGAGCAGCTTTGCTGCGCTGTGCTGCGCCTGTCTCAGCAGTTTCTCCAGTTCGTGGGCGCTGCCGGGATCGAACCGACGACCTGCTCGTTGTAAGCGAGCTGCTCTACCGACTGAGCTAAACGCCCTGGACCGTTCGACGACCAGGCACGTCAGGCACCTGGGGCAGGGACGGAGAAGGTCAGGAGAAGGTAATTGTGCGGTGTTGCCTCCGGGCTTGCAATCCCCCCGGGGGGTCAACAGGCCGCCGCGGCGAGCTGCGCCAGCAGCGGCGCCGTCGCGGCAGCCACCGGTCTGCGCGGTGAGCCGTCACGAACGACCAGGTCGAGGCCGTCGAGCTCGGTGACGACCGCCCCCGCCTCCGTGCACACGAGCATGGCACCGACGTAGTCCCAGACCGACAGCGCGGAGTTCCCCGCGACCCGGTAGCCGTCGAGCGAGCCGTCGGCGACCGCGCACATGTCGAGCGAGGCCGCGCCGAGCGCGCGGAACTGCGCCCAGCCGGGGTAGGCGCGCGGGAACCCGGAGATGCCCACCACGGCGCCGGACAGCGCGGACGTCTCCGAGGGGCGCAGGGAAGCGCCGTCACGAAAGGCACCTCCGCCCCGGAACGCCTGATAGCGAACGCCCGACACCTGATGGACGACGAGCGCGACGAGCGCCCCCTCGTCGTCGAGGACGCACAGGCTGGTCGAGTACCACGGGATCCCGAGCGCGGCGTTGGTCGAGCCATCGACGGGGTCGACGACGACGAGCAGGGACGAGTCGGGGCCGGTGCGCCCGGACTCCTCAGAGAGGACCGCGAACCCCTCGCCATGCAGCACCGAGCACACGGCATCATCCGCGACCAGGTCGAAGGCGTACTGCCCCTTCCGGTTGCCAGGCCGACGTCGTGCGGCGGGGTCGATCCCTTCGAGGGCGACCCGGACGGCGCGAGCCGCCTCCAGCAGCACCGGGAGCAGCCCCTCGCCGTCACCGGGCGGTCTGCTCACCGGAAAGGACGCTGGAAGGACACTCGGAGAGGTTTGCGCACCCGGGCCGGCGGCGCAACCGAGCCGGATGCCACGAGCGGCGCACCACGTCCGGTGCGAGCACCCTTTAGTCTCGTAGCATTGTGGCTGCCATCGACGTCGCCGGCTATGTCGCCGACCTGAAGGACCACTCGGTCGACCACGGGTTCCACGTGCACGATGAACGTCACTTCGTAGAGACGTACTCCCTGCGCCAGGTGTGGGAGGTCGACCTCCATCCCGAGGAGGGGTGTGGAGGGCCGCTCGATCTCCATCTCGCGCTCGAGGTCGATCCACGAGTGCTCCTCTCCTTCGAGGACGTGGTCCTCGAGCTCTCCGACGACGAGGAGCCCCCCGACGACTTCCATTTCCCACTGACCTTCACCTGGGCGCTCCCGCCCCTGCCGCACGGTCCTGACCTGCTCCGGCTCGCGATCGACCTGGCAGGTATAGGCGGCATCGAGCTGCCCCTCGAGGTGTCGGCCATCGACTCGTTTGCGTCGGCGACCGACGGTCCCGAGCGCCGCCTCAACATCGTCGCGCGCCATCCGGTCTCGCTCGCCCGGGTGCTCTCGGGCGAGGAGCTGCTCTGCGACGTCTTCGACCGCTGCCTCGCCGTCAGCCGCTTCCTGCTCGAGGCCGCCGAGACCTGGCTGGGATGACACCGGCCGGGCGCGAGCCGAGGGGCGGAGGTCGCCTCCCCGGAGCGCGCGTGCCAAGGAAGGGCGCTTTACTCCGGGGAGCGCGCGTGCCTGCTCTGGCCGCCCTCTCAGTCGGCGCGGCCCTGCTCTTGAGCGGCTGCTCCAATGCCGGCAGCGCCCTCGCACAGGCCGCGTGCACCCACGTCGACACCTCGATCCACCTCTTCGACCAGGCCGAGCGTGCCCGGACCGTCGCCGGCGCGCACGAGAAGGCCGATCAGGCCACGGGCCAGCTCGACCAAGCGCTGCAGCTCGCCGCCCGGGCCACCTCGGCGAACCCCGCCTTCAACCCGCTCATGACCACCCTTCAAGAGATCGGGCGGACGTCGGAGTCGAACTTGATCCCGGCGTTGCGAGCACAGTGCGCGGCGGCGCGGAACCCGACATCCCAGTCCCCGGTCCCCAGCACGCCGACATCGGGCACAGTGCCGGCAGGTGCATGATCGGTCCGAGCAGCGCGATGAGGCCGATGCGGCCCCGCAACTGAAGATGCCCTCCCCGCCGCGGGCATGGCGCGTGGATCCCTCGCCCGTCGATATCGTTGCCCCGAGCGAGATCGGGAACCCCGACCGAGGCTGACCATGCTGCTCGACTCGACACGCACCGTCCGCGCACAACCAGGTGAAGGAGCACTGCTGGAGCACCGACCCTACCGGCGTCCTTCGTTGCGCGTCCGTCGGCGACGGATGGTCGCCCTCGCGCTCGTCGTGGTGGTCGCAGTGCTCGGCCTCGTCGCCGCCGGGCTCTCGGCATCAGGAGGCCAGAACCTGCCCCCGCTGCCCGCGACACGCTTTCGCGCCAGAATCGTGTCGATCGCCGAGTCCCAGCTCGGGTACCGCACGGACCCCTCCCACTCCTACTGCAACAAGTTCAGTGCCTTCTGGGGCGCGGGCACGCCGTGCGGCCACGGTCTGCGCAGCGAGGAGTGGTGCGCGGACTTCGCCGCGTGGGTGTGGCGGAAAGCTGGCGCCGTCTTCACATACGCATACACGCCCTCGGACATCAATGCGTCGTCAGGCAGCTTCTATCTCTGGGCGGTCGCCCACGGCACCTGGCACCCCGAGGGGAGCGGCTACGTGCCGAAGCCGGGCGACGTCGCGGTCTACGGGCTCGACCCGACAACCGGGACGGCCGCCCACGTCGCAGTGGTGACGGGCTTTCGCGACGGTGCGCGCGGACCTGACGTGGTGAACGGCGACGGCGACCGCACGGGCTTCAGCGTGGTCGAGATCGGCACCGACCAGTACAGGGCGGACACGCCGGGCACCGTCGCCCCCCTGTCGGGCTACGCGTCCCCTGTCCCTCCCGAGGGGACTGCGAAGTAGCACGGCGGTTGCCGTGCGCGCCTCCCGCGCTCGCTTTTCGGTCAACAGGGACCCGGCCAGACGACCTCGGCAGGTGCGACAACCACCTCGGCACCGCCTGAGCCGGCGCCGCAGACATCGGCGAATCGGCGGTCCCAGTCGTCGTCCACCTGCCCGGCCGCGTGGAAACGCACGGCCTCGGCGCTGAGCCGGACCGTCCCATCGGGCTCGAGGCTCCCGACGTTCGTCGCGGCGAGCACGTCCGCGAGCCGCTGCACTGTCGCCTCGGAGGAGCGGGTCGCGTGCTGCGGCGCAGTCACGACGACCGATGCACGAGCCACGTCCTGGGGTTCGACGAGGACGACGACCACCTTGTCGAGGTCGACCGCGAACCGCATCGGCTCAGGTTGTGACGGCGGTGCCGGACGCGAGCAGGCCGCGGGATCGGAGCCGCTCCACCAACCAGGCCACGCTGTCGGGTTGCGCGATCGCCTCCTGCCAGCCGTCGAGCAACCGTTCCACGTCGGCTTGGCTCGCCACGGTCCCGACGACCGCGACGCTCATCCCCTCGATCTCCTTTTCGTCCGTGCGATGCGTGCCTCGGGCGTGGATGCCGCCGAACGGTGTCGCCCACTCCGAGGGGACCGGCTCACGCATGACGTAGAGCTCGCCGGTGTCCTCGATCCAGCTGAGCTCGTAACGGACCCCGTGCGCGTCCCGCCAGTCCTGACCGAACTCGACCTCGACGGAGCTCCGCCGTCGCTCGTCCGCGTCGTAGAACTCCTCGATGTCCACTCGGCGGACTGTAGTCGCCCTCCTGGGAGCGCGATCGTCCACGAGGGCCCTCCGCGCAAGTGCTTGCGCAACGCCGCGGTGCTGGCCAACGGCGTTTTTGACCGCGTGCGCGCCGTGGGAGCGTCGGTGGGAGCGACGGGGGGAGCGACTCGGCGCACCGTCACGGCATGACGACCGATGCACTGCGACCATTCGATCGACTTGCGCGCAACTGGGCGGCCTGCCGGCGAACGCCCGCCTCGCAGGCAGCGTTGGCGGCGCTGGCCCAGTCCGAGCCCGCCGTTGCGAGCCTCGGCGCGCGCGACCTGGGCGATCTCGTCGACGTGCTGATCGGTACGAGCCCGGCAGCGTGGCGCGTCGGGCGTGGGTGCGAGGAGCGGGAGCGGGCTGCTGCGCTCTTTCGTCTGATGCTGCGGGCGGGCCACATCCATCCGCTGATCCCGCGTGCGCTCGTCCAGGCCCTCGTCCCCGGGCTCGTCGGAGTCGGAAGGCGCCTCGCCTGGGGAAAAGGGGGCGAATGGGAGAGCCAGGGCGCGTTCACCGTCGACGCGATCACCACCGCCTGGGAGGTCGTCGACGGCTGGTGCGGCCAGGACCGCGCCTACGCCGTCCTCGACGTGCTCTCGGCGATCAGGTGCCGGTTACGCAGGCGGGTCGGCCGTCACCTGGGCATGCAGCGCAAGGAGCGCCTCGCCACGGTCGACGACTTGCCGGCCGAGCCGGTGGCGAACGCGGCGAGCGACGCCGAGGAGCTGGCCCGCGCCATCGACCGGGAGGCGCGCCAGCTGGATCGGACCGACGCCGACGTCCTCTACGCGCACCGGGTCCTCGGCTACTCCCTGTCCGAGTTGTCGGAGTCGACGGGCCGCTCCCGTCGCTCCCTCGCAGCGCGCCGTGATCGAGCCGTCGCTGTCCTTCTGGCGTGAGGACGGTTGCAAGGAGCGATGGTTGGACGGCGCAAGGTACGCGCAACCTGGGGCGCACCGCACCGCGCCACCTTCGTGGACGGTGCACCAGGACCAAATTTTGGTACGAGGAACAAATTTGCAGAAGTACGGTCGGCTGTTGCACTGTGGGCACTGCGTGCCCCGAAGGGCACCGGCACGGGGGTTGGGAAGTTGGCGGAGAGAGGAGCCCCGCTCGGGCGCGGGGTGAGCAGTTATCGGTTGACGCGCCGTGGGTGACCCCACCCGCCGTTCTCGTGCCTGGGGCGTCCTCGCGGTCTCGCTCGCACTGATGGCACTCGTGACGGCGATCTCGTCTACGACGAGCCATCACCACCTCGGACCTGTCGCCGCCAGCAGCCAGCTCGTCCGAGGGCGCCGAGCGGCGCCGCGCGCTGGCGGGTCCGCGGACGCGCGCGCCACGACGGCGAACGCCCTTCCCAAGCGTCTCCGCTCCGAACGGACGCCCAGCGTCCGCCTCGGCAGCACCGGCGCGGGCAGGACCGACGCGGGCAGGGCCAGCTCCGGCAGGGCCAGCTCGGGCAGGGCCAGCTCAGGCAGGGTCGGCTCGGGCAGGGCCAGCTCAGGCAGGGTCGGCTCCACGGTCTTCGCCACGCCTGCCGACGCGTCGCCACGGGTCTCCACCCCCGCGAACGTCGCCGCGGGTTCGAGCGCGCCGGCCCTGGCCGCGGCAACGAGCGGCGTGGCGGCGACTGTTGGCTCGGGCGAGGTCGGCACCTCGAGCCCAACCGTTCATGGCACGGCGCCGTCTGCGGTGCCGAGGACCGGGAGCGGATCGAGCTCTGAGAGCGCCGCACCGTTGGGCGAGTACCCGGGTACCGGGTCGATCGTTCCTCCCTCGACGTCCGCGTCGTTCGCGGCGTCCGGGGGAGGCATGGTCTCTGCCCGCGCCACCTGGCAAGGCGCAGTGGACCTGGAGCTCGCAATCTCCTGCCCTGGCGGGGTGTCGGTCACGCGCGTCGGGGCGTCACCACTTTCCCTCGAGGTCGACGACAGCCACGGGAACGGGACGTGCACCGTCACCCTTGCACTCTTGTCGGGGTCGCCAGAGGTGCAGTTCGCCCTCGTCGTCCAACCCGGTGCCTGAGCACCGACATGGCCGCTTTGCGCAGACACCGCACCCTGTGGGACGCCACCATCGGCCTCGTCGCAACTCTCCTCGTCTTCGGAGCGGTGCCCGGTGTCCTCATCGGCTTCGTCGGGCTCCCCGTCCCCCGCCACTGGAGCGCCGCGGTCGTGTCGTGGCACGGCCTCTTCGACCTGCTGGCGATCGTGAGCTGGTGTGCCTGGGCAGCATGCGCCTGGCCCGTCCTCCGTCGCGCGGCGGCCCGAGTGCGAGCCCGGGACGTGGCCGGTGCCGTCCGGCTCTCCGACCGCATCGCCCTGCGCATCGCGATCGGGGTCCTCGCGTTCTCCTCGCTCCTCGGCGCCGGCACGTCCGTCGCGTCGGGCGCGGTGACCGGGGGGTCGACGGTGCGCGCGGCGCACGTGCAGCGAACGGCAGAGCCGGCTCGGGTTGCACCCTTTCCACGGGATGACCAGCCGACCGGCGCCGTCCCGCTGGGGGCACGCTCGGCACCCGCTGCAGCGTCCTTCTGGTCCGCTGGCACGCTGTTACCGCTGGCCGAGCTCTCCGCCGCAGGAATGAGCGCGCTGGTCGCGGGCCTGCTCGCCCGGCGCGCCCGCCAGCTGCGTCGCCTTCAGGCGTTCCTGCGCGAGGAGGGAGACGAGACCCCAGAGCCCGGTGACGAGGAGGCAGATCTCGCTGCGCTCGTCGCGTCCTTCGAAGCCCTGCCGCTCCCCGCGATGATCGAAGCCGCTTCGCGGCACCTCGGGAGCCTTCTCGCCACACTGGATCCTCTGCCCGGCCCGGTGCGGTGGCTGCGCGCCGGGCACGACGGGGTGGAGGTTCGCTTCTCCGATCCTGTGCCCGACGTCCTCACCGGTTGGCAGCAGGGGAACAACTCCACCTGGCGGCTCTCTGCGCCGGCGGACGCGATCTCGCTGGATTGGACTCGAGAGGCCGCGCATCCCTGGTGCCCGGTCCTGCTGCCGCTCGGCGACGACGACCGCGGGACGTGGCTGCTCCCCGTGCCAGCTGGGGCGTGTGTCGCGGTCGCCGGACCGCGCGCCAGTGACCTGGTTCGTGCCATGCGCGCCGCGCTGGCATCGTGGAGCTGGCACGAAGACCTCGTCGTCACCGAGGACCCTCTCGAGGCGGCAGCGGTCGTCGACCGACTCTCGATTCCGACGACCGGGGCACGGATCGTGTGCCCGCACGTGCTCTTCGTAGGGACCCCGCACTCTCTCCCGGCGGCGGTCCGGCGCGGCTGCGCGGTGCTGGCGACCGGGCAGGTCGACGACGCTGAGGTCACCATCGTGGTCGACGATCGCGGCGCGAGCGCCCACCCTCTCGGGCTCACCGTCCGCCCGCCCTTGCTCGACGGCTCGTGGGCAAACGCCGTCGACGCGCTCATCCGTCCCGCCGTGCCGCCCGATCGGCCCGTCATCCGCCCGCTCCTCCACAGCCAGCGCGTCGCGGCCACTGCGCGCCTCGTGCACACAGGCACGAAGGCGCCCTCCACGATGCCCGCCACCCCGGCGCCGTCGACACCCATTCGCGCCGCTCCCATTCGCGCCGCTGCCGGACAACCGCGCCCTGTGCCCGCGGGACGCGCACCCGGACAGGCGGAGGTGCGGCTCCTCGCGGCGGTGCCGGGCATCGTCGGCCTCCAAGGCGACCTCCCACTGAAGAGGGCGAGGCGCGCGGTGGAGATCGTTGCCTACCTCGCCGTGCACGCGCCCGACCCTGTCACCGGTGATCGGCTCCGGACGCGCGTCCTGGGTTCCCCCGACGCGGACGCGGCGGCCAAGACCCTCTTCAACACCGTCGGTGCGGCTCGCCGGGCTCTCGGGGTCGGCCCCGACGGGGAGCTGCTCCTTCCGCCGGCATCCCGCACCGGGCACTACCGGCTCTCGGCGCTGGTGTCGGTCGACGCCGTGCGGGTGTGGACGTTGCTCCACGACGGCCTGGCGTCACACGATCCTGCTGGGGCGGTCGCCCTTCTCCGAGACGGGCTCGAGCTCATCGAGTCGGAGCCGCTCGGCGGGGTGCTCACCGGCTATGGGTGGTGGAGAGCCGAAGGCCACGAGCGCCGGCTCGCCGACGCGGTCGTGGACGGCGCGTGCGCGCTGGTCCGCCAGGCGCTCGGCAACGGCGACCTCGACCTCGCGCGCTGGGCGCTGGTGCAGGCAAGGAAAGTGGAGCCGTCCTGCGAGCCGCTGACGCGCGCCGCGATGCGGGTCGCTGCCGCCAGCGGGGACGCTCGCCGCCTCCACGCGGAGTGGCAGGAGTGCCAACGCCAGATCGACGAGCTCGACCCGGGCAGCGTGCCGTCGGAGCGCACCGAGCAGCTCTACGCGCTGCTGCGCGCACAGCTCGCTGGAGACGGTGCGACGCCGCAGATCGTGCGAGCCTGACAGCGGCCGCGCGGGGGACAGGCGGCGCGACGTCCGGCGCCGTCGGCGGCTCAGGCCAGCTTGGCGGCGATCGACGCAGCGCCCTTGAGCACGGTGCCGTCGGCGCCTTCGACCGTGTAGAAGTGCGACGGCCGCTCGCGCGCTTCGGCCACCATGTCGGAGAGCAGGGTGCGGAACGGGACGGCCGGGTCGATCCACAGGTAGCGGGCGAGCGAGCCTGGAATCGTGTTGATCTCGTTGACGAAGAGCTCCCTTCCGTCCGACAGGAAGTCGACGCGAGCGACTCCGCGCACGGAGCACAGCCGCGCCACGGCCGCGGCGGCGTCGCGCAGCGCCCGCTCGAGACTGGCGTCGATGCGGGCCGGGAGCTCGCGCGGGGCGCTCGCCATTCCCTCGCCGCCGACGTACTTGTCCGCGTACCCGAGGATGTCCGGCTCCCCTGCCGCGCCGCCGGCTCTCGGGGTGCGCAACGGGCGCTCGACTGCCGAGAGGGCGAGCTCCGGCCACGTCCGGACGGCGATCTGGAGGTCGTAGAGGTCGCCCCGGTACGGCTCGAGGACCGCGCCCGCCCGCAGGTGCCGATTGGCATCGAGCAACGCGACCGCCGTCTGGAGGTCCGCCACGTTGGGGACGATCCCGATGGAGGACCCCCCGAAGCGCGGCTTGACGATGAAGGGCGGCTCACACCCCACTTCGCTCGTCTCCTTGTCGAGAAGGACCCGCTCCAGCGTAGGCAGGCCCGCACGCGACACCACGTCGGCGAAGGCGAGCTTGTCCATGCCGAGCGCAGCGCCCGCGACCGTGGGGCCCGTGTAGCGCACGCCGGCGAGGTCGAGCGCCGCCTGCAGCGTGCCGTCCTCCCCTGGCCCCCCGTGGCAGCACACGACGGCGACGTCGACGCCCAGAGGGCGCGGACGACTGAACCTGCCCGCCTCGGGCACGAAGCCGGACTCGGCCAGCAGCTGGACCTTCTGGGCCCCGCGCGGCACGCCCTGCACGAAAGCGCCGGCCTCGAGGCCCGTCTCCACTTCGAACCACTCCCCCGTCTTGGTCCAGTAGAGACAGCGCGCGCCGACGGCGCGACCTGCCTGCAGGCCCGTCAGGACGCTCACATCATGTTCCGGCGAAGGACCGCCGAAGACAACGGCGAGATCGGACTTGACTTCGCTCACGTGCGCTCCCGGGTGTGCGTCGCGCCGGGAAGCCCCCGGCGTCGGCGCCTAAGGGTAATGGTCCGGCAGGTCGTTCTCGTAGAGAACGACCTCGCCCGGCCCGAGGTTGGTGCGTACCCACGCGACCGCCTCGTCCCGGGTGCGGACGACCACGACCCGACCGTGCCCGGCGGCACCCCGCAGCAGCGCACGCCGGTTGGTGAGTCCGACGACGACCAACGTCGAGGCGACCTCGCAGGCGGCTGCGGCGAAGGCCTCGTTCTCTGCCGCCTGTCGTCGGCCGAGCTCGACCATGCCGGGAGTGACGACCACCCGCTCTCCGGTGCTTGGCGCCGCCGCGAGGAGGGCGAGCGCGGCACGCGCACCGGCTGGATTGGAATTGAAGGTGTCGTCGATCACGTGGACACCGGAGGCCGACGTGTCCGCGGTGAGCCGGTTGGCGACGGCCGCGAGCGTCGGGACGCGCTCGAGCACCTCGCCGAGCGACACGTCGAGCTGCAGCGCCACGGCGATCGCGCAGGCGAGGTTCGTCGGCTGGATGCCCGGGGGCAGCGGCACCGGTTCGCCGGCGATCGTGCCGTCGACGACGACGCTGACCTTCCCGTCGTCGACCTCCACTCGGACGTCGGCATCGGAATCCTCCGCCGCAGCGCGCACGACCTCGGGGCCGCCCGCAGCGGCGTCGAGCGCCGCGCCGAGTGCCGCGAGGCGGGGATCGTCGGAGTTCACCACGACGACCGAGGCGCGCTCGTTGATCTCGGACTTGGCGGCGAGGATCGCGTCTTCGGAGCCGAACCGCTCGAGATGGACCGGCCCGATCGCCGTCATGACCGAGATCTGCGGCGGGCACCACCGGCAGAGGTCGCGGATCTCGCCGGGGCCGTAGGTGCCCATCTCGGCGACGAAGACCTCGGTCCCTTCCGCGAGGTGCTCGTTCACCGCGCGGGCCAGCCCGACCCGGTTGTTGAACGACGCGGGCGTGGCGACGACCGCCTTCGTGCCGGTGACGAGGTGCGCGACGTGGTTCTTCGTGGAGGTCTTGCCGTAGGAGCCGGTGATCGCGACGATCGTCGCGCCGACCCTGCGCAACCGGGCGGCGGCCATGTCGACGAACCGCTGGGACAGCCGGCGTTCGATCGGCGCGGTCACGAAGAGCGCAGCGTCGACGAGCACCGGCGCGGCGACGAGCCCCACGGCGGCGAACGGCACGGGCGCGCCCACCCCCACCCCGACGCCGATCAGCGCTGCCTGGGCGGCCAGCCAGACCACCGCCAGCGACCTGAGCCGCCGCGTGAGCACGAGCGGGGACGTGCGGCCCCGGATCGAGAGGTGCAGCGGCGCGAACACCGCGACCGCGATCGTCGCGATCGCCGCGAGCGGCCACACGCCGCTCAGGACGACGCCTGCGAGCGCGACGGCAACGAGCGCGACGTTGAACGGGTCGCTGGTCCACCAGCGGATCGCGAACCTGCTGGTGGCATCCGGGATGTAGTGCTCGCGCTGCGCGACGCGCAGCCAACGCGCGCCCGCGGGCACGAGCGCGAGGATGCACACCGCGAAGACGGCCCACGCGACCCCGCCGGTCTCATGGAGCAGCGCGAGCGTCACGGGCGTCACCAGAGATGCCGCTCCACGGCCTGGCGCAGGGCTGCGGGCGAGCTCAGGGGGACGAGATGGCCCGCGCCTTGCAGAGTGACCAGCTCGGCCCGGGTTGGGTCGCTTCGGCGCAGCCGATCGAGTGCGGTCGTTGCCACCGTGAGCGGCACTGTCGTGTCGTCCTCGCCCCACACCAGCGTGACCGGGCAGGCGATCGCGTCGAGCTGGGCTTCGTAGCTCTCGGCCACGACCCGGCTGTGGACCTGGCGCATGATCCCGGCCGCAGCTGCGTAGTCCGCCGACCCGTAGCGCCGCCTCGCGTGCTCCAAGCGCTCGTCACCGAGCAGGCCCGCCTGGTGCAACGCTCGCAGCGCGCGGTAGGCAAGCGCCGGGCGGCTCGGTGGTGAGAGGCGAAGGAGCGGCACGCCGGTGAGCACGAGCGCGCGCACCGCGTCAGGACGGGTGGCTGCGACATGGACCGCCACTCGGCCGCCGAAGGAGTGTCCGAGCACCACCACAGGACCGCCGAGCTCGTCGAGCAGCGCTTCGACGCACGCCGCGTACTCCGCCGAGCCCCAGGGCTCCGTGGGCGGCGGCGAGCTGCCGAAGCCGGGAAGGTCGACGGCCACCGCGGCGAGCTCGGCCCCCCCTGCCGGGCGGAGCACGGCGTCGAAGTCGTGGTGCGTCCGCGCCCAGCCGTGGAGCGCGAGCACGGCCGGCTGGACGTCGCCCGAGCGCGTGCCGAAGAGTCTCCCGGCCGCGAACGTACGCAGCACCGTCAGCTGCCCTTCCACGCGCCCGAGCGCCCGTCCGTGCCCATGTGCTGCCGTACTCTCCTGTTGCACCTGCAGTCCACGATGCCCAAGCACCGGTCGAGCTGACTGGGCGCTCGACCTGGCGGCCGGGCCGTCACCCTGGCGGCCCGGCCATCTGCCGGCCCGGTCAGCCTGCCGGCCCGGCCACCATACCGACCCGGCGGACCTTGCCTGGCCCACGTCGTCTGCGGCGCGGGCTTTGGAGCTGGCCGGATCCCGATGCTCCGCTTATGACTGCGCCGCCTCGGTAGCGTGGCAGGGAGTGCCAGTGCCTGCCGACCTCACGACCAATCCCGACATCACGAACCTCGTCGCGGCCCTCAGCCCCGCCCAGCGTGAGGCCGTGCTCGCGGACGACCCGGTGGTCTGCGTCCTCGCCGGCGCAGGAACCGGCAAGACGAGAGTGCTCACGCTGCGCGTCGCGCGCCGCGTCCTCGACGGGAGCGCCCACGCGAACCACGTGCTGGTCTGCACGTTCAGCCGCAGGGCCGCAGACGAGCTGCGCCATCGCCTGTGGTCGCTCGGGGTGAGCCGGGACGTGCAGGCGGGCACCCTCCACCGCGCGGCGCTCCGGCTGCTCGCGCTTGACCGGCGCGACCGCGGCCGCCCGAGCCCGGTGATCGTCGCGGATCGTCGGCCGATCCTCGCCGGCCTCCTCGACACGAATGGTGGCCCGGCGGGACCACGCGGCGGCGGACCCAAGGGCGGGGCGAGCAGGAGCCGCCGACCACTGCCGCGGCGCATCGATTTGCAAGGCGATGTCAGGCGCCTCGACGCAGAGATCAGCTGGGCGAAGTCCCGGCTCGTCCCTCCGAGCGCGTACGAGGAAGCCGCGCGGCAAGCTTCGAGACGCACGCCCCTGCCTGGTGCGAGGATCGCAGAGCTCTACCGCCGCTACGAAGAGACACGGCAGCTGCGCGGCGCGCTCGACCTCGACGACCTGCTCTGGCAGGCCGGAGATCTCCTCGAGGAAGAGCCCGCCTTCGCACGTGCGGTCCGATGGTGGCACCGCCATGTCTTCGTCGACGAAATGCAGGACCTGAACGACGCGCAGTACCGCCTCTTGCGCCTTCTCGTGGGCGAGGACCCCGACCTCTTTGTCGTCGGAGACCCCAACCAGTCCGTCTACGGCTGGAACGGGGCAGATCCCGAGCTGCTCCTCCGGGTCACCGAGGAGTACGCAGGAACCCGGGTCGTCCGCCTGGAGACGAACCACCGTTGCGCGGCCCCGGTCGTGCGGGTTGCGGCCGCGGTTCTCGGAGAGGAGAAAGCGCCACCGAGCGCGCGAGGCACCGGGCCGCTGCCGTCGATCGTCTGCTTCCCCAACGAGCTCGATGAGGCCGCCGGCGTCGCACACCGCGTCTGGCTCGCCCATCGGCCGGGGCGGACGTGGTCGTCGATCGCGGTCCTCGCCCGCACCAATGCACAGCTGGCACGGATCGCCCAGGCCCTGGACGAAGCGCGGGTCCCCAACCGGACCTCGGGAGCAGAGCTCGGCCCCGGGAGCGACGTCCGGGGGGCACAGTCCGGCGGGGAGCGCGCGGCGGACGGCGGCGAGGAGCCACCTGGTGGAGTGGCAGCGCACTCGAACACGCCGTCTCCGTCTGCTCTTGAAGAGGGCGAGGACGCCGTCGTCCTGAGCACGTTCCACCGGGCGAAAGGGCTGCAGTGGCGGACGGTCTTCGTGGTGGGGCTCTCCGACGGCCTCGTGCCTCTCGTGACCGCACGATCGAGCGCAGCCAGGGCGGAGGAGCAACGCCTGCTCTACGTCGCCGTCACCAGGGCCGAAGAGGAGCTCACCTGCACCTGGGCGCTGCGTCCCGACGCTGCCGACGCGTGCGACGGCGTCGCGGAGCGGCACCCCTCTCCGTGGCTGGCCCCAGTCGCGAGTGTCCTCGAGACTCTGCGCGAAGGGATGGGAGAGGCAAGCCCCGAGAGTGCGTCAGCGCACCTCCGCAACATGCGAGAGCTGCTCTCTTCGCCCGCCCTCCCCTCTGCCGGCGCAGGCATGGGCGCTCCGTGACCTCGGACGAGCTCCTCCGGGCGCTGCGAGCGATCGTCGGAGACGCCCACGTCGACGCGCGCGATGCCGTTCGGGAGGAAGACACCCACGACGAGGCCCTCACCGGGGCGCCGGTCACGCCCGCGGCCGTGGTCCGACCCGCGACGACCGAGGAGGTCGGCGCGCTCCTCGCGCTGGCGAACTCGGCCCGAATCCCGGTGGTCGCGCGCGGAAGCGGCACGGGGCTCTCCGGCGGCGCGCGCCCTGTCGCGGACGGCATCGTCGTCTGCTTCGACCGGATGGACCGCATCGTGGAGATCGACGCCGGCAACCAGGTTGCAGTGGTCCAGCCCGGCGTGACGCTGCGCGCGCTCGACGACGCGCTCAGGCCGACCGGCTTCGTCTACCCCGTCTACCCGGGCGAGATGAGCGCATCGATCGGCGGCAACGTCGCCACGAACGCGGGCGGGATGCGAGCGGTCCGCTACGGGGTGACTCGCCATCACGTCCTCGGCCTCGAGCTCGTCCTGCCGGGCGGGGAGGTCATCCGCACCGGCGGGAAGTTCGTGAAGTCCTCTTCGGGCTACGACCTGACCCAGCTCGTGCTCGGCAGCGAGGGGACTCTCGCGCTCGTGACCGAGGTGACCGTGAAGCTCGTCGCCCGCCTCGACCACCACGCGACGCTGCTCGCCCCCTTCCCCGACGTCGCACGTGTCGCCGGCGCCGTGCCGCCGATCCTCGCCGGCGGCGTCACGCCGCTCATCCTCGAGTACATCGACGCCAGCGCGATGGCCGCGATCGCCCAGGAGGCCGGGCTCGAGCTCGGACTTCCTGTCCGAGTACGCGAGGCGACCGCCGCGTACCTGGTCGTCGTCCTCGAGAGCACCCATGCCGACCGCCTCGAGCAGGACACGGGGGAGGTCGCCAGGCTCCTCGGCCGCCTCGGCGCGCTGGACGTCTTCGTCCTCCCTCCGTCGGCAGGCGCCAACCTGATCGCCGCGCGCGAGCGCGTCTTCTTCGTGGCAAAGGCGCTCGGAGCAGACGATGTCGTCGACACGGTGGTGCCGCGTGCAGAGATCCCCGGGTTCCTTGCCGAGATCGCGCAATTCGCGGCGCGAGATGGGGCGATCGTCTCGGGGTGCGGGCACGTGGGAGACGGGAACGTGCACCTGTCGGTGTTCCAACCCGATGCCGGACGACGGCACGAACTGCTCGACGCGATCTTCCACGCGGCGCACGACCGCGGCGGCGCGGTGTCGGGGGAGCACGGCATCGGCTCCGAGAAGCAGGCCTACTGGCTGGAGCTCGCAGACCCTGTGAAGATCGCGCTGATGCGCCGCATCAAGGCCGCGTTCGACCCCAACGGTATCCTCGGACCAGCCCGATTGACCGATGTACCCGCAGCAGCAGGACCCGCAGCAGCAGAAGACCCCGGTCTCGTGCACAGGCTGGGCGCGGAGCCAAGCAGATGAACGGGGCCGAAGCGCTCCTGCGCACCCTCGTCGCCTCGGGCGTGGACACGTGTTTCGCGAATCCGGGAACCTCGGAGATGCACTTCGTCGCGGCCCTCGACCGTGTGACCGAGATGCGCGCCGTTCTCACCCTCTTCGAGGGCGTCGCCACTGGCGCGGCAGACGGCTTCGCGAGGATCGCAGGCAGGCCCGCGGCGACGCTCCTGCATCTCGGCCCCGGCCTCGCCAACGGGTGGTCGAACCTGCACAACGCCCGGCGCGCCCAGGTGCCGATCGTCAACGTCGTCGGCGACCACGCCACGTACCACCAGCGATTCGACACGGGGCTCCAGTCGGATCTCTGCGGCCTCTCTCGATCGACGTCGGCCTGGCAGCGCTGGAGCAGCCGTGCCGAGGACCTCGGGGCGGACGCGGCCGACGCCGTCGCAGCGAGCTACGGCCCGCCCGGACGCGCGGCCACCCTGGTCGTGCCTGCAGACGTGTCGTGGAACGAGGGCGGTGCACCGGCACCCTCCAAACCGGTCGCACCCGCGCCACTCGTCCCGCCCGAGGAGATCGAGGAGGCTGCCAAGGTCCTCCGCTCGGGGGAGCCTGCCGTGCTCCTCATCGGCGGCTCAGCGATGCGCGAACGAGGGCTCGACGCCGCAGCACGCATCGCGCAGGCGACGGGGCTGCGGCTGCTCTGCGAGACCTTCCCCTCCCTGCAGGCACGCGGCGGAGGGCTCCCGGAGGTGGAGAAGCTGGCGTACTACGGCGAGATGGCTATGGCGCAACTGGAAGGCGCGCGTCACCTCCTGCTCGCCGGTGCCCGCGCGCCAGCCTCCTTCTTCGCCTACCCCGGCAAGCCGAGCGATCTCGTGCCCGCGGGCACTGCGGTGCACGAGCTCGCAGGGCCGGCACACGACGTCCCCGCGGCCCTCGAGGCGCTGGCGGACGCGCTCGGCGCGGGCCCTTTCGTGCGTAGCGCCGCTCCGGTGCGGCGGCCGGATCGGCCGTCGGGCCTTCTCACCACTGAGTCACTGGCGGCCGCCGTCGGTCACCTCCTCCCCGAAAGTGCCGTTGTAGTGGACGAATCGATCACGAGCGGGCTGTCGGTGCCTGCCGCGACCGCCGCTGGGGCGCGCCACGACTGGCTCGCCCTCACCGGAGGCTCGATCGGGCAGGGCCTGCCCGTTGCGACCGGCGCGGCCATCGCTGCGCCCGGACGACGTGTGCTGAACCTCGAGGCCGACGGCAGCGCGATGTACACGATCCAAGCGCTCTGGACGCAGGCGCGCGAGGGGCTCGACGTGACCACGGTTGTGCTCGTCAACCGGTCTTACGCGATCTTGCAGTTCGAGCTCGCGCGTGTCGGTGGGACGGGCAGCGGCGAGCGTGCGAGCGCCATGCTCGACCTCAGCGGACCGACACTCGACTTCGTTGCGCTCGCGCGGGGCCTGGGCGTCCCCGCCGAGCAGGCACGGAGCGCCGAGGAGCTGTCGGCTCTCCTGGAGAGAGGCTTCTCACAGGACGGCCCCATGCTCATCGAAGCGGTCCTCGTCTGACCCTCAGTCGAGCTCCACGACGACCACGGTGTGGTCGGAAGGTTTGTTGCCCTTCGGGCTCTTCTTTCGCGCGTCGCGGTCGATCTCCGCGGACACGGCGCGCGCGGCGAGCGACCGCGACAGAAGGACGAGGTCGATCCGCATGCCCATCCCTTTGTGGAAGTTGCCGGACCGGTAGTCCCACCACGAGAAGATCCCCCCCTCGGGATGGAAGCGGCGGAAGGTGTCTTCGAGCCCCCAGTCGAGGATCTCTTCGAGCGCTCGGCGCTCAGGCTCGCTCACGTGGGTCGCGCCGACGAACGCGGCGGGGTCCCAGACGTCTGCGTCGTCAGGCGCGATGTTGAAATCGCCGCAGACGGCCACTGTCCCCGCGGGGTCGTTGTGCTCGGCGAGGTAGGTCTTCAGCCGCGCCAACCACGCCAGCTTGTAGCGGTAGTGCTCGCTGTCGAGGCTCCTGCCGTTCGGCACGTAGACGGAGTGGACGCGGATCCCCGCGCACGTCGCGGCGAGCATCCGGCAGCCATGGACGTCCTCTTCGGAGCCGAGCCCGCACACGGGGCGCTCGAGCCCGACGCGGCTCACGATCGCCACGCCGTTCCACCTCCCGTCCCCATGGTGCGCCGACTCGTAGCCGAGCTCCGCGAAGGCGTCCGCGGGGAACGCCGCGTCGGCGAGCTTGGTCTCCTGCATGCACAAGATGTCCGGCCCGTTCGCCTCGGCCCACTCGAGGACGAGCGGGAGCCTCGCGGTCAGTGAATTGACGTTCCAGGTGGCGAGCCGCACGTCACTGCTCCCGGTCGACCAGCACGAACAGCAGGTCTGCCTCGCAGGCGGTCTCACCTCCGACGTGCGCCCGGCCGTGGCCCGTGCCCGCCCGTGCCGACAGGCGGTCGACCGTGACGTCCAGCTCGAGCGTGTCCCCTGGCACGACCTGCCGACGAAATCGCGCCCTGTCCACGCCGCCGAAGAGCGGGAGCCTCCCGGTGAAACGCGCGTCCGTGAGGACGGCGATCCCCCCCAGCTGGGCGAGAGACTCGAGCATCAGCACGCCGGGAAGGACGGGGCGCCCCGGGAAGTGCCCCGCGAAGAACTGCTCGCCACCCGTCAGGTGCCAGCGGCCCGTCGCATGGCGTCCCGGCTCGAAGGACACCACCTCGCTCACGAAGAGAAACGGGTCACGGTGGGGCAGCACGTCTTCGGGACGCATCGGCACGACGCTAGCAATCCGCGAGCGAACCGCACCGTGTATGACTGGATGTCAACGTGCGCGGGCGCCGCGGGCTGCGACGAGCTCGGGGAGCGCGAGCTCGGCGACGCGGCGCGGAGGGTCGAGGGCCACGAGCACGAAGGAGCGGCGTTCGCCCTTCTTCAGGACCTGTCTCGCCTTGGTCGGCGGCGGATCACCCATCGCGGTCAACGGGATGTAGGCGTGCAAGACCCCACCCTCGGGGAGGGCGACGTCCACCATCGCGCCGTGAGAGGTGAAGGACACGACCTCGCCTTCGAGCTCGCTGTCGAGCGGATAGGTCGCGACGAACGTGATGAAGGCCAGCGGCTCGTTGACTGCGGGGGACGGGGACGCCGCGCGGCGGCGATGCCGCCCGCGCTTTGTGCCTCCCTTGCCCCCCTTTTCGTCCCCTCGCCTTGCGGCGCCGTCCGTCGGCTCCTCGGGGACCGGCGCGATCACCTCTGCGAGCGCCTGCCCGATCGCTGCCTGGACCGCCGGATCCTTCGCGGCGCTGCTCAGTACGGACTCGGCGCCGGCGATGACCGTGCGTGTCGGGGCCTCGCCAGCGACTGCCTTCTCGCTGGGCGTCTTCGCGGGGAGCGTCTTCTTCGTCGCGACGGCCTTCTCGGCCACGGCCTTCTCGGCAGGTACGGCCTTCTTCACCGCGGGCGCCTTCTTCGCGGCGGGCGCCTTCTTGGTCACGGCGGCCTTCGTCGTCCCGGCCTGCTCGTCGGGCGCGGCCTCCTTCGTCCCGGCCTGCTCGGGCGCGGCCTCCTTCTTTGTGGCTCCCTTCTCTTTCCTCTTCCTCTTCCCCTCGTGCCCGCGTCCGTCAGGGGCTGGCGCCATGGGCCAGACGTCGCCGACCTTCGGCGTCGACCCGTCTGCGAGGAGCGCGGGAGGCGCCTTGCGCGCGGCAAGCTTCTTCGCGGCCTTCGCCAGCTCTGCCGCCTTCAAGGGCGCCGACAAGTCCTTCGGCTCCTTGCGCTTCGATTTCCCGGTCGCCTCGCGGCTCTTCGGCCCGCGCACGGGAATCCGGGGCGTGAAGATCCATCCGACACCAGGCACGGGCTTTCCACCCACGAGCCGTCCCTCCTCGAAGAGCCAGGGATGCTCGCCGTGGAACTCCTGGAAGGAGTCGTTGGAGAGCACGCGGGCTCCGGTCCGCTCCGCGATCCGCAGCACGAAGGCATCGCCGCGGCCGATCGCCCCGGCCGGCGGCGAGACGACCTCGCCGTGGAGCTCCGCGTCGACGAGCTGCTGGCGTTCAGAGGGATCCACCCGGTGCTCGAACGACGCATCCACCACGACGACGATCTCTGCCGAGGGGTCCTCCTTCGCGTAGGCGCGGACGGCTTCGTCGAGCTGCCGCAGGCTCGGCGTGGTGCGGCCCTCCGTCGCGAGGTTGGAGCCGTCGACCACCACCACATGCCTGCCGGGCGCAACGGTCACGGGTCGGCCACCACGCGCGACGCGTCAGCCGATCGCACGGTCGAGGAGCGAGGCTTGTTCGAGCTGGTGCAAGGCGCTGCTCCCCGTCGCCGGGCTCGCCGACTCCGGACGGCTGACATGGAGCAGCGAATAGCGGTCCCTCAGGATCCTGTGCAACCTCGCGTGCACGAAGGACCATGCGCCCATGTTCTCCGGCTCCTCTTGGAGCCACACCACCTCCCTCGCTGCGGGATAGCGGTTGAGCACGTCGGCGATGCGCCGCGCCGGCCATGGGTAGAGCTGCTCGACACGGACGACTGCGACGGCCCCGGCGGAGTGCGGCGAGAGCTCCGATGCTTCGACCACGGGGGACGGCCCCCCGCCGGCGAGGCGCTCGCTCCGCCGCTGTATCGCCTCGTGGGCGACCTTCCCGCTGCACAGCACGACGCGGCGCACCTCGGCAGGATCGGTGACCGTGGCGTCGTCCAGCACTTCGGCGAAGGAGCCCGAAACGAGCGCACCGAGCGGCGACCTCGATTGGACCGCCCGCAGCATCGACTTGGGGGTGATGACCACGAGGGGGGTCGCGGGCATGCGCATCGGCTGCGCGCGCAGCAGGTGGAAGTACTGCGCGGCGACCGACGGCACTGCGATGCGGAGATTGCCGCGTGCAGAGAGCGTGAGGAAACGCTCGATGCGCGCAGAGGAGTGCTCGGGCCCCTGCCCCTCGTAGCCGTGCGGCAGGAGCAGCACGAGACCGGCGTGCTGACCCCACTTGTCCTCCGCCGCGACGAGGAAGTTGTCGATGATGATGCTCGCGCCGTTGACGAAGTCTCCGAACTGCGCTTCCCAGGCGACGAGGGCGTCCGGGGCCTCCACCGAGTAGCCGTACTCGAAGCCGAGCGCCGCGTACTCCGACAGGAGCGAGTCGCGCACCGTGAAGCGCCCCGGGCGCCCGTGCTCGGGGTCTGCAAGGTCTCCGATGTGCGCGAGCGGCACGAATTCGTGCCCGCTGTGGTAGTCGACGAGCACCGAGTGGCGCTGGCTGAAGGTCCCGCGTCGAGTGTCTTGGCCGGTGAGCCGCACGTCCACTCCCTGTGCGAGCAGGGAGCCCATCGCGAGCTGCTCTGCGAGCGGCCAGTCGATCTGCCCGGACGCGACGAGCTCGGTCCGCTGGGCGAACTGGCGCACCAGCTTGGGGTGGAGCGTGAAGCCCGCCGGCACGGTCGTGGTGCGGTGCGCGAGCTCGACGAGCAGCGACTCTGGAACTCCCGTCTCGATCGAGGGGACCTCGGGCTCCTCCTCGCCCTCTTTGTCAAGCTCGGCCTGCGCGCGCAGCTGCGGTACGGCCGGGGGCGCGGCCCGGACCTCGTCGAGCACCCCTTGGAGCTGCGCGCTGAACGCGTCGAGCGCCTGTTCGGCCTCTTCGAGCGTGAGGTCGCCTCGGCGGACGAGGGTCTCGGTGTAGAGCTTGCGCACGGAGCGCTTGGCGTCGATCCGCTGGTACATGAGCGGCTGCGTGTAGCTCGGGTCGTCGCCCTCGTTGTGCCCGTGGCGCCGGTAGGTCACGAGATCGATCACGACGTCCTTGTGGAACTCCTGGCGGAAGGCAAAGGCGAGCCTCGCTGCCCGCATGCACGCCTCCGGGTCGTCGCCGTTCACGTGGAAGATCGGCGACTGCACCATCTTCGCGACGTCGGTCGGATAGACCGAGCTCCGTGCGGCACCCGGCGCAGTCGTGAACCCGAGCTGGTTGTTCACGACGACATGCACCGTGCCCCCGACGCGGTAGCCGGAGAGAGCCGACAGGTTGAGCGTCTCGGCCACCACGCCCTGACCCGCGAACGCCGCGTCGCCATGGACGAGCACCGCCAGGATCGGGAACTGGATCGTGCCCTGGGCGCTGAGGCCTGAGGTCGTGCCGTCGGTCGGCGGGAGGTAGTGGTCCTGCTTCGCCCGTGCCATTCCCTCGACGACCGGGTCCACCGCCTCGAGGTGCGAGGGGTTGGAGGCCATCGACACAGCGAGCTCGATCCCCGACGGCCCCGTGAACTTCCCCGTGGCACCCTTGTGGTACTTCACGTCGCCCGAGCCCTGCACCGACTCGGGGTCAAGGTTCCCCTCGAACTCCTCGAAGATCTCCCGGTAGGACTTGCCCACGATGTTGGCGAGGACGTTCAGCCGCCCCCGGTGCGCCATGCCGAGCACCGCTTCCACGACGCCGGTGCGTGCCGCGTCGTCGAGCAGGGTGTCGAGTACGACGATGAGCGACTCCGCCCCTTCGAGCCCGAAGCGCTTCTGGCCGACGTAGCGCGTGTGCAAGAAGCGCTCAAAGACCTCGGCGGCGTTCAGGCGGTCCAGGATGTGCCGCTGCTCGTCGGGGCTCACCGCCGGGTCGACGCCCTCCACGTGCTCTTGGATCCAGCGCTTCTGCGCGGGGTCCTGGATGTGCATGTACTCGATGCCGAGGGTGCGGCAGTAGGCGTCGCGCAGGATGTGGAGGATCTCGTCGAGGGTCGCCCTCTCGCGCCCGGCGAGCCCGTCGGCGACGAACTCGCGGGGAAGGTCCCAGATGGTGAGGCCGTAGGTGAGCGGGTCGAGCTCGGGATGGATCCTCGGGGGCTCCGCGTCGAGAGGGTCGAGGTGGGCGATCAGGTGCCCACGGACCCGGTACATGTTGATGAGGGTCTGGACGTGGACCTGCTTGAGGAGTCGCTCCTGCTCCCTGTCGTCGGTCGCCGACCGGTCCGCATGCCACCGGACCGCCTTGTAGGGGACCGCCATCGACTGGAACACCTCGTCGTAGAAGCCGTGGCCGCCCGTGAGGCACTCGGCGACGTACGCGAGGAAGAGCCCCGACTCCGCGCCCTGGATGATCCGGTGGTCGTAGGTGGAGGTCAGCGTCACCACGCGGCCCACCCCGAGCTCCGCGAGAACCCGCGGATCCGCGGCTTCGAAGCCGGCAGGGTTGGAGATCGCGCCGACCCCGACGATCGCCCCCTGGCCGGGCATGAGGCGGGGGACGGACTGGGCGGTGCCGAGGGTGCCGGGGTTGGTGAGGCTCACGGTCACACCTGCGAAGTCGTCCGGGCTCGCCTTGCCGGTGTGGACCTTCCGGACCAGCTCCTCGTAGGCGAGGACGAATTCCCGGAAGTCGAGCTCGTCCGCGTCCTTCACGCAGGGGACCATGAGCGTGCGCGAGCCGTCGGGCCGCGCGACGTCGACGGCGAGACCGAGCCCGACGTGCCGGTGGCGGACGACGCCGGGAACGACGCGCCCGCCCGCTGCGGCTTCCTCGACGTAGGAGGAGTTGAGGGATGGCACGGCGCCGAGCGCCCGTACCACTGCATAGGCGATGAGATGGGTGAAGCTGACCTTCGCGCCGGTGGTCCGCGCCAGCTGGTTGTTGAGGACCTGGCGGTTGACCTCGAGCAGCTTCGCCGGCACGGTGCGCACGCTGGTGGCCGTCGGCACGGCCAGGCTCGCCGTCATGTTGGCCGCGATCCGTGACGCCGCACCACGAAGGGGGACCGGCGGCTCGCCTCGCCCCTCTTCCTCGCCTCCGCCCGTTTCCCCGGCGGGGCTCTCCTCCTTGGCAGCGCCCGGCGCGGGCGCCGGGGCGGCACCGGCGGGC
>DAHWOV010000096.1:0-3596 GCA_027339205.1 Acidimicrobiaceae bacterium | reverse complement strand
CCGCTCCTCGCAGAGGGCCGGGTCCGCGTGCCGGTGTTGGCGACCTTCCCCCTTGCCGAGGCCCAGGCGGCCTACGCGCGGTTCACCGCAGGGAGCAAGCTCGGGAAGATCGTGCTGGTGTCCAACGACTGAGCGCCGCTGCCAAGGCACACGCGGATCCGTTCCGAGGTGCAACAGCTAGGAGGAGCCCCCCTCCGTCCCTGAAGCGCCCGACGGTGCGGTGCTGGTCGAGCCCGACGGTGTGGTGCTCCCTGGGCTCGATGTCCGTGGTGTCGTCGGTGACGTCGCGGTCGACACGGACTGCGAGGTGCCCGACCCCCGGCTTGCTGTCGGCGACGCAGCGGCGTCCGCCGCCGCGGCCCCGGTGGAGGGTGTGGAAGGTGTGGTTCCCGCCGAACCGGGTGTCGCCGAGTCCCCGGGTGCCTCGTCCTGCGCGTGCAGGAAGACGACGGTGAGCGACCCCGTCTTGGCCACCTGCTGGACCTGCACCTCGGCGACGAACCCCGGCGGAAGGCCCCATGGGAGCGCACCCCCCGGTCGGGAGGTCCCGGCGACCTGGAGGACGTTGCCTCGGAAGAGGTAGGCGTCGCTCCCTGTGGTCATCGCGAAGGGCTGCGCCACCAGCGAGCCGACGAGCTGGACGGCATCGCCTGTGGTGCCGGTCATGTCCACGGCGAGGATGGAGCCACCTTCTGCCAGGCAGGTCCCGACCTTCACCCGGACAGGTGCTGTCGACCCCGACGTCGCCTTCACGAGTGCTGTGCCGCCGAAAGCCGGGGAGCCCCCGACCGTGGCGAGCTGGAGCGATCCGGTGCTCAAGATGGCATCCAGTACCGAAGACGTGAGCGGCGGCACCGAGGCTGGCGCCGTCACGCCGGGGAACCCTGTGACGCCCGTGCACGTCCCCACCGGCAGCGAGACGGTGCTTCCGAGGAACGATCCTGCAGAAGACGCCGCTGGCGAGCCCGAGGTGCTGCTGGTCGAGGACGCACCGGTCGAGGGCGCACTGGTCGAGGGCGCACCGGTCGCAGCCGCGCCCTGCGGCGACGTCGTGGCGGGCACCGAGCTGGCGACCGGCGGAGCTGGCGTGGCGGACGCCGGAGTGGAGGTGGAGGTGGAGGTGGTCGCGCCGTCGCTCGAAGCCGCAAGAGGCGAGCTCGCCGACGAGGAGCCGCTTGCCGCCCGAAATCGGTAGGCGACCGCGGAGGCGGCAAGTGTCACCCACGCGGGTGCGCCCCGCGAGTGCCTGGCCGGCGCCGCGCCCTGTGCGGCTGTGGTGCCCACCGTCGCCGGACCGCCCGGCGTATCGGAGGACGAAGACGAAGAGGACGAGGAGGAAGCGGAGGAGGGGGTCGCTGTCACGGTGGCGGCCGGTTTCGACCCGGTCGCTGTGGCGGCACGTACGACCCGCACGGAGGAGGCTGCCGGAGGGGGTGTCGTACCAGAGAGTGCCGCCGGAGCCGACAACCCGCCCGCGGTCGCCAAGCTGGCCACGATCCCGAGCACGACCGAGCCCTTCGCCGGCACGCTGGACATAGAGGCGACGGCGGCCTGTCCGAGTGACGTCGACGAGACCTGGGTGATCACCTGCAGGCCCGTCTCGATCGGCGTTCCGGCGATGGCCGAGGCCGTCGGCGAGCCGACCGTGGCGGCGCTCGATACGAGCGCCTGGGAGCCGGCGACGCGAGCGGGGTGCCCGTCAGGAGCAAGGATGCGGCGCAACGCGCTCCGGAGCGGAACGCCGAGCGCGAGGGGGATCGCAGCCAGCACTCCCTTGACCGCGCCCGTGGACTCGAGCGCATGTCGCAGGGCGGCGCGGGCTCGGCGTACACGAGCCCTCGCGTTGTCCTCGCTGATCCCCAGCGCGCCGGCAACCTCCTCGTAGGGCCGACCGTCGACGAGGCGGAGCTCGAAGGCCCGGCGCTGCGCTTCGGGCAGTTCGCTGATCGCCCGCTGCACAGCTGCGAGTGCCACGTGATCAGACGCCTCCAGCTCCCTCGAGTCGGGATGGTTCTCGATCACCCAGTCGGTGAGTGGGGAGGTCCGCTTGCGCCGAGCCGGGATGTCCGCACACACGTGGAGAAGGATGGTGTTCAGCCACGCCGCGAGACGCCAGTCTCCGGTGTCCCCGAAGTGGTCCAGCGCAAGCAGTGCGCGCAGCAAGGTCTCTTGGACGGCGTCCTTCGCGTCCTCGACGTTCCCCAGCCGATGGCGGGCAGTCGCGAGCAGCGAAGGGTAGTGGGACCGGACGATCTCGGCGAACGCCTCGCGATCACCGCGGCGGTGCGCGGTGACCAGTCGGATCGCGGTGGTCTCGTCGATGCTCGCGACATCGGTCGGCGCTAAGGCCATCGCTCGTCTCCCTGGACCGGATCGTCCTGACCCCCTCTGCCGCGGCACGGCCCTGCGAGGCGGTCTCTCCGCTCGAGCCCCATCGACTCCCGTACTGCCGGACTGCGGTGCTGCTCGGGTGCTGCTCGCTGCACGTGCCCTCGCCTGGGATTCCCCCCGACGCGAGCAATCTACTCCGCCTGACGCGCCCCGGGCGGCAATGTCCACCCGAGCCAGGAACGGCCCGACCGGCGCCGTACGTCCTACAGTCGGACGATGGCATCACGGCCCACCTTGATGTGCGTCCACGCGCACCCCGACGACGAGGCGATCTCGACGGGGGGGATCCTCGCCCGCTATTCCGCCGAGGGCGTCACGACCGTCCTCGTCACCTGCACCAACGGTGAGCTCGGCGACGCGCCGGGCGGAGTGAAGCCCGGAGAGCCCGGACATACAGAGAAGGAGGTCGCCTCCCTCCGTCGCCAGGAGCTGGAGGCGAGCTGCGCCGCGCTCGGGGTCGGGCACCTCGAGCTCCTCGGCTACCACGACTCGGGGATGATGGGCTGGACGCAGAACGACGCCGACGAGGCGTTCTGGCGCACCGACGTCCACGAAGCCGCGGAGCGCCTCGCGCGGCTCATGGAGCGGTACCGTCCGCAGGTGGTGGTGACGTACGACGAGAACGGCTTCTACGGCCACCCCGACCACATCCAGGCCCATCGCGTCACCATCGCCGCCATCGAGCGCACCGGCATCCCCGACAAGCTCTACTACCCGGCCATCCCCGCGTCGGCGATCCCGCGCTTCGCCGAGATGCTCGCACGCCGCGGCGTGGAGGTGCCCGCCGAGATCGAAGATGCTCCCTTCGGCACGCCCGACGAGCAGATCGGGGCAGTGATCGACTGCTCGGCGCACACCGCCGCCAAGTTCGCAAGCCTTTCCGCACATTCGAGCCAGGCCGAGAACATCTTCTTCCTCTCCCTCGGCGAGCAGATGTTCGGCGAGGTCTTCTCCCAAGAGGCGTTCGTGCGCGCGCGCGACCGGACGGGCCAGCGGGGCGTCGAGGACGACCTGTTCACCGGGCTTCGCTGAGGGCGTTTCCCCTCCTGCGCAGCCGACCTTCAGCGCCTACCGGCACCGAGCCGGCGAGCTGACCGGGCTCCGATGGATCGTCAGCCGGCTCGCTCGCCGAGCAGCTGCTCCGCGTCGACGATGCGGTAGGCGTACCCCTGCTCGGCGAGGAACCGCTGGCGGCGGACGGCGAA
>DAHWOV010000095.1:0-18594 GCA_027339205.1 Acidimicrobiaceae bacterium | reverse complement strand
GCCGAGCTTCTTCTTCCCGGCGTCGACGAGCTGGAAGTAGAACTTCACGTCCTTGGATGTGACGGTCGCGCCTGTGGACCACTTGAAGTTGGTCTTCATCGTGATCGTCACGGTCTTGTCGTGGTTCGAGTAGACGGGGGGATCTCCCACCGACTGGGTGTAGTCGATCCCGGTCTTCGAGCCGTTCCCCGCGTAGTAGAGCGGGAGCCACATGTTCCTCTGGATGTCGATGTCCCAGTACTCGTAGCCGACCTGGTTGTCGAGGGGAAGGATCCATGTGAAGATCTCGCCGATGCCCAGCGCGAGGCTCGGGACCGCTCCCGACGCGACCTTCGGGGACTTGGCGCTCGCGCCGGCGGTGCCGCTCGTCATCCCCACACCGGCGCCGGCGACACTGAACAGGAGCGCGGCACCCGCCGCCGCCGCGCCCAAGGTCCGCAGGCGGGTCCGGAGCGACGGGGTCCGTGCGCCCCGGGCGCCGCGGTCCTTCGAGGTGCTGGTGAAGAGCATGGTATGGGACCCCCCGTGCGCGCGCTTCGACGACCTGCGCGGACCCTTGCAACTCATTGGCGGCAACGTTACGGTTTCCTCCACGCGAACGTCAAGCGACGCCTGATTTCCCTGGCTCCTCGCCAATTGGTAGGCGATTTCGCGAGTGTAGGGCCTTGGGCGCGACAGGGGCACGCGCCCCTCGCACGGAAGGGGTCAGCTGTCTCGCGCCTACTCCTCCGTGCCGTCGCGCACGACGACGACGGGGCAGTGTGCGTGGGTCGTGACGAACGCACTGACGGACCCGAGGAGCAAGCCTGCGAACTCCCCTCGTCCACGACTTCCCACGACGACGGCGGATGCGTCCCGCGACACTTCGACGAGCACCTTCGCGGGCGGGCCCTGCAGCAGCGAGAAGCTGACGGACGCCGGGAGCTCCGAGCCCAGCACCTCCTTCACCTCGCGCTCGAGCAGCTGTTTCGTGTCCGCTTCGGGGTCCCAGTCGCTGGGAATCGGCAGTGTCCACCCGTAGCCTGCCGGCAGTTCCCACACCGCGATCACCCTGAGCGGCGTGCCGGTCAGGGCTGCGTATCGGGCGGCCCACGCGAGCGCCCGCTTCGAGTTCTCGGACCCGTCCACCCCGACGACGACCGGCCGGACATCTTCTCCGGGTTGCCCGGGTTGCCCGGGTTGCGCGGGTTGCGCGGGTTGCGCGGGTACTCCGGGTTCATGCTGAGGCTGTTCAGGATCGGTCATGGCACTGTCGTAGTCCGTCGGCGAGACGCTTGACAGGGCCCTAGGTCACGACCGTCGTTGGCGGCGACCCGCACCAGGGCATGGATCCTGGACATGGCTGCAGGACGCGGCTCGCCCGCAGGTCGTAGCCCGCTCGCAGGACGCAGGGGACTTTCGCCCCTGGCAGTGGGGGAGCCGAGGGCCGACGATCGACAGATGAAGCATTCCGCCCACACGGAGGGGTCCATCCGGGAGATCCTGCACTCAGCGGTCGTGTCGATCGACCGTTCGGCGACGTTGCGGGGCGCGGCGACCACGATGCAACGCGAGGGGATCGGGGCGCTCGTGGTCATGGACGCCGACGAGGTGCAGGGGATCGTCACCGAGCGCGACATAGTGGGAGCTCTCGCCCGCGGCGACGACCCCGACCGAGCACGGGTCGTGGACGTCGAGTCCGTCGGTCCGCGCTACCTGACCCTCGCGGACTCCGTCGAGACGGCGGCCGAGGTCATGCTCGCGGTCGGATGCCGCCACCTCCCGGTCGTTGACGACGGCGTCGCCATCGGCGTCGTTTCGATTCGCGACGTGCTGAGGGAGCTCGCCGACTGACGGGCCGCAGGGTCGCCGGGGCCGCAGGTGGTGCGAGGCCGCAGGGTCGCGGGGGCCGCAGGTGGCGTCCAGTGAGTGGTGCGGCCCGGCGCTGTGCGGCCCCGGCGCTGCACCGGGTGCTACTGCCCAGAGGGAGCGTTCTCCGGCGTTGCGGGGAAGTGCTCGACGGCGGCGTCCGAGCCAGGGAAGAAGAGGCCCTCCTCCCCGTCGCTCCATCGCACCAGGTACGGCGGCGCACCGTCAACCCCGTGGACTTCGAGGATCTCCCCGTCGCGCTCGGGTTCCCCGAGATGATGGCTCCTGATCACGATCCGATCTCCGACCTTGGCTTGCATCGTGCCTCCTTCCCGCACGGCGGCTCGCTCGTCGGGGTCGTGACGAGCGCTTCGCAGTCGTGACGAGCGCTTCGCAGTCGTGACGAGCGCTTCGCAGTCGTGACGAGGCTTGGCCCGCTCCCGGCGAAAGAGTAGAGGCGAAGGTCATGCCGGGCACGGGCCAAGCGCGGGGACGCCCACGGGGGGAGGCCGAGTGGCACCGCGATCAGCCGTGTTCGGGGCCGCGATGGGCCGCGATGGGCCGCGAGAAGTGGCGATAGGCCGCGATGGGTGGCGATAGGGACGGAGGACCCTGCCGCTCGGGCCTGCCATGCGCCAACAGTGGAAGGGGGCGGACCTACGGGGACGATCCAACCCCGTTTGGAGCGCCCCCGGACCGACGGAGGAGTGGCAATGAGCACGCGCGGAGACGGACGTCGACGTTTCGGGTGGCCGTGGGGATCCCGGCGGCCGAGTGGCGACGAGCAGCTGGACGAAGAAGAAGGAGACGACGTCGCCGAACTGATCGCCGAGTGCGAGGCGTACGTGGTCGGGGGCTACGCGGAGCATCTCGGAAGGCACGCCGAGCAGATCCCGGTGTGGGCATGGACGAACCTCCTGGCCCATGGGAGCCGCGAGGACCTTGTGCGGGCGGCTCGGGAAGTCCACAGCATATGGTCGCCTTCCAGGCAGTGGCGGGTAGCTCGGGGACTCATCGCGCGCGAGGTGCTCAACGAGCTCGCGCACGGCGCTTCGCTCTTCGACGTGCAGCGCGAGGTGCTCGCACCGATCGAGCTTGCGATCGCCTCTCACCCCGGCGCGTGGACCTGGACTCCGCAGCGGTGGCTCGACACCGTGCGTTCAGCCCTGCACGGCGCGCTCGGCAGGCGGTCCTGACCGGCGGTCTCGCGCGAGGGCTTGCCCGACCGCTCGTCCAGCGCGTGCCTTTCGGCCGAGCGACGCGCCCTGGCGAACTTCGGCGGGGGCCAGCTGGCATGAGCAACCGCTGAGCAGCCGCTGAGCAACCGCTGAGCAGCCGCTGTGGTGCTCGGGTCCGCCTGTCAGATCGCGTGGGCCTCGATCGCTGCCATGATCGCCGCGACCAGGTCCTCGACGAAGGCGTCGTTGAGCGGCAGGTGGCCGTGGAGCAGCCGGTGGTACGCGGGGCCGTAGAGGAGGTCGAGGAGGAGAAGGGTGTTCGTGTCGGGCGGCAGCTCGCCCCGCTCGATCGCCCGCTGGAGGACGCCGAGGTGGCGGCGGCGCAGAGGTCCGACGAAGCGGTCGCGCCACGCCTCGGCGAGCTCCGGGTCGCGCTGGACCTCGGCGATCAGTCCCTTGAGCGTCCGGCCGGTCGTAGGCTGCCGGACCGCCCGCACCCATGACCGGAGGAGGCCGAGGAGGTCGTCGCGGAGGTTGCCGGTGGCCGGGACCGGCTGGCGGTCGAGGAAGTCGGTGACGAAGGCGTCGAAGGCGAGCGTGCCCTTCGACGGCCACCGCCGGTAGATCGACGCCTTGCCCACGTGAGCCCGTGCCGCGACGTCCTCGATCGTCATCGCTGCCAGGCCCCGTTCGGCGAGCAGCTCAGTCGCAGCCTGGAGGATCGCGTGCTCCGTGACGTCGCTGCGCGGGCGACCCCGCCCGCTCAGCTCACGCCTCCCGGCAGGAGCCGGCACGAGAGCCGCTGTCGTGGACACTGGGTCTGGGCCGCGGCCGACCACGAGCCGGAGGCTACCCCAATCAGCGATAAAACGGTTCGTTCCGTTTCTTCATCAAGGAGTTCTCCCCTGGGCGCGCCGATCGCGCCAGAGGCGGCGATCGAGCCAAAGGCGCAGCACGCCGCTCGAGGGCTCCTGCCACCGCAGGGATGCGTGCACGGCGATGTTTGAGGAGCTTGGGGCGGGATCGGCGTGGGCATGGGGGGGCTCGAGGCGCCGGGCCTCCACCGGGCCAGGGGATAGCCGACACGGAATTGCCCGGCGCGGCAGGGAATAGCCCGGCGCGGCAGGGAATAGCCGCTCGCTCCGGGCGTTGGAGAGGAATGTCCCTCCGACTTATAAAACGCAACGTACCGTTTCGTCAATGCCCGACTAGCAGATCCAGGGGTGCGAGGCGCGGCGAGGCACGAGTGCCGGTGGACAGGGCACGGGTTGCGGTGGACGAGGGCACGGGTTGCGGTGGACGAGGGCCGGGTTGCGGTGGAGGAGTCACGGGTTGTGATGGAGGAGTCACGGGTTGGGGTGGAGGAGTCACGGGCGGTGAGCCGTAGCGCTCTGAGCCAGCCGGCAACGGGCGAGCGGGCCGCGCCCCGCCATCGGGCAGCGGCGCTCGCGCTGATCCTGGCGGCGGCCTTCATGGTGGTCCTCGACTTCAGCATCGTGAACGTCGCGCTCGCCTCGATCGAGCGGGAACTGCACGTCGGCACCACGGCCGCCCAGTGGGTGATCACCGCCTATGCGATCACCTTTGGCGGGCTGCTCGTCCTCGGGGGCAGGATCGGCGACCTCTTCGGCCGGCGCCGGGTGTTCATGGTCGGCCTCGTGCTCTTCTCGCTGGCATCGCTTGCTGGGGGGTTGTCGACCTCCATCGGGGCGCTCGTCGCCGCACGAGCCGTGCAGGGAATCGGTGCGGCGCTGATCGCCCCTGCATCCCTCTCGCTCATCACCACGAGCACCCCTGAAGGGACGGCACGCAACAAGGCTCTGGGCTACTACGGGGCGGTCGCGTCCATCGGCTTCGTCGCAGGCCTGGTGCTCGGTGGCGTGCTCGTCCAGTACTTCGACTGGCGTGCGGTCCTTTGGGTCAACGTGCCGATCGGGCTTCTCGCGGCGGTGCTGACTCCCCTCCTGATCCACGGCGCCTCCGAGAGGCCACGTACCGATCGGCCGCGGCTCGACGTCGCCGGAGCCGTGCTCGTCACCGGCACGATCGGGACGCTCGTGTTCGCGGTGTCAGAAGCCCCCGTCCGCGGATGGACCTCGGCCAGGACTCTCGGCACGCTCGGGATCTCACTGGTCCTTGGCGCTGCGTTCGCGTACGTGGAGCAGCACCACCCCGAGCCGCTCGTGCGTCTGCGCCTGCTCCACCGACGGAGCCTTCGCTCGGCGAACCTCGCCATGGTCCTGCTGGGCGCCTGGTCGGCGGGGGAGCTGCTCACGGTGCCGCTCTTCTTCCAACTCGTGCTCCACTACTCGCCACTCGAGACCGGGCTGGCGCTCGTTCCCCAGGGTGTCATCGGGTTCATGGGGGCGTCGCGGGGCGCGAAGGCAATTCGCCGCGTAGGAGTTCGCCCGCTCCTCGTCGCCTCGACGGCGGTGGCCGGATTCGGCCTCCTCCTTCTCGGGCTGAGCTTCGGCTCGCACGATTACGTGCTCTTCCTTCCCGGCTTCATGCTTGCCGGCTTTGGGACGGCCTCCGGCGCCTTTGCGGCGACCGTGGCCGCGACCCACGGCGTCGATCACCGTGAGCAGGGTCTTGCCGGTGGGCTCATCAACATGAGCCGCCAGGTCGGTGCCGCGGTGGGGGTGGCGCTCACCGCGGCGATCATCGGGACGGGGGCGATGTCGGGCGGCACGGTCGGACCAGACCGCTCCTCGCTCTTCGTGATCGCGACCTTCGGCGTGCTCGCTGCGCTCGTCGCGGGTCGCGGCCTTGCTCAGAGAACCGGGGCGCCCGGCTCGCGAGACGACGACGTGGCCGAGGACGCGGACGGGGACGTCCAGCTCGCCAGATTGCACTGACGTCGGGGGAATGGCCGCCAGGTTCGGCTGCGCCGGCCTCCGGCAGACTCGCGGCCCAGCTGCGCCGGGCGCTGGCAGACTCGCGGCGTGCGTGAGGTGAGCACCGAGCAGAGGCCGTCCGAGCAGAGGCCGTCCGAGTGGAGGTCGTCCGAGCGGAGGTCGTCCGAGCCGACGACGAGACTCCCGCACGGTCGTGCCGCCCCTGGAGCGTCGGTGCGGACGTGGCCCACCGCCCATGCACGGTCGTGCCGGCACGGCGGCGGCGCGGATGCCCGATGACCACGACCAACACGTCGTACGTGCGAGCGGCTCGGGTGCTTGCCGAACGCGACCCGGTGATCGCGCGCCTCGTGAAGGACGCCGGGACGCCGCGTCTGCGACCGCCTCTCGGCACGCATTTCGACGCGTTGGTGCGCTCCATCGTGTACCAGCAGCTCGCCGGGGCGGCCGCGGCGGCCATCCATGGCCGGCTACTGGCAGCGCTGGGTGGCGAGGCGGAGCCCGCACGGCTGCTCTCGATCGGAGACGAGAAGCTCCGGGAGGCTGGGCTCTCCGCCAACAAGTCGGCCGCGCTACGCGACCTGGCGACGAAGGTGCTCGACGGGACTGTGGTGCTGGACCCCCGGCGCCTCCGGCGCGCGAGCGACGAGGAGGTTGTCGCTTGGCTGTCCAGCGTGCGCGGCGTCGGCCGGTGGACCGCTGAGATGTTCCTCATGTTCCAGCTGCGCCGGCTCGACGTGTGGCCGACGGGCGACCTCGGCGTCCGTCGCGGCTACGGCCTGGCGTTCGAGGTCCCGATGCCCGACCCTCGGCAGCTCGAGCTGCTCGGGGACCGTTTCCGGCCCTACCGGTCGATCGCTGCCTGGTACTGCTGGCGTGCGGTCGAGCTCTACGGGCGAGCCGCCGAGAGCGCGCTCACGCGATGAATTCGCGCATCGAGCACACCGACCCGTGAACTGGCCGATCTTCGCACTGGGCATCGTCGTCGCCGGGTTCACCTCGGCGAACGTGCTCTTCACCATGGTGCTTCCGCGCCGGCCGTTCGGCATCGACAGGATCGAACTGTGGATCAACCGCGGGGTGCTCGTGGCGATGAGCTACCTGTCACGCGCGTCGAAGACCTACGAGCGCAAGGACGCGGTGCTTTCGCCGATGGGTCCGTTCGCCCTCCTTCTCCAGCTCGTCACGTGGGCCGCGGGCCTGACCGTCGGCTTCGGGCTGCTCATTGCGGCGACACATCACTCGCTGGGGAACGCGCTCCTCCAAGCTGTCACGTCACTCTTCACCCTCGGCGCTGCCCACGAGGGCGGCCGGCCAGTCGTGCCGATCGACATCGCAGCCGGAGCGATCTGGGTCGTCATCGTCGCCCTGCAGATCGCGTACCTCCCCACCCTCTACGGCGCGTTCAGCCGCCGGGAGGCGCTCGTAGCCCTCTTGGAGAGCCGCTCCGGCTTACCCGCGTGGGGGCCCGAGATCCTGGTCCGCCATCAGCTCGTCGGCATCATCGACACGCTTCCTGAGCTGTACGCGTCGTGGGAGCAATGGTCGGCCGACGTCGCAGAGTCGCATACGACCTATCCGGTCCTCCTGCTCTTCCGGTCACCGGAAGCCTGGTACTCCTGGGTGGTGGGGCTGCTCGCGGTCCTCGACGCCGCGGCGATCCATCTCGCGGTCGCCCCGTCGAGCGCGAGCTCCAACGCGCGGCTCTGCCTGCGAATGGGGTTCACCCTCTTCGATCGCGTCGCGCTTGCCCTCGGTTGGGAGGTCGACCCTGACCCGAGCCCGGAGGGTCCGATCGCGCTGCCGTTCGCCGAGTACGAGAGGGCGATCGAGAAGCTCGAAGAGGCCGGGTTCCCGCTCGAGCGAAGCGCCGAGGAGTCGTGGCCCGATTTCCGCGGGTGGCGTGTCAACTACGAGTCGGTCGCGTACCGGCTCGCTGATCGCCTCACCGCCCCGCCCGCTCCATGGTCCGGTGACCGGCGCCACTTGCGGGGCGGCCCCGTGGCGCCGAGGCGTCCGCCGCAGCGCAGCCCGGGAGAGAGCGCGGCCGGGTCCAAGCCCGCGCACGCGGTCGGCGTCGGAGGACCTCCGGGCCGGTCGCCTCGCCGACGCGCCGCCCGGAACGGCCGTCCGGGCGTGAAGAGGAGGGGACCCCAAGAGTAGGGGGGAGGGAGCCACCTCTTGCGGCGAGGCGGTCGTGACCCCGAAGAGCGGCGTTCTCGTGCACGCGCGTCGGACACCCCGACGGCTCAGGCCCTTGGCGGGTCCGACGGCTCAGGCAGTTGCCTCCCCTTCAGCGATCCGCACGGCCGAGATCTCAAACTCGAGCGTCACGTTCTCGCTGACGAGCACGCCGCCGGCTTCGAGTGCCACGTTCCAGTTGACGCCCCAGTCCTTGCGGTTGACGGTCGTCGAACCCTCGAAACCGATGCGGGTGTTCCCCCAGGGGTCGACCACGTCGCCGGAGAACTCCAAGTCGAAGGTGATCGGCTTGGTGACACCTTTGATCGTGAGGTCGCCGGTGATCCGGTACGTACGGTCCGACGTCGGCTCGACCTTGGTCGAGACAAACGTGATCTCCGGGTACTCGTCCATCGAGAAGAAGTCGTTGCTCCGCAGATGCGCGTCGCGCTCCGCGTTGCGCGTGTCGATGCTCGCAGCCTTGATCGTGAGCGCGAAGTGCGACTTGGCGGGGTCCTCCACGTCGAAGTAGCCGGAGCCGTCGAACTCGTTGAACGAGCCGCGCACCTTGGTGACCATCGCGTGGCGGGCCACGAAGCCGAAGCGACTGTGGCTCGGGTCGATCTTGTAGCTCCCGGTCAGGCTCGCCGGAACGCTGGTGGTGGTCATGAGAGCGTCCTCCTCGTGTTTGTCTTCGCTGTCATCTCTCGTGGGGCTGTGTGCTCGTCGGGGCTGTGTGCTCGTCGTGCTCGTGGGGCTGTGTGCTCGTCGAACCCGGCTGTCCCGTCCGAGCCCGCCGTGCGGGGTCGTCTCGAACGGCGCTGCGGGCCGCGCTGATGCGTGACGCCTCGATCAACGTTCGAAGATATGTCACTTATTCCCGGTCGCGCACCTAGGATGGGCGATGTGGCCGGAAGAGTGGCCGAGAGCCCTTCTCGGGAGCAGGATCGTCCAGCCGACGGGCGAGGGCGAGAGGTGGCCGCCGCCGTCCCTTGGCTCGACGACCGCCAGCAGCACGCCTGGCGCAGCGTGCAGGTGATGCAAGCCCGGCTCAACGCGGCGCTTGCCAGTCAGCTGGCTGCAGAGTCGGACCTGTCATTGGCGGACTACGTCGTCCTTGTCGTCCTCACCGAGACCCCTGCCGGCGCCGCGCGCCTCTTCGAGCTCGCGTTCCACCTCGGCTGGGAGCGCAGCCGGGTGTCTCACCAGGTCGCGCGCATGGGCGAGCGCGGGCTCGTCCGCAAGGAGCGTTGTCTGTCGGATCGCCGAGGCGCGATCGTCGTCGTCACCGACGCCGGCCGCCGTGCGATCGAGGCGGCGGCGCCGGGGCACGTCCGTGCGGTGCGGCGCTACTTCATCGACCCGTTGAGCAACGAGCAGCTGGACGTGCTGGCGGATGCAGCTGAGCGGGTGGTCCAGGCGATCGACGGCCCGGCGCATGCGTCGGTCACCGCTCGTCGGCAGTGATCCACTCGTGCGCCTGGCCCGGGCGGTAGGCGTCGAGCCGCTCGAAGACGTCTCCGATCGATCCCGCGAGCGCCAGGAGCTCACGGCTCTCGCGCTTGAGCAGGCCGACTGCGACCATCCGGTCGAGCTGGGCGACGAGCGGCTCCCAGAAACCGGCCACGTCGAGCAAGACGACCGGCTTGCGGTGGAGGCCGAGCTGCGACCACGTCGCGATCTCTGCCAGCTCCTCCAGGGTGCCGAGCCCACCGGGCATGGCGACGAACGCGTCGGCGAGGTCGTACATCCGCTGCTTGCGCTCGTGCATCGAGCCCACCTCGTAAAGCCTGGTGAGCCCGGTGTGGCCTACCTCTCGGCGGAACAGGCCGAGGGGGATCACCCCGGTGACGACTCCTCCAGCGGTCAGGCAGGCGTCGGCGAGGGCTCCCATCATCCCGACGCTGCCCCCGCCGTAGACGAGCTCGACCCCACGCTCGGCGAGCTCGTTGCCGAGGGCACGGGCCGCATCACCGAAGCGCTCGTCGGGCGGAAGGGACGAGCCGCAGAAGACGCACAGCGCTTGGACCGAGGCCACCGGGTGGCACCCTAACCCCGATGCGGCGCCGACCTCCTCAGTGGTCCCGGTGCGTGTCGTCGAGGATGTCTCCGCACTCCGGGCAGACGAGCGCGGCGTAGCAGACCATCTCGCCGCCCTCGGGCTCGTCCTCGCACGACGGGCAGTCCAGCCACGAGCCGAGGCGCGGGGCCCTGGCGGTCTCGTCGAGAACCGAGGGGTGCACACCGCCGGCGGGCCGGTGGCGCACCCCCCGTCGATGACCGCAGGACAGCTCCGCGACCCACTCGCCGTCGCCGCCCCGCGTGAGGCCCGTGATCCGGCGATCCACCATGCCCACGAGGCTATGTCCACAGCTGTGCCGGCGGGTCACCGGGAAGGAACGAGGGGGGACCGCAATTCCGATGCACGAGATCGTAATGTGCGGGGCGCACAGCGGTTGCTCTCCTCGAAGGAGGTGTCTCGTGATTGACACGTTCGCTCGGAGGGAACTGAGAACTGCCGTGCCAGATCGCTGCCAACGACTGAAGGGACGGTGAGATAGTTGGGCCGCAGGATCCGCTGGCTCGGTCTCGCGCTTGCGGTGTGCTTCGCCCTGGTCCTTGGCCAACTGGCCAACCTCCAGATGCGCGAGGCGCAGGCCCTCGACAACTCCCCGCAGAACCCGCGTATCGCCTCCACCCGGTACGACAATTTCCGTGGCGACATCCTCGCCGCCAACGGCGAGGTGCTCGCCCGCTCGGTGAAGGCGCCCAAGGGCTCGACCTACCGGTACCTCCGCCAGTACCCGACCGGTCCGCTGTTCGCGCAGATCGTCGGCTACGACTCCCCCTATTACGGCACCAACGGAGTGGAAGCCGAGTACAACCGCTGGCTCCTGCCGCACTCGCAGGCGCCCCAGGACCTCGGGCAGGTCCTCACACCGCCGCCGCCCACGACCGACTCGGTCAGCCTCACCGTCGAGCCGTACCTGCAGGCGTTCGCCCAGCAACAGCTGTCGACGATCCCCTCGGCCAACAAGGACGGAGCGATCGTCGTGCTCGACCCCCGCACGGGAGCGGTGCTCGCGATGGCCTCCAGCCCGACTTTCACACCCAACCTGCTGGTCTCCCCCAACCTCACAACGGAGAAGAAGGCGGGACATGCGGACTTCACAGTTCCCGACCACGAGGGCTTCTATCCCGGGGTGCCGCTCGCGACGTTCGACCCCGAGCCTCCTGGCTCCACCTTCAAGGTGGTGACGACGTCCGCGGTCTACAACCTCAAACCTTCCCTCGAGAATTTCAAGTACCCGGTCTCGAAGTGCACGAAGCTGCCCGACTCGACAAAGACGCTCTGCAACGACGCGACAAGCCCCGCCGGCGCGACGCCGTGCGGCGGCACCATCCCTCAGATGCTGCCGCCGTCCTGCGACCCGGGCTACGCGAACCTGGGCCTCGCCCTCGGCGGGACGACCCTGTGGCGCCAGGCGGAGCTGTTCGGCTACAACCAGAAGCCGCCCATCGACCTGCCTGACGTCTCGGCGTCGACCTTCCCGGCTCCTGGCACATTCTCGGTGACAAAGCTCGGGCCGCCAGGTCTCGCGTACTCGGCATTCGGGCAGCAGGACGTGAAGGCGACGGCACTCCAGCAGGCGATGGTGGCCGCAGCTGTCGCCGACGGCGGCAACCTGATGACGCCTCACGTCCTCTCGGTCATCCGCAACTCCAACGGGCAAGTCGTGAAGCGTTACCAGCCGACGGTCTACAAGCACACGATGACCGCGGCGGCCGCCGCACAGGTCAGCAAGGACATGCAGCTGGTCGCGACCGCGCCGGACGGGACCGCCTACGGCATCTTCCCTGCGTCGCTCAAGGTCGCGGTGAAGACTGGGACCGCGCAGACCGGCCTCCCCAACCTCTCGGCGGACATCCACGACTGGATGATCGGGTTCGCTCCGTATACACATCCGAAGGTTGCGGTCTGCGTCATGGTGCCGTTCCAGCCATCGGGCACCTTCGGGGCCACCACTGCAGGACCGATCATGCGCGCGGTCATCACAGCAGCGCTCCACCCGCCTCCTGGCCAGTAAGGTCCCGCGCGGCACAGGGGAGGTCGCGTGGAGCTGTTCGTGCTGCCATTGGGCGCTTGCTGCTGCAACTACGAGGTGATCGCACCGGGCGTGCGAGACGCGAGGCGCTTCCACATCCCGGTGTACGCCTACCTGGTGCGCTGCGATGACGACCGGTTGCTGCTCGTGGACACGGGCATGAGCCGTGTCCACGTCGAGGACCCCGACGCGACGTGGCGCGGCACGCCGACGGCCGACGCCCTCATCCCTGTGATGCGCAAGGAGGACACCCTCGTCTTCCGCCTCGCGCAGCTCGGGTGCGCCCCCCAGGACATCGATTACGTCGTCAACACCCACCTCCACTTCGACCATGCGGGCAACAACGACCTGCTCGGGCGTGCGACGTTCTTCGTCCAGCGGGACCAGTACGAGCACGCCAAGGGGAACCCGAGCTTCCCCAACCAGTACTGGAACCTTCCGTCCTTGCGCTACGAGCTCCTCGAGGGGGACTGCGCGCTCTTCGACGGCATCGAAGTGCGGCACACGCCCGGTCACTGCACCGGCCACCAGTCGCTCGTCCTGGAGCTTCCCGAGACCGGCACCGTGGTCGTGTGCGGAGACGCCGTCTACTGCCAGGACAACTTCGACTACGACGCTTGGGACGGACAGGCGGACCCGGCGACCGCCCGCGAAAGCGCCTACCGGCTCCGCAGCCTCGCCGACGAGCGGGACGCGCTCATGATCTACGGGCACGACCCTGCTCAGGTGGACGAGCTTCGCCTCGCGCCGGGCACGTCATACCGCTGAGGCTGGGCCGGTGCGCAGGGGGACAGCCACTGCCGCGCAGCCGCGCTGGTCAGGTCGGGCCAGCCCTTGGAGGCGGGGAGCGGCGCGACGCGCTGATGTGGCGGTGACCCGCCCGTGCCGAGCGAGCGCGAGTGAGGAGGGAATATCGTCGGCAATGCCTCTCGGCGAGCCCACCCCCACCCGAGGCCCGGCTCCCCTGACGGCCGACGGCGGCGAGGTAGGTGTGGCACCCATGGCTCCCGGCGCACCCACGGCTCCCGGCCCGCCCACGGCTCCCGGCGCACCCCCGGCTCCCGGCGGCGCGGGCCGGCGCTTCGGCAGGTGGAGATGGCCGAAGTGGCTGCCGCCACCCAAGGTGCTGCTCGTGATCGTGATCGTGGTCGCCTTCGGGCTGCTGCTCTACCGCATCCGGGGTGATCTCGACACGGCGGCGCACCGCATACGTCTGAGTGGACTCGTGTGGCTCCCCGCGGCGTTCGCCGCCGAAGGGGTCTCCTTCCTCGCGTACGCGCTGGTCCAGCGCCGCTTGCTGGCCGCGGGGGGAGCGCACATGACGCGGCGCACGATCGTGAGCCTGACCGTCGCGGCGACTGGCATCTCCAACTTGGTGCCCGGCGGCACCGCGCCCTCGAGCGGCTGGCTGGTCACGCAGTACCGCCGTCACGGGGTCCCGCTGCCCCTCGCGCTCTGGGCTGTCCTCGCTGGGGGTTTCACGGCCGCCATCTCCGTCTTGTTCCTGTGCCTCGTCGGCGCGGCGGTCGCGGGGCTACTCGCTCCGGGGGCCTTCGCCGGCCTGCTCGTGGTCCTGGCGGGCGCGGCGGCGGCGGGCGTCGTGGTGGTGCACCGCCTCGCGGCCGTCAAGGGCTGGCTGGAGCACGAGCATCGGTGGCCGGTGCCGGGCCTGCGGCTGGCGCGGCGCGCCGTCCGGCATGCGGACGACGTCGCGCACTTCCGGGCGACCGTACCCGGTGGGGCGGCGGTGTACGGGTTGAGCATCGCCAATTGGGCCCTCGACGTCGTGGTGCTCGCGACGGGGTTCGCGAGCCTCGCGTTGCCGGTGCCGTGGCGGGCGCTGCTGTTCGCGTACGCGGTCTCGCAGGTGGCAGGCTCGCTCGCGCCGGTGCCCGGCGGCATCGGCTTCGTCGAGGGAGGGATGATCGGTGCCCTCACCCTCTCGGGGACCCCGGCGGGTGACGCGGTCATCGCGACCGTGGTCTACCGGCTTGTCACGACGCTCGGCATGGCGGGGATCGGGAGCCTCGCGCTCGTCGTCGTTCACCGTCGCCACCCGACGCAGGCGCGCCTCACCGGCATTGCCGCCGCGCTCGCGAGCAGGGCCCACCCTGGCAGGCGGGACACCGTGGCCGGCGCGGGCCACGCCGAGCCCGGCGCAACTGATGCCGACCCTTGCGCGGGGCACGCCGAGCCCGATGGGCGCGCTGGCGAGCCCGACGGGCGCGCTGGCGAGCACGACGGGGGTGCTGGCGAGCACGACGGGGGTGCTGGCGAACCTAACGGGCGGGCCGCCGAGTGAGGTCTGGCGGCACCGACGCGGCGGCCCTCATCACTCGACCTTTGGGAAGAACATTCTCTCGAGGAGACGGTTCATCGCTTCGCCATGGATCGACGCGGTCGAGCCAAAGATCTGGGTGACGCCCCGTAGGAGGTTGACCGCCTCTCGGTGACGCACCAAGGAGAGGCGCGCGCAGGCGAGATGCGCGGAGGCGAGATGCGCCAACGAGAACAGCGCAGCCCGCAAGTTGCGCGGCTGACCTTGTCCGGACGGGGACGGGCGACGGTGCCGCGGTCGACCGTGCGAGGGTCCAGGCTGCGCCGCCGCGGGCTACGAGGCCTTCAGCGTGGCTCCGCGCGGCGGGCGACGAAGACAGGGATCTCGCGGGTGGTGCTCTCCTGGTACTCGGCATAAGGGGGGTACGCCTCGACCGCACGTCGCCACCACTCGGCCTTGTCGTCGCCGGTGACCTCTCGAGCGACGAAGTCGAATGCCTCGGGGCCGTCCTGGATCATCAACGCATCCGGGTCGGCCTTCAGGTTCCAGTACCACTGGGGGTGATCGGGAGCGCCGCCTTTCGACGCGACGAGCGCATACTCGCCGTTGTGCTCCACGCGCATCAGGGCGAACTTCCGGAGCTTTCCCGTCTTGGCACCTCGGGTGGTGATGATGACGACGGGCAGCCCGGTGTCACGCAGCGTGTTGCCACGCGTCCCGCCCGAGGCCTCGTACTCGGCGACCTGGTCGCGCACCCACTCGGACGGTGACGGCTCGTACTCCCCAGTGAGGGGCATCTTGAGACCTCCTTGCGGCTCTCGCTTTTCGGGCATCCGTCGTCGGGCATCCCTCTTCGGGCATCCGTCTTTGGGCATCCCTCGTCGGGCATCCCTCGTCGGGCATCCGTCTTTGCTGTCTGAACCTTATTGCTGTTGCCCCGCCCACACCTTCCGCCGAGGCGGCCGACTCACGGTCGCGGATCATCTCACCGGGGGGTTCTGGGCCTTCTGAGGGTGGGCGCGGTGGGCGCGGTGGACGTGGTGGGCGCGGTGAGCGCGGAGACCCGGCGGACGCGGCGACGCTGCCCACACGGCGACCAGCGCAACGCAAACTTGCCGTCGGCCCCTGTCAAGGTCCCGCCGGTAGGATCCTTCGAGATCGAACGACAATCGCCGTCGTCGTCGTCGTCGCCGCGCGGACGATGGTCGACGTCCAAAGGAAAGCCGAGGGAATGCCCACGTGATGGGCGCCGAGAGAGGTGGTCGTGGTGGGAGCTGAGGAGATCCAACGGGTCGGTGTGGTCGGCTGCGGGCTCATGGGTTCGGGCATCGCCGAGGTCTGCGCTCGCAACGGGAGGTCGGTGACGGTCGTCGAGGTCGACGCCGGGGCGCTCGCACGCGGGAGGAACCGGATAGAGACGTCGGTGAAGCGCGCGGTCTCCGCCGGGAAGCTCTCCGAGGAGGAGGGCCTCGCCACGCTCGAGCGCATCGAGCTCGGGACGGACATCGGCGCTCTCGCCGATCGCCAGCTCGTCGTCGAAGCCGTCGTCGAGGCAGAGCCCGAGAAGCTCCGTGTCTTCGAGGCTCTCGACAAAGTCGTGGAGGCACCCGACGCCCTGCTTACCTCGAACACCTCCTCCATTCCGATCATGAAGCTGGCAATGGCGACCGAACGGCCCGAGCAGGTTGTCGGAATGCACTTTTTCAACCCGGTCCCGATCCTGCCACTGATCGAGATCGTCGCATCGCTCCTGAGCTCCGAAGAGGCTGTTACCCGCGCCGAAGACTTCGCTGTCGACGCGCTTGGCAAGCAAGCCATTCGATCCAAGGATCGTGCGGGGTTCATCGTGAACGCATTGCTCATTCCCTACCTGTTGTCGGCAATTCGCATGATGGAATCTGGCTTCGCGACCCCGGAGGACATCGATACGGGCATGGTACGGGGGTGCGCGCATCCCATGGGGCCGCTTGCCTTGACCGATCTGATCGGTCTGGACACCACCATGGCGGTAGCCAATTCGCTGTACCAAGAGTTTAAGGAGCCTCTCTACGCGCCGCCGCCGCTCCTCGCGCGGATGGTGGACGCAGGGTTGCTCGGGAAGAAGACCGGGCGGGGCTTCTACGACTACACGGGTGGAGAAGCCAAAGTCCCACGATGACGAGGGCAACGATCCGGCCACGCGCTGGCCGCGCGCGGGCCGCGCGCTGGCCGCGCGCTGGCCGCGCGGGTCACGGCGTCCGTCGACAGCTACGCCTTGGCTTGACACCTCACGGGAGAACGAGCGCGCAAAGTTGACCAGCAGCAGATCCGTGAGAACGGGACTCGACGGAGGGGACAGACCGGAACTTGCCTCAGTCGGCCCGGTCGAGCTCCGCCAGCAATCGACCCTCGGTCGCTGCGTACAGGTCGCGCAGCAGTGCGACCTCTGCGCCGTGGTGAATGATCTCGTCGGCGACGTGCAATAAGGCGTCTGCCCTGTTCCTCTCAGCGTACGGTCCCCAGCTCGGGCCGAGCTTGATGGCCATCGTGTCGTCGTCGAGCTCGCGGCAGCCCGAGAGGAAGCCCGACCAGGCTTGGTCCAGTGCCTCGCAGGCTGCGCTGGCTGTCGGGTACCACTCGAGGCGTTCCAGTGCGAGTGGATGGGTGTCAAAGAGCAACTCGGCGAACCCACCGAGGCACTGGCTCCCGATGTGCCACGATCGCCAAGCAATGGTCGTCACCGGAGGTGGCTCGGGTGCTGGATCAGCGACCTCCGCCTCCCACTTTCCAGATGCGGCGAGGTGCACGCTCCAACATCCTGGGGCTGGCTGCCACAGGTACTCGTCGTCGGTCATGCCATCGAGGCGGCCCCGTATCCGCGGCCACACGTACTCGAGCAGGGCGGGGGTGGAATCGGCCAGTCCCATGGGCGGCGATTGTAGGTGTCGTGTCCCAGACGGCCAGTACCGACTGCGCGTCGCAGACGCGCGAACCCATTGCAGGCGCACTCCGGACTTGGCGAAGGCCGAGACCGATTGCATGCGCACGGAGACCGGCCTTCTGCTCACCGACGCCGCGGTGTCCGCAACGACCGTCTGCGCGCACGAGCCCTTCTTCGAGCCCTCGAACTGGCCGACTTTGCCGCCGTGCTGTCCGCGCGGTCTGCTGAGCCGGCTGCTCGCGATGGAGCGCCATCGCCAAGTCCGGCCCGACGATGGACGCGACGTACCGCGGCCACATCATGGCTCCGTGACGGCGGAAATTGACGACTTCGCCTTGGACGCTGACGAGGTCGTGGGGTCGGCTCGAGTAGCGGCCTGCCCGAATTTGCAGGCGGTGATCCCCCCGCTCCAGTGGAGCCTCGAACCTGTCACCTCGCTCGATTGCGGCGACGATCCCGCCGTCCAGTGTGACCTCGAACGATCCACGTCGGAGCTCTATCCCGACACCTTCTCGGGTCAATCTGAGCGTTCCTGACACAGTGGCCCCTGTCCGTCGACCGAGAGGAGGACGAAGAGGTGAGAATCCGTCAACAGAGCTATGCCGCCTACAGCGTCGGCTCCGTCATCGTATGGGCGGCGATCCTGGGAGTTCTCGCCGCGCTTGGTGAGAAGGAGAAGCTGCGCAAGATCCTGCTCGTGTTCGGTGGTTGGTGGTTGGGCTGGACGTCGGCCACGATCGCTCGGTTCGTCTATCCGCCAGTCAAGGCTCGACAGCGTGGAAGCACGACCAAATGCCGTGAAGCGGTGTGAAGCTGATGACGACGCGGCGAACCACGTCGGAGGGGTGCCATCGCACTTGTGGTCCGTGTGAGAGTCGGGTCCGCCTCACCACCGGGCGGCGGCCCCGCCCCTGACGGCGCCCCGCCCCGCCCCTGCCTCTGGCGATCGGCCCATGCCCCTGCGCCGGGCGGCCCGCCCCGCCACACCACCGGGCGTCGGGGCGCCAGGGACGCCAACGACCCCCGGGGTGGTGCCGGGGGGTCCGGGTCGTCTCGGCGCTCAAGCTCGCCGGTCACCTGGGGGGAGTCATTGTCAAGAGTTGTGGACGATAAATCTCACTCAGGCTGCGACGGACCCGGTGTTTTCGTCGGCGTCGGCGGTCTCTTGCCCCGACTGATCGCTCCTTTCTTGTAGCTTGCCGTCGATGAACGTGGCGCCCGCCCG
>DAHWOV010000094.1:0-45396 GCA_027339205.1 Acidimicrobiaceae bacterium | reverse complement strand
GCCGAGCTTCTTCTTCCCGGCGTCGACGAGCTGGAAGTAGAACTTCACGTCCTTGGATGTGACGGTCGCGCCTGTGGACCACTTGAAGTTGGTCTTCATCGTGATCGTCACGGTCTTGTCGTGGTTCGAGTAGACGGGGGGGTCTCCCACCGACTGGGCGTAGTCGATCCCGGTCTTCGAGCCGTTCCCTACCCAGTAGAGGGGCAGCCACATCTCCCGTTCGGCGAAGATGTCCCAGCCCTCGTAGCCGAGCTGGCTGTCGAGGGGCAGGATCCATGTGAAGACGTCGCCGATCACGAGGGCGAAGGACGGCATCGCGCCTGTCGCCACCTTCGGACTCTTCGACGCCTTCGAAACGTGCTGCGCCTTCACGGCCGCCGACGCGGCAGGCTGGCCGACCGTCCCGGCGCACAGGGCCGCGACCGTCGCCGCCACGCCAGCGGCCTCGGCAGCCCGGCGCCAGAACGAACTCTTCCCCCGACGCCCGAAAGCGTGCCGCGGGCACATCACGGATCCCGGCAACATGTTCACACGCCCCCCTCTTGGGCTTTTGCAAGCGTCACAGCGCTTCGCGGCACAGTTCGAGACCATGACGATCCTGCCATAGACTGAACGTTTAGTCAACGCCCGTCAACAGGCCGGTGCCGGCGTCCGGGTGCGCCGCTCCCCGGCCGGAGTCGGCTCGAAAGTGTGCCTCCCGGCGTGCGCGACGGAGGATCGGACCGCCGGCCGTCACGCTCGCCCTGCCCCGACTGCTCTTGTACAGCCAGGCCTTCACCGTGCGCACCGGCGGGCGGGGTCCGTTAGCCTCCGGTGCATCGTTGTTCCCGGCGGGCGAACGGCGCGTGGGCTCTTTCAGCAGGGCGTCGCGGACCCGCTGTCCGTCCGTGATCGTCTCGGACGCGTAGACAGACGCGTAGACAAGGGGGAAGCACGTTGAGCATGTACAAGGTCACCAACCCTGCGACCGGGGAAGTCGAGAGGGAGTTCCCCACCGCGACCGACGAGGAGCTGGACGGGGTGCTGGCTCGGACCTCGGCCGCATACGACGCGTGGCGAGCCACGTCCCGAGAAGAGCGTGCGAAGTTCCTGCTCGCCGTGTCCGAGCTCTACAAGGAGCGAGCTGCCGACCTGGCCTCGATCATCACGCGTGAGATGGGCAAGCCCACGCCCGAGGCGCTCGACGAGGTCGACTTCAGCGCGTCGATCTACGCGTACTACGCCAACGAGGGACCGAAGCTGCTGGCGGACCGGCGGTTGGAGTCGGCGCAGCCCGGTGAGGCGTGGGTGCGGATGTCGCCGATCGGGCCGGTGCTCGGGATCATGCCGTGGAACTACCCGTACTACCAGGTCGCTCGCTTCTCGGCTCCCAACCTGGTGATCGGGAACACCGTCATCTTGAAGCACGCGCCTCAGTGCCCTGAGTCGGCGCTGGCGATGGCGGAGATCTTTCGGGAAGCGGGTCTTCCCGACGACGTCTACGTCAACATTTTCGCCACGAATGCCCAGATCGCCGAGATGGTCGCTGACTCCAGGGTGGCCGGGGTCTCGGTCACCGGCAGTGAGCGCGCCGGTGCGGCGGTGGCCGGGGTCGCAGGCCAGAACCTGAAGAAGGTGGTGCTCGAGCTCGGCGGCTCCGATCCCTACATCATCTTGGACACCGACGATCTCCCGGCCGTCGTTCGCCAGACGGTCGCCGCGCGCATGGAGAATGCCGGCCAAGCCTGCAACGCGGCCAAGCGGGTGATCGTGATGGACAGGGTCTACGACGAGTTCGTCTCCGAGTTCACCAAGGCGATGGCCGAGCAGGTTCCCGGTGACCCGGCGGACCCCGACACGACCTTCGGTCCCCTGTCGTCGGAGCAAGCTGCGCGCACTCTCATGGCGCAGATCGACGATGCCACTGAGAAAGGTGCCACCGTGCATCTCGGTGGCAGGCGGATGGAAGGCCCGGGCGCGTTCGTGCAGGCCACCGTCCTCACCGGCGTGACGCCTGAGATGCGCGCCTATCGTGAAGAGCTCTTCGGTCCTGCTGCCGTTATCTACAAGGTGCACAGCGTCGACGAGGCGGTCGCGCTCGCCAACGACACTCGCTATGGGCTCGGTGCAGCAGTCTTCTCGCAGGATGCGCAGCTGGCCCTCGAGGTCGCCGACCGGCTGGACACCGGCATGGTCTGGATCAACGAGGCTGAGGGAGGTGGCCCCGAGCTGCCATTTGGCGGCACCAAGCGCTCTGGCGTGGGTCGGGAGCTTGGCCCCCTTGGAATCGAGGAGTTTGTCAACAAGAAGCTCATCCACATTCCGGACCGTTCCGGTGAAGTGAAATGAGCACACAAGTGCCGAGGTAGCAGGACGGAAGGCGCAGCTTCTGGCTCCCGACGACGTCGGCGCCTCCGGAAAACGCAGCGACGCGCGGACCATCGACCCTTGCGCAGGACAGGCGACGCGGCAATGGTGCAAACGAGCAGAGGAGTTGGCCATGATGTTCGTGGACCGCGTCGACGCGGGTCGGCGGCTTGCCGCGAGGCTCGAGCACCTCCGGAGCGAGCCCCTGGTGGTGCTGGGTCTCCCGCGCGGCGGCGTCCCAGTCGCTTGTCAGGTGGCCGTCGAACTTGGGGCGCCGCTCGACGTCATCGTCGTGAGGAAGCTGGGCGTGCCGTTCCACCCCGAGCTCGGGATGGGCGCAATCGGCGAGGGCGGCATTCGCGTGCTCAACGACGAGGTCATCCGCGCTGCAGGGGTCTCGGATCGTGAGCTCGAGGCTGTCGAGGCGCGCGAGAGAGCGGAGCTCGAACGCCGGGCGAGGCGCTTTCGCAAGGACCGCACACCGGTGCCGCTGGCTGGACGCACGGCGGTGATCATCGATGACGGGATCGCGACCGGGTCCACGGCTCGGAGCGCCTGCCAGGTCGCCCGCGCCCACGGCGCGGCGAGGGTGGTGCTGGCCGTGCCGGTCGCGCCGGCGGGCTGGGAGCGCCGCTTCGCTGACGTCGCAGACGAGCTCGTCTGCCTCGTCGCTCCGGAGACCTTCTTCGCGATCGGGCAGTTCTACGAGGACTTCTCGCAGACGACCGACGAGGAGGTGCTCGACTGCCTCGAGCGAGCCGGCCCGAGCACGCCGGCGACAGCGGTCCCCCAAGCCGGGCACGCGGGTCTTGGGGGGACTGGCGGTCCGCCCGACGCTCCTTCCGGTGACGACCCCTCCGACGGCGGTCCCCGCGGCGACCCTCCCGGCAACGACCCTCCCCGCGGCGACCCTCCCCGCGGCGACCCTCCCGGCGCTCCCTTCGTTCGCGACGAGGACGTCGACGTCGAGGCAGGGCCTGTGCTGCTCGGCGGCCGTCTCACGGTGCCCGAACATGCCATCGGGATCGTCGCGTTCGCGCATGGAAGCGGCAGCAGCCGCCACAGCCCGCGCAACCGTTACGTCGCCTCTGTGCTCAACGAGGCGGCGATCGGCACGCTCCTGTTCGACTTGCTCACCTCGGACGAGGAGACCGACCGCGCCAACGTGTTCGACATCCCCCTGCTCGCCCGGCGCCTTTCGGACGCCACCGGCTGGTTGCGCGCACAGCCGGTTTCAGCCGGGCTTCCCGTGGGCTACTTCGGTGCCAGCACCGGGGCGGGCGCCGCGCTGTGGGCGGCAGCTCGAAGAGATGCCGACGTCGCGGCGGTCGTCTCGCGCGGCGGGCGCCCGGACCTCGCCAGGCTGCGGCTTCCCGACGTGACGGCGCCGACCCTCCTCGTCGTCGGAGCGCTCGACGACGTGGTCCTCGAGCTCAACCGTGAGGCACAAGCGCTCCTGCGCTGCGAGAGCAAGCTGGTGGTCGTACCGGGAGCATCGCACCTCTTCGAGGAGCCGGGCACGTTGCAGGCTGCTGCCGTGGCGGCCCGCGACTGGTTCACGACGCACTTCAGCGCGTCGACGTACCGGACAGGTTGAGCGACGGCTCACCGCCCATGGGGGAGGAGCAGGAGCACCGCACCACCAAGAGAAGGATCGAGAGCACCCGTGAAGACAGCCAACGCATGAAGACAACCAACGCATGAAGACAACGAAGACAACAACGAAGACAACGAAGACAACAAGGAGAGAGGAGGCACCGTGGCGCTGGAACTGAGTGCGGTCCCCATCGAGAAGGTCGACGACGTGAACGTCATCATCGGGCAAGCGCACTTCATCAAGACCGTGGAGGACCTGCACGAGGCGATGTCGAGCGCAGGGCCGCACCTACGCTTCGGCCTCGCGTTCTCCGAGGCCTCCGGCCCCTGCCTCATCCGTCGCTCGGGCAACGATGAAGCACTCGTGGAGCTCGCGACGAGAAACGCGGAGTCGATCTCGGCGGGGCACGTCTTCGTCGTGTACCTGCGGGAGGGCTTCCCGATCAACGTGCTCAACGCGATCAAGAATATCCCGGAGGTGTGCACGATCTTCTGTGCCACGGCGAACCAGGTCGAGGTGATCGTCGCGCAGACCGAGTTCGGCCGTGCAGTCGTCGGCGTCGTCGACGGCATGCCACCGGCCGGCGTGGAGACCGCGGCGGACGAGTCGGCACGCAAGCAGCTGCTTCGGACGATGGGCTACAAGCTCTGAGCGCGGCGCCAGGGAGGCACCGAGGACCCGCACCGGGCTTCGACGTCTACGCCTCGACCTCGCGGTGCTTGCTCTCGAGCTCGCGCTCGAGCGCAAGCTGGTCGTCGAGGCAGAATCGGGTCGCGGGCTCGGCCTCGAGGCGCTCGACCCCTATCGGCCGTCCGCACGCCTCGCAGCGCCCGTAGGTCCCGGCCTCGAGGCGCTGGAGCGCCTTCGTCACCTCTGCGAACTCCCCTTCGACCTGTTCACGGATCGAGAGGTCGCGCTCGCGGTCGAAGGTCTCGGTCCCCTGGTCGGCGGGGTGCTGGTCGATCGACGAGAGCGACGACAGGTCCTCTCGCTCGGACCGTTGGCGCAGCCCCTCCGCTTCGAACTCTGCCTGCAGGCTCTCAAGCCGCTGGCGCGCCGCCTCGAGCAGCCGTCGGAACCTCGCCGGGTCGATCATCTCCTGGCCGTCTGGCAAAGGCGCTTTTGGGGCCCGCGCCGCGCCGGCCACGCCGGGCCGCTCCAGACGACTCGTCGGCTCGGCTCGGTCGGGCTCCTCTGCACGCTCCAGCGCCTCCTCGACTGCGTCAGGCTCCTCTTCACCGAGTGAGGGTCCTTCGTCGAGCAGCGCTTCGGAGAGCTGCTCCTCGTCGTGCAGCGAGAGAAGCTCGGCACCGTCGCTCTCCGATTCGAGCCGGATCTCGAGCTCCTCAGGCTCGATCTCGTCGTCGCTGCCCTCCGGCGGCGCGGGCACGAGCACGGACCCGGCCTCGAGCACCGCGTCCGCCTGGTCGGCAGCGAGCTCCGCCTCCATCATCTCGGCGAGCGCCGGCGGCACCTCCTCCGTGCCGAGCTCCGCTTCGTCGAGCAGCGAGTGGGCGAGGTCCACCGGTTCTCGGAGCACCGCCGCGCTGTCTTCGAGCGGGCCTTCGATCTCGTCGTCGCCGCTTGTCCGTGATCCGTGCGTGGGAGGCCTCCTTGTTCCGCGAACAACGTGTCGCGTCGCCGTCCGGCACCTGCATTCTGGCTCGATGCCGCCAGGTGCCGCAGGGTCGATGGTCCCCGGCCCGGCGCCCGGCGCAGCAATGGCGTGGACCATCGGCCCTGTTGCGCTGAGGGCGCCAGGGGCAGGATCGGGTCGTGACGGTCCTCGAAGAAGCGTTCATCCGGCACGTCGCCTCATGGGGCGCCGGTAGAGCGGCGGCCAGCATGTACCTGGACGTCGATGGACTGCGGCACCCCCGCTGGCCGGAGGTGTTGGGGCGGGCCGACGCGCTCTTCCGTCGGGCCCGGGAGCAGGCCCGACGCTCGACGTGGGACCCCGGTGCCGCGCTCGAGGCCGATCTCGGGCAGATCCGTACGTGGCTCGACAGCGGCATCGACCGGTCTCGCACCCGCGGCGTGGCGGTGTTCTCCTCTGCAGCGGACGACTTCTTCGAGACGGTCGAGCTGACGACGCCGGTCCGGGACCAGATCGTCGTCGCCGCCGAGCCTGACGTCGCGCAGCTCTGCCTTGCCTCCGCCACGTCGTGGTCGGCCATCGTCGTGGAGGTCGACAGCGAGCGGGGGCGTGTTCTACGCCTCGAGCCGGGCGGTCAAGCGGAGGAGCTCGCCGATTTCGACGACGAGCTGGGGCACGGCATCGACACCGACAGGGAGCTCGCCGGGTTCGAGCACCACCAAGAGGAGCTCGCTCGCGACCACTTCCGGCGGGTCGCGCGCGCTGTGATCGCCGAGACAATCCGCCGACCGGTGAGCCACCTCGTCCTCTTTGGTCCTGGGAAGTCCCTCGAAGAGCTCGAGAGGCACCTCCCTCGCCACGTCGGCGACCGGATCGCCGGCCGCGCGCCCGTGCGCTCGCACGCCGGGACGGCGGAGCTGATCGCCGCCGCCACGGAGATCGTCGAGCGCGTCGAGGAGGAGCGGCGGTCGGCGGTGCTCGCGACACTTCGCCAACGCGCCACCACCACCGGTGCAGGGGCTGTCACCGGACTTGGCCCCACCCTCGGATCCCTGGGGGACGGGCTCGTGGCCATCCTGGTCGTGGAACGGAGCTTCGAGGCGGCAGGAGGACGCTGTGAGGACTGCCGCAGCCTCACCGTCAGAGCTCGTAGCTGTCCGCGCTGCGGAGGTCCCGTCCGCGAGCTGGAGAACGTCGTGGACGCGGCGATCGCCGACGCTTTCCTGCAGCACGCGGCGGTGGATCCCGTCGCGCAAGGTTCCCTGAGCGATCTGGGCCGCATCGGGGCGCTGCTCGAGCCGTGGGCCCGAGAGGGGTCCGGAGACAGCGCCGAAGAGGGCGCCCCTGGCGCAGCCGAAGACGCGGCCCGAGACACAGAGGCAAAGACGAGCGGAGGAGACCGGCGTGCCTGACGGAGTGGTCCACTGGTTCGACCCTGACCGTGGGGACGCCGAGATCGTGCAGGGAGGGCAGGCCTACCACGTGCCGGCAGGGGAGATCGCCGCCGCCGCCCGCCACCCTGGCGCTCGCGTCCACTTCGACCTCCGACGCGTCGACGGAGTGGAGCACGCCGTCGAGGTGCGACTTCGCCAGAGCGCACGGGCCTCGCGGCACCGACACGGCTTCGGGACGCTGCAAGGGGCCCGCCGTTTCGACACCAAGGGGGGACTGCCGCACGCAAGTGTCCACCCCGAGCTGCACCTCGCGGCCCTCCATCCCCTCCAAGTGGCCCGCGCCTGGGCAACGAGCGTGGCCCGTGGTGACCTCGTCGGGGCGCTCGCCTTGTACGCGCCCGACGCGCTCGTCCACCTCGAAGACCGAGTGATCGACGGACGGACCGCGCTCTCGGGATGGATAGAGGCAACTGCGGCCTTCGCCTGTGATCGCCATGCGAAGGTCGCCGGCGTCGACGACGGCGCGGTGGTCTCGTGGGAGGGGCAATCACCCGACGAGCAGGGGCTCACCGTGAAGTGCCGGATGGCGCACGGCGCGATCGCCGAGCAGTGGGTGCTCGGCCCTGACGAGACCGCCGCACTCTCGGTCCCGACTCCCCAGTCCGAGAACGTTCCTCCGGTGAGCCTGTATGCAACGCCGAACGTCAGCGCGCGCGCCAAGGCGCAGTCGCTGCAGCTGGTCTCCAGCGTCGTGGCGGCGCTCGACACGCCGGTGCTCTTCGCCCGTGTGAAGCTCAGCTGGGAGCCCGACCCGGCGCGTCCCCTTCCGGCCCGTGCCGAGGCGATGCTCGATCTGAACGGCGAGCCGCTGCGCGCGCACGCGTCGGCGCACACCATGACAGAAGCACTGGATGCGCTGTCCCAGAGGCTGCGCGAGCGACTCGAGCACCGAGCGAGCAGACGAAAGGACCTCGAGCGATCCGACGGCGTCGTCGCGCCTGGGGAGTGGAGGCACGGCGACCTGTCCCCCGAGCGACCGCCGTTCTTCGACCGCCCGGTGGAGGATCGCCAACTCGTTCGCCACAAGACGTTGGCCGCCGGCGAGCTCAGCGTGGACGAGGCCGTCTTCGACATGCTCGCGCTCGACTACGACTTCTACCTCTTCGTCGACCTGACCAGCGGGTCGGACAGTGTCATCGAGCGCGCCGACGGCACGACGTACCGGATGACGCGGCTGCAGCCCTCCGCTGACGGGATGGGACCCACCGCTGAGCCCGTCGAACTGACCGACGTCGAGGTCCCCGTGCTCTCCCTGCGCGAGGCGATCGAGCGACTCGGGGCGAGCGGCGAACGCCGCCTCTTCTTCGCCGATGCGGGGTCGGGCCGTGGCGCGGTGCTGTACCTGCGCCACGACGGCCATTACGGGCTGGTCACGGCGCCGTAGTTGCGCCCGCCACCTCTTCAGGCTGCGTCTGCGCCGATGAGGCGATGGACCGCGGCCAAGATCTCGTCGTCGGTCGCAAGCGCGTACTGGTCGCTCAGCCACGCACCCGCCAGCTCGCCGCGAACCCGGCGCAGGGAACCGTCAGGCAGATAGACGAGGCGGTTCAAGAGCCCGTTGCGCACCACCACGCCGAAGGGCTCGGGGTCCCAGCCTGCGCTCGTCACGATCGTGCGGATCTCTTCGATCGAGAACGGAGAATCGGCCCACAGCGGAAGCCATGTCATGACCTCTCCGGGCTTGTGTCCGCCGGCGAGGTAGCCCATGCGAGTTGTGTCCTCGGTGAGCACGTCCAACACGTCGATCAGTCGCCCGTGCCATCCCTTCTCGGCCTCGAGCTCGCGGGCGACACCCGGCCGAACGGCGCCGTTGGCTGCCACGTGATGCGCCAGCGCGTCAGTGAGCTCCTCGATCGTCGGCTCCCCATTGCGGGAGACGGACGCCGCACCGCTGGTCTCTTGCACGTCGTTTCTCCTTCCAGGGGCGTCCGCTCTTGCGAACGGCCAGTGTAGAAGCACGCCCTCGACAAGCTGATCGCCGGGCTAGCGGTCGCCGCGCCCGCCGACGATCCGCCGCATCCAACCCACGCGCGTCGACGCGGCCGCCGCCTCCTTGCACTGGCAGCGTTGCGATTTGGGCACGTGGGCGAGCACCTGCTCCACGTGGGCTCCGCAGCCCCGCCACGAGGGCTGTCCACACTTCCGGCACGTCACAGCTCGGCACATACCCGGCAGGGTATCATGGATACAGGCCGCTCGATCCTCGACGGTCGCCGACCGAGGAGGTTGAGGTGGAACTGCCCGACGAGGTGGTGAAAGACGTGCGGCGCCGCCTGCACCGGGCGGCAGGGCAGTTGGACGCAGTGGACCGCATGCTCGCCGAGGGGTGCGAGTGCCGGGACATCGTGATGCAGCTCTCGGCGGCCACCAAAGCCCTCGAGCAAGTCGGGTTCAAGATCCTCGCGGCTGGCCTCACCTACTGCGTTGCTCACCCCGTGGAGGCCGCCGAGGAGGGCTATGCCCTCGAAGAGGTGCAGCGCATGTTCATGCGGTTGGCGTGAGCGGGGCGGGATCGGGTCCCAGCGGGGCGGGATCGGGCCCCCGGGGCGGGGCGGGATCGGGTCCCCCCGATTTCGCGGCAGTTGGAGTGCGGAGCCAGCGCAGGTACTCGGCGTCGCCCAGCAGCGCGAGCCTTCGCTCGAGCACCGGGTTGTCCACACACTGGCTCGCGTGGCAGGCGATCGCCCGGGACTGTGCGCCTCGGTCCACCGGCACGACGACGTCGATCTCCTCTGTGGACCGACCGATGAACGCGGTGTGGAACTGGGCGTTGAGCATGTCGGCGACCCGGCGTGGAACGGCCCAGGCCAGGACCGGGAGTGCGGGCACGCCGGCGACGGCAGCCTCGGTCGCACGGCAGTGATCGGGGTGACCGGTCACGCCCCCCTCGTCGAAGACGAGGACCAGGTCGGCTTCGACCTTCCGGGCGCAGAGCTTCACCTCTTCGGCAAGGCGGTCGAGTGGCTCGGACGCCAAGGAGCCGTCCGGGTGGTCGAGGAGCTCGACCTGTCCGACGCCGAGCATCCTTGCCGCGTCGGTGAGCTCGGCATGCCGAACCTCCCCCAATCGCGCGTGCGTCACCCCCAGCGTGGACGCCTCTCCCCTCGTGAAGCAGAGCACGGCGAGCGCTGCCCCCTGCGCGGCGAAGCGGTGGAGGACGGCTCCGAGACCGAAGCTCTCGTCGTCGGGATGCGCACAGACGGCGAGCACCGACGTCGCGTGCGGCAGCGCGCGGCTGCGGGTTGTGCTCACCTCACCCCGACAGCCGGCCCACCGCCCGCTCGATGGAAGAGGCGGCCTGGGCGCCGAGGGCCTCCAGCTCACCGCGTGCGTCGCTCCCGCTCTCGGCGAGCAGGGTCCTCGGGTCCACGATCGCCACCCGCGTGCGGCCCTCGCCGGCTTCCTCGAGCACCACGTTGCACGGCAAGAGCAGCGCCAAGCCGGGATCGGCGCTGAGAGCCCGGTGCGCGAGCTCTGGGTTGCAGGCGCCCAGGATCTTGAGGGGAGGGCGCTGTACACCGAGCTTCGCTTCCAGGGTCGCGGCGACGTCGATCTCGGTGAGGATCCCGAAACCTTCCTCCGCAAGCGCCGCGCGCACCGCGCGCTCAGCCTCGTCGAGCGGCTGGTCGAGCGTCTTCTCGATTGCTTGCATCAAGCCTTGCCTCCACGTCTCTGTCTGATCGGCCCCTCAACGGGCTTCCTGGGACGTCTCAGGACTTGGCCCGGGCCATCTCGTCGATCTGCCGGCGGACGTCGTCCATGTCGAGCTCCTGCACCTTGGTGATCAGCTCCTCGAGCGCGGCACCGGGGAGCGCTCCGGGCTGAGCGTAGAGCAGTACGTTGTCCCGGAACGCCATGAGGGTCGGGATCGACATGATCCCGAAGCGGGCTGCCAGCTCCTGCTGGTCCTCGGTGTCGACCTTCCCGAACACGAGGTCGGGATGGGCGACCGACGCAGCTTCGAAGATCGGCGCGAACATCCGGCACGGACCGCACCAGCTGGCCCAGAAGTCGACGAGCACGGTCCCGTTGGAGCCCACCGTCTCGTCGAAGTTGTCCTTGTTCAATGCGACCGTTGCCACAGGTCCTCCCGTCTTGCACCGTGCACCCGCGGCACTTGCGCTCGCGGCTTTGCAGCTTGTCGCTTATCCAACAACGATACCCCTAAGGGTATTCCAGGCGGGGGGCCGGCCTTGGTGCAGGTCGCGGCCGGCTCTCGTCACGTTAGGGTTGTGCGCCGACCACTGGAAGGCGTTCCGTTGGCTCGGCGCGCCCGCCGCGGGGTGTCGCAGGGCCTCTGACCAGGTGCGCCACTCGCTGGGAACGGGCGGAACGAGCGGAGCGCGGAGCAGACGGAGCGGACGGGTGCCAGGACGCGATCCTGATCGAACAGAGGGACCGGGACGCACGACGGCTCGCACCGGCGTCCGGCCAGGCACGACGGCTCGCACCGGCGTCGCGCCCGGCACCACCGTGCTCGCCGAGGCGGCCCGGCGCAGGACGTTCGCCATCATCAGCCACCCCGACGCGGGCAAGACGACCCTCACCGAGAAGCTCCTTCTCTACGCCGGCGCGGTCGCAGAAGCCGGCGCCGTCAAGGCCCGTGCCGGGCGGCGGCGTGCCACCTCGGACTGGATGGAGCTCGAGCAGAAGCGAGGCATCTCGATCAGCTCGACGGTGTTGCAGTTCACCTATCGCGATCACGTCGTGAACCTCCTCGACACGCCCGGCCACAGGGACTTCTCGGAGGACACCTACCGGGTGCTCGCTGCGGCCGACGCCGCCATCATGGTCCTCGACGTCGCCAAGGGCGTCGAGGAGCGCACGCGCAAGCTCTTCGAGGTGTGCCGTGCGCGTGCGCTCCCCGTGCTGACCTTCCTCAACAAGTACGACCGGCCCGGCCGTGACCCACTGGCGCTGCTCGACGAGATCGAGAGCCAGATCGGCCTTCGCCCGACGCCGGTGACCTGGCCGGTGGGGATCGCCGGCGACTTCCGCGGGGTGATCGACCGCCGCGACAAGAGCTTGCACCGGTACCGGCGCACCCCGCACGGCGCGACCGTCGCCCTCGAAGAGCGCGCCGAGCCCGACCGGGGGGCGGCGGAGGAAGGCGACGCGTGGCATCAGGCGCTCGAGGACGTGCGCCTGCTCGAGGAGGTCGGCGCCACGCTCGACGTCGCGTCCTTCCTCGCAGGGGAGTCGAGCCCGCTGTTCGTCGGCTCGACCCTCACCAACTTCGGGGTCCGCCACCTCCTCGACGCGGTGGTCGACCTCGCCCCGCAGCCGATGGCGCGCCGCGGCGAGGACGGCTCGCTTCGGCCGCTCGACGCGCCGTTCTCGGGGTTGGTGTTCAAGATCCAGGCCAACATGGATCCGGCACACCGAGACCACGTGGCGTTCGTGCGGGTCTGCTCGGGGCGGTTCATCCGGGGCATGAGCCTGGTGCACGCCCCGAGCGGCAGGCCGTTCGCCACCAAGTACGCGGCCTCGGCGTTCGGCGCCGAGCGCGCCACGATCGACGTCGCCTATCCCGGCGACGTCGTCGGGCTGGTGAACGCCAGCGACCTGCAGATCGGCGACACCCTCTACGAGACCCTGCCGGTGGCGTTCCCGCCCATCGCGACGTTCGCGCCGGAGCTGTTCTGCTCGGCGAGACCCCGCGACACCCGCCGGCACAAGCAGTTCCGCCGGGGCCTCACCCAGCTCGAACGCGAGGGCGTCGTCCAGGTCCTCCGTGACCCCGGCGGTGATCCGGTCCCGGTGCTCGGGGCGGTGGGCGCCATGCAATTCGAGGTGTTCGCCCACCGCCTGGCACAGGAGTTCGGCGCGGAGGCGCTGCTCGCTCCTGCGCCCTTCAAGGCTGCCCGCCACACCGACAGGGAGACCTGTGAGCTGTTGCGCCGTGTACCGGGCAACAGGGTCCTCGCGCGCGCCGACGGAAGCCTGCTCGCGCTCTTCGAGAGCCCTTACCAGCTCGAGCGCTTGGAGGAGGAGCATCCCGAGTGGTACCTCGCGCCGGTCCGGGACGTAGGGGCGGCGTGTTGAGCGGCGTGTTGAACGGGGCAGGAGTGCCGGCCGACAGCGACCCCGCCGCCGGCCTCGGGTAGGTTCCCGCAGCGTGACGCGGCGCCACGTCAGGCTCTCGCTCCTCCTCTCGGGGCTCCGGTGGCGGTGGCGCAGCTCGCTCGCGATGTTCGTCGTGGCTCTTCTCGGGACCGGGATCGGCGCGTTGGGGCCGATCTACCTCGCGCTCGAAAACGAGACGACGCTCACCCAGACGCTGCGCGCCGCACAGCCGGCGAACGTCGGGGCCACCCTCCTGCCCGTGACAGCCCGGCATGACGCGGGCCTCGCACCGGCGGCGCGCGCGTTGGAGCGCTCGGGCATCGGCCGCTTCTACGGCCCACCCATCCAGACCCGGCTCGCCGCGCTGACGACCAGCTCCCGCGGTCAGCCCTACGCCAGCACGCTCGCCTCCAGGACCGGGGTCTGCCATCACCTGCACTTCGTCGCGGGCCGCTGCCCGACCTCACTGGGCGCCATCGCGGTGAGCGACCGGAGCGCCCGCCTGCTCGGCTGGAAGGTGGGCACGCGGGCGGATCTCGACATCGGGACCGGCGTCAGGGCCACCTTCGTCGTGGGGGGCCTCTACGCGGCGGGGAGCGCCGCGACACCGTACTGGTGGGGGCAGAACTTCTTCGGCTTCGGCGCAGGGAAGAACCCCGCGCTCCCGCTCCTCGACGACGTGTTCGCGAGCGCGCGGACCATCGCCTCGCTCCCGCGGGCCGGCGCGCGCGTGACGACGCTCGACCAGTTCCCCCTGCGCGCCGCCGCGTTCCCGACGAGCGCGGTCGCGGCCGCCGACGAGACCCTCTCCCGCCTCGGCGCGGCGGACCTCCACCACGGGGTGCGGCTCGGCACCGAGCTTCCAGGGGTGCTGGCGGGCGCCGCGTCCACCGAGCACACCGCCGGGACGATCGTCTCGGTCGTCGACCTCGAGCTGGCACTGTTCGCCGTGTTGGTCCTCTACTTCGTCGCGAGCCGGACGGCGGCGGATCGAGAGCCTGACGTCCGGCTCGCCGCACTGCGCGGCTACCGGCCGCTCAGCACGCTCGCGGTCGCGATGTCCGAGCCCGTGGTGATCGTCCTCACGGCGGTCCCCGTGGGCGTGCTCTGCGCCTGGGCCGGCGCGAGCGCCATGGCGCCCGCGGTGTTCGGCGGGCGGCTCGGCGCCCCGGTCCCCTTGGCTGCGGTCGGTACCGCCCTCGCTGCGGGGATCGCGGGCCTCGTGGCGACCGCGATCGGCACGAGGCACGTGCTCACCTCCGGCGCCGACACGCCTTTGGGGTCCACCTCCGCGCTCGCCCGGCACTCCGTCGCCCGGATCGCCGCCGAGGTGCTCGCGATCGGCCTGGCGGCCGCCGCCTTCTTCGAGCTGGCGGTGACGGGCGTCTCGACCGGCAGGGGTTCGTCCGCGGATGCCCTGGCCGCCCTCGCGCCGGGGCTGCTCGCACTGGGCGCGGGCGTCCTCGGCGCGCGCCTCCTCCCGCTCGCGCTCCGCCCCTCTCAGCGGCGCACGGCCTACTCCCCCAGGCTTGCGGCGTCCTACGCCTCGCGACGGGTCGCACGCCGGTCCGAGTTCAGCGCGGTGGTCCTGCTCGGCGCGCTGGGCGTCGGGTTGGCCGCGTTCGCGACCAGCGGATGGGCGATCGCCGCCCGCAACCGCGACGCGCGGAGCGCCTTCGACGTGGGCGCGCCGAGCGTGCTCACCGTGTCGGTGCCGCCCGGCGTCACATTCCTCGGCGCCGTGCGGAGCGCCGAGCACGGTCGGCACGACGCGATGGCGGCCGTCGTCGAGCACGCGGCCAGCGGGACGACGCTCGCGGTCGACACGAGGAGCATGGCGTCGGTGATGTCCTGGCCCCCCACCATGGGGATCGGGGCGTCTCATGTCGCGCGGCGGCTCGTCCCCTCCGGGCTCACCCCCCCCGTCGAGGTGGCGGGGGGGGCGATCGCGATCAGCGCTGACGCGAGCGAGACCTTCAGCGGTGCGCCCCCCCAGCTCGCGGTCGACCTCTACGACCCCGACTACCAGGACTCGACGCGGCTCACACTCGGGGCGCTCCTGCCCGGGACCCACACGTACCGCGCGCCGCTGGCAGGCGCGTGCCCCGGCGGGTGCCACCTCACCGACCTGGCGATCAGCTGGACAGCGCCGCGCGCGTCGTCGACGGCGAAGGTTGCACTCACGATCCGCGCGATGTCGGTCGTCCGCCACGGGGCGCCGGCGCCGCTGCGCGCGGCGCTGTCGAGCCGTGGTGCCTGGACGGCCAGCCAGGGGGCTCGTGCCGCCGCCGGCGCGGGCGGCCTCTTCGTCCGTGCGCGCCTCGGCTATCTGAACGCCACGGTGCTCGTCTCCCCCCACGACGCCCCCGCCGTGCTGCCCACGGTGGTCACCCCGGTGACGGCATCGTCTGCATCCGGGCACGGCGGCCCGCTCCTGGTCGGGCTCGACGGCGGGACGATCCCGGGTCACACCGTCGCCGAGGTGGCGTCCCTCCCCTCGGTCGGGGCGGACGCCACCTTGGTCGACCTCGAAGCGGCGGAGCGGCTCGTCGCGACGCCGTTCACGACCGACACCACCGAGGTGTGGCTGTCGGCGTCCTCGCCGCCGTCGCTCCTGAGGGCGCTGAAAGCTCGCGGGCTGAGCGTCCTCTCCAGGCAGACGGCGTCCGCGCGCGCGGCGCAGGACGAGAAGGGCGGTGTCGGCCTCGCGTACTTCTTCTTCCTGCTCGCCGCCGCGGCGGCGGCCGTGCTGCTGCTCGGCGCGGCGAGCTTCGCCGTCGTGTCCGGCGCGCGGCGCAAGGAGGGGGAGCTGGCGGTGATGCACGTCCTCGGGCTCGGCCGGCGGGCGCTCCGGCGGCTCTTCTGGACCGAGCAGATCCTGGCGATCGCCGTCGGTGCCGTGGTGGGCGCGGGCGCGGGGATCGCGGCGGCGGCGGTCGGCATGCGCTCGGTGCCGGAGTTCGCCCACCCGGGCGCGGGGCCGCCGCTCAGCTTCGCCCTTCCCGGCGAGCTGCTCGTGGCGACGCTCGCGGCGATCGCGACCGCGCTCGCGCTCGCGACCTGGTTGGGGGCTTCGGCGGTCGCGACGAGGGCGACCATCGACAAGCTCTGGGAGAGCCAGGGATGACCCTTCTCGCCGACGCAGGCCGCCAACCGGACGTGTCGGGCCGCGGCGGGGTCGCCGTCGAGCTCGTGGGCGTCGTCCACCTCTACCGCCAGGCCGGCGCGGACGTCGTCGGCCTCCGCGGCGTCGACTTGGAGGTGGCGGCCGGGGAGATGCTCGCGCTGCTCGGCCCCTCGGGCATGGGCAAGACGACCGTGCTGCGCCTCATGGCCGGGCTCATGGCCGCCTCGGCCGGCATCGTGCGGGTGGACGGCACCGATCTCGGGCGCTTGAAGGGCGCGGAGCGGCGCCGGTTGCGCGCCGTCGAGATCAGCTACATCGTCCAAGGGACGCTGCCCAACGTCCTGCCCTTCGCGACCGCGCTCGAGAACGTCTGGTTCGCACAGCACGGCGCGGTGCGTGAGGGCCGACCCCCGCCGTGGTCCCCCGACGAGCTCCTGTCCCACCTCGGGCTCGAAGAGGTCGCCGACGCCCCGCTGAACGGTCTCCCGAGAGCCCTGCAGCAAGCTGTCGCTGTCGCGGCCGGCGTCGCGCCGGGTGCACGGCTGCTGCTCGCGGACGAGCCGACCGCGCAGCTGACATCCACAGGCGCCGAGGGGGTGGTCGCGCTCTTGAAGAAGGTGAACGCGGACTTCGGGACGACGGTCGTCATCGTGACGCACGACCCCGTGATCGCCGACCTGTTCCCGAGGACCGTCACGATCCGGGACGGGCGCGTCGGCGTGGAGGCGCACCTCGGCGAGGAGTTCGCCGTCGTCGACGGGTCCGGATCCGTGCAGCTCCCGCCCGACGCCCTCGCGTTGCTCCCCCCCAACAGCAGGGTGAAGGTGGTCGTCACCCCCACGCGCGTCGAGCTCCACCCTCCCGAGGCACTGCCGTGACCGTCGAGCCGGCCGCGGCTCTTCTCGAGCTCCGCGGGGTCGGCGTACGCGTGGGCGAGCGCTGGGTCCTCCACGGGATCGATCTCGCCGTGCAGCCCGGGGAGCTGTTGGGGATCGCCGGTCCGTCGGGCGCCGGCAAGACCGTCCTGTGCGCCGTACTGGCCGGGGTCCTCGCCCCGTCGGGAGGCAGCGTGCGCTACGGCGGCGAGGCGATGGCCGACGCGCGCCCGACGGTCGGGCTGATCCTTCAGAACCACGGGCTGCTCAGCGGGTTGACCGCGGCGGAGAACGTGGCCTTCCCGCTCCAGGCGCGCAGCGTCGAGCGCGAGGCCGTCGCACGGCGGGTGGACGCCGCCCTGGGCGCCGTGGGGCTGTCCGAGCAGAAGGACCGGCCCGTCGACGAGCTCTCGGGCGGGCAGCGCCAGCGGGTCGGGGTCGCCCGGGCGCTCGCTGCCGAGCCGTCGGTCCTCGTGGCGGACGAGCCGACCGCAGAGCTCGACCCCGACAACCGCGAGCGCGTCCTCCAACTCCTGTGCGCCCACGCGGCGCGCCGCAACGTGGTGGTCATCGCCTCCGACGACCCCGACGTCATCGGCGCATGCGACACCGTCGTGCACCTCCTCGAGGGCGCCATCGTGAGGACGACGGTCTCCTCTTCCGCCTCTTCGGGCCCTTCGACAGGGTGAGCCTTCGTGCGCTCTGGCAGAGGAGCTGGAGGTCTGTCCTGCCCCCATGGGCGGATCGCAATCTCCGGGTGGTCCTCGCCGCCCGAGTGAGCATGAGCGCGGCGCGGGCGATCGCGTCGATCGTCACCGCCCTCTACCTCGCCGCCGTCGGGTTCTCCGGGTTCGAGATCGGGGTCCTCTTCGTCGGCGTGACGGTGGCGTCCGCCCTCATGAGCGCCGCCGTCGGGCTCCTCTCGGATCGGCTGGGCCGCAAGCCCTTCCTCGTCGCGCTCCCGCTCGTGGCCGCGGCGGCCGCGTTGGTCTACGCAGAGCTTCGCGCCACCGCGCTCCTCTTCGCGGCAGGCGCGCTCGGGTCGTTCGGCCGTGGCGCCGGCGCCGGCGCCGGGAACGTGGGCCCTTACCAGCCGGCCGAGTCGGCACTGGTGGCCGACAGCGTGGGCGGCGATCGGCGCGCGGCCGCCTTCGGACGAGTCGCCTTCACCTCCTCGCTCGGCGCGCTCCTCGGAAGCTTCGTCACCGAGGTCGTCCGCACGACGCCGCACATGTCCGCTCCGGTGGCGACCGAGGCGTACCGGGGCGCGTTCCTGATCGCTGCGGCGCTGTCCGCCGCGGCCGGGCTGCTCGGCCTGCTCATCCGCGAGGCCCCTCGCCCGCGGGATCCCGCCGGCGAACGCCGCCGGCTCCGGTGGCCCCGGCGCTCGTGGCCCGCGCTGTGGCGGTTCTGGGTGACCAACGGGACGAACGGCGCCGCCATCGGGCTCTTCGGCCCGTTCGTGAGCTACTGGCTGTTCCGCCGTTACGGGGCGACCCCGGGCGCGATCGGGCTGCTGTTCGCCCTGGTCAATCTGGGATCGCTGGCCTCGGCTCTCGCCGCGGCGCGGGTCGCGAACCTCCTCGGGACGGTGCGCGCGATCAGCGTCGTGCGCGCCGTCGGGGGTGCGCTGCTCGTGCCGATGGTGCTGGCGCCGGCATTCTGGAGCGCAGGCGCGGTCTTCTTCGTCCGGATGCTCGTGCAGCGGATCGGGCTGCCGCTGCGCCAGTCGTTCACCCAGGACATGGCCGATCCCGATGAGCGGGCGAGTGTCGCCGCGCTCTCCAACCTGCCTGCCCAGGCGACGATGGCCGGGGGCCAAGCGACGGCCGGCTATCTCTTCGACGAGGTCAGCCTCGCCGCGCCGTTCGAGCTGGCGGCGGTGCTCCAGGTGGCGAACGCCGTGCTCTACGCAGTGCTGTTCTCCCTGCATCCGCCACGTCGACGAGAGCTGCCGGACGCCGCGCTCGCGGGCGGCGATCCGGTGGAGGCGACCTGAGACGCGCTCGCCGGCCTGCAGTCGGGTTGCGCAGGCGCCCTTGGCCGGAGAGGCTGTGGCGGTGCCCACGCGCCTCATCCTCTGGGACATCGACGGCACGCTTCTTGCGACGGGTCCCGTGGGGCGCCTCGCGCTCGAGCTCGGCGCGTGCCGGGCGGCGGGGATCGACGAGGTGCCGGAGGTCGCGATGGGAGGGAAGACCGACCCACAGATCGTCCGCGAGCTCCTCAGCCTCTCGCGCGTGGCGCCCGGCGACGTCGACACGCTCGTGCCCGTCGCGCTCGGAGAGGCTCAGCGGATCCTCGCAGCCGGCTCGGCACGGATGCGCGTGGAGGGTGCTGTCCACCCGGGAGTCGCCGAGCTGCTCGGGGCGCTCTCGGAGGTCCGGGGGGTGCGCCAGACCCTGCTCACCGGGAACATCAGAGCCAACGCCGTGGTGAAGGTCCACGCCTTCGGCCTCGACCGCTTCCTCGACGTCGCCGTGGGCGCCTACGGGACAGACCATGCCGATCGAGACGGGCTCGTGCCGATCGCGCTCGACCGGGTGCGGGAGCGACGCGGGGAGACCTATCTGCCAGACCAGGTCTGGGTGATCGGCGACACCGCCCGCGACCTCAGCTGCGCCCGGGCGGGGGGGGTGTGCTGCATGATCGTGGGGACCGGGCGCGAGGGGTTCGACGCGGTGCAGTCCCTCGAGGCCGACGCGGTCCTCGCGGACCTCGCCGACACGGATCTCGTCATGAAGCTCCTCTTGTCGACCCACGCGCTCCAAGGTGGCGAGCGCGGCCAGGCGGATCGCTCTCGAGGGTTACAGCGGTGAGGGTCGGAGCGCCGGGGACCGCGGCGGACCTCGAGCCGTACCGCCGGGAGCTCACCGGCTACTGCTACCGCATGCTCGGCTCTGCGTTCGAGGCCGAGGACGCGGTGCAAGAGACGTTCCTCCGCGCGTGGCGGCACGCAACGGATTTCCAGGGACGCTCGAGCATCCGGTCATGGCTCTACCGGATCGCCACGAACGTCTGCATCGACATGGCGAGGCAGGTCCAGCGGCGCGCCCGCCCGATGGAGCTCGGCCCCTCGTCGCCGCCGGACGAGTCCATGCTCCGTGCGCCGCTCCCCGAGGCGACGTGGATCACGCCCATCGCCGACCGAAGCGTCGCCGGCGACTACGACGACCCGGCGGAGGTCGCGACCTTTCGCGAGTCGATCCGGCTGGCCTTCGTGAGCGCGCTGGCGCACCTGCCCCCGCGCCAGCGCGCGGCGCTCATCCTCTGCGAGGTGCTGCGATGGTCGGCCGCGGAGGTGGCCGCCTTGCTCGGCACGACCGTGGCCTCGGTGAACAGCGCGCTCCAGCGGGCTCGTGCGACGCTCTCCGCGGTGCCATCGCCCCGGGCGTCGGGGCCGCTCGACGACGTCGACCCCGACCTCCTCGCGCGCTACGTCGACGCATTCGAGCGCTACGACCTGGACGCGCTCGTCACGCTGCTGCACGACGACGCGGTCCAGTCGATGCCCCCCTTCGAGCTGTGGCTCCAGGGTGCCGAGCACATCGCGGCCTGGATGCGCCAGCCTCAGCCGAGCCACTGCCGGGGCTCGCGCCTCGTGGCGACGTCCGCCAACGGCTGCCCGGCGTTCGGGCAGTACCGGGTGGACCCCGACGGCGGCTACATGCCGTGGGCGCTCCAGGTGCTCGAGATCTCAGGGGGGAAGATCGCAGAGATGGCGTTCTTCCTCGCGTTGTCGGAGCCCGAGCGGCTGTTCTGCTCCTTCGGGCTCCCGCTCCACCTGGACAGCTGAGGTCTCGGCGCCCCCACCGGCCTCGGCGGAGCAGCCCGCCTCAGATCAGCTTCTTGTGCCTGAGCCAAGCCCTGGCGACTGTGGCCGGCTGCCTCTTTGTTGTCGTCACCTTCAGGTTGAGGGCGGAGAGCGCGGACGTCGTGAGCGCCCTGGAGAGCCTGTCGAGCACCTTGCGGACGCCTGGCTTGTCCACGGACTTGCGGATGACCGGCACGACGTATGTCGCCCCCTCGAGGTGCTTTGTGTCCTTCAAGGCGACGAAGTGGTTGGACTGCACCGTGCCGTTGCTCGAGAAGAGCTCGACGACCTGCACCGCGCCGTTCTTCAGGTCGGCGACCGAGATCGGCCCTGCCTCGTCGGTGGCTTTGAAGGCCGCGAAGTGGAGCCCGTACACGTTCTCGAGCCCCTTCAGGCAGCCCTCGTATGTCGGGCACTCGGGGGGTCCGCCGAGCACCAGCTTCGAGGCGACGGTCTTCAAGCTCGCGATCGTGGTGAGGTGGTACTTCTTGGCGGTGGCCCTGGTGACGGCGAAGACGTTCGTGTCCAGGGCCTTCGCGGCACGAAGCACGGTGACGCCGTGCTTCTTCAGGTGCGCCCGCAGGTACCGCAGTGCCGGCCCGAGCTTCTTGGACTGCGGGAGTGTCGCGTTGTTCCCAGCGAGGAAGTTCACGAGCGACCCGGCGTAGTCGGGCTCGAGGTCGATCTGCCCGGACTCGATCGCCGGCACCACGATGGCCCTGGTGCCGAGCGAGGGCTCGAGCTTCACCTGGTAGCCGGCGTGCTTCAGGACGTCGGCGTACAGGTTCGCGACGATTGTCTGCTCTTCGAAGTTGGTCGAGCCGATCACGATGGTGGGCTTGGCCGCCTTGCGTGCCGTGGACGAAGCGGACGCCGCGCCCGCCGCGGGGCTGGCCAGGGGGATCGCGGCGAGCCCTCCGAGCGCGACCGCAGCGAGCACGCACAGCGCGACGGCGCGGGGCGCCGCCCGTCTGCGCAGGGATCGGGTCATCTGTCGGCTCCCTTCTTTCGACGGCGCAACCGTATAGGACCCGAGGCACGCACCGTCACGCGCCCTTCGTCCCCGTCCCTGCGCGCGCGAGGACCGGCGAGCCGCGACGCAGCGCGGCCGGCGTGAGGAGGCGCTGGATCCGCCCGAACGCGATGGCGACCAGGGCCGCGCTGAGCGCGACCAAAAGACCGCCGCAGAAGGCCTCCACCGTGTCGTTGGTATCCAGCCCCGAGATCACGTAGGTGCCCAGGTCCGAGTAGCTCACGTAGGCGGCGAGCGTGGAGGTCGCGACCACCTCGATGGCCGCGACGCGCACGCCCGTCGCGATCACCGGCAGGGCCAGGGGAAGCTCGACGGCGAGCATCACCTGGCCACCGTGCATCCCCATCGCCGACGCGGCCTCCCGCACGTCGGCGTCGACCTCGCGCACCCCGACGTAGGTGTTCGTGAGGATCGGGGGCACTGCGAGGACGACGAGCGCGAGAAAGGACGCGAGGAACCCGTCCCAAGTGAGGGAGATCGCGGGCAGGATGGCGAACAGCGTGAGGAGCGCGAGCGTGGGGATCGCACGCGCCGCGTTGGCGGAGTTCACCGCCAGGAGCGCGCCCCGTCGGAAGTGGCCGAGGACGAGGCCGGTCGCGCCGCCGACGACCAACGCGGCGCCGACCACCGCGATGCTGAGCAGCAGCTGGTGCACGAGCAGGGTGGGGATCCCGTTCGGCCCGCGCCAGTGTGTCGCCTGGGCGAACCATGTGGCGACCTGGGTGAAGAAGTGCACGTCAGCCCCGAGCGCCGATGGCCGCACGCCGGACCCCGCGTGGTCTCCGCTGTCCTCGCGCCCAGGGCGCGAACAGCTTTTCCAGGCCGACCAGCAGGAGGTCGAACGCTGCGGCGAGCGCGACCGACAGCACGAGGCCGGCGAGCACCTCGGTGCCGTTGTCGGCGTTGAAGCCGGTGGTGATGAGCCTGCCCAGACCCCCCAGGCCGATGAGCGCGGTGACGGTCACGAGCCCCACCACAGTCGTCATGGCGATCCTGAGGCCCCCGAAGACGTAGGGGAGCGCGAGGACGAGGTCCACCCGCATCAGCGCGGCCGGGGCCGAGTACCCCATCGCGGCCGTCGCTTCCCGGACGTCGGGCGGGACCGCCTCGAGCCCCGCAACGATGTTCATGACGAGGATGAGCAGCGTGTAGCCGACCAGCGCCACCTCGGCCGTCAGCACCGAGCCGATGCCCGTGACCGGCAGGATCATCACGAAGAGGGCGAGCGAGGGCACGACGTAGAGGGCGCTCGAGAAGGCGAAGACCGGGAGCCGCACGACCCGGTAGCGCCAGGCGGCCACCGCCAGCGGCAGCGCGATCGCCGAGCCGATCCCGACCGCGAGGACCGAGAGCTCGACGTGCTGGAAGAGGTCGGCGCGGATTGTCGGCCACGCCGGGAGGGCGCTCCACTCGAACAGTCCGGCCACGATGGCCCCCGCTGGCACTCCCCGCTACCCTAGCCCGCCCTCGCGCTGCGGCCGCCGGGCTCCGCCGGCGGCCGGGTGGGTAACCTGGGCGCTCCATGATCGTGCTGGACGCCGTGTCCAAGCGCTATGCCCGAGGACCCGCCGCCGTCGAGTCGCTCTCGCTCGAGATCCCGAGCGGCGAGATCTGTGTCCTCGTTGGCCCGTCGGGATGCGGGAAGACCACCACGCTGCAGATGATCAACCGGCTCGTCGAGCCGAGCGGCGGGCGCGTCCTCATCGACGGAGAGGACGTGGCCTCGCTCGACGCCGTCGCGCTTCGACGGCGGATCGGCTACGTCATCCAGCACGGCGGCCTCTTCCCCCACCGGCGCGTCGCGGACAACGTCGCGGTCGTGCCGCGCCTCCTCGGTTGGGACAAAGGACGGGTGGCCCGGCGCGTGGCCGAGCTGCTCGAGCTCGTCGGCCTGGATCCCGCGCAGTACGGGCGGCGCTTCCCCCACGAGCTGTCCGGCGGGGAGCGCCAGCGCGTCGGCGTCGCGCGTGCGCTCGCCGCGGATCCTCCGGTGCTGCTCATGGACGAGCCGTTCGGGGCCGTGGACCCTGCGACGCGCCAGCGCCTCCAGCAGGAGCTCGTGGAGCTCCAGTCCGCCCTCGTGAAGACCATCGTCTTCGTCACCCACGACATCGACGAGGCGGCTCGGCTGGGCGACCGCATCGCCGTGCTCTCGAGGGGCGGGGTGCTCGAGCAGTACGACTCGCCGGTCGAGGTGCTGGGCAGGCCGTCGACGCCGTTCGTCGCCGAATTCGTCGGCGCCGACCGCGGGGTTCGCCGGTTGGCCGTGGTGACGGTCGGGCCCGACGACCCCGTCCACCCACTCGAGGTACCGCCCACGATGCCGATGCGCGCGGTCGCGGCCCTCGCGGCTCTCCGCGCTGCCGCCGACCCCGCCGACCCCGCGGAGAGCCGATGGGCCGTCGTCGTCGACGGCCAGCGGCTGGTCGGCTGGGTCGACGTCGCCGACGGCGCCGACGGCGGCGCTGCCGACGGCGGCCCGGACGCCGGCGCGGACGGGACGGAGAGCGCCGGTGAGCGTGCCCGGCCCTTCGCCGTCGAGGTGCCACTCGGGACGACGCTGCGAGCGGCCCTCGCCGAGATGCTCGAGCACGACATCGGGTGGCTGCCCGTGGTCGACGGGGGGCGCTACCTCGGCGTCCTCACGCCCAACCTGGTCCACGCGGCCATGCGGCGCTCGCTGCGCGAGGAACGCCAAGCGGCGGGCCCCGCCGGACAGGGTGGTCCGGCTCCTGGCGCAAGGCCGCGCCGTGTGCCCGTCCGCGACGCTCCCTACCAGGACGTCTGCTGAGTCGATCGGCCGGGGCCGGCCAGGGCTGAGTCGATCGGCCGGGGCCGACCAGGGCTGAGGCGAAAGGCCGGGGCCCGGCCAGGGCTGAGGCGAAAGGCCGGGGCCGGCGGGGCCAGTCTAGGACGCCTTGCGACGCGAGGTCGCAGCGGGCTTCGTCGCCGGGGCCGCCTTCTTGGCCCTCTTCGACTTGGTCTCCTCGGACGTGCGACCCCCCGGTCCCGAGGCGTCGAGCTCCGTGGCGCCGCGCGTGGCCCGCAGGCTCGCCTCGAGCGCCTGGAGCAGGTCGACCACGGGCGCTCCCTCGGGTGCCTGGGGTTCGACGGCCACCACCGCGCCGGCCCGCTTGCGCTCGATGAGGTCCTCGAGCCGTTCCCGGTAGGTGTCGTGGTACTGCTCGGGGTCCCACGCGGTGGTCATCGAGTCGATGAGCATGGTGGCCATCTCGAGCTCCTGGGGCGACCACTCCGCCTCCACGGGGAGCGTGCCGATCTCCTCGAGCGGCTTGCGCACCTCATCGGCGTAGAAGAGCGTCTCGACGACCAGGGTGTCGGCGCGGGGACGGATGGCCACGAGGTGCTGCTTCTCACGCAGCACGAAGGTCGCGAGGGCGACCTTGTTCGACCGCAGCATCGCCTCTCGCAGCAGCGCGTAGGCGCGCTCTGCACCCTTGCTCCGGCCCTTTTCGGGCGGCGCGAGGTAGTACGTCCGGTCGAAGTACACGGGGTCGATCTCGGCGAGGTCCACGAACGCCGAGACGTCCATGGTCTTCGACCGCCCCGGGGCGACCGAGGAGATCTCGTCGGCGCTGACCAGGACGTACTCGCCGCCGCCCAGGTCGTAGCCCTTCGCGATGTCCTGGTAGGGCACCTCGTCGCCGGTGCGCTCGTTGACGCGCTTGTTCCGGATCCGGTCCGCAGTGCCAGCCTGGAACTGGTTGAAGCGGATCGACTTCTCCTCGGTGGCGCCGAAGAGCGCCACCGGCACGTTCACCAGGCCGAAGCTGAGCGACCCGGTCCACACGGCTCTGGGCATGCCGCCCCTTTCCTCGTCGGACCCCTCAATTGAAGCAGGTCCCGCCCACCCCCGGGGTCGATCGCCAGGTCGAGGGCAACCGCCCAAGGGGGCGCCGGGATCGGTGCGGCGTGGCTCCAGTGCGTGCCCATCCACCACCTCGTCACACCCGGTTGGGATGCTATGGGGCGTGCGAGGGAACGTGCGCAAGCCCGAGGGGTGCCGCTTGAGGCTCGTGGCGGGCGGCGCCTCCTCGGAGGCCGAGGAGGATGGGGTCTCCGAGCGCCTCGTCGCAGCGGAGGTCGCGGCGGTGCTCGGGGGAGCGACGGACGAGATGCTCGCCGCCGCGCCGCTGGCGCTCCCGCTCGCGTTGTCGGTGTGCATGCAGCGCCACGACGCCGGTGCGGACGGGCTGATCGCGGCGATGCAGTCGCTCCGCCGCGCGGTGCTCGCCGTCTCCGGGCTCGACCCGGGAAGCGTGCCGGTCCCCCTGGCGGCCGGCGACCCGCGCATGGCCGCGCTCACGCTTGCCGAGCAGCTGCGGCGCCTCCTCGTGCAAGCGGCGCGGACGTGCGCCGCCGCGCCGGAGGAGGTGGCGTCGGCTGCGGCCGCCCGCCTCGCATAGCCTGGCCGGACGCCGCTCGACTCCTACCGCTCGAAGCGCGATCCCGCGCGGACCCCCGAGCCGGTCCCCGCCGGCCGCACGCGCCGGCGCCGGCGGGGCGAGCCGACGTTCGTGATCCAAGAGCACCACGCCCGTCGGCTCCACTGGGACCTGCGGCTCGAGCACGACGGCGTGTACGTGTCGTGGGCGGTGCCCAAGGGGCTCCCCAACGACAGGACCACCAACCACCTCGCGGTGCACGTCGAGGACCATCCGCTCGCCTACGGCTCCTTCGAGGGGACCATCCCCGAGGGGGAGTACGGCGCCGGGGAGGTCACGATCTGGGACAAGGGCACCTACGAGGCGACCAAGTGGACGGACCGGGAGGTGAAGTTCCACCTGCACGGGTCCCGGGTCGACGCGCGCTTCGTGCTCTTTTGGACCCGCGGCGACGACTGGCTGCTGCACCGGGAGGACCCCGCGCCGCAGGGTTGGGAGCCGCTGCCGAGGACCGTCGAGCCGATGCTCGCGGTTCCGGGCGACCTGCCGCCCGACGGCGGCGGGGACTGGCGCTACGAGTTCAAGTGGGACGGAGCCCGGGTGATCGGGTACGTGGAGGGTGGCCGCATCCGCCTCTCGTCGCGCGCCGCGCACGACCGGACCGCCGCCTACCCCGAGCTGCACGCCCTCGGGGAGTCGCTCGGCTCGCACCAAGTCGTGCTCGACGGCGAGGTGATCGCGCTCGACGCGGGCGGCCGGCCCAGCTTCGAGGCGCTCCAGCCGCGCATGCTCGTCGACGACCCCGCGCGCGCCCGCCGTCTCGCCTCCTCGGTGCCGGTCACCTACATGCTCTTCGACCTGCTCCATCTCGACGGCGTCTCGACGACGGCCCTTCCCTACGTGGAGCGCCGCCGGCTCCTCGAGGGGCTCGGGCTCGCCGGTGCGCACTGGGCAGTCCCTCCGTCGCACCAGGGCCCGGGGACCGACGTGCTCTCGGCCGCGGAGTCCGAGGGCCTGGAGGGCGTGGTGGCCAAGCGCGCCGCCAGCCCCTACCGCCCCGGTCAGCGAAGCTCCGACTGGGTGAAGGTGAAGCTGTCGGCGACCCAGAGCGTGGTGATCGGCGGCTTCAGCGCGCCCAAGGGCTCCCGCTCAGGCTTCGGCGCCCTCCTCGTCGGCATTCCGGTCCCCGGGGGGCTCGCCTACGCGGGGAAGGTCGGCACGGGGTTCAGCGAACGAGCCATCGCGGACCTCCTCTCGCACCTGCGCCCGCTGCGCCGGGCAAGCACCCCCTTCACGACGCCGGTGCCGCCGGCCGACGCCTCGTCGGCGACCTGGGTGGAGCCGGAGCTCGTGGGCGAGGTGCGCGTCAGCGAGTGGACCCGTGCGGGCCGGCTGCGGCAGCCGTCGTGGCTCGGCCTCAGAGACGACCTGGCGCCCTCGGAGGTCGTCAGGGAGCCCGGGGGGCGGCAGTGAGCGCCGAGCGCCGGACCGAGAACCGGACCGAGAACCGGACCGAGAGCCGGACCGAGAGCAAGACCGAGAGCAGGACCGTCGCCGAGGTGGGGGGCCGGCGCGTCGTCCTCAGCAACCTCGACAAGGTCCTGTTCCCCGAGGCGGGCTTCACCAAGGGGGACCTCGTCAACTACTACGTGCGCATCGCGCCGGTGCTCCTCCCGCACCTCGCGGGCCGGCCCGTGACGTTCGTGCGGTTCCCCGACGGCGTCGGCCGCGGCTCGTTCTTCGAGAAGCGCCTGCCGCGAGGCGCGCCGGGCTGGGTGGAGGCGATCGACGTGCCGCGCTCGAGCCGCCAGGACGGGTCGGCGACGATCCACGCGCCGGCGATCGCCGACCTGGCCTCGCTCGTGTGGGCTGCCAACCTCGCGGCGATCGAGCTCCACGTGCCCTTGTGGCGGAGCACCCGGCCCGGCGAGTACGGGAGTTTCGACCAGATCGTGTTCGACCTGGACCCCGGCGCACCGGCCACGATCGTCGAGTGCTGCACGGTTGCCCTGCAGCTCGCCGACGTGCTCTCCGAGCGCGGGCTGAGCGCGCTGCGCCCCAAGACGAGCGGAAAGAAGGGTCTGCAGCTGTACGCGGCGCTGTCTCCCGCCCGGCCCTGGGAGGAGGTGCGCGACCAGGCGAGGGAGATCGCCCGTGCGGCCGAGCGGGCGCACCCCGACCTCGTCGTCGCAAAGATGCGCACGGACCTGCGCCCGGGGAAGGTCTTCATCGACTGGAGCCAGAACCATCCGGCGAAGACGACCGTCGCCGCCTACTCGTTGCGGGGGGTCCCCGAGCCGTCGGTGTCGACGCCGGTGACGATGGACGAGGTCGCCGCCTGCGCCTCGAGCGGCGACCCCGCGGCGCTGCGGTTCGGGGCGACGGCGGTCCTCGCCCGCGTCGAGCGGCTCGGCGACCTCTTCGCGGTCGGTTGACCGCCCGCGGGGACCCGGGCACAGCCAAAGGGCCCTACGCTCGGGCCGCTCCTTCCTTCACACTGGGAGCGATGCGCGCATGACCTTCTCGGAGCACCCCGGCGCGGAGCACCCCGGCGAGGCGGAACTGGACGACGAGCACCCCGGTGGGGAGCACCCCGGCGAGGCGGAACTGGACGAGACGTTCGAGGCAGTCCTCTTCGACTGGGACGGGACCGCCGTCGTCGACCGTGCCGCTGACGCGTCCGGCTTGCAGGCCCGCGTCGAGGCGCTCAGCGCGGCTGGTGTCCACGTCTTCGTGGTGAGCGGGACGCACGTGGGCAACGTGGACGGGCAGCTCCAGGCGCGCCCGCACGGACCCGGCCGCCTGTTCTTCTGCGCGAACCGGGGATCGGAGGTCTTCCGGGCGACCCCGAGAGGCCTCAGGCTCGTCTCCCGACGCGTGGCGACGCCCGAGGAGGACGCAGCGCTCGACCGCGCGGCCGCGCTCGTCGTGCGCGAGCTCTCTGCAAGAGGGCTCGGGACGGAGGTGGTCTCGAGCCGGCTGAACCGGCGCAAGATCGACCTGATCCCCGAGCCGGAGTGGGCGGACCCGAAGAAGGCGGAGATCGCCGCACTGCTCACGGCGGTGGAACGGCGCCTGGCGATGACCGATGCGGGGACGCTGGCCGACGTGGTGGAGCTCGCCCGGCGCACCGCCCGGAGTGCCGGCCTCGAAGACCCTCGCATCACGAGCGACGTCAAGCACGTCGAGATCGGCCTCACCGACAAGTCCGACTCTGCGCGCTTCGCCGCCCGCTGGCTCGAGGACGAGGGGTTGACCGGGCGGCTGGTCCTCGTCGCGGGCGACGAGCTCGGTCCGATCGGGGGGGTTCCCGGCAGCGACTCGCTGATGCTCGTGGAACAGCTCGCCCGGGCGGTGGTCGTGTCGGTGGGCGTGGAGCCCGGCGGGGTGCCCCCAGGGGTCGCAGCGCTCGGGGGCGGCCCCCGACGGTTCCTCGAGCTCCTCGACGCACAGCTCGCCCGCCGCGCCGCGCGGCGCGTGCCTCGGGTGGACGACGATCCGCGCTGGGTCGTCCCGCTCCCGGTCCACCCCTCCTCCGAGCGCGTCGCCGAGGCGCTCGGCGCGCTCTCGAACGGCCGGGCAGGCACGCGCGGCTCGAGGGAGGACCGCGGCGCTGGCTCGTCGCCGCTCTTCTGCGTGGCGGGCCTCTACGACGACGAGGACCGCCTGGTGCACGGCCCGGTCTGGACGGACCTCCAGCTGTCGGCGCCGCCCGCCGATGGGAAAGGGGGATCGACGGTCGTCGACCTGCGGACCGGCGTGCTCTTCCGCGCCGACGAGGGACGCAGTCTGCGCACGTTGAGGGTGGTCTTCGCGCAGCGGCCGTACTTCATGGGGATGCGGGCGGAGGCGGGTGATCGGACGCTTTCGCGCGGCAACGCCCCGCTCACGGTGGAGGGGTCCTGCGCACGGGCGATGCGCCGGGGGCGGACCGCCGTCGCGTCGACCGGCTCGAAGGAGGTGCGCCTGGCGGTCGCGGCGAGCGATCGGTGGGTGGACCGGTCAGGGTGCACGATCCTCGAGCGTGTCTGCGCGTGGTCGGCCGGCAAGAAGGCGTCCCCGACCGAGCGGCGCGCCGCAAGACGGCTCGCGCAGGCCGACGCGGTCGGCTTCGAGGCCCTCCTCGCCGGCCACCGGCGGACCTGGGCGCGTCGGTGGCGAGACGCCGGCGTCACGATCACGGGAGGCGCGGACGCGGCACGAGACGAGCTTGCGGCCCGTTTCGCGGTCTTCCACCTCCTGTCGTCGGCCTCGGCGCGCGGGGAGGCACCGGTCGGGGCGCGCGGGATGACCGGCGAGGCCTACGAGGGGCACGTCTTCTGGGACGCCGACTCCTTCGTGCTCCCCGCGCTGGTCGCGCTCTCGCCCCGGGCCGCGCGCGCCATGCTCGAGTACCGGATCCGGCGGCTCCCCGCCGCCCGTGCCCATGCCGCTGAGCTCGGCCTCGCGGGTGCCCGGTTCCCCTGGGAGTCGGCGAGGGACGGAAGCGACGTGACGCCGACGCTCGTCTTCGGGGCGCACGGTGAGCCGGTGGAGATCCTCACCGGGACCCACGAGGAGCACATCGTCGCCGACGTCGCGTGGGCGGCGGTGCGCTACGCGCAATGGAGCGGAGACCCGGCCTTCCTCGACAGCCCGGGGCGCGATCTTGTCGTCGAGACCGCACGGTACTGGGCGAGCCGGATCCGCCTCGACCATTCCGGCCACGGTCACCTCGACGGCGTCATGGGGCCGGACGAGTACCACCAGGTGGTCGACGACAACGCGTACACCAACGCGATGGCGCGATGGAACCTGCGCCGCGGCGCGGACCTGCTCTCCGAGGCTGGCTCTGGCGTCGGCAACGCGAAGAGCGCGAACGGTGCACGCGCCGAGGAGGCAGCGTCGTGGCGCGACCTCGCGGCGCGCCTCGTCGACGGCTTCGACGCCGAGCGCGGGATCTACGAGCAGTTCGCCGGCTACTTCGCTCTGGAACCTCTCATGGTCGCCGACTTCGCGCGCCCGCCGGTCGCGATCGACGTCCTGCTCGGCGCCGAGCGGGTCGCGAAGTCCCAGCTCATCAAGCAGGCGGACGCGCTCATGATCCACCACATGCTGCCCGAAGACGCCGTGCCGGGCTCGCTCGAACCTTGCATCGACTTCTACGAGCCCCGCACTGCCCACGGCAGCTCGCTGTCGCCCGCGATCTCCGCGACGCTCCTCGCTCGAGCGGGGAGGCCGGACGACGCGCTCGAGCTCTTCCGCGTCGCCGCCCGGATCGACCTGGACGACATCACGGGGACCACTGCGGGCGGCCTCCATCTGGCCGCCATGGGCGGCGTGTGGCAGGCGCTCGCCTTCGGGTTCCTCGGAGCCCGCGTCGAGGCCGGCGGGTTGGTCGTCGACCCGCGCCTGCCCTCTGCGTGGCAGCAGCTCTCCTTGCGCTTCCGCGTGCGCGGCGTACCTGTCGGGCTCACCGCCTCCCACGACGAGGTCGCCGTCGAGTGCGCCGCGCCGCTGCGCATCCGGGTGGCCGGCACGGAGGCCGAGAGGGGATCGCAGGGGAGGGTGGTCGTCCCGGTCCGCCAGGAGACATCGGGCCGCGGCGCGACCGACGCGGAGAGGAGCAGCTCGTGACCGAGACCCAACCGACCGCGCGCGTGCTCGCCGCGCTCGAGCGGGGCACCGCAGCCCCGGAGGTCCTCGGCATCGCCATTCGGGTCGGGGAGATGACCGGCGCAGCGGTGGAGGCCGTGCACGCCGGCACGTCGGCGCCGGCGACGCTCGCCACTCTCGCCGGCCGCGTCGGGGTGCCGCTCCGCCAGGTCGCCGGACCAGCCGGCCGTGCGCTCGTCTCAGAGCTGGAGAGGCCCGAGGTGCGCGCCATCGTGATGGGCGCCGGGCGCGGGGGCCACGGCGCGCTCGGGGTGGGCGCCACCACGCTGGACGTGACCGAGCGCTCGGCGAAGCCCGTCGTGGTGGTGCCGGCGACCGGGCACCTCGCAGAGGGCCCACTTCACCGCCTGCTCGTCCCGCTCGAGGGGGAGGAAGCATCATCGCGCCCGGTCCTCGAAGCCCTGCTCCCGCTTCTCGCCCAGGAAGTCGAGGTGGAGGTGCTCCACGTGTTCACCGATGAGACGCTGCCTCGGATGCTCGACCGGCCGGTCCGTGACACCGAGCTGCTGGGTCGCGAGTTCCTGGCGAAGAACTTCCCGGTCGCCACACAGATCCTGCTGCGATCCGGCACGGTGGCGGACCGCGTGGTCGAGGTGGGCACCGAGCGCGGCGCCGACATGATCGTCTTGAGCTGGTCGCAGGACCCGTCGGAAGGACGTGCGAGGGTCGTGCGCGACGTGCTGCGGGGCGCAGCCCTGCCGGTCCTGCTCCTGCCCGCCGCCGGCTCGGGTCGAACGACCCTACACGGGCAGGCCCCGGATGCGGCAGGCTGAGCTCGTGGTCCGCCTCGCCGGACCTGTGCGGGGGCGGACGGTGGAGGAGAAGTCATGCAACCAGGTGGATCCGACGCTCGAGAGACTGGGAACGACCGGCACGCCCGACGGGCGCGAGGCGCGAGCCGCCCGGGCATCCGGGCCGATGGCGTGCGCCGGGTGGCCCTTGTCGCTCCTCCGTACCTCCCGGTGCCGCCGACGGGCTACGGCGGCATCGAGCGGGTCGTCGCGTTGCTCGCCGACGGGCTCGTGGCACGTGGGTACGAGGTCACGGTCTTCGCGGCTCCCGGGTCGCGCACCACGGCCAGGCTGGTCGTCCCCCTCGACACTGCGCCGCTGCTGGGGGACCCGAGCTCGGTGGCCGATGACCTGTTCCACACGACCTCGGCGTTCCTCTCGGCACGCGAATTCGACCTCGTCCACGACCACACCGGTCTCGGCCCGCCCCTCGGCGCGATGCTGGAGGGCCGCGTGCCGGTGGTGCACACGCTCCACGGACCCTGGACGCGGGAGTCCAGGCGGCTCTTCGGCCTTCTCGACGGCCGCGTGCACCTGGTCGCGATCAGCGAGGCGCAGCGCCGTGCCAACCCGGGACTGCGCTACGCCGGGGTCGTGTACAACGGCATCGACCTCGACACCCATCCCTTGCGCGTGGAGAAGGAGCCGTTCCTCGTCTACGTCGGTCGGGTGAGCCCCGAGAAGAGGCCGGAGCTCGCCATCGACATCGCCCGGCGCGCGGGCCTCCCGCTCACGATGATCGTGAAGCGAAGCGAGCCGGCGGAGCGCGCCTACTGGGACGAGGTCGTCGCCCCGCGCCTCGGCAGCGACGTGGACGTCCTCGACGAGCCGCCGCACGAGGTCAAAGTGGGGCTCATGGGGAGGGCCCAGGCGATGCTGTTCCCCATCGACTGGCCCGAGCCGTTCGGTCTCGTGATGGCCGAGGCGATGGCATGCGGCACCCCGGTGATCGCCAGGCCCCTGGGGGCCGCGCCCGAGGTGATCGAAGACGGCGTCACCGGCTTCCTTCGTGCCACCGTCCAGGAGATGGCCGACGCGGTCGCCGGCACCACCCGGCTCTCGCCGCAGGACTGCCGCGCTCGCGCGGAGCAGTTGTTCTCCGGCGACGCCATGGTCGACGGCTACGTTCGCCTCTACGAGCGCGTCGAGCGCGCCGAGCGCGCCGGCCGCGCCGGCCGGGGGCTCGTGGCGGCAGACGACCGGGACCCCGCGCCCGACGACGACCCGGGGTTCGCGCCGGCGGACGGCCGCAGGCCGTTCGGATCGGTGAGCGACCTCCCGACCGCCGGCTAGCTGCTCGCGGTCAGACGCGGCTCACGACCGCGCCCCCGACGACCCGCAGCCCGTCCGCCCCGGTGACCGAGCACCTTCCGTCAGCGCGCACCTGCACGGCGAAGTCGACCGCCCCGAGCGTCATGGTGAGCTGGACGGCACCCCACTCGGGGGGCAGCCCGGGTGCCAGCTGGAGGGTCTTTCGCGGGAGGTCGGGGTCGAGCCGGAGCAGGGAGACGACGAGCGAGACCGGCGCAGCCGACGCCCAGGCCTGGGGCGCACAGCTCGCGGGGTAGGGGACCGGGGCGGGGAGCGCGGTCTTGTCGAACCCGCAGAAGAGCTCCGGGAGCCTCCCGGAGAAGTACGACGCCGCCTCGACGAGCCCGACGGCGACGCGTTGCGCGTGCCGGACGAACCCGTAGCGGGCCAGCCCTGCCACCGAGATGGCGGTGTCGTGCGCCCACACCGAGCCGTTGTGATAGCTCGCAGGGTTGAAGGCGCCCATGGTCGTCGCCAGCGTGCGGATCCCGTAGCCGCTGAACATCTCGGGGGACAAGAGGCGCTCGGCGACGACCGCCGCCTTGTCGTCGTCGGCGGCTCCGCTCCACAGGAGGTGGCCCATGTTCGACGCGAGCGCGTCGACCGGCCGCTTCTCCCCATCGAGCGCGATCGCGTAGTAGCCCTTGTCGGGCAGCCAGAACGCCTCGTTGATGCGCCTCTTCAGCGTCTCCGCCCGTGCGGACCAGTATCGGGCGCACTCCGAGTCGCCACGAGCGCGAGCGAGCTCGCTCCGTGCAGCGAAGGCGCCGTAGACGTAGCCCTGCACCTCCACGAGCGCGATCGGCGGCTCGGCGAGCGAGCCGTCAGCGAAGCTCACGCCGTCGCCGGAATCCTTCCACCCCTGGTTGCGCAGACCCCGGTCCGTCGTGCGCCGGTACTCGACGAAGCCGTCCCCGTCCCGGTCGCCGTGCGCGTCCACCCATCCGAGCGCCATGTCGACTGCGGGCAGCAGCTCGTCGACGACCTCCGGGCTCGCGCCGTAACGCGCGAGCTGGGCGACGACCATGACGAAGAGCGGCGTGGCGTCGATGCTCCCGTAGTAGCGGTCGACCCCGCCGGGGGCGGAGGAGGTGTCGAAGCCCGAGCGCAGCTCGTGGAGGATGCGACCCGGCTCTTCTTCGCTGAGCAGGTCGGTGCGCCTGCCTTGGTGCCGTGCCAGCGCGCGCAGCGTCCCGACTGCGAGATCGGGCCGCAGTGCCATCGTCATCGACGTCGTGATGAGCGCATCGCGCCCGAAGAGTGCCAGGAACCAGGGTGCCCCTGCGGCGACCACCGCGTCGCGGTCGTCCTCTGGGTCGAAGAGGGTCAGCGCGGCGAGGTCCTGCTGGCTGCGCAGCAGCGTCGCGGTGAGCGCGGGGGAGTCCGACCGGAAGCTGGTGCGGCGAGCGCCGGAGGTGAGCGCGCTGCCGGCGGCGGGGGCGCTGCCGTTTCTCGACGATCGGTGACCCTGGTGCAGCCGGTTCGCCCGGACGCCGCCGTCGCTCACCACGAGGGTCGTGCGCCATGTGCCGGCCGAGGGCACGACGACCCGGAAGGCGATCGCGTCGGCGGCGGTCACCGCCCCCGGAGCGCAGACGCTCACCTCGCGCTCGACGGCTCCGGCCCGCACGCGTGCGGACCACGACTCGTGCTCCGCGTGGACCTCGACTGTGTGGGGACTCCGCGGACGCCCGAGCTTCACCGACAAGAGGTCTGCGAAGTCCGCGCCGAGGTCGATCGCGATGCTGACCCCGGCCGGCTCGGGACCGTAGTTGCGCAGCACGACCTCTTCGACCATCCCAGCACCGACCCGCCGGCGCCGCTCCACGAGCAGCGTCGGTTCGAACCTCCCGTCCCGGACCTGCGCACGCGCCACGAAGACGCCGGTCGACGGCTCGGTGGTGAACCCCCCGAGCGGCTGGAGGGGGTGGCCGTCGATCCGGAGGCGCCAGCGGGACAGGACGCGGGCGTCGCGCACGAAGAGCCCCTGCGCGCCCGCGCACTCGCTCTCCCGCTCTGCGTCGATGTCGCCGTCGGGACCGCACACCACGAACGTCGTGCCGAGGACCAGCGTCTGGCCGCCTGTCCGAGGCGGGTCGGAGGCGAAGCCCCTGATGCCGTCATGGAGAGCAGCGCTCACCTTCGAACCCCGATGCCTCTCGGGCGCACCCGCGCGAGGGTAGCCCCGGCCCTGCGGCGGCTGAAGGATGGGGGACCAAAGGCCCTACGGACGCGGCGCGCGACTTCGGCACCCTGTAGTCACCATGCGGGAGCGACGTGCCCCATGAGCGCAGAGACGGGCCAGGTCGTGCCGAGCGCCGCCCTCTTGTTGGCTGACGACCGAGCCACCTCCCTTCGCTGCGTTGGGACCCTCGACGCTCGGACGCGCTCCCGCCTCGTGTCGGCAGTCGAGCAGGTCCTCCGCTTCCGTCCCCGCGCGGTCACGATCGACGTCGAGGAGCTGCGGCTCGCCGACCGCGATGCCGCCGCCGCCCTCGCGCAAGTGCAGCGAATGGTGGAGCAGTCGGGAGCGACGCTGCGCTGGCGCGGCCTTCGTGCCGACCATCTCCAAGTGGCGCCGACACTCGGCCGGAGAGCCGGAGAGGCCACGGCCCCGCTCGCCGCGTGGCTGCCGTCGCCGCACTTTCCCTGGTAGGGAGGGGACTTTCGGCCCGTGCGGTGGCCCTTTTCCTGGCCCACAGTCGAGGCATGGATCGCCACGAGTACCTCGACCGGCTCATCGAGCGTGCCCTCGGCAGTCCCCCGCTGCGCGCCGCCGTCGTGTTCCCGGTCGACCAGGTCTCCTTGCTCGCCGCGCTCGAGGCCAAGAGCGCCGGGATCATCACACCGGTGCTCGTCGGCCCCGCGCGCGAGATCAACGAGGTCGCCCTGCAGAGCGGCCTCGACATCGGCGGCTTGCCGCTGCTAGACGCCCCCGACGAGGCGTCAGCGGCACGAGTTGCCGTAGAGACCGTCCACGCGCGCGGCGCCGACGTCCTGGTCAAGGGGAGCCTGCACACCTCGGCGTTCCTCCGTGCGGTGCTGCTCCGGGGGGCGGGGATGAGGGGCGCGCGGCGGGCGAGCCACGTCTTCGTCTTCGACGTGCCGGCGTACGACCGTCCTCTGCTCGTCACCGACGCCGCCGTCAACGTCGCGCCCGGACTCGCGGACAAGGCGGACATCTGCCGGAACGCCGTGGCGCTGGCGCATGCACTCGGGATCGAGCTGCCGAAGGTCGCAGTGCTCTCGGCGTTGGAGGTCGTCGACCCCTCGATCCCCTCGACCCTGGACGCTGCTGCACTGTCCAAGATGGCCGAGCGCGGCGAGATCTCCGGAGCCGTCGTCGACGGACCGCTCGCACTCGACGACGCGATCAGCCCGGCGGCGGTCGAGATCAAGCACTTCGCGTCGTCCGTCGGGGGGAACGCGGACATCCTCGTCGTGCCGAACCTCGAGGCGGGCAACATCCTCTACAAGAGCTTCGTCTACATGGGTGGCGCCGACGTCGCCGGCATCGTGGTCGGGACCAAGGTGCCGCTCGTGCTCACCAGCCGGGCCGACACGGAGAGATCGAGGGTCGCGAGCGCCGCGCTGGCGGCCGTCTGGTCTCGGTCGATGCCGGCGAGCGACTGAGCCCTCCGCGGGCGCGCACCGGGTCCCAGGCGCGGATCCGACCTTCGGCCCTACGCCTCCGAGCAGGGAACAGCCGAGGATGGTGACATGGAACACCACACCATGAGCCGCATGGCGCGACTGGTCGTTGCCGGCGCTGCAGCGCTGAGCCTGCTCGGCCTCGGCACGGCCCAGGCGGTCGGCGCCCAGGCGGGCCAGGCGGGCCAGGCGGGTCAGGCGGGCCAGGCGGGCCAACCCGCCTTCTACACCTGGCAGGCTCCGGGAGGCGCCTCGACGGCGGGAAAACAAGTGATCGCGCTCACCTTCGACGACGGCCCCGGGCCCTTCACCCCAAAGGTCCTCGCGGTGCTCGAGCAGTACCACGTGCCGGCGACGTTCTTCGAGATCGGAGAAGAGGTGGCCGACTACCCGCAGTACTCCGAGATGGTGGCGGCCGCCGGCTACCCCGTCGAAGACCACACCTGGAGCCATCCCGACCTGGCGACGCTTTCGGTCGCGCAGATCGACGCCCAGATCGAGGAGGCCCAGCACGAGATCCACGCCGTCACCGGCCTCACCCCGAACTGCCTGCGGCCGCCGTACGACGCCTGGAACGCGACCGTCCTCGGACGGATCGCCGCGTACGGCCTCACGGCGATGAGCTATTCGATCGACCCGCGGGACTGGGCGATGCCCGGAGTGACAGCGATCGTGGACGCAGTGGTCGATGCCGCCTTCCCCGGAGCGGTGGTCGACATGCACGACGGGGGCGGCACACGATCGCAAACGGTCGCAGCCCTGCCCCGGATCATCACCGGCCTGCGCGCCAAGGGGTACAGCTTCGTCTCGATCTGCGGGCACCAGGCCCCACAGCCCCAGACGAGCGCCGTCTACGCGTTCGGCAAGGTGCCGTCACCGGGAGCTCCAATCACCTCCAGCGCCCCCTACGCGGGCGCCGCCGGGACGGCGAGCGGCTACTGGCTCGTCAACCAGGATGGCGACGTGGTCTCGACCGGTGTCCCCTTCTACGGCTCGATGGCAGGAAAGCACCTCGCCCAGCCGGTGGTCGGCATGGCGGCGACCCCCGACGGGCGCGGCTACTGGCTGGTCGCCGCCGACGGAGGGGTCTTCAGCTTCGGCGACGCCCGCTTCTACGGCTCGATGGCAGGAGAGCACCTCGCCCAGCCGGTGGTCGGCATGGCCACCGATTCGGCGACCGGCGGCTACTGGCTCGTGGCCGCCGACGGAGGGGTCTTCAGCTTCGGCGCTCCCTTCTACGGCTCGACGGGCGGGCAGGCGACCGGCGACCGGTTCTTCGCCATGGTGGCGAGCCCGTCAGGCGGCGGCTACCTCCTTGCCGGCGAGCACCCGGCCTCTTCAAGGTGAGGCACGCAGCGGCCGGCTGCTCCGCTACGGCTTGGGGGTCGCACCCGAGCTCACTCGTCGCCGGAGACGACCACGCCGCCCGCCACGGTCATCACCACCGAGGCGTCGCCGATCTGGTGTGGAGGGACGGAGAGGACGTCCTGGTCGAGCACCACGAGGTCGGCCCGCCGCGCCGGCGTCAGCACGCCGACCCGGTCCTCCTCGTGGTTCACGTACGCCACACCGGCTGAGAACGCGGAGAGCGCCTGGCGCACGGAGAGCCCCTCGGCCGGACGGAACGGCACCGTCGTCTCGGGCTCGCCGGGCCGGCCCTCGCGCAGGGACAGGGTGCGGTTGACCGCCACGTGGATCTCCTGGATCGGGTCGGGGCTCGAGACGGGCCAGTCGCTGCCGAAGGCGACACGGGCACCCAGGCGCGAGAGCGAGCCGATGCTGTACTGCCACTCGGCGCGCTCGGGTCCGACGAAGGGGATCGTGAGGTCGTCCATCTGGGGCTCGTGGCACGCCCACAGCGGCTGGAAGTTCGCGACCGCATCGAGCTCGGCGAAGCGCGCCAGGTCACGGGGCTCGATGAATTGCAGGTGTGCGAGGTGGTGCCGGCCCGCGGCGCGCGCCTCGGGCGACAGCCCGGCGAGCGCGTCGAGCGCGACGTGCACGGCCCGGTCGCCGATCGCGTGGAAGTGGACCTGGAACCCGGCCGCCGCCGCCGCCCGCACCGCCGTCGCGAGCGCCTCGGGGTCGATGAAGAGGTCCCCGCGGTGGGTGGACGGCCGGCCGTCCTTGCCGAGGTACGGGGTCGACATGGCGGCGGTGAAGGTCTCGCAGACGCCGTCCACCATGATCTTGACGGTGCTCGCCCGGAAGCTCCCCGTGGCACCCTCCGACCCGCTGACGTGGCGCACGCCCTCTCCGAGGGTCGGGCCTGCCTTTTCCCGGCGGGTGCGCAGGTCGTCCAGCTGCTCGGGGCCCCGCAGCCGGTCCCACCACAGCGCGCCCACGACCTGGGCCGTGAGCGTCCCGTCGGCGGCTGCCCGCACGTAGGTGTCGAAGGTGTCGGGGACGCCGAGCTCCCCTGCCTCTCCCACGCATGCGTCCTGGTAGTGGGTGATTCCGACCGCATGGAGACGTCGCTGCCCCGCGACCAGCGCCCGCATCAGCTCCTCGGGGCCCGGGCGCGGGATGAGCCGGGCGACGAGCCTCATCGCGTCCTCGTGGAGCGCTCCGGACGGCGAGCCGTCGGCTCGGCGCTCGATGCGCCCACCCTTGGGGTCCGGCGTCGACGCGTCGATGCCCGCCAGAGCGAGGGCGCCAGAGCTGACCCACGCGCTGTGGTGGTCGCGGTTGGGGAGGAACGCCGGCCGGCCGCCCACGACGGCGTCCAGGTCGGCGGCGTCGGGCACACCGCCGGGAAACGACTCCATGGACCAGCCGCCCCCGAGCACCCACGCGTCGGCTGGGAGGTCCCGACTGAACGCCGCGACGGCGTCGAGGCAGGCCGCGCGCGTCCGCAGCCCGCTGAGATCGCACCGGAGGCTCTCCAGTCCACCGCTCACCGGGTGGACGTGGGCGTCGCCGAACGCCGGGAGCACGAGCCGGCCGCGCAGGTCGACGACCCGGGTACGCGGGCCGACGAGGTCCCGCACCTCCTCGTCGCTCCCGACGGCGAGCACGTCGCTGCCGGCGACCGCGATCGCCTCGAAGGCACGTGCAACGAGCGGATCAGGGACGACCTTCCCCGAGACGAGCGCCAGGCTGGCCTTGCCGGCGCCTGCCGAGGACGACCCGGTCACGACCTCTCCGAGGCCTGGCGCTTCACGACCACGTCGTAGAAGCCGTCGCCGATCGCGCTGATCGCGATGACGGTGAGGACGATCGCCACGCCGGGCAGCCACAGCTCCCACCAGTAGTTGTCGTAGAGGTGTGTGATGCCCTGCTGGAGCATCTGCCCCCAGCTCGTCCCGGGGGGCGGCACGCCGAGACCGAGATAGGCGAGCAGGGCGAAGATGAAGATCGCTGTGGCGACCCTGAGCGTGAAGTTGACCACGATCGACCCGATGGAATTGGGCATGATGTGGCGGCTGACCAGCCCGATCTGCCGTCCGCCGAAGCCCCTGCCCGCCGTCACGTAGTCGCGCGTGCGCAGGGAGAGCGTCTCCCCCCGGACGATGCGCGCCGTCGACGGCCAGCTCACCGCGGTGATGGTCAGCACGATGAGCCACAGCGAGGGCGCGAACAGCGTGGCGAGGAGGACCGCGAGGAACAGGTAGGGAATCGAGAGCGCCGTGTCGACCACGCGCATGAGCACGGCGTCGACGACGCCGCCGACGTAGCCGGCGAGCGCCCCCCACACAGCGCCGAACCCCGTGGAGAAGATCGCCACGAACAAGCCCACCTCGATCGTGCTCTGACCTCCGATCATCAGGCGGCCGAGCACGCTGAAGCCCTCGGGATCGGTGCCGAGCGGGAACTGCGCCGACGGCGCGAGGTTCGCGTTCAACAGTGTCGTCGAGGTCTGTGTGGACTTGTAGAGCATCGGCCCGACGAAGCAGAAGAGCAGCAGGGCGACGAAGAAGATCAGGCTCACCAGCGCCATGCGGTTGGCCGCGAAGACCCTCGCCTCCTGGCGCCAGTTGCTCCAGCGCGAGGACCCTCCCGGGGCGCTCGGGAGCTCCGCGGCGGGAAGATGTGCGGGCGCGTCGACCAACGTGCCCGCGGGCCGCGCGAAGAGGGTCGCGGGGCGTTCGTCCGCCGGCGGCAGCTCAGTCATAGCGGATGCGGGGGTCGAGGACCGCGTAGGTGAGGTCCGCGAAGAGGTTGCCGACGACGACGAGCACGGTGACCACGAGCAGGATCCCGAGGACGAGGGGGTATGTCCGGTCCTGCTGCGCGTGCCAGAAATAGGTGCCCATCCCTGGATAGTTGAAGAGCACTTCGATGACCAGCGTCCCGCTCACCAGTGTCGGAAGGCTCAGCCCCACTGCCGACACGAAGGGCAGGAGGGAGTTGCGCATCACGTGGCGCACAAGGATCCTCACCCTGGAAGCGCCCTTCGCCCTGGCGGTCCGGACGTAGTCCTCATTGAGGTTGTCGATCACCGAGCTCCGCACGTACCGGCTGAAGTAGGCGATGTTGCCGAGAAAGAGCGTGAGGACCGGCAGCACGAGCACGCTGATGTCGGTGCCGAGGCTCTGGCCGAAGTTTGTGGCGTTCGCGGGGAAGATGTTGAGCTGGATGGCGAGGATGAAGATGAGGAGGACCCCGAGGAGCTGGTACGGCGTCGAGTACGTGGTGAGCAGGAAACCCGAGACGCCGTAGTCCATCAGCGAGTTCCGCCGCCCGCCCTGGAGGACGCCGAGCGGGATGGCGAAGACCGCGGCGAGGAAGAGACCGGACCCTGCGAGGATGAGTGTGCGGGGGAAGGTCTCACCGATGAGCGTGAGGACCGGGGTCTCCTGCTTGTACGCGAACCCGAGGTTGCCGTGGAGAAGGTTCGAGAGCCAGATGCCGTACTGGACCGGGAGCGGCTTTGTGAGTCCCTCTTGGATGGTGAGCTGGCGAACTTCGAACTTGCTCGCCTTCGCGCCGAGCTGGGCCCGGACGAGACCGCCGGGCAACGCGTGGAGGAGCACGAAGACGATGATCGTGACGAGCAGGAGCACGATCACCGCCTGGAACAGCCGGCGAACGAGGTAGCCGATCACGGCGCGTCAGGTCTCTTCCAGCTGGCGATGGGGGACGGCCACCCACCCGGACGCGCGCCGGCAGCCGCCGGGAGCACGAACCCTGCGGTGGCGAACACCCAGGCCGCGCTCGCACGCGCTCAGCTCGAGCTCGTGAAGTACCACGTCTGGGGCATGTAGTTCGCGTAGGGGTTCAGCTTCTGCCAGCCCGAGAGGCTCTTCTTCGCCGCGACGACCTCCCAGTTCTGGAGTGGCCACCACAGGGACGCCACGTTCTTCGAGAGGTAGTTCTCGTCCTCGAAGAGGGCCTTGGTGCCCTTCGACGTCTCGGCGGCTGTGATGAGGTGCTGCGCCTTCTTTGTGTAGTAGCCGCCTCCCCAGTAGTTGCCCCTCCCGAACTCGTCCTCCGCCGACGGGAGGAGCTCGTACTGCCCGTAGTTCCAGAACCATCCGGCGTAGCCCGCGAGTCCCCACTTGCACGGCGGCGATGTCGGGCAGACCCCGGCGATCGAGTACATGGTTGTGACGGTCTGGCCGTCGAGCTTGAGGTCGAACCCCACCGACTTCGCTTTGGAGGCGAACGCGTCGACCTCGGCGACATAGGCTGTTGTCCCCGTCGAGTACATGAAGAGGAATGTGAGCTTCCTGCCCTTGGCGATGCCCTTGCCGCAGTCGCTGGAGCCGGTGCCGGGCCGCTTGCAGACGTCCACCCCTCCGCTGCCCTTGGCCCAGCCGTGCTCGGAGAGCAGCTTCGCCGCGGCCTGGGGGCTGTAGGGATAGGGGTCCTTGTACAGCGCGGGGCTGATGACGTTCGAGTGCGGGTAGGCGGCGACCGGACCGTAGTCGGGAAGGCCGTACCCTCCGAGGGTCTTTGTGATGAAGAGCTTCTCTGTGATGAGGTGCTGGAGGGCTTGGCGGATGTACAGCTGCTTGGCCAGCGGTCCCCATGTCTTGGACGTGTAGCCCAGCTCGACGACCTCGTTGTAGAAGATCGGCCACGCCTTGATCGAGTAGCCGTGGCTCTTCAGGTAGGAGACCTGGGACAGATCGCCGTAGGGGATGTAGCCGAAGGTGATCTTCCCCGAGCGCAACGCGTTGAGCTCGGAGGTCGTTGTTGTGTAGGAGTACACGCTGTAGCTCGCAAGGTGCGGCTTTGTAGGCCCGGTGTAATGGGTGTTGCGGGCGAAGGTCGCCGCGTGGGTGACGGCGTCGTACGATGTGATCACGAACGGGCCGTCGACGACCTTCCACATCGGGTTTGTGCCGTACGTCTGGCGGTGCTTCGCCTGAGTGAAGATGAATGTGAAGACTGCCTTCGCTCCCGCAAGAGTGGATGAATTGGCGAGGCTGCCCGCCCCTGTCGGCGACGTCTTGTCCCACGCCTGGTACGGGAGCGGGTAGATCCAGCCGAGCTGGTTGCCCGTGTACCATGTCGGGTTGTAGGCCTTCTTCAGGTTGAGCACGACCGTGTAGGCGCTCGGGTACGAGATGCTCGCGACATTGTCGGGGAACAGGCCGGGCAGGTAGTTCCCGATGTTCTTCTTGCCGGCCTGGTACAGCTCGTAGAAGAACTGGACATCCTTCGATGTGACCGGCGCGCCTGTCGACCACTTGTAGGTGCTCTTCATGTGGATGGTGACCGTTTTGTCGCCGTTGGTCCACGTCGGCGGGTCGGCGATCGAGAGCTTGTAGTTGATGCCGGTCTTGGAGCCCTTGCCGAACCAGAAGAGAGGCAGGTAGGTCTCGTCCTCGACGTTGGTCTGGTAGGGCTCGTAGGCGGTCTGGCTCTCGATCGGGATGATCCATGTGAAGACGTCCCCGGGAAGGAGCGAGTAGCTGGCGTTCCCACCTGTCACGATCTTCGGGCTCTTCTGGCTGTTCGGGCTCTTCGGGCTCTTCGGGCTCTTCGGGCTGTTCGGGCTCTTCTGGCTCGCCCCGGCGACGCCTCCGGACAGGCCGGTCCCGAGCCCGAGGAGGCCGACCGTGAAGAGCAGTGCCATTCCGGCGGACACCACGCCCGACCAACGGCCGGGCAAAGAAAGCGAGCGGGCTCGGGTCCGGAAGAGCAGTTGGACGCCGCGCTTCGCCTGGCGCTTCCGCCCCACTGACTCGGCACCACTCGGCGACAGCAGCATCACGAGCTCCACCTCTTTCCCAACATGTTTCCCAGCATGGGACGACTGACTACTCCGACGATCGTGGGGACTCTGGCGACTTTGGCGGCTGCGGCGGCTGCGGCGGCTGCGGCGGCTGCGGCGGCTGCGGCGGCTGCGGCGACTGCGGCGACTTTGACGGCTGCGGCGACGCTACACGACGGGCCTGTTCCAGGACCCCTGCAGGCACGTTTCGACCGGTCGATCGGGTTCATCGGGGCACGCCTCGTGTGACGCGGATCCTGAGAACTATTTCACGTACCAGGTCTGAGGGACGAAGGCGCCGTACGGGCTGAGGTTCTGCCAGCCCGAGAGGTCGCCTTTCACCGCGACGATGGCGTGGTCCTGGAGCGGCCACCACAGAGAAGCCAGGTTCTTCGAGAGGTAGTTCTCGGCCGCGTAGAGGGGCTTCAGGCCCGGCTTGGTCTCCACGGCGTCGATCAGCTTCTGCGCCTTGGGTGTGTAGTAGCCGCCTCCCCAGAAGTTCCCCTTG
>DAHWOV010000086.1:0-45626 GCA_027339205.1 Acidimicrobiaceae bacterium | reverse complement strand
CTTGGAGGTACAGGGCGGTCCTCACGAGCTCCCCCCGGCGCCGCCACCGTCCCCACCGGCGCCGCCACCGTCCCCACCGGCGCCGCCACCGTCCCCACCGGCGCCGCCACCGTCCCCGCCGTCCCCGCCGGCGTGCATCGGCAGCCTCGTGCGCCAGATCCCGTCGGCGTCGTGGAGCGCGGCGGCGACGGCGCCGGCAGTCGGCACGAGGCCGATCTCGCCGACTCCCTTGATGCCGTAGGGCGAGCGCGGCTGGGGCACCTCCACGAGCAGGACCTCGATGGGCGGCACGTCCTTCGCCCTCAAGATCCCGAGCGAGCGGAGCGTCGACTTCGTCGGGAAGCCGCGCTCGTCGGCGGGGAACTCCTCGGTGAGGGCGTAGCCGAGCCCCATGTGCACCGAACCTTCGACCTGCCCTTCGCACAGCATCGGGTTGACCGCCCTGCCGACGTCGTGCGCGGCGGCGACGCGCTCGACCGCGCGGGTCTCGCGGTCGACCACCACGAGCTGCGCGGCGTAGCCGAAGGCCGAGTGGATCGTGGGGTGCTCGACCTCCCCGATGTGGTGCGTCCAGTCGACCCGGTGCTCCCCGACGTAGTCGACCCCCGGCACGCACCCGGCGGCCTTCGCCGCGCGGCACGCGTCGGCGACCGCGCCCGCGCCCATGAGCGTGCCCCTGCTGCCGGTCGTCTGCCCCTCCCCGAGCTCGCGCGAAGTGTCCACCTTGACGACGACCCGCGCGGGGTCGACGCCGAGCTCTTCGACCGCGACCTGGAGGGCGACCGTGTGGACGCCCTGCCCCATCTCGGTCCAGCCGTGGCGCACCTCGACGGTGCCGTCCTCCTCGAAGCGGACCACGGCGCGGGTGACCTCCTTGAAGCCGTTGCCGAGCCCGCTGTTCTTGAGGCTGAGGCCGATGCCCACGGCCTTGCCGGCGGCGCGAGCCTCCTCGTAGCGCGTCGCCAGCGCGTCCAGGCACCGCTCGGCGCCCGCACAGCCGTCGTCCATCACCTGGCCCGGCCCCCACACGTCGCCGGGACGAACGACGTTGCGCTTGCGCATCTCCCAGCCGCTGAGCCCGGCCTTCTCGGCCAGGCGGTCCATCACCCCCTCCATCGCGAACTGCGCCTGGTTCGCGCCGAAGCCGCGGAAGGCGCCGCACACCGGGTTGTTGGTGCGCACGGCGATCGACTCCACGTCCACCGCGCCGATCCGGTAGGGGCCGGTCGCGTGGCCGGCCGCCCGTTCGAGGACCTTCATGCCGACGCTCGCGTAGGCGCCCGAGTCCCCGACCATCCGGGCGCGCACCGCGGTCAGCCGGCCCTCGGCGTCGCAGCCGGCCCAGTACTCCATCCGGATCGGGTGGCGCTTGGGGTGCATGGCGAAGCTCTCCTCACGAGAGAGCGTGCACTTGACCGGCCGCTTGAGGAGCCACGCCGCCAGCGCCGTCTGCGCCTGGTTGGACATGTCCTCCTTGCCGCCGAAAGCGCCGCCGTTCGAGACGAGCTGGACGCTCACCCGTTCGCGCCCGACGCCCAGCACCGAGGCGATCTGGTCCCGGTCGTCCCAGACCCCTTGGCCGCCGGAGTAGACGTGGAGGCCGCCGTCGTCGCGCGGGACGGCGAGCGTGGACTCGGGCTCGAGGAAGGCGTGCTCCACCCGCTGGGTCTCGAAGACCTCGTGCACGACGTGCGCGCTCTGCGCCAGCGCGGCGTCGACGTCGCCGCGCGCGTAGACCGATCGCGACAACACGTTGGAGTCGGTCCCCCACACCGCCACCTCCGACGACGACAGCGCGGCGAGGGGGTCGGTGAGCGGGTCGAGGGGCTCGTAGTCCACCGAGACGAGCGACGCGGCCGCCCTCGCCTCGTGCCGCGTCTCGGCCACCACCACGGCGAGGACGTCTCCCGCGTACGACGTGCGGCCGCCCTCGGGGACGAGGACCGGCCAGTCGCGCTCGATGATCCCCACGCGCAGCTCTCCGGGCACGTCCGCCGCCGTGAGCACCGCGACCACGCCGGGGGCGGCCGCCGCGGCCGCCGTGTCGATGTGCACGACCTCGGCGCGGGCGTGCTCGGTGAGCCGGAGCGCCGCATGGAGCATGCCCGGGACCCGGAGGTCGTCGATGTACCCCCGGTCGCCGAGCGCGAGGCTCGCGGCCTCGTACTTGGGGATCGAGGCACCCACCCCCGCGTGCCCCGGCGTTGCCCGCGCAGGCGGGGTCCCCTTCGCGACGGCCTCGATGGCGTCGAGGATCTTCACGTACCCCGTGCAGCGGCACAGGTGCGCGCCCAGGTGGCGCGACATGTCCTCTCGGGTGAGGTCGGCGCCCTTCTTGTCGACCTGGGCCTTGGCGCGCATGACGATGCCGGGGATGCAGAAGCCGCACTGCAGTCCGCCGCTCGCGGCGAAGGCCTCGGCATAGCGGCGCCGCTCGTCCTCGGGAAGCCCCTCGAGCGTGACGACGCTGCGCCCGGCGGCCTTCTCCAGCGGGTACTGGCAGCTCACCTGCACCTTGCCGTCGATCATCACCGTGCAGCAGCCGCACTGCCCAGACGGCGAGCAGCCGTCCTTGGGGGAGGTGATCCCGAGCTCCTCTCGCAGTGCGGAGAGGAGGTGGGGGTGGTCTGCGCGGACCGACACCTCCTCGCCGTTCACGCTGAGCGCGACCACGTCCTTGTCGACGAGGGTCATCGGGCTGCCTCCTTCGCCATCTGCGGCTGCGCGTCGGCGCCGTGCGCCGGGGGCGTCTCGCAGATCACCCCGTAGACCTCCGGGCGCCGGTAGCGCGCGAAGTCGAACAGCGTCTTCTTGTAGCGGTCGCACCACTCGAGGTCGCAGTCCGCCGCGATCACCTCGTCACCCGTGGTCAATGCCTGGGCCACGATCTGGCCCGAGGGCGCGATGATCGCGCTCTGCGCGAGCGAGTCGACTCCCTCCTCGACGCCGCCCTTGGCCGCGGCGACCACCCACGTTCCGTTCTGGTAGGCCCCCGCCTGCATCACGAGGTGGTTGTGGAAGCCGGCCAGCGCGTCCTGGGACGGGTCGGGCGCGTAGTGGATCGGCGTGTTGTAGCCGCACAGGATCAGCTCGACGCCTTGGAGACCCATCACCCGGTAGGTCTCGGGCCAGCGCCGGTCGTTGCAGATCATCATCCCGACGCGCCCGCCGAACGCGTCCCATACGCCGAACCCGTCGGGCCCCGGCTCGAAGTAGTAGCGCTCCAAGTGCTGGAAGGGCCGCCACGGCTCGTCGTGCTCGTGCCCGGGGATGTGGACCTTTCGGAACGTGGCGACCGTCGACCCGTCGCGCTCGACGAGCACGGCGCTGTTGTAGCGGTGCTGGTCGAAAGTGAGCTCGGCGTAGCCGAGGAAGAACCCGATCCCGAGCGAAGCGGCCTCCTCGAAGAGCGGCTTGGTGGCAGGACCGGGCATCTCGGTCTCGAACCAGTGGTCCGCAGCGTTGAGCGGCTCGGTCCACCAGCGCGGGAAGAAGGTCGTGAGCGCGAGCTCGGGGTAGACCACGAGCTCCGCACCTTTGCGCGCGGCGTCGTGGAGCAGCGCGAGCAGCCGCTCGACGACGGCTTCCCGCGGTGTCCCGGCACCGATGGGACCGAGCTGCGCGGCGGCGACCCTGACGCGGCGGCCCACGCCCGCGGGACCCCTCATGCGACCACGTCGCCGTCTGCGAGGCGCAGCAGCACGTGGAGAAGGACGTTGGCGCCTGCTTCGATGTGCTCGGGCGAGGTGAACTCCGCCGGGTTGTGGCTGACGCCCCCCACGCTCGGCACGAAGACCATGCCCGCAGGGCACATCCGCGCCAGCATCTGCGCGTCGTGGCCGGCGCCGGACGGGAGCCGCCGCACCGGATGGCCGTGTGCGCGCGCGGTCTCCTCCACGAGGTCCACGATCCTCTCGTCGAAGCGGACCGGGTCGAAGCGTGCGAGCTGGCGGCGCTCGACGTCCACCTTCTCCTCGGAGGCGATCCGGTCGATCTCTTCTGCCATCCGCTGCTCGGCGGTCGCGAGCGCGTCGCCGTCGGTGTTGCGCAGGTCGATCGTGAGCGTGGCCCGGCCGGCGACGACGTTCACCAGGTCGGGGCGCAGGTCGAGCTTCCCGACGGTCGCGACCTGGTCGCCGCCGAGCTCGCGGGCGACCGCCCGCGCGGCGACGGCCGCCGCCGCCGCGGCGTACCCGGCGTCGTGGCGGTAGGCCATCGGGGTCGTGCCGGCATGGTTGAACTGCCCGGCGAACCCGACCTCCTGCCAGGAGATGCCCTGGACCCCGGTGACCGCGCCGATGACCTCGCCGTGGCGCTCGAGGACGGGCCCCTGCTCGATGTGGAGCTCCACGTAGGCGTGCGGAGCGAGGCCCGGGCACGGGAGGCTCCCGAGGTAGCCGATGCGCGCGAGCTCGTCGCCGAGGCGAGCGCCGTCGATGCCGACGAGGTCGTAGGCCTCCTCGACGGCCATGCCGCCGGCGTAGACGAGACTGCCGAGCATGTCGGGGGCGAAGCGAGCGCCCTCCTCGTCGGTGAAGAAGGCCACGGCCATCGGCCGGCGCGGCACGACGCCGGCGGAGGCCAGGGTCTCGAGGACCTCGAGGCCGGCGAGGACACCGAGGTTGCCGTCGTAGATGCCCCCGGTCGCCACCGTGTCCACGTGCGAGCCGCACATGACGGGCGGGCCTGGCTCCCTGCCCTCGCGGCGTGCGACCACGTTGCCGATGGCGTCGACCTGCACGTCGAGCCCGAGGTCGCGCATCCAGGTCACCACGAGGTCCCGGCCCTCCCGGTCCTCGTCGGACAGGGCGAGCCGTGCACACCCCCCGTCCCCGGTGGCGCCGATCCGGCCCAGCTCTTCCAGCCGGGAGAGGAGCCTCGCGGCGTCTACCGCCAAGTCCACCCCACCAACTTGCCTTGACTTTGACGATCTGTCAAGGTTCATTTGGACGGGTTGTCAAGTCACGCTCCGAGCCGGGTGTCGTGCGGGCTCGCTCATGCGGGCTCGGCGGCCGGGATCGGTCGTGCGGGACCGGCGGCCGGGATCGGTCGTGCGGGACCGGCGGTGACGGAGGGACTCGCATGCAGCAAGTCAGGGTCGAGTTCACCGTGGAGCCGTTCCGCGAGGGACGGCTCGGCGCCCACGTCGACGCGGCGCTCCGTTCGCTGCGCGACGACGGCTTCGAGGCGGAGGTGGGACCGTTCGGCAACGCGGTGGAGGGCGACGCCGGCCCGCTGCTCGCGGCGGTCGCCCGGGCTGCTGCGGCGTCCTTCGACGCCGGGGCGTCGGGCATCAGCGTGACCGCCCGCGCCGTCGGCGGCGACGACGCAAGCTCCTTCCTCGCCGCGGTGGGGCCGCTCGCCCGCGCGCTCGGCGGGCGCATCGTGCCGGCTGAGCGGATGGGGTCCTCGTCGGTGCCCCTCGTGTGGAAGGGGCGCGTGGTCGGCGGCCTCGAGCGTGCGCAGGTGAGCGACCTGCGCAACGGGCTGAGCGGGCTGGTCGCCGACATCGAGGGCGAGCTCGGCGGACGCCTGGCGACACTCAGCCGGGTCGGCAAGCAGCGGGCCGTCCGCATGCTCGACGAGCGTGGCGCCTTCGCGATCCGCAACGCGGTTGACGAAGTTGCCGACGCGATGGGGGTGAGCCGCGTGACCGTCTACAACTACCTCAACGCCACGAGGGCGTCTTCGGAGCCCTGAGCAGGCGGTGCGCCGAGGAGGTGCGCCGGACGGCGTCGCGAGGAGGTGCGCCGGGCGGCGTGGCGAGAAGGTGCGCCGGGTGGCGTGGCGAGGAGGTGCGCCGGGCGGCGTGGCGAGGTCAGAGGCGCTCGAAGAGGCGGCGGGCCTGCTCGGCCGCGCGTGCGCGGATCTCGGCCGGGTCCACCCGGGTCGCCGTGCCGCCGGCGAGCACCTGCTCGCCGGCGACCCACACGTCGACTGCGCGTACCCCCGGCGTGAAGGCGAGGTGCCAGGGGTCGTCCACCTCCGCGTTGCTCCACCGCACCTGGTCGTGGAGCGCCTCGGGGACGAGCGCCCACCCCTCTTCGATCCAGCTCCACACCTGTGGCGGGGCGGTCGTGACGTCGTCCTCGCGGGCCTTCACGTACGCGATGCGGAACTCTTCGAGCATGTCGGCGCCGATGCCGTCGCTGCCGAGCACCACCCGGTCGGGCCAGGTGCGAGGGTGCGCGTAGCCGACCGCGTTGTGCATGTTGGACCGCGCGCAGTGCGCGAGGGTCGTGCGAGCAAGCGGCTCGGGCACTGGCCGGGCGATGTGCACCCCGTGCACCACGAGCCAGTCTGGGGCGACGAGCCGACCAAGCCTCGCCGGCGCGTCGGCGTCGACCGCTCCTTCCGCGACGTGCACGTGCACGCCCACGCCGAGGTCGTCCGCGAGCCCCGCGGCGGCCTCGAGGGTCGCGTCCGTGCACGTGAAGGCGGCGTGGACGCCCACCATGCCGGCACCCCCGCCGCGTAGGAACCGGCTGTTCTCCTCCAGCCCCCGCCGCGCCCCGTCCGGCCCGTGCCGGTCGGTGACCCCGTAGCAGCAGCGCACGCGTACGCCCACCTCTGCGCACGCCTGCGCGATGACGTCGAGGCTCCCCTCGATCGCCGACGGGCTCTCGTGATGGTCGACGATCGCGGTGGTGCCGCACTCGAGCGCTTCCAGCGCGCCGAGCATCGCCGACCACCGGAGCATCTCGGCGTCCAGCGCGGCGTCGAGGCGCCACCAGATCTGCTCGAGGATCTCGCGGAACGTGGTCGGCGTCCGCGGCGGCGCCGGCATGCCGCGTGCGAGCGCGGAGTAGAGGTGGTGATGCCCGCAGACCAGGCCGGGAGTCGTGTCGGCCACGGCCGCAGCCTCGCAAGAGGGCCGCGTGCTGTCAACAACCCGCCAACAACCCGCGTTCGACCGGTCGGCGCTACAGTCGCCGCCCGATGCGCGGCGCAGGCGGCGGTGACACGGCGGACTGGGTGATCGAGGGGGCGGCGATCGCGACCGTGGACGCCTCGGGGACCGAGCACGGGAGCGGTCATCTGGTCGTCTCCCGCGGCCGCATCGCCGCGGTCGGCGCCGGCCGCGCCCCCGAGACAGTCGTGCCCGAGGGCGCCCGCCGGCTCGACGCCTCGGGATGCCTCCTCACGCCGGGCTTCGTCAACACCCATCACCACTTCTCCCAGTGGCTCACGAGGGGCATGGCGCCGGACGCCGAGCTCTTCGGCTGGCTGACCGAGCTGTACCCGTGGTGGGCACTCGTCACAGAGGAGCTGGAGCACGCCGGCGCGCTCGGCGCGCTGAGCGCGTTGGCGACGAGCGGATGCACGACCACGATGGACCACCAGTACGTCTTCCCGAGCGGGGGAGGCGACCTGCTCGCGGCCGAGGTCGAGGCGGCGGCCCGGGTGGGGCTTCGCTTCCACCCCTCCCGCGGCTCGATGGACCTGGGAGCGTCGGCCGGCGGCCTCCCGCCCGACGACGTCGTGGAGGACACCGATGCTGCGCTGGCCGCCACCGACGATGCGATCTCGCGTTACCACGACCCCTCGCCCGGAGCGATGGTGCGCGTGGCGGTGGCGCCGTGCTCGCCCTTCTCGGTGAGCCGCGAGCTCATGGCGGGCGCGGCCGAGCTCGCGCGCCGCCGCGGCGTCCGGCTGCACACCCACCTGGCGGAGACCGCCGACGAGGACGCCTACTGCAAGGAGCGCTACGGCTGCACGCCTGCGGACTACGCGGCGTCGCTCGGCTGGCTCGGCGACGACGTCTGGGTGGCCCACGGCGTGCACCTCACAGCTCGCGCGCGCACGTCACTGGGGGAGGCCGGCACGGGGGTCGCGCACTGCCCCAGCTCGAACGGTCGCCTGGGCGCGGGGGTCGCGCCCGTGCCCGAGCTGCGCGCCGCAGGGGTGCCGGTGGGGCTCGGGGTCGACGGCTCGGCTTCCAACGAATCGGGAGAGCTGTGGACCGAGGTACGAGGCGCGCTCTTGACTGCCAGGGCTCGCTCGGGGGCGGGCGCGCTGGGCACCCGCGACGTCCTGGCGATGGCGACGATGACAGGGGCCCGCTGCTTGGGACGCGAGGAGGAGCTCGGATCGCTCGAGCCGGGCAAGCTCGCGGACGTCGCCCTGTGGCGCCTCGACACGGCGTCGCACGCCGGCATGGCCGACCCCGTCGCGGCGCTCACCCTGGGCGCGCGGCCACCCCTCGAGCTCCTGCTCGTGGGGGGGCGGGCGGTGCTGGAAGAAGGGGAGCTCCGCTCGGTCGACCTGGCGCAGGTCGCCCGCGAGGTCACCGCCGCTGTGGAGCAGCTCAGGTGCGCCGCGGAGCGTGGGAAGGCGCCCTGAGGACGCGCCCTGAGGACGCGCCCTGACAGGGGCCCCCTGACAGGACGCTCCCACCTCTGGCTCACCTGCAGTGGCCGCCGGCGTTGATCTCGATCGCGCCCGTCGGGCCCGACGACGGCCCCGCCCAGTCGCCGCCGGCGGAGGCGGAGACCTCGAAGCGGTAGGTCCCCTTCGCCAACGTGCCTGTCCACGCGCTCGCCGTGACGGTCGCGACCGCCGTGTAGCCGGGCGAGCCTGTCTCGGACGCCGACACCGTGTACGCCGTGGCGTGCGCGACACGTCCCCAGCTGAGCTGGACCGCGCCCTTCGAGCGCGAGGCGCACGACGCGACGAGGCCCGGGGGCGCGCCCGGCGCAGTGCCTGCCGCCGCCTCGGCGGCGCTGCCGGTGAGGAGCGCGGCCGACCAGTCCGACCAGCCGCTCGTTGCGTCGACCGGGCTCCCTGCGAGGAGGATGCCCACGACGATCGCGACCGCGACCGGCGCGCGGCGGGCGGTCGCCCTCAGCGAGCCCGACGCCCCCGGCATCGCGGACGCCGCTCCTACGAGTCGGTGGCCGGGCTGGAGGTCGGCGAGACGTTCCCTCCGGCGTAGGCGGTGACCCCCGCAAGGGACGGCATCTTGAAGTACCCGCCCTCGCATGTCGCCGAGGCTGTGGCGCCCATCGAGGCCGCCCCAGTAAGGGTGACGGTGAGCGGGTCGCCTGAGCTCCCTGTCGGCCCGACCACCAGCGGGGACGCGAGCGCGTGGCTGGTGCTCGCCGAAGCCGTCGCGTCGTGCCAGTACACGTCGCTCCCTGAAGACGACGCGCCGCACGCTGCGAGCGAGCTGGCGAGTCCGGATGTGCTGAAGCCCGTGGCGAAGCTGGATGAGCTCGGCACCTCGATTGTCGTGATCGTGACGGGGAACGGGTTGGGGTTCGTGATCTTCAGGACCACGTCGCCTGTGCCCTCGGGGTACAAGAGGTTCGTCGGCGACGGTGACGAGACGGCCGTGACCGTGATGTTCTTCACGGTCGCGCCTTGCGCGAAACCGCTCGAGCCCGAAGCGAGGGACACGACCCACTGCGTCAGCGCGTAGGCGCTCGAGCCCGCCAGGAGCGTGCCGAGGAAGATCGCCGCCACCTGCGGCAGGCGCCGCTTGCGCGACGCCGTGTGCCGATGCGCCGGGTGCCGATCCGCCGAGTGCCGATCAGCCGCGTGCCTCGCCTCGTGGCGGGCCGCCCGCCCTTTCGCGTGGCGGTCCGCGCGCGACCGCCCGAGTGCAGTGCTCACCATTGCCTTCCCCTCCATGCGCCGTGTCAGGGCGCAGTCGAAAGGGGGCTCAGATGCCGGAGTCCTGGCGCAGAGTCACAGCGTCGGGCCGACACTCACCCCCATCCCCAAATCGCACATGCAAGGATAACATCATCCAGGCAACAGTGCAAGTGCAATGTCATGTCCGAGGCGCGGGCGGCTGCTGGGAGAGCCGACCGCGCGCCCGTCCGGCTGCTCGAGCTGGCGCCCGACGCCCCCTCGAGCTGGCGCCCGACGCCCCCTCGAGCTGGCGCCCGACGCGCCCTCGAGCTGGCGCCCGACGCGCCCTCGAGCTGGCGCCCGACGCCCCCCCGACGTCGTCGCGGCGGTTGACACCCCCCGGCGCCAGCCGACACAGTGAGGCGCGAGACGAGAGGGGACCACGTTGGACGAGTTCATCCGCCGCTTGCCCAAGTGCGAGCTGCACGTGCACCTCGAGGGGACGCTCGAGCCGGCCATGGCGCGGGCGCTGGCTGCCCGCCACAGCGCCGGCACCGACGCCAGCCACGGCGACGGCACCGGCGACCTCGGCGCCCGGCCGGCCCAGTTCTCGGGGCTGTCCGACTTCCTCTCGGCCTACTACGCAGCGATGCAGGGACTGCAGGAGGAGGGGGACTTCTACGAGCTCGCGTCCGAGTACCTGGAGACCGCGCGCCACCAGGGGGTCGTGTACGCCGAGATGTTCTTCGACCCCCAGGCGCACACCTCCCGGGGGGTGCCGTTCGACGCGGTGGTGCGCGGCATCCACCGCGCGCAGGAGGACGCGCGCGCCCGGGGCGGCCCGGACACCGCACTCGTCATGTGCTTCCTTCGCGACGAGCCGGCGGCGTCGGCCGCCGAGACGCTGGCGGCGTCGCTCCCGTACCGGGACCAAGGCTGGATCCTCGGCGTCGGGCTGGACTCCGACGAGCGCGGCCACCCGCCGGCGGAGTTCGCCGAGGTCTTCGCCCAGGCCCGGGCGGCGGGCTACCGGCTCACCATGCACTGCGACCCCCGCCAGGAGGACTCCGTCGCCCACCTCTGGCAGTGCCTCGACCTCATCGGGGTGGAGCGGATCGACCACGGCCTCGAGTGCCTCTCCGACCCGGCGCTCACCGAGGAGATCGCCCGTCGCCGGATCGGGCTCACCGCCTGCCCGCTGTCCAACCTGCGCCTGTACGGCACCTTGATGGCGGACGCGGTCACCGAGCTCTTGGCGAGGGGCGTGCTCGTGACCGTCAACTCCGACGACCCGGCGTACTTCGGCGGCTACGTCGCCGACAACTTCGCCGCTGTCCAGGACGAGGCGGGGCTGTCCCGTGCCGAGCTGGCGACGCTTGCCGAGCACGGCTTCGAGGCGTCGTGGCTCACACAGGCACGCAAGGAGCGGTACGTGGCGGCCGTCCGCGAGTACCTGGATGCCGCCGCGCCGTCGGGGGCATCGGGGGCATCGGGGGCATCGGGGGCGTCGGGCTCCCTGGGGGCCTCGGAGGCCCCGAAGGTGGCGGGCTCCCGCTGAAACAAAACATTCAAATTCAGGCACCGCATGATTGACAGTCTGTACAAGTTCGGGCAAAGATCGCCGGCGTGCGGGTTGCGCGTGTCGCCCTCCCGGGCACCGTCGACGAGGCGGTCGCAGCATTGTCGGAGACGCCGGGGGCGCAGCTCCTCGCCGGCGGGACGGACTTCTGCGTCGAGGTGAACTTCGGTCTCAGGCGGCCGCCGGCCGTCGTGGCGCTGCGCCGCGTCCGCGAGCTCCGGCGCTGGGAGGTGACCCCTGAGCGGGTGCGCGTCGGTGCCGGCACGACCTACGCCGACATGGGCACCGGGGAGCTGGCGGCAGCGCTTCCCGCGCTCGCGGCTGCGGCGCGCACCGTCGGCTCTCCCCAGATCCGCAACGCGGGGACCCTCGGGGGGAACGTCGCCACGGCGAGCCCGGCGGGCGACACGCTGCCGCTCCTCGTCGCGCTGGACGCCCGGGTCACCTTGCGGGGGCCAACGGGTGAGCGGTCGGTCCCTGTCAGCGAGGTCGTCACCGGGGTGAAGCGCACCTCCATCGCACCCGACGAGGTCGTGGTGTCCGTGGAGCTCGACCGGCCTCCCGGCCCCCAGCAGTTCCTCAAGGTCGGCACGCGCAACGCGATGGTGATCGCGATCGCCTCCGCAGCGGTGGTGGTGGACCTCGAGGCGCGCAGGGTCCGGGTCGCGCTGGGCTCGGTCGCACCGGTCCCGTTGCGCGCGAGGGCTGCCGAAGACCAGATCTCCGACGCCGTCGACTGGCGGGCGCCGGGAGGGCCACGGGCGTCCGGCGCGGCGTTGGCGATGTTTGGCGAGCTGGCGGCCGACGCGGCCTCGCCGATCACCGACCACCGCGCGAGCGCGGCGTACCGCCGTCGGGCCGTGCAGGTGATCTCCCGGCGGGCGCTCGAGAGGTGCGTGTCCCGTGCGGCCTGAGGTGACGCCGGCGGAGGCGGGCTCGGTGGCGCAGGGCGCCGGGGAGGGGGTCGCGGAGACGGGTGCGGTGGCGCAGGGCGCCGGGGAGGGGGTCGTGGGGGCGGGCCTCGTGCAATTGCCGCCCTACGAGCTCGACGTCAACGGCAGCCGCCGCACGGTCGAGGACGCATGGCTCGGCGAGTCGCTCCTCTACGTGCTCCGGGAGCGGCTCGGCCTCCCGGGCTCGAAGAACGCGTGCGAGCAGGGCGAGTGCGGGTCCTGCTCGGTGCTCCTCGACGGCGTGGTCGTCTGCGCGTGCCTCGTCCTCGCTCTCGACGCGGTCGGCAGCCGCGTCGAGACGGTCGAGGGTCTCAGCGCGACGGCGGAGGTCGCCGACATCCAGGCCGCACTCGTGGACGCCGGGGGCGTGCAGTGCGGCTTCTGCACGCCCGGGTTCGTGGTGGCGGTGCACGACCTGCTCCGCCGCAGCCCCGACGCAGGTGACATGGAGGTGCGCGAGGCGCTCTCGGGGAACCTCTGCCGGTGCACGGGCTACGGCCGCATCCTCGACGCGGTGCGCAGCGTCCAAAGTGCGCGCCAAGGGGTACGCAGGAGCAGCGGTGCCGCCGGGTAGCGGCGCGGGGATCGCCGAGCGCACCCTCGGCGGGCGGCTCGCCGACAGGGTCGGCGACAACGTCCGGCGGCCGGACGGCGGGCCCAAGACCCGTGGCGAGTTCGCGTTCTCCTCGGACCTGTGGATGGACGGGATGCTGTGGGGCAAGACGCTTCGCAGCCCGCACGTCGCGGCGCGCATCCGCTCGATCGACCCGCGCCCCGCGCTCTTTGTACCGGGCGTGCGAGCAGTCCTGACCGCGGCGGACGTCCCCGGGCGCCCGACGTTCGGCTTGGAGGTGCCCGACCAGCCGGTGCTCGCGTCCGAGGTCGTCCGCTACCACGGGGAGCCGATCGCCGCCGTCGCCGCCGACCACCCGGAGGCGGCACGCGCGGGTGCCGAGGCGGTGGCCGTCGAGTACGAGCCGATGGTGCCGCTCGTCGACCCCGAGATCGCGATCGGCGCCGACCCGATCCATCCGGACGGCAACGTCTTCCGCCATCTCGTGGTCCGCCACGGCGACGTCGGGGCGACCGCCGACGTGGTCGTCGAGGGGAGCTACGAGATCGGCATGCAGGACCAGGCCTTCCTCGGCCCCGAGTCGGGCCTCGCCGTGCCCGCCGAGGACGGCGGCGTCGACCTGTACGTCGCGACCCAGTGGCTCCACGTCGACCGGGACCAGATCGCGGCCAGCCTGGGCCTTCCCCCCGAGCGGGTCCGTCTCACGCTCGCCGGCGTCGGCGGCGCCTTCGGGGGACGGGAGGACGTGAGCCTCCAGATCCACCTGTGCATGCTGGCCCTGCGGACCGGCAGGCCGGTGAAGATGGTGTACTCGCGTGACGAGTCGTTCTTCGGGCATGTCCACCGCCATCCGGCCAAGATGTGGTACCGCCATCACGCGACGCGCGACGGCGATCTCGTCAAGGTGGAGGCCCGCATCGTCCTTGACGGCGGCGCCTACCTGTCCTCGTCGAACGCGGTGATCTCCAACGCGGCGTGCTTCGCCGCCGGCCCCTACCGCGTCCCGAACGCGTTGATCGACGCGTACGCAGTGCGCACGAACAACCCGCCGTGCGGCGCGATGCGGGGCTTCGGCGCGGTCCAGGTTTGCTACGGCCACGAAGCCCAGATGGACAAGCTCGCGGCCGCGCTGTCGATGGACCCCGTCGAGCTCCGCCTGCGCAACGCGCTCGAACGCTACGACCGGCTGGTGACCGGGCAGGTCCTCACGGGGGCCGCGCCCGTGCGCGAGGTCATCCGCGCGGCGGCCTCCCATCCGCTCCCCCCACCGCCGGACCCGGCGGGACCGATGATGGCCCTCCCGGGCGGCGCCGGCGCGACCGCCGACCCCGCCAGCATCCGCCGCGGCATCGGGTTCGCGGTCAGCATGAAGAACGTCGCCTACTCCGAGGGGTTCGACGACTACGCGACGGCGCGTCTGCGCCTCGAAGCCGGTCTCGAAGGAGAGCCCGTCGCGACGGTGAGCGTCGCGACCGCAGAGGTGGGCCAGGGCTTCGTCACGATGGCCCACCAGATCGTGCGCGAGGAGCTCGGGGTCGCCCGCGTCGTGCTCGCGCCCGCCAACACGGTCGACGTCGGGTCCGCAGGGTCCTCGAGCGCCTCGCGCCAGACCTGGATGAGCGGCGGCGCCCTGCAGCTCGCCTGCGCGGTGCTGCGCCAAGACCTCGTGTCCCGTGCTGCCGAGCTGTGGGAGTGCCCGGGCGCAGCGTGCGAACTCGTCGCGCAAGGTGTCCTGTGCACGGAGACGGGGGAGCGGCTGTCGGTGTCCGAGCTCCTCGCGCGCGGGCCGCTCGAGACCGTCCAGGAGTTCCATCACCGCCCCACGCAGGCGCTCGACTCCGATGGCCAGGGGGATGCGCACGTGTCGTTTATGTTCGCCGCCCACCGGGCGGTGGTCGACGTGGACCCCGAGCTCGGACTGCTCCGTGTCGTGCAGGTCGCCACCGGCCAGGACGTCGGCAAGGCGATCAACCCGGTCCAGGTGACCGGCCAGATCGAAGGGGGGATCGCCCAGGGCGTGGGCCTGGCGGTCATGGAGGAGATCGTGGTGACCGAGGGTCGCGTCCGGAACCCGTCCTTCACCGACTACCTGCTTCCTACGATCCTCGACATGCCCGAGGTGGTGGCGACGGTGGTCGAGGAGCCCGAGCCCGGCGCGCCCTATGGCGCCAAGGGTGTGGGCGAGCCCCCGACCATCTCGTCGGGTCCCGCGGTGCTCGCGGCGATCCGGGACGCGACGGGACTCCCGATCACGCGCGCCCCGGTGCGGCCGGACGACATCGCCCTCGCGTAAGGGGTGCTGCTGCGGGACCGGGGCCGGGACCTTGGGCACTGAGCACTGAGCACTGAGGACTGAGCACTGAGGACTGAGCACTGAGCCCCAGGATTGGGCCTTGGGATTGGGCCGGGGGATTGGGCCTCGGGATTGCACCGGGGGATTGGGCCGGCGGCCGGGGGCCGGCGGCCGGGGGCGGGAGCTCTCTCAGCCCGGCGGTCGAACCGCCCGCACCAACGCGTCGAGGGCGTCGACCTCGCCTTCTTCGGTCGTCACCGGTCGGCGCACCTGCTCCGCCCGCTCCACACGGAGGCCGGAGCCTTCGATGCTGTCGACGACGTCCCCCGCGCTGAAGAGGACGGAGGGATCCTGGGGCCCCCCGACCCCGGCCGTGAGGTTCTCGGTGTCGTGCCCGACGACCAAGAGGTGCCCGCCAGCGGCGACGACCCCGGCGAAGGTCCGGTAGACGGCGCGCCGCTGCGCGGCGGGGAGCTGGAGGTACATGAGGATGACAAGGTCGAACGACCGCGGGGGAACCCAGGAGCGGACGTCGGCCTCGATCCACTCGACGTCGACCCCGCGTGAGGCCGCGAGCCGGCGTGCCTTGTCGAGCGCGACGGGGGAGAAGTCGACGCCGGTCGCGCGCCACCCCTGCTCGGCGAGCCAGACAGCGTTGCGGCCCTCTCCGCAGGCGACGTCGAGCGCCGAGCCGGGGGTGAGATCGGCAGTCGCCTCGACGAGGAACCTATTGGGCTCAGCCCGCCAGATCAGCTCGTCGACTGCATACCTGCGGTCCCAGTCCTCGCGCTCCATCAGCACCTCCGGGCGCCACGGTACTCCGAACCGAGCGCGATGGGCTGTGCCGAGTTGGGATGCGCTGTGGCGGGAGCTGCGCTGTGGCGGCGGGTGCTCCGGCGTGAGCTGAGGTCAAGGCGGGCTGGCTGTCGGGGTGGTCGGGGTGACCGGGTCGCCGCGCCCGCCCGGGGTGGCCGGGTCGCCGCGCCCGTCCGGGGTGGCCGGGTCGCCGCGCCCGTCCGGGGTGGTCGGGTCGCCGGCACTACTTTCGGGTAGGGGCGTTTGTCGCCTGCTCGGTCGGACCGACAAGTATGCCGACAGCGTCCCTTGTGCCGCGCGGACCGCGGTCGGGTCGCCGCCCGGGCCGCGCAGCACGTACGCGAATGCAACGGCCACGAGCATGCCGATCGTCGGACCGGCGAGGTAGACCCAGAGGTGGGCGTACTCTGCGCCGACGATCTGCGGTCCGAGCGACCTGGCGGGGTTCATCGACGCGCCGGTCACGGGACCGGCCCACAGACCGGCGAGCGAGATGTACCCCGCTACCGCGATCGCTGAGAGCGGGCCGACGTTCTGTGCGCCCGATGCCGTGCCGAGGATCGTGGTGACGAGCCCGCAGGTGAGCACGGCCTCGATCCACATCGCCTTCACGTCCGATATATGGGCTCCTGGCAGCGTCGCACCGAGGTGGCCCGCCTTCCCGAACATCGCCCAGAGGAACAGGCACGCCAGGAGCGCACCGCCGACCTGGGCGACGATGTACAGGGGGACGCGACGTAGCGGGAATTCGTCGCGAAGTAAGAAGGCGATGGTGACCACCGGGTTGAGATGCGCGCCGGAGACGGCACCGATGGCCAAGATGACGGCCATCACCATCAGCCCGGGCGCCACGACTTCTGCGCTGTTGCTGACCGATCCTTTGTAAAGGGCGCCGATCGTCACCGCACCGGCCGCGACGAGCACCAGGAAGAAGGTGCCCACGAGCTCTGCAAAGATGCGCCGCCACTCGTACGCGAGGTTCCCGAAGTCGCGTTCCCACGGCGTCGGGAGCCGTATCGGGGTGCCCGACAGGATCCTTGAGACCTCGCCCAGGGTGACCTGCTGGGAGGAGAGCGTCTGAGCCATCGCGCCGAGAGCGGTCGCGCCAGGGGCCGATGACGCCGCCGACGAGGTCCTCGGGGCCGCCGACGAGGCAGTCGAGACCGTCGCGCCGTGAGCCGGCCCTGCAGAGTCCGGCGGTGCCGAGCCCGGAGAGGCGTCGGCCTCGGGCATGAGCACCCCCCTTCCGCCGGTACGAAGCACTGCCCTGCGACCCTGTGTCGCGTTGCTCCGATGGTATGTCCTGCGAGGCACCGGATCCGCGCTTTGCCGGACCAGTGCGCCCCTCGGAGGTGTTGCCCGTGCTGACGGATCCGTGGGCTGGCACGAGGGCTGTCCGTGGGCTGGCACGCGGGCTGGCATGCCCGATCCCGCCCAGGGGGTCAGCGCACGCCACCTCCGCGCACGCTCGCTGCGGCCGTGTTCCCGACAGGCGCGCTCTCGACAGGCGCGCTCTCGACAGGTCCGCTCTCGACAGGTCCGCTCCCGGGAGCATGCTCGGCGGTCGGCGACGGGGTGTGCTCGGCAGGCCGAGGCGACGTCTCCGAGATCGGGGAGCCCGGCACGGCCGCGCTCGGGGCCGGCGCACCGATCGCGAGCCAGGCACGCCAGTGACGCCAGGTCACAACGAGGACGATGACACCGGCGATGGCCAACGCCACGCCGGCAGCCTCGACGAGCACGTCACCGAGTTGTCCGGGGTAGGCGAGCCAGAGCTTCTCGTCGAGCACCCGCTCGATGCCCCACAGCACCATGCCGGTACCGATGACCGCGCCGGCAGGCTGGCGACCACCGACGGCGGCCGCGCTCGCGCTCCCGCTCCGGCTCATGGCGACGCGATGCACGCGGCGTTCCACGTAGACGAGCACGCAGAAGATCGCAAAATCTTCGGCCGCCTGGAAGATCGGTACCGGCAAACGCCTTCCCACCTGGCCGGCGTAGTACATGCCGAACCACTGGTGGGTCGCGTGCCCGCCTCCCGCGTACATCAGCTGAGGACCGAGAAGGCGGCCCATCGCCCAGGCGGCGGCGAGCACCGGTGCGAGGATGTCCATGGCGGCGCCCAAGCGGAGCTCGGGGCACCGCCGCCGCGTCAGCACTGCTCCCACCGGGACTCCGAGGAGCAGGCCGCCCCACGAGGAGAGCCCGCCGTGCCAGATGGCGAGCACCTGTGCCGGATCGGCTTGGTAGTAGGAGAGGTTGGCCAAGACGTGCATGGCACGTGCGCCCACGATCGCGGCGACCGTGACGACGATGAAGAGGCTCAGCACCCAGTCCGTGCGATAGCCGCGTGACCTCAGCCGTCGCTCGAAATAGCGGTAGGCGAACCAGAAGGTGATGGCGAGGCCGATCCCATAGGTATGGACGACCAGCGGACCCAGGTGGAAGGCGACAGGGACGGGCCTCACCGGTCAAGTATCCCCCGTGCCGGCAGCGGTGTTGCAGCGGCGGCCTCGATGGTGCCGCCGCCACGGCTCCGACAGCGGCTCCGATGGCGGCTCGAGCCTCGGCTCCCTCTCCGCCGGCGGCGCACTAGGGCCGGCCGGCCCCCGCGAATCCTGTGCCGAACCGGACCGGGTCGATTCGCACCACTGTCCCTGGGAACGTCGCCTCGATCATCATTGCGCTGCCCACGTACATCGCGACGTGGTCGGATCCACCCGGCCCGTAGAAGAGCAGGTCGCCTGGTTGCAGGTCCGAGATGGGCACCGGCACGCTGTCCGCCATCTGGGCGCCAGAGTAGTGCGGGAGGTACACGCCGGCCTGGCTCCACGCCCAGGCCGTGAGCCCGGAGCAGTCGAACCCGATGCCCGGATCCTCCGCTCCCCACACGTAGGGGACGCCCAGTTGGGACTCGGCCGCACGCACCGCGATGGCGCCTGCACCACCGCCCACAGCCGGCGGAGGAGCGACCGCGGGTGGCGCCACCGACAAAGCGGCCTGTGCCGAGGCGGTCGCTGCCGCAGCCGCTGCCGCCTGCTCTTGCGAGATCAACGCCGCGATCTGCCCTTTGACCTGGGCGAGCGCTGCGCGCTCCTGTGTCTCGAGCACCTGGGCCTGCTGGTAAGCGGCGTGCGCTGCCGCGACAGCGCTGGCCGCCTGCGCGTCCTCGGACTTGAGGGTCTGACGCTGGGCGCCCAGCTGTGCGACGGCGGTGCGGAGGTTCGCCATCGACGTGTCGAGGTCGCCGGCGACGACCTGGTTGTAGACCGAGGAGTCCATCGCTGATGTCTGGCTGCCCACGAAGATCGCGCTCGCTGCTGCGGCGGTCCCGCCGGTGACGTACGCCTCGATCGCTGCCCTGTGCAGCGTCACCTTGTCCTTCGCGATCGCGGCGACGGAGCGGTCGATGTTGGCAGTCGTTGCGCGGATCTGCGCGTCCACGGCGGCCTTCTTGGCGAGTGCGGCCTGGTACTGCTGGTCGAGCGCGTCGATCCGCTGACCCGTCTGCTGGATCTCCGCCTCGATCTGCGTGGCCCTCGTCTGCTCGAGCGACAACGGGCTCGCGGCGCCGGCAGTCGTGGAGATGGTGGCCGGTATGGCGACGGCCAGCATCCCCACGACCGGGAGCAGGCGGAGTACCCGCACGGGCTTCGAGCTGCGCGCAGGCAGGCGCGAGCTCGCTACAGCGTCAGTCACAATGCCGTGGATTCTGGCCCAGCCGGTGACCCGAAGCAACTCAATTTCTCGAAATCTTTTCGGCGTGATCCCACCAGTGGTGCGAAATCAAAACTGTCGTTCCTGGTCAGACCGCTATTTAGGTTACGGAAATATACTGAAAGATTACGATTCGCGCGCACTGTGGTGCAGCAAACGTTACATTGAGCTACCGTCTCCGATGTGGGAGAAATCATCGAATATCCGAGCAACGGCGGCACGGGGCAGGGCTACCTGGCGGGGACCGCTGGACCGGGGATCGTCGTTATCCAGAAGTGGTGGGGCCTCGTCGACCACATCAAGGACGTCTGTGACCGCTTCGCTGCCGAGGGGTTTGTCGCGTTGGCCCCCGACCTCTACCGCGGGAGGGCGACGAGCGAGCCCGACGAGGCGGCCAAGGCCATGATGGCCATGAAGATGGACCAGGCAGCCAAGGACATGAGCGGCGCGGTGGACGAGCTGCAACGGCGTACCGGGCGCCATGCGGTCGGCGTGATCGGCTTCTGCATGGGCGGCGGCCTGGCGCTCGTCCTTGCGACGCAGCGACCCGACGCGGTGCGGGCCGTCGTCCCCTGCTACGGGGTGATCCCCTGGCCGGACGCGCAGCCTGACTACGCTCGTTTGGAGGCAGCCGTCGAGGGCCACTACGCGGAGCTCGACGAGTCGGCACCTCCCGAGGCAGTCCACGCGCTCGAAGCACAGCTGCGGGGCCTCGGCAAAGCCGTGACGATGATCGTGCACCCAAGAGCCCAGCACGCATTCTTCAACGACACCCGTCCTGAGGTCTACGACCCCGTCGAGGCGAACAACCTCTGGACCTCCACGCTCCAGTTCTTCCGAGCGAAGCTGTAGACGTGTCAGCACGTTCACGCGACCTGCCCCGCCGATCCTGCCTCTCCACGCCTGGCGCGACGGAAAAGTTCCTCGCCAAGGCGCCGACGGTGCCCGCGGACATGACGTTCCTCGATCTCGAGGACTCGGTCGCTCCGCTCGAGAAGGTCCCCGCGCGAAGGAAGGTGGTCGACGCGATCCGAGATCTCACTTGGGACGATCGCGTCCTTTGCGTCCGGGTGAACGCATGGGACACCGAGTGGACCTACGGCGATGTCATCGACGTGGTGGGCAACGCGGGCGAGCGTCTCGACGAGGTCATGCTGCCGAAGGTCGAGACCGCCGCCGAGGTCGTGGCGCTCGACCTGCTGCTGACCCAGGTCGAGAAGAACTGTGGGCTGCCGGTCGGCCATGTCGGGATCGAGGCGCAGATCGAGACCACCCGCGGCCTCATCAACGTCGAAGAGATCTGCGCGGCGTCGGCTCGCCTCGAGACGATCATCTTCGGTCCGGCGGACTTCGCAGCGTCGATGGAGATGCCGGTGCTCACCGGAGGCGTCGCCATTCCCGAGTACCCGGGCGACCACTTCCATTATGTGTTCTCGAAGATCCTCATGGCGGGACGCGCGAACGGGCTGCAGGTGATCGACGGGCCGTACCTCTACGTGCGCGACCTCGACGGCCTGAGGCAGTTCTCGCAGCGGACGAGGGTCCTCGGGTACGACGGCAAGTGGGCGCTCACGCCCGACCAGGCAGCCGTGCTCAACGAGGTGTACTCGCCGACCCAAGCGCAGTTCGACCGCGCCTGGGACATCTTGGAGGCCTACCGCAGGGCGACCGAGGAGGAGCGGAAGGGTGCGGTGATGTTTGGCGACGAGATGATCGACGAGGCGAGCCGCAAGATGGCGCACAAGTTCGTGGCGCGTGGCGAGCGTGCCGGGCTGCGTCGGTCTGCCCCCTGACCCCGAGCGTGCCGGCTCCGGGGGCACCCCGCCAGCCGGCTCCGAGCGCACCCCGCCAGCCGGCTCCGAGCGCTCCCCGCCAGCGGCTCGACAATGATCCGCAGTGATCAGTCACTCCGAGCGCAGACCCTCGACCAGGCGCCTCGCGATCACCTTCAGCGCGAGAGTCTCGTCCGCGCCTTCGAAGATCGACAGCACCCGGGCGTCCACGAAGTAGCGGCTCACCGGGTACTCCTCGGCGTAGCCCATCGCACCGTGGATTTGCATGGCCTCGCGGGTCACCCACTCGGCCGCGCCGCACGCGTACGCCTTGGCCATCGACGCCTCGAGGGCACCCTCGCCCTTCGCCATGAGTCGCGCGACTTTGAAGGTGAATTGCCGGGCGGCCTGGATGACCACGGCCATGCGTGCGAGCTTCACCCTCGTCAGCTGGTAGTCGGAGATCGGCACGCCGAAGACCTTCCGCTCGCGCGCGTAGGAGGTTGCAGCCTCGTAGGCGGCCTGCATGACGCCGATGGCGCGGGCCGCGGTTTGGAGGCGTCCGTTCTCGAAGCCCTGCATCTGCAGGTAGAACCCCTTCCCGAGGCCGTCGTCCTCGCCGACGAGGTTCTCTCGGGGGACCAGCCAATTCTCGAAGGCGAGCTCATAGGAGTGCATGCCCCGATAGCCGATGGTGTCGATCGGGCGTCCCTCCAGCTTCCCGCCTCCGCGCTGGTGCAGCACGAACCCCTTCCCTGTCGACGGCTCCTTGTCGACGACGAAGAGCGAGAGGCCCCGATGCCCTCTCGAGCGATCGGGGTCAGTCCGTGCGAGCAGCATGAGGACGTCGGCTCGAGCTGCGAAGGTGCACCACGTCTTCACGCCGTTCACCAGCCAGCCGTCTCGTCCGGGCGATGCGGACGTGACGATTCCGGCGACGTCCGAGCCGTAGTCCGGCTCGGTGACTGCGACCGCCGCGAGCAGCTCGCCGCTCGCCAGCCTCGGCAGCCAACGGTGCTTCTGTGCTTCGGTCCCGCCGCGCACGAGGGCCCGAGTGAGGATCTCTGGCCTCGTGATGAGCGATCCGCCGATGCCCAGCGAACCCCAGGACAGCTCCTCGGTCGCCACGACCATCCCCATGTAGTCGCTCTCTCCTCCCGACGCGAAGCCCCCGTACGCCTCGGGCACAGAGAGCCCGAACCCGCCGAGCTCCGCCAGGCCCGTGACGATCGACTCGGGGATGTCCGCGTTGGTCCGGTGGACGTGCTCGGCGTGGGGACGGATCTCGTTCTGTGCGAAGCGGTGAAAGGTCTCTCGAGCGAGCTCGAGCTCCTCTGGGAGGTGGCGAGGACCCGCCTCGCTCCAGAGCTGCGCGAGTCTGTCCGGATCGCGGTGACGGGCGACGAAGGCGTCGGCAGGGCGGAGCAGGTCCGGCCCGGCTGTCCAGGATGCGGACCGCCCGGAGATCTTGCCCTGGAGGTCCGCGACGACGTCCGCCACGAACGCGCACGCAAGGCGCGCTTCGACCTCTCCGTGCTTCCCGTAGTCGAGCGCGGCCCGGCCGGTGGCGAGCGCCGCGGCGGCATGAGCGACGTCGTACGCGAGGACCTGCGACACGTCGGCACCCGTGCGCGCGATGCTCACGACCCCGCGACGGATGACCTCGTCTGCGCACGCGAGTGCTTCGCTCGCCTGCTCGAGGTCCATCGTCACGGCACGCTACCCGCGTCGGCGCGCGAGGACGGTGACGAGTGGGGGGAGCACGATCGGGTCGTCGCCGGGATCCACCTCGGTGAGCTCGTGGAGATAGGACGCGACGGGGCCGGGCCCGGCGCCCGCGGGTGCCTCTGCCCACGCGTCTTCGAGCACGAGCCCTGCTCGGCGTACGAGGGCGGGGAGCAGGGCGCCCACATCAGGGTGGGGCACGTCGGGCATCGACAGCGCTCGACCGGCGACCCGCCCTGCAGAGGTGACCGGCTCTTGTGCCACCACCCAGCCCTGAGGCCTGACCGCAGTGGCCAGCTGGACGACGACGGCCAGCGGGTCGTGGACGTGGAGCAGGAGGAAACGGCAGAAGGCGAGATCGACGGGCTCAGGGAGGCGCAGGTCCTCAGCCCGTTGCGTGATCGCCAGCACCTGGGAGTGCGCCGCTGACGCGCGTGCAGTCTCGTCCCGGGCGATCGGGTCACGGTCGACCGCGTAGACGCGACCTTCGGGGCCCACGATCTCGGCTAGCGCCACAGCCACGTCACCCGCTCCTGCACCGACGTCGGCGACCCGCCATCCTGCGGTCACCCCGAGGCGCTCCAGCGCCGTGGCGAGCGGGCGACGGTAGACGTCATCACGGAGCATCGACCCATCCTCGCGCCGCGCCGGTAGCCTCGAGCGGTGTGAGGGTCACCATGATGCTGTGCGACGCCGCGCAGGTCGCGGACGGGAAGCTCTACATCCTCGGTGGGGGGTGGTCGATGACCGGACCCGACCCGGTGCCGTCCGCGATCGCCCTCAAGATCGAAGTCGACTGGAACGAGGCCGACCGCGCCCACCACTGGGAACTGTTCCTCGAGGACGCAGATGGCCGCCCCGTCCTCGTCGAGACCCCTGACGGCGCGCAGCCCGTCGAGGTACGAGGAGAGTTCACCGTCACGCAGCCTCCATCGGTTCCCGAAGGGTCACCGATCGACGTCACGCTGGCGGTCAACATGGGCCCGATCCCCCTGCCCCCGGACGCTCGGTACACGTGGCGGCTCACCGTCGACGGCGAGGCGCTGCCGGGTGCGGATCTCAGGTTCACGACCCGGCCGCGACCATCACCCGCCGAGTAGGCGAGTAGGCGAGCGTCGAGGCCGCCGGTCCCTGCGTGCCGGGCCGGCTCCGTACGTCAAATCGGCCTTCCCCCTTTGCACCAGGCGTTCGCCGGGAGGCCCTTGCACGGGTTGGGTATCGAGCGGAGCCCCTTGGGCAGGGGATGCAGGATGACGCTCGACGGGGAGGGCTTGGGGTACGCGGCGCCCTTCGGGCACAGCCCGAATCCGGTGTCGCACTCCACTTGGCCCAGGAGCGGACCGCCGGTGTTGGCGGCGGCAGTCAGCGGGCCGCAGTGCCGCTGGGCCTTCTCCAGGTTGGCCGGCCAGCCCCCGTCCGGCGCCTTGTTCCCTGCATAGCAATTGGCAGGCTCGTGGCCGAACAGGGTGATCTGCCCGTAGTCCCCGTTCGTGGGGTTCTTCCAGTACCCGTCGTGCGAGAAGCTGTTGCGGAGGAGCGCGTCGCCCTCGGGGTCGTAGACACAGCCGAACCCGGTCACCTCGTGGCCTCCACTTCCTGCGCAGGTGACGCCCGGGAAGGGCTTGTCCTTGTCGGGGAAGGGAACGAACAGGATGCCCCAGGCCGCATTGCCCCTGAAGGTGTTGTCCATGACCGTGTCGTTCCGGCCGCCCGACACCGTCATCCCCGTGCCGACGGGCCCTGCGCTCGCGTAGCCTCCCGGAGCGATCGGGGCGTGGGCGTCGTTGTTGTCCTCGACGAGGTTGTGCATGAACACCCAGCACGAGCGCGTGTGGGTGAGCGGGCTCTTCGCGTGGCCCGGGCAGTCGCCATTCTGGGGCGGGGGCGGGTCGCTGTAGATCTGCGTGTTCGTGTCGAAGCCGTCCTGGTTGTGGTCGAAGCGGGAATGCTCGATCACGACCGCACCCCCCGAGTTCGTCCCGGAGTACCCGAGGGCGTTGTACTCCATCCAGGCGTGCGTCACCGTCACGTCGCAGACCTGCTGGCAGGCGCCGACGTACATCCCCGAGTCGTCGAAGTTGGAACCGTAGATGTTGGACCAACCTGCCGGGCCGGCAGCGCTGTTCGCGAAGATCCCGTAGGTCGGCGCCACTGTCGCATTCCCGTAGTAGGTGGTCGTCGCGGTGAGGTATGTGCCCCAGTAGCGCCTGAGCCCGATCGTGCCGCTCTCGGATCCGCCGTTCCACCAGATGCCGTTCCCCGAAGGGCCCTTGCCCGCGAGGAAGTTGCACACGGTCAAATTCTGCACGGTGACTGTGTCAGCCCGGAACACGACGATTCCGTTCGTCCCGTAGTTGCCGCCGCTCGGGTCCGGCGGCCCATCGACTTGCGCTGTCGGGGACGGGTCGCAGGCGGGAGAACCCACCTTCGTCCCGTCGACGATCACCGACGAGCGGTTCATGCCTCTGATCGTCAGCCGGGGGGTCGTCACGAGGACCGCGCCGAAGTCGCCGAGTGCTGCTTGCTCCGGGGTCGGCGGGTGGGCAAGGTCGTCGGCTGTGTGATAGTCCCCCGGCCCGATGAGGACGGTGTCACCAGGCTTTGCGACGTCCACCGCTGCTTGGATGCTGGTGTACTGCCCGCGGCGGCCGTCAAAGGTGCCCACGAGCAGCACCCGACCGTGGCGCGCGGCTACGGGCGCGGCCTGACGCGCGGCCTGGTCGGATGCTGCTGCGGCACGGTTGATCCCGCCGAAGGCGCCCCGGGGGAGAGCTCCGCCAGCCGTCCCGGCGAGCAGGCCTGCGACGAGCACGCCCGCAGCCCCCAACGCTCGCAGGCCGCCCCTTCGATGCCGACGTGGATCCCGGCGTACGCTCATCGCTTCTCCGACGTCCCCCGCTTGCAGGTCGGTCACTTGGACGCAGGCACCGTAACAGCCTGGACGAAAGGCTGTTGGACGCCGCGCCCGGCGACAGGCTGGACGTTGCGAAGCCGACGTACTACACCCGGAGAATGACCATCTACGACCGGCCGTTCGGCCGCTACTTCGAGGACTTCGTCGTCGGGGACGTCTACCGGCACTGGCCCGGCAAGACGATCACCGAGTCCGACGACCACCTCTTCTGCATGCTGACGATGAACCATCACCCGCTCCACACGAACGCGTGGTTCGCGGAGCACGAGACCGTTCACGGGCGCAACGTCGTCGTCGGAAACCTCGTCTACTCGCTCGCGCTCGGCATGAGCGTCCCTGACGTGAGCGGCTCTGCGATCGCGAACCTGGAGGTCGAGTCGCTCGTCCACCGGAACCCGACGTTCCACGGCGACACGATCTACGCGGAGACGAGGGTGGTCGACGCGGTGGAGTCGAAGTCGAAGCACGACCGAGGGGTCGTGACCGTGGAGACCAAGGCGTTCAACCAGCACGGTGAGGAGGTGTGCGCCTTCCGACGCAAGGTCATGGTCTGGAAGCGCGCGGCGGCCCCGGAGCGGCGGCGCCCGTATGCCGACGACGTCTGGAGCTGAGCCGGCCGGACCCGCCCGGACCGCCGGCCCCCGGACCGCCGGCCCCGCCCTCGGTTCGCCGCCCGAACCGACCGCGCGCGAGCTCGCCACGGTGCGCCGTCTGGTGCTGCGGTCGTCGACGAGCCTGTGGAGAGACCTTCCGTGGCGCTCGACGCGAGACCCCTGGTCCGTGCTCGTGAGCGAGGTGATGCTCCAGCAGACGCAGGCTTCCCGGGTCGTCGAGCCGTTCACCCGGTTCGTCGCGCGCTTTCCGACGGTCGCCGAGTGCGCCGTGGCGAGCGTGGGGGCAGTGGTCCGTGCGTGGGCGGGGCTTGGGTACAACCGCAGGGCGCTCAACCTCCACAGGGCGGCTGTGCTCGTCGTCGACCGTCACGCGGGGCGGGTGCCCGATCAGCTCGATGACCTGCTCCGGCTTCCTGGCGTCGGCCCCTACACGGCAAGAGCCGTTCTCGCCCTCGCGTACGGGCGTCGGATCGGCGTGGTCGACACCAACGTGTCCAGGGTGTTGTCACGAGCCGTCGTCGGTCACAAGCTCGAGCCCCAAGATGCGCAGCGCCTCGCGGACCGTCTTGTTCCGGCACGGAACCCCTGGTTGTTCACCCAGGCGCTCTTCGACCTCGGGGCACGCTGCTGCACGGCGCACGCTCCCCGCTGCGGAAGCTGCCCGCTCGCTTCGCGGTGCCGGTGGGCAGAGGCGGAGGCCGCCGAACCGGCGAACAGCGCCTGCAAGGGCACAGCGTCCGGCGATCCGGCGCGCGCCGTCCGTCGACAGCCCCCATTCGCAGGCTCCGACCGCGAGGGACGCGGGAGGCTCGTCGGGGTCCTGCGCAGCTCCTCGATCGCCCCGGACCGGCTGGCGGCCGCCGCAGGATGGCCCGGTGACGAGGCCCGTGCGCGTCGCATCGCTGAGGACCTCGTCTCCGAGGGGCTCGCGTGCTGGCGCGGGGGGGAGCTCGCCCTCAGATGATGAGATGAGCCGGCGCGGCATGGAGCGGGCACCGAGACCGGGTTACGGTGTCTCGATGCGCGTCAGCTTCTTCGGAGTGCGAGGTTCGTGCCCGTGCGCCGGGGCGGACTATTGCGGCGTCGGCGGGAACACCTCGTGCGTTCTCGTGTCGGTCGACGGCGAGCCACCTCTCGTCCTCGACCTCGGCACGGGCCTCCGAGCCCTCGGGGAGACTCTCCAGGCGGCGGGCCAGCACGATCGGCCGCTCCGGGTCAACGCGCTGGTCACCCATCTGCACTTCGACCACATCCTCGGACTGCCGTTCTTCGCGCCGCTGCACGAGCCCGGCGCCCATCTCACCTTGTACGGCCCGAGCCAGCAGGGTGAGCTTCTCCGCACAGCGCTCGAGCGGGCCGTCGAGCCGCCTTTCTTCCCGGTAAAGATGGTGGAGTTCGGAGGGGAGCTCGACGTACGAGAGCTTTCGGCTGAGGCTGGCGCGCAGGACGGAGCACGGCTCGGGCTCGGCCGGATCAGCGTCTCGGCGAGAACCGTCCCGCACCCGGGCAACACGCTCGGGTTCCGGATCGAAGCCGAGGGGCGCGTCCTCGTGTACGTTCCCGACCACCAGGCACCCGCTGATCGTTCGACGGTGCCCGACGCCCTCCGATCACTGTGCCAAGGCGCCGACCTCTTGCTCCACGACGCGCAGTACTCCGACGAGGAGTTCGAGACGAAGCCCGATTGGGGACATTCGACCGTGGGCTACGCGGTCAAGGTGGCAGCGGAGTGCGGAGTGAAGCGCCTCTACCTCTTCCATCACGACCCTTCCCATTCCGACAGCGACGTCGCCGAGCTCGCCAGTGTGGCGCGGCGCCACCCCGATGCTGGGCGACTTGGGGAGATCGCCGTCGCCCAGGAGGGGGCGACCCTCGAAGTGTGACCGGGCCGCGCAAGGCGGGGCTACTGTGCGTCGGTGCCGACGCTCCTGCAGTCAAGGATCGGGGACGTCCTCGTCGTGGTCCCCGAGGCGCACGGCGACGAGCGGGGTCGCTTCGTGGAGACCTATCGGCGACAGTGGTTTCCGCTCGGGCGCGAGATGGTGCAGGCCAACCGCTCCGAGAAGCAGGCCGGGGCTGTCGTCGGGCTCCACTATCACCTCCATCAAGCGGACTACTGGTACGTGCTGCGCGGCCGCGCACGCGTGGTGCTCCATGACCTCAGGGAGGGCTCGCCGACCGACGGGGTGACCGAGACGATCGAGCTCGACGGCCACGAGGATCGCGGGCTCTTCATCCCGCCGGGAGTGGCGCACGGGTTCGCAGCGCTGACCGACGTCCTCTTGTGGTACCTCGTCGACGGCTACTACAACCCTGCGGACGAGCTGGGGCTGGCCTGGGACGATCCAGCTGTGGGCGCCGACTGGGCAGTGGAGGAGCCGGTGCTCTCAGCACGCGACAGGGCCAACCCGCGCCGAGCCGGCATCTTGCCGGCATTGCGTCCGCGCCTCGGCCTGCGGACCTGAGCTTCGCTTGCAGGTCCACGGGGGCGGGCTCGGCGAGCCGCTCTGGGCCCCGGAAGGCCGGTGGGGAGATGCCGTCGGGTGCTCGGGTGCGCAGACGCCGCCTGGAAGGAGAGCGCCTGTCGGGTCGAAGACGGGCTACCTCGAGCCCAGGAGCGACAGGATCCCCGTCCTCAGCGTCTGCCGGGCTGCGCGCGCCGACTGCCCGTTGCGCCGCAGGTGGTCCCATGCATCGGCGCTCGCGAGCACGTCGATTCCGGCGAGCACCGCCGAACGAGTCGGTGCGTCCATGGCCTTGAGCTCGGGTGCGAAGACCTTCCCGATCCGGTCCTTCTCCCACTTCTCCGTCGCCAGGCGGTACGAGCGGATCCTGTCGGAGGAGGGTTCCATCAGCCGGACCGAGCGATGAAAGGAGAGCAGGGAGTCGAGCATGCTTGCCCGGCTCTCGACGTACGCGTCGACTCGCTTGTCGAGCGCGAGCGAGACGTCGATGCTCTTGGTGGTCTCGCGAACCCAATCGTAGGTTCGCTCGGCTGCGTCGGCGTACAGACCCTCGACGTCAGCGAAGTGCTGATAGACGGACCTCACGGATACACCTGCCCGGTCGGCGATGCGCTGGGCCGTCGGAGCGATGTCGCCCCGAGCGACGAGGTCCAAGAGCGCGCTGATGATCGCGTCGCGCGTCCTCAGGCCTCGTGCGCGCCTTCCGTCGATCTTGTCAATCTCGCTGGCCACTGCGGCTCTCTTTCCTCGGTCTCCGGCAGGCTCGCCGGTGCAGTTCCACTGAAATGAGAGGTTACAGGGAACTGGCGCGCAATTCTTCCCGTAAGGGGATCTTCCCGTAAGGGGAGCGCGGCCCTCCCATTGCCCAAACGCGTCGGAACCACACTCCACACCGGTCGCTCCGATCCTGTTATATGGAGGACGTGGAGGTAGCGGTCACGCTTGCCGCCGGCATCGGAGTCGTGGTGATCCTCGTTGCGGTCGTTCGGAGGCGCAGGATCAGTGAGGCCGAGTCGATCGACGACTATCGCCAGACGCTCGACGTGCTGGGCCACCTGGGCGGTGGCGAGCGCAGCGGTGTCAGGCTGGTGCCGCCCCCCGAACCTGGTGCTGCCCGAACGCCTGGCTCCGCCGGCAGGGTCGGGGTCCCCGGCACCGCTTCCTTCGACGACCGGGCTGGCCAATCCTCTGCAGCGGCCGGGGGAGCCCGGGAGCCCGGGGCAGCCGGGGGAGCCGGGCGAGCCGGGGGAGCCCGGGAGCCCGGGGGAGTCGGGCGGGCCGGGGGAGAGGTGCTCGCGAGCTTCGACGATCTCGGCAAAGACGCGTCCCGCCAGCCGCTCGCCTCATCCGGCTCGGCGAGCGTGCACCCTGATCGCTCCCTCAACGCCATGCAGCGTCCCGCCCGCCGCCTGGGTGGGCTGGTCGCGGCGCTCGCCGTGCTCGTCGCCGCAGGGGCTGGCGCCGCGTACGTCGTCGTGCGCTCCCATCACGTGGCGCATCCACCGCGGCGGTCGGCCGGCACCCATGCCCACGTCCGCACCCCCCCGACCACCACGCTCCCAGCGAAGTACACGGCGGTCGCCTCGACGAGCTCCTCTGCCACCTACCAGCCGCTGAGCACGACGTACTCGCTCACGATCGGAGCGACCACATCGGACTGCTGGATGAGCGTGACGTCGGCGACCGGCACGATGGTGCTCGCCCAGACCTTCGCGCCCGGCGCATCGGCGTCCCTGTCGCTCACCGGTCACTCGACGATCGTGATCGGGGCACCGGGCGCGGCGAAGGTGTCCATCACCGGTGTGCCCGTGGTGCTCCCGGGCGGCGCTGGGGGGCCGCTCACGGTGACACTCGTCCCGCGCTGACGGATCGGCGGTCCCGGCCGCTCACGGTGACACCCGTCGCGCGCTGACGGGTCGGCGGTGCGCGGCCGCCCACGGGCGTCACGCTCCTCATCGGGGGTGGGGATCAGGACCGCCCGGCGGTCTCCTGGTCTCCCCGAGCGCCCGGTGTGCCGTTGGGCGGGGCGAGGGCGGCAGCCCTGACGGCGTCGACCACCTCATCGTTGGAGGCGCCCGGGCCGAGCACGGCCGCGACGCCCATCTTCTCGAGGCGTGGAACGTCGACGTCCGGGACGATGCCGCCGACGATCACCGGCGTCGCGAGCCCCACATCGTGCAAGGCGCCGATGACGGCGGGTGCCAGCGTGAGGTGCGCGCCGTTGTGCATCGACACGCCCACGACGTCGACGTCCTCTTGGACGACTGCGGCAGCGATGGCCTCGGGCGTCTGGCGCAGGCCGGCGAAGATGACCTCGAAACCGTGGTCGCGGAGCACCCGGGCGACCACCCGAAGCCCGCGGTCGTGCCCGTCGAGGCCCACCTTGGCGAGGAGGACCCGAATCGGCGGGTCGTCATGGCCCGCGGGTGCCCCAGCTGAGCTCGAGCCTCGTGCGCCGGCAACCCCGCCGGACACCGCGCCGGCAACCCCGCCGGCAACCCCGCCGGACACCGCGCCGGCAACCCCGCCGGACACCGCGCCGGCAACCCCGCCAACAACCCCGCCAACAACCGCGCCGGCAACCCCGCCGGAGGTGTCGGCACTGCCGCCGGAGAAGCCGGCAGCCCCGCGATCCCCAGGGCCGCGCATCGAGGTCACACGAAGGCCGGCTCGAACCAGGTGCCAAACACCGACTCGAGCGTGTGCATCGCCTCGCCCACCGTGACGTAGGCCTTTGCGGCGTCGATGAGGGCGGGCATCAAGTTGACCGTCGGATCCGCCGCCTCGCGCCCCAGCCGGTCGAGCGACCGCCGGACGGCGTCATCGTCGCGCGACTGCTTCACTGCGGCCAGCCTCTCGAGCTGGCGCGCTTCGACCTCGGGGTCGATGTAGAGGATCGGGGTCTCGCCGTCGTCGCCGTCCGTGTAGCCGTTCACGCCCACCTGCACCCACTGGCCCGACGCGACCTTGGACTGGAACCGGTACGCCGAGTCGGCGATCTGCGAGCAGAACCATCCGTCGTCGATGGACGCGAGCACGCCTTCGAGCATGGAGCCCGATCCGGCTTCCATGAGATACGAGAAGATCTGCTCGGCCTGGCGCTCGAGCTCGTCGGTGAGCTCCTCGACGAACCACGAGCCTCCGAGAGGGTCCGCGACGTGGACGACCCCGGTCTCTTCCGCGATCACCTGCTGGGTCCGCAGCGACAGACGTGCCGCCTTCTCCGTCGGGAGAGCCAGCGCCTCGTCGTAGGAGTCGGTGTGGAGGCTCTGGGTCCCCCCGAGCACAGCCGCGAGGGCCTCGATCGCGACCCGAGACAGGTTCACCTCGGGCTGCTGGGCGGTGAGGGAGACCCCTGCGGTCTGGGTGTGGAAGCGCAACTGCATCGAGCGCGGCTCCACCGCCCCGTAGCGGTCACGCATCCATCGGGCGTAGATGCGCCTCGCCGCGCGGAACTTCGCGATCTCCTCGAAGAAGTCGATGTGCGAGTTGAAGAAGAAGCTCAGCCGCGGAGCGAAGTCATCGACGGCGAGACCGGCCGCAACCGCTGCCTCGACGTACGCGAAGCCGTTGGCGAGCGTGAAGGCGAGCTCCTGGGCCGCCGTGGAGCCGGCTTCGCGGATGTGGTAGCCGGACACCGAGACCGGGTGCCAGCGGGGCAGCTCTGCGGCAGCGAAGCGCATTACGTCCGTCACGAGCCGCACCGAGGGGCGTGGCGGGAAGACGTACTCCTTCTGCGCCTGGTACTCCTTCAAGATGTCGTTTTGGATGGTGCCGCCGAGCGCCGATCTCAAGACGCCGGTGCGGTCGGCGACCGAGACGTACATCGCCATCACCATCGCCGCGGCCGAGTTGATGGTCATCGAGGTGGTGACGGCGCCGAGGTCGATCCCCGAGAAGAGCGTGTCCATGTCGGCGAGCGTGTCGACGGCAACGCCGGCCCTGCCGACCTCGCCCTTGGCGAGAGGGTCGTCGGAGTCGCGCCCGAGCAGGGTCGGCATGTCGAACGCCGTCGAGAGCCCGTTGCCGCCAGAGCGGAGCAGCTCTTTGAACCGGCGGTTCGTGTCCTCCGCAGTGCCGAAGCCGGCGAACTGGCGCATCGTCCACAGCCTCGAGCGGTACATCGACGCGTAGGGGCCGCGCGTGTAGGGGAACTGGCCCGGGAGCTCCGCGCCGTCGGGTCCGTACACCGGCTCGAGCGGGATCCCGGACATCGTCTCGAAGGGGACGCCTCGAGACGGTGATCGGTCGAACTCTTCCTGCCAACGGCGACGGTCCGCCACGAGACCATGATACTTCGGCATCAAAGTATTTCCGGCAGGCCGTCGGGGCGCCCTCCTCGGGGACGCAGGGTGACCGCAACTGCGGTCCTCCGGTCCTGGTCGGCGGCTCACGATCGGGTTCGCACCCTCGTTTGGGGGAGCAAGGGGTCGTGGCCGCCGCGCCGGGCCAAGGCGCATGGGGCGGCCCCCAGAGTTGTTACTATCACCGTAGGGATAATTCGCCGTGGGGCACCTCGCCGGGCTGGGCCAGCAGGCTCGAGGGCGGTGCGGGCACCCGCCTTGCGGTGGACGTCCCCGGCGTCGGCGACGAGTGGCGCGACGAGTGCAAGGGAGATTCGATCGCATGGCAACCGTGGACCTCGACCTTGGTCGTTACCAGCTCGGGTGGAGCGACGAGGAGGACTACGTCTTCAAGCCCAAGAAGGGCCTCAACGAAGAGATCGTCCGCGAGATGTCGGCGATGAAGCGGGAGCCCGAGTGGATGCGGGAGTTCCGGCTCCGGGCGCTCAGGCGCTTCGAGAAGAAGCCCATGGCGCCGTGGTTCGCGGTCAACATGCCGGACCTGGACTTCGACGACATCTACTACTACATCAAGCCGACCGGCGGACAGGTGAAGGACTGGGAGGAGCTTCCCGACGCCATCAAGCGCACCTACGAGCGTCTCGGCATCCCCGAGGCGGAGCGCAAGTACCTCGCCGGGGTGACCGCCCAGTACGAGAGCGAGGTGGTCTTCCACCGCAATCGAGAGGACCTCGAGGCCCGGGGAGTGCTCTTCTGCGACATGGACACCGCGGTGCGCGAGTACCCCGACATCGTGCGCAAGTGGTTCGGCACCGTGATCCCGCCGAACGACAACAAGTTCGCCGCGCTCAACTCGGCCGTCTGGTCCGGAGGCTCGTTCATCTACGTGCCGCCCGGCGTGAAGGTCGACATGCCCCTGCAGGCCTACTTCCGCATCAACGCGGAGAACATGGGCCAATTCGAGCGCACCCTCATCATCGCCGACGAGGGGTCGCAGGTGCACTACGTCGAGGGTTGCTCTGCGCCGGTGTACACGTCGGACTCCTTGCACTCCGCGGTCGTGGAGCTCATAGCGCTGCCGGGGAGCAGGATCACCTACACGACGATCCAGAACTGGTCGAACAACGTGTACAACCTTGTCACCAAGCGCGCACGAGCTGAGGCGGAGGCCCACGTCGAGTGGATCGACGGCAACATCGGCTCCCGCCTCACCATGAAGTACCCCTCGGTGTACCTGGTCGGGCCCAAGGCTTCGGGCGAGGTGCTCTCGGTCGCGTACGCCGGAGGTGGCCAGCACCAGGACGCGGGGGCCAAGATGATCCACGCGGCGCCCGAGACCACGTCGACGATCGTGTCCAAGTCGATCTCCAAGGACGGGGGGGTGACGACCTATCGAGGCCTGGTCCACGTCGACCCCGAGGCGAAGGGCTCGAAGTCGTTTGTGCGCTGCGACGCGCTGCTGCTCGACGACGAATCGGTCTCGGAGACCAAGCCCTACATGGAGGTCGGGGAGCAGGACGCGCAGATCGGCCATGAGGCGACGGTGTCCAAGGTCGGCGACGACCAGCTCTTCTACCTGATGAGCCGAGGCCTCACCGAGAGCCAGGCGATGGGGATGATCGTGAACGGCTTCATCGAGCCGGTCACGCGCACGCTGCCCATGGAGTACGCCGTCGAGTGGAGCAGGCTCATCGAACTGCAGATGGAAGGGTCCGTCGGTTGACCGACGCCCGGCGCGTCCGCACGGCGCGCCCAGGGGGCGTTGGGGGCGGGCTGACAGGCGAGGGCCGATCGGCAAGGAGGTCGAGCCGTGCCGATGCGTGAGGAGTGCAAGCACTTCCAGAGCCGGACGTACGCATCGGGCGAGGTCGCGCGCTTCTGCGTTCTCGATCTTGCGCCTGAGGCGCCGTGGCGGTGCCCTGAAGACTGCAAGTCCTACGAGCGCCGGCTTGCAGACGCGGGCTGGGTGCACGGCAGCCTCGTGGAGCCGCCGATCGAAGACGAGCCCGACGTGCCTTCCGGGGACATGCGGGCGATCCTCGAGGACGCCGAGAGCATCGTGGGCGCGATCGCGCCCGAGGCGCTGCGCGAGGCCAGGGCCGACGACGCACGACGAGAAGCGCGTGCGGCTCGTCGTTGGTGGCGTCGCAACCGTTAGCGCCCGGGGCCGCGGAAGCCGGTGGCTGGGCCGGTGGCCCGGCTGTCGGGTGCGAGTGGGTCAGGGTGCGAGTGGGTCAGGTGCGGGTGGGTCAGGTGCCCGTGAAGCGGGGAGGGCGTCTCTCCATGAACGCTCGCACTGCTTCGGTGAGGTCGTCGGAGGCCAGCATGCCCGCGTTCCACGTCGCGACATAGTCGAGCGCCTGCGCGATCGTCCGCCCGTCGTTCGCCGCGAGGACCGCTTTGGTGCCTTGCACCGCGAGCGGCGAGAGGGCGGCGATCTCGCGCGCCATCGACGTCGCCGCGCTGAGGAGCGCGGCGTGGTCCGGGTAGACCTCGTTGACGAGCCCGATCTCCCTTGCGCGCCTCGCGTCGAGATCCTTGCCGGTCAGCGCCAGCTCGGCGACGTGCCCGGCACCGACGATGCGGGGGAGTCGTTGGAGGGTGCCGAGGTCGGCGGTGATCGCCATCCGGGTCTCTCGGATGCCGAAGACCGCCTCGGCGGACGCGAGGCGGATGTCGCAGGCGGTCACGAGATCCATCCCGGCGCCGAGGCAGTAGCCCTGGATCGCTGCGACGACCGGCTTCGGGCAGTCAGCGATGGCGTTGATGGCTCGCTGGAGCCGCAGAATCGCCCGGCGCGTCTCGGCTGCCCTCGCAGCAGGCGACGCCGGTGCTCCGCCCTGGGAGCGGGTGGGCGGGTCGCCCTGGGAGCGGGTGGGCGGGTCGCCCTGGGAGCGGGTGGGCGGGTCGCCCTGCGAGGAGGTGGGCGGGTCGCCCTGCGAGGAGGTGGGCGGGTCGCCCTGCGAGGAGGTGGGCGGGGCGCCAGCGGGACGTGTCACGTTCCATGGGCCGCCCAAGAGCGTCGTGCCCATCTCCTTCAGGTCGAGACCGACGCTGAAGTCCCGACCTCGAGCAGCGATCACGACGACACGCACTGTCGAGTTGTCCGACAGTGCGACCATCACGGTCGGCACCTCGTCGAAGAAGGCGCGTCCCAGCGCGTTGTGGGCGTCGGGGCGGTCGAGCCAGACGGTCGCGACTCCGCTTGCCCGGTCGAGATCCATGTGCAGCGGGGACCTCGAAGCCGCCGGAGGGTGTGGAGGCTCCGAGGGAACCGGGGGCTCCGGGGGCTGCGAGGTTCGCGGAGCATTGGAGTCTTCAGGGACGTTCGGCACTTCGCGGACGTTAGCAACCGACCTCGCCGGTACACTTCCGTTCGGATGAGCGTGTCACCGTGACGTCGGCGGTGACGTCCACGATGTCGGCCGCGTTGATGGTCAGATGTCAGCCCCGGTGATGGAGGCTTCATCCATCGAGTGGTCGGCGAATTGGAGGATGCTGCAGTCGTGAGCCAGTTCACCGCGGACCGTGCCGTTGCCCTCGGCGGCCCTTCTTGGCTGCGCGATCGCCGGATCGAGGCCGTAGAGGAGTTGGGTGTCATGCCCATGCCCTCCGAGAAGGAGGAAGTCTGGCGCTACACGCCCATCGACCAGCTGCGGCTCAACGACTTCACCCCGCTTCCAGGCGGCCACCGCGAGGACCTTGGCCCGGTCGGATCTGCATTCGTGGCCGGCATCGTCGCAGACCTTCCCTCGTTCGCGGCTCTCGTCACGGTCGTCGATGGGAAGCCGGTCTCCGTCGATCGTCGGGCGCTCCCCGACAAGGTCGTTGTCGGGGGAGTGACGGTGCTCGGCACCGACGGTATCCAACGGGGAATCCGAGGCACGGCCGATGCAGGAGTCCATGCCGAAAGGCCGGTCCTCGGTGGCCTTCTCACCGGTGGGGACGTGTTCGTCCGGCTCAACGATGCCTTTCATCCCGACGCGGTCGTCGTAGATGTCCCACCGGGAGTCATCGTCGACTCGCCCGTCATCGTGCTCCATTGGTGCACGAGCGGGACACGCGCCGGCCGGCCGGAAGCTCCGGCGATCTTTCCCCGCACGGTCGTGCGGCTCGGCCGGGGAGCGAGCGCACAAGTGGTGGAGGTGCTCGCAGGAGCACCTGACGCAGGAAGCGCGCTCGTGGTGCCCGTGGCCGAGCTCGTCGCCGAGGACGGCTCCCGGCTTTCCTACGGCGCGCTCCAGGTGCTCGGGACCGAGGTTTGGCACATCGGACGCCTTGTTGGATCGTCCGGTCGTGATGCCACGCTCCGGACCTTCACGGTGGGCCTCGGCGGAGCATACGACCGGACGCGTACGGACGCGGTCGCCCGGGGCCAGGGCGCCGCGACCGAGCTGCGGTCTGCGTACCTGGGGACCGGCACGCAGGTCCACGACGTGAGGACGCTCCAAGATCACGTTGCACCGCACACGACCAGCGATCTGCTGTGCAAGGGTGCTGTTGCTGGAACCTCACGCTCGGTCTACAGCGGGCTGATCAGGGTGCGCCGGGGAGCGGTGCGCACCAACGCGTTCCAGACCAATCACAATCTCGTGCTCAGCGAGGGAGCGCACGCGGACTCGGTGCCGAACCTCGACATCGAGGAGAACGACGTCCGGTGCAGCCACGCCTCGACCGTGGGTCCCGTGGACGAAGACCAGCGTTACTACCTGGAGTCTCGAGGCATACCGCCGACCCGGGCGGAGCAGCTGATCGTCCTCGGCTTCTTCGACGACATCGTGCAACGCTCGCCGGTGCCTGCACTCGTCCCCCGCCTCCGCCGCGAGGTGGGGCTCCGCCTCGCCAACACGCTCGAGCTCGATCTTGGGCCTTCGAGTGAATGGGAGGGCGCCCCGGGGGCCGGCAAGGAGATCTCCGGGCACGAGCCTGCCGGAACGGACGAGCACATGGGGATCGGTGAGCAAGATGGGTGAGCGCGTCGTCTTGCTGCGCCGTGACGAGCTCTCGAGCGGCCAAGTCCGCCGGTTCGATGTCGGGGACCACCGCATCGCTCTGGTGAGGGTCGGAGACGACTTCTACGCGATCGGTGACCGGTGCAGCCACGAGGACTACTCGCTCGCAGAAGGCGAGGTATGGACCGACGAGTGCGAGATCGAGTGTCCGAGGCACGGCAGCACGTTCGACCTGGCGACGGGTGAGCCCTGTTCGCTTCCTGCGACCAAGCCGGTCCCCGTTTACCGGGTGGAGGTTGACGGGGACGATGTGGCGGTCGTCCTGCCATGACCCGGCCCGAGATCAGACCTGAGCTACGTCCATTTGGCCCGCAAGGATCCGGCAACGAGGAGTCGCGCCCATGACCCTGCTCGAGGTGGAGGCATTGCACGCCTCGGTGGCCGCGCGCGAGGTAGTGCGAGGCGTGGACCTCCGGGTGCCCGGCGGGGAGGTGCACGTCGTGATGGGCCCGAACGGCTCCGGGAAGAGCACGCTCGCGCATGCCCTGATGGGGAGGCCGGGCACGACCGTGACGTCGGGAAGCATCCGGATCGACGGCACTGAGCTGGTGGGGGTTCCAAGCTGGCGGCGAGCACAGGCCGGACTGTTCCTGGCCCTCCAGCAACCGATAGAAGTGCCGGGTGTCCTCGTCGAGACAGCGTTGCGGGAAGCGCTCCGCGCGGAAGGCGAGGCTGCCGAGGCTGCCGAGGCCGAGGCTGCCGAGTTTGACCTGTCGGGGCGGCTGCTGGAAGAGGCGGCAGCGATCGGCTTCGACGAACGCTTTCTCCGGCGCTCGCTCAACGTCGATCTTTCAGGCGGAGAGCGCAAGCGCAACGAGGTCGTCCAGCTCGCGGTTCTCCGGCCGAAGTTCGCGGTTCTCGACGAGATCGATTCGGGTCTTGACGTGGACGCAGTGCGCGCGGTCGCACAGCGCATCGAGCGTGCAACGTCTGAGTGGGGGCTAGGCGTCGTCGCGGTCACGCACTTCCACCGCCTGTTGCGCGAGCTTCGCGCGGACAAGGTCTACGTGCTCGTCGACGGCAGGATCGTCGCGAGCGGCGGTCCGGACCTTGCAGAAGAGCTCGAACACACCGGCTATCGCGAGTACGGAGACGACAGCGACGTCGCGTGATCGGCGTGCGTTCTGGCGGCCTCCTACGCCTCGATCTCGTCCAGGGCCTGCGTCAGCGCGTTCCAGCTGAGGGTCGCGCACTTGATCCGCACGGGAAACTTCACCACTCCCTGAAGCGCGGCGAGCTCGCCGAGCTTGCGCACGTCGGCGAGGCCCGCTCCAGTGCCGGCACCATTGGATGCCTCCACGCCGCTCGTCCCTGCCTCGCCGGCTAGAGCCTCGCCGCCTCGAGCCTCGCCGGCTAGAGTCTCGCCGCCTCGAGCCTCGCCGCCTCGAGCCTCGCCCGGACTCTGCACGCGGCCCTCCTCGGCCTCGGGGCCAAGCGCGGCTTCGTGGATGGACATCATCGACTTGAAAGTCCGGATGAGCTCGCGGCCCTCGCCCAGCGTCTTTCCCTTCACTGCTGAGGACATGAGCGATGCCGACGATTGACTGATCGAGCACCCGGTGCCGGCGAACTTGATGTCGGTCACCGTTCCATTCTCAGCGAGAACGGTGAGGACGACCTCATCCCCGCAAAGCGGATTGAACCCTTCGACGCGGTGCGCGGGAGGTGAGTCCAGCTCGCCGCGGTTCCGCGGTGAGCGGTAGTGGTCCAAGATGATCTCCCGGTAGAGGTCTTCCAGGTCCGTCACGAAAAGAGCCTCCCGGCCTCGATGAGGCCTTCGATCAGCGTGTCGATGTCGTGCTCATCGTTGTACGTGCCGATTGATGCCCGCGCGGTCGCACTGACCCCGAGAACGCGCATGAGCGGCTTCGCACAGTGATGGCCCGGTCGCACGCAGACGCCGTACCTGTCGAGGACCTGGGCCAGGTCGTGGGGATGGACGTCTCGGAAGCCCAGCGACAGTACCCCTCCGCGGTCGGGGCCGGCGGGGGGCCCGAAGACCTTGCAGTCGTCGCCGAGCCGCTCTGGGAGCACGCGGAGCGCGTACTCGGTGAGCCGCTCCTCGTGTGCTCGCACCCTGGACATGCCGAGGTTCGAGAGGTAGTCGACCGCTGCGGCGAACCCCACGGCTTCTGCGATGGGCGGCGTGCCCGCCTCGAAGCGGTGGGGAGGTTCGGCCGGCAGGAAGCGGTCGAGCCGCACGTCGAGGATCATCCCTCCCCCACCGAGGAAGGGAGGCATCGCTTCGAGAAGCTCTGCCCGAGCCCACAGCGCGCCGATCCCAGTCGGTCCGTGCATCTTGTGCGCGGAGAACGCGAGAAAGTCTACGTCGAGCTCCTGGACGTTGACGGGCAGGTGCGGGACCGACTGGGCACCGTCGGCGACGACTAGCGCGCCGACGGCGTGTGCGGCCTCAGCAATCGCGTGAATGGGGTTGATGGTCCCGAGCACGTTGGACATGGCGGAGACCGCAACCAGCTTGACGCCGTCGAGCTTGCGATCGAGATCGCCAAGGTCGAGGCGAAGGTCGTCATCGAGTCCGAGGTAGCGGAGCTCGACGCCGCATTGTTCCGAGAGCATCAGCCAGGGGACGAGGTTGGCGTGGTGCTCCATCTCGGTGAGGAGGATCCTGTCGCCTGGCGCAAGGTTGGCGACGCCCCAGGAACGGGCCACCAGATTGAGAGCTTCCGTGGCGTTCTTGACGAAGACGATCTCCCGTTCGGGATCCCGCGCGCCGATGAACCGGCCCACCGAGACGCGGGCGCCTTCGTAGTGGGCGGTGGCCTCCTCGGCAGTCGTGTACACGCCTCTATGCACGTTCGCGTGACACGTCTCGTAGTACTGCTCCATCGCACTCAGCACCTGGCGGGGCTGCAGGGAGCTCGACGCGGAGTCGAGGTACACGAGCGGCCTGCCATGGACGGTTCGGGCGAGCAGCGGGAAGTCCTTGCGGAGGGTCTCCACGTCGAGCGGGGCGGGCTTGTCGAGAGGTACGGGATTCATTGGAACATCCGTGTCAGCGTCGCCACGACTCGTAGCCTTCCTTCTCGATCCGTTCAGCCAGCGCGGGCCCTCCGCTTTCTACGATCCTTCCGTCGACCAGCAGGTGCACGCGGTCGGGGACGAGCGCCTCGAGGAGCCGCTGGTAGTGCGTCACGACGAGCACACCGAGCGAGGGATGGAGCTCGCGCACCGTGCCGACGCCGCGGCCCACGACGCCGAGCGCGTCGATATCGAGGCCTGAGTCGGTCTCGTCGAGGACGGCCAGATCCGGTTCCAGCATCGCCATCTGCAGAATCTCGTTGCGCTTCTTCTCGCCTCCGGAGAAGCCCTGGTTGAGATATCGCTCGCCGAAGGAGGGGTCCATTCTCAGGCGGTCCATCCATTCGATCATGGCCAGTCGCACCTCGAGCACCGAGATGTCCTGGCCGCGGCGTGCGGACATGGCTTGGCGCAGGAACTGGGCGACCGAGACGCCATCGATCGCCTCGGGATACTGAAAGGCGAGGAAGAGGCCGGCCTTCGCACGGGCGTCGGTGGCCCAATGGGTGATGTCCTCCCCCTTGAACCGGATGGTGCCGTCGACGACTCGGTAGGACGGGCTCCCCATCAGGGTGGAAGCCAGGGTGGACTTGCCTGCCCCGTTCGGACCCATGAGCGCGTGGACTTCTCCGGGCCTGATGGTGAGGTCCACCCCCTTGAGGATCAGTCCTTCGCTGGCGTGCCCCGCGCTGCCGGGGTCGAGCCCTGGGTCGCCCTGGTCGCGCCCAACGCCGCCGGGGTCGAGCCCTGGGTCCGAGCTGCGGCTTTCGTCGGCGGCGGATGCCGGGGTGGTCACGCCTTCTCCGGCGACGCCTTCTCCGGCGACACCCACTCCGGCGACACCCACCGCGGCGACGCGGAGTCCCTCGATCTCGAGCAGCGGCACGGTCATCGTCGGGAAGTCTACCGGGGGGGTCCTATTTCTACCACATACGTAGGAGAAATCCCGGGTGTCCTGCATCCTTGGCGGGTCGGAGCCCGCGCAAGCATGCGGCTCGCAGGCGGAGTGCTCCGACCGTCCCGACCCGGCCCCCTACCAGCCCCGCTCGATCCACTCAGCCAGATGGGGTGACTCCGACCCGATCGTGGTCGAGGCACCGTGCCCCGGCAACACCAGCGTCGAGGGGTCGAAACGGGAGAACAGGCGGCGCTCGATGGAGTTGATGATCGTCGGGAAGTCTCCCCCGGGAAAGGACGTGTTGCCCGGGCCTCCGGGGAAGAGGGTGTCCCCAGTCAGAAGTAGCGGCGTACCCTCGACGTAAAAGCACATCGATCCCGGGGTATGTCCTGGGGTCGCGAGCGTGCGGACCCGCAGCCGCCCGACCTCCAAGACGGTGTCGTCCTCGAGGAGCTCGTCATAGGAGGGGAGCATGCCGGCGTCCGCCTGGGTCACGGCTACCGAGTAGCCGGCCTCGCGGACCGCAGGCACAGCTTGGATGTGGTCCCAGTGCCCATGCGTCTCGACCACCCTGCGAACCCCCAGGCGCTGGCAGAGATCGAGGAGCAGCTCGTGCTCGTTGGCCGCGTCCACCAGGAGGGCGTCGCCGGTCCGACGGCATCGTACGACGTAGACGTTGTTGTCCATCGGCCCCACGACGGTCCGGTGGATCTCACATGCAGCGTCCTCCCAGATCCTTTCGACGTCAGGCATACCCCCAGGATTGCACACGTGGTAGACCACCACCCGATGAACTTCGCTTTCAGTGAGGAGCAAGAGGAGCTCCGTCAGGCCGTCCGCCGGTTCCTCGCTGACAAGTCCCCGGAATCCGAGGTCCGGCGGCTGATGGCGACGAAGCACGGTTACGATCCGGTCGTCTGGCGACAGATGGGTGAGCAGCTCGGGCTTCAGTCGCTCGTGATCCCAGAGCAGTACGGAGGCACCGGCTTCAGCTTCGTCGAAATGGCCATCGTCATGGAGGAGATGGGGGCGGCGCTGCTGTGCGCGCCGTTCTTCTCGTCTACGGTCTTGGCAGCGAGCGCCCTTCTCACTTCCGACGACGAAGAGGCCAAGGCGAGGTGGCTCCCGGGCATCGCGTCGGGAGAGACGATCGCCACCCTGGCGCTCGCGGAGGACTCGGGCCGCTGGGACCTCGACGCTGTCGAGCTCGCAGCGGCACCCGCCGGAGACGGGGAGGGCCGCTGGACGCTCGACGGCCACAAGAGCTTCGTGCTTGACGGGCATAGCGCGACGCTCTTGCTCGTGGTGGCTCGTGCTGGGGAGGGGCTCGGACTGTTCGTTGTGGAGGGCGACGCCGAAGGACTGGTCCGGACGCCTCTTTGGACCATGGACCAGACCCGCAAGCAGGCTCGCCTCGAGTTCTCCGCCACTCCCGCCCGGATAGTCGGCGTCCCCGGAACGGCAGCGCCGGGGATCACCAAGACGCTGCAGCTCGCGGTGGTCGCCCTGGCGGCCGAGCAGGTCGGGGGAGCCCAGCACTGCCTGGACAGCTCCGTCGAGTATGCGAAGACGCGAATCCAATTCGGACGGCCCATCGGTAGCTTCCAGGCGATCAAGCACAAGTGTGCCGACTTGCTGCTCGAAGTGGAGTCGGCGCGCTCCGCCGCGTACTACGCGGGCTGGGCTGCGTCGGAAGACTCGGACGAGCTTCCGCTCATGGCGAGTCTCGCGAAGTCGTACTGCTCGGGGACGTACTTCCACGCGGCGGCAGAGAACATCCAGATACACGGCGGGATCGGCTTCACGTGGGAGCACGACGCGCACCTGTACTTCAAACGGGCCAAGTCTTCGGAACTTCTCTTCGGCGATCCTGCCTACCACCGGGAGCTGCTCGCTCGGCAAATCGGCATCTGAGCTGTGTCGGGGCACTGGCGCATCGTTGAGGGCGAGGCCGGGCCACTTCGTGTGTACGAGACGCCAGCGGGTCGGGTGAACTCCTCGAGCAGCGTCCTCTTTCTCTGTCACGAGCTGCCGCGCGAGCCAGATCGGGCGACTGACACCGGACGCGGCTATCCGGCACTTGCCGACCGGCTCTCCGAGGAGTGCGGATGCCGCGTCGTCGTGCCGATGCTCCGGGGGACGAGCGGATCCGCAGGAGACTTCTCAGCGAAGGGCTGGCTCCAAGATCTGGCATCGGTTGCTGACGCTGACAGCGGGCTCGAGGGAGGGCTGTGGCTCGTCGGCTTCGGGTTCGGAGGCGCGATCGCGCTGCGCACCGCTCAGCGGGACAAGCGGGCAGCGGGAGTGGCCACCATTGCCGGTCCCGCGGACTTGACGGCGTGGATCTCGGCTCGGGAGACGGTCCTCGAGCGGTGTCGGCGGAGCGGTGTCATATCGACGGACGGTTTCCCCCCCGACGTCGACGCGTGGGCCGCTGAGATCGTTGCGCTCGCACCGCTCGACGCTGCAGCACACCTCGGCAGCCGTCCACTCCTCGTCGTCCACGGCTCAGACGACGCGGAGGTACCGGTCGCGGCCGCCCGCGCCATCGCGGATGCAGCAACCGACGGGCCCGTGGATCTGCGAATCGTGCCGGCGGCAGGACATTGGCTTCGCGCCGACCCGCGAGTCGTCGCGACGCTCGTCGGCTGGATCGAACGTCACCGCTGACCGGTCCATCGCTGTTTCAATCTCCCCGCACACGCTCCCAGCCGCCCCCAGACCAGACCTGACGCCCCGCCCTGCAACCCGAACCTCGCAAGGGCTGACCCGCCGCGGACACGGCGCGCCGTTCGGCGTCCCATGACGCCAACGAACGGCTCGCCGTGCCGGTGCCGGGTCGCCGCTGCTCTGGAGCGCGGGGCGCGCAGCGAGGAGACGCTCTGGGGGCTACAGCGGGGCCGGGGAGAGACTCTGTGGGGCGGCTCGGGGCCATGGCGGGGCATGGCGGGGCTATGGCGGGGCTATGGCGCTCGCGTGCTCGTCGTGCCTGTCACACCCGCGGTGCCTGTCACACCGGCCGTCCCGGCCGTGCCTGTCACACCGGCCGTCCCGGCCGTGCCCGTCACACCGGCCGTCCCGGCGGTGCCTGGCACAGCTCCCGTCGGGTCCCTTCTCGTCGGTGGGCCGGGGCCTCGGGCCTTGGCCTTCTTGCCGAGCCGCCCGGCCAGACGGTCACGCTCGGTCTTTTCCTGGTGGCAGGGGTAGCAGAGGTCCCGCACGTTGCGAAGCGACGTCTCGCCGCGATTGGCGACCGGGTCGATGTGGTCGCGCTCGAGGCGAAAGGTCCTGTTGCACGCAGCACAGGCCCTGCCCAAGAAGCCCGGCGCAGGCCCGAGGTCCAAGGCAGTGCGCAGCGCTGCTGTGTAGCGC
>DAHWOV010000082.1:0-15016 GCA_027339205.1 Acidimicrobiaceae bacterium | reverse complement strand
GGAGGTCGCCGGCGCCTACACGCGCTACGCGGACTTGAAGCGCGACCTCGCAGAAGCGCTCGCAGAGATGCTCCGGCCCGTGCGCGAGCGCGCCCGCGAGCTCCGCGCGGACCCCGCGACGGTCCATGCGGTCTTGAGGTCCGGCGCCGCGCGGGCCCACGAGATCGCGTCGGTGACCTACGCGAGCGCTGCAGAGGCGGTCGGGCTGCTCGGCTGAGGTCGTGTCCGGCGAAGAAGGCGGGAACGAGCGCGCGTCACTCCCCGTCGAGCGGGGTCACGTACGCGGCGTGGATGCCCCCGTCCACGATGAACGTTGACGCAGTGATGAACGACGCGTCGTCCGACGCCAAGAACGCGGCGGCCGCGGCGATCTCCTCCGGCTCGCCGAACCTGCCCATCGGCACGTGCACGAGCCTGCGTGCCGCACGCTCGGGGTCCTTTGCGAACAGCTCCTGAAGGAGCGGCGTGTTGACGGGACCGGGGCAGAGCGCGTTCACCCGGATGCCTCGGCGGGCGAATTGGACGCCCAGCTCACGGGAGAGCGAGAGCACACCACCCTTCGAGGCGGTGTAGGAGATCTGCGACGTCGCCGCGCCCAGGAGCGCGACGAAGGACGCGGTGTTGATGATGCTCCCCCCGCCGTGCTCCAGCATCCGGGCGATCCCGGCCTGGCAGCACAGGAAGACGCTCGTGAGGTTCACCTCCTGGACCCGCCGCCACGTGTCGAGGTCGGTCGTGAGGATCGAGTCGTCTTGGGGAGGAGAGATGCCGGCGTTGTTGAAGCACACGTCGAGCCGGCCGAGCGTGCCGATCGCGGTGTCGTACATCTTCTCGACGTCCTCTCGGCTCGTCACGTCCGCTCTGACGAAGAGCCCGCCGATCTCGTCGGCCACCGCCTTGCCCGCGCGCTCGTCGAGATCCGCGACGACGACGCGCGCGCCCTCAGCGGAGAAGCGCCGCGCGGAGGCCCGCCCGATCCCGCTCGCCGCGCCCGTGACCACCGCGACCTTTCCGTCGAGCCGCCCGCCTCCCGACCGCGCGCCGGCTCTTGTCGACCCACCTGTTTGCATCGGGCACTCACCTTTCGGTCGCGATGAACACGTTCTTCACCTCGCTGAACCCTGACAGCGCGTCGGGACCGAGCTCACGTCCGAGCCCCGACTGCTTGAAGCCCCCGAAGGGAGTCCAGTAGCGCACCGAGGAGTGCGAGTTCACCGACAGCGTCCCCGACTCGACGCCTCTCGCCACTCGGAGCGCTCTCGAGACGTCGTTGGTCCAGATGGAGCCCGAGAGCCCGTAGACCGTGTCGTTGGCGATCCGCACCGCGTCCGCTTCGTCCTCGAAGGGGATCACGGAGAGCACGGGCCCGAAGATCTCCTCGCGTGCGACGCGGTCATCGGGTGACACCGGGGCGAGCACGGTCGGGGGGAACCAGTAACCCGGACCCTCGGGCGCGCTGCCGCGGAAGGCCACCTTCGCAGAGCCCGTGACGTAGCCCGACACGACCCGGCGTTGCTCGGCGCTGATCAACGGCCCCATCTGGGCGTCCTCCGCCGACGGATCCTTCACCTTGAAGGCGCGCACCGCAGGCTCGAGGAGAGACATGAACCTCTCGTAGACGGAGCGCTCCACGAGGAGGCGTGATCGGGCGCAGCAGTCCTGGCCCGCGTTGTCGAAGATCGACGTCGGCGCGCTCGCGGCGGCGCGCTCGAGGTCCGCGTCGGAGAAGACGATGTTGGCGCTCTTGCCTCCGAGCTCGAGCGTCACCCGCTTCACCTGCTCGGCGCACCCGGCCATGATCTGCTTCCCCACCGCGGTCGAGCCGGTGAAGCAGACCTTGCGGACCTTCTCGTGGGTGACGAACCGCCACCCGACCGTGCTGCCAGCCCCGGTCACCACCTGGAAGACGTCCTGTGGGATCCCCGCGTCGTGGCAGAGCTCGGCGATCCGCACTGCGGTGAGCGGGGTGAGCTCGGCGGGCTTCAAGACGACGCAGTTGCCGGCCGCGAGCGCCGGCGCGAAGCCCCAGGACGCGATCGGCATGGGGAAGTTCCACGGCACGATGACCCCAACGACCCCGAGGGGCTCGTAGAAGGTGAAGTCCACGCCCCCAGGGACCGGGATCTGCCGGCCCGAGTGTCGTTCGGGGGCGCCCGCGTAGTAGGCGAGGACGTCGCGGACGTTCCCGGCCTCCCAGCGGGCGTTAGCAATGGTGTGGCCTGAATTGCGCACCTCGAGCGCAGCAAGCTCTTCCCTCGCGGAGTCGACCGCCTCCGCCGCGCGCCGGAGCAGGCGCGCGCGGTCCCCCGGCGCGACGGCGGCCCATGCGCCATGTGCTCTCGACGCCCGCTCGATGGCGTCGTCGACCGCATCTTGTGTCGCCGAGGGCACCGAGGCGATGACGGTCTCGTCGACCGGGCTGACGACGTCGTGGGTCACCACCGGGTCACAGCCGCTCGAAGCCCCGGTAGCGCTCCCAGTCGGTCACCGCGGCGTCGAACGCGGCAAGCTCAACGCGAGCCATCTGGGTGTAGTGCTCCACCACCGCATCCCCGAACGCCTTGCGGGCGACGAGGCTCCGGCCGAAGAGCTCCGCCGCGTCCCGGAGCGTCGCCGGGATCCTCGGCTTGTCGCTCGCGTACGCGTTGCCGCGGAGCTCTTCTTCGAGGGGCAGGCGGTTCTCCACGCCGTGCAGACCCCCGACGACGAGCGCCGCGAGCGCAAGGTACGGGTTGACGTCGCCACCGGGGACCCGGCACTCGGCCCTGAGCGAGGGTCCGTGCCCGACCAGCCGGAAGGCACAGGTTCGATTGTCCCTCCCCCACGCCACCGCCGTCGGGGCGAAGGAGCCCTCAGCGAAGCGCTTGTAGCTGTTGACGTTCGGCGCGACGAGCAGGGTCAGCTCCGGAAGGCTCGCCAGCATGCCCGCGAGCCACCAGCCGAGGACCTCGGAGGTGCCGTGCTCGAGCTCACCTGCGAAGATCGGGACGTCCCGTGCGTCGCGAAGCGAGAGGTGGACGTGGCAGCTGTTGCCCTCACGTTCGTTGAATTTCGCCATGAACGTGAGCGACTTGCCTTCCTGGGCGGCGATCTCCTTGGCACCGGTCTTGTAGACCACGTGCTCGTCGGCCTTGGAGAGGAGGTCTGCATAGCGGAAGGCGATCTCGTGCTGGCCCAGGTTGCATTCGCCCTTCACCGATTCGACCGCCATTCCCGCGTCGCGCATCTCACGCCGAATGCGGCCGAGCAAAGGCTCGATCCTCGAGGTGCCGAGGATCGAGTAGTCGACGTTGTAGCTGTTGGCGGGCGTCATGTCTCGGTAGCCGCGGCGCCACGCGTCCTCGTAGCGGTCCTCGAAGACGATGAACTCGAGCTCGGTGCCCGCGAGCCCCGTCCATCCGCGCTCTGCGAGCCTCGCCACCTGGCGCTTGAGGATCGCACGCGGCGACTCCTCGACCGGGGAGCCGTTCTCCCACTCCACGTCGGCGTGGCAGAGCACGGTCCGCTCGTGCCAGGGCACTGGACGGAGCGTCGAGAGGTCCGGGCGCATCACGAGGTCGCCGTAGCCGGTCTCCCAAGACGAGATCGCGTACCCGCCCACCGTGTTCATGTCGACGTCGACCGCGAGCAGGTAGCTGCACCCCTCCGTGGCGTGGCGCGCCACCTCGTCCACGAAGAAGCGCACGTCCATTCGCTTCCCTTGGAGCCGTCCCTGCATGTCGGTGATCACGACGAGGACGGTGTCGACGGTGCCGCGCTGTGCTGCCGCACGCAGCTCCTCCAGCGCGTGCTCGCGGTCTTGGGTCATGCTCGTCCGGCCTTGCCGGTCATGCGGGCTCGCCGGCGGGAGCCTCTTCGGGAAGGCCTTCGACCGGCACCGGGCCGCCCAGCTCGAGCTCGATCCGCCTCAGCTCTTCGGGGTTCCCTTCGATCTGGGGCCCGTGGAACCACTTCTTCGCAGAAAGGAGGTACCAGCCCCCGGCGCCGAACAAGACGACGGCGACCGCGACGACCGAGTAGTTGAACGTGCCGAAGGTCACCGGGTACACAGTCGGCAGGCAGAACAGCACCGTGATGAAGGCGGTCCACACGACCGCGATCCACCCGAGAGGGGCGCTCCAGCGGCCAAGGTGCCAGACGCTCGTCTTGAAGCGCTTCCCTTGCAGGCGACGCAGCAGCACCGGCGTGACGTAGGCGATGTAGAGCCCGATCACTGCGATCGACGTGACTGCGGCGTAAGCGGTCGAGCTCACGAGATAGGGGAGGCCGAGCACGAACGCGGCGCCGGCCGCGAGCCAGCACGAGTTCGTCGGGGTGCGGGTACGAGGGTTGATCTGCCGCCACAGGCGCGACCCGGGAACCGCCCCGTCCCTCGAGAAGGCGAAGATCATCCGGGAGTTCGAGGTGACCGACGCCATGCCGCAGTAGAACTGCGCGCCGATCACCAGGAACAAGAGCAGCTCCCCGATGTGCCGCCCGACGGCGTCGATCCAGATCTGGACGGGCGGCACGCCCGTGGAGCTCGTGATCGCGCTCTGGTACGTGTGAGGCTGGATGGCCGAGGTGACCGTGATGAGCAGGATCCACCCCAGCACGAAGGAGATGAGGATCGACATCACGATGCCCCACGACGGCGCCGTACGGGAGTTGCGCGTCTCTTCGGTCATGTGGATCGACGCGTGGTACCCGGTGAAGGTGTACTGGGCGAGGAGCAACCCGAGCAGGAACACGTACCAGCTGGCGTGCCACCCCGTCTGGTTGACGAACTTCGTGAAGACGAAGCCGATCGACTCGTGATGCTGGGGGATGGCGAACAGGATGCCCACCATGAGGAAGACCGTCACCACGTGCCACCACACGGAGAGGTCGTTCAAGAAGGCAACGAGCCTCACGCCGAACGTGTTGAGCATGCCGTGGATGAACAGGATGATCCCGTAGATGAGGATGACCCACGGCGGTGAGGTCGGATAGCCGAAGAGCAGGTTCAGCAACGCAGTGAGGAAGAACGCGAGCCCGAAGTCGATGCCCGCGGTGACGCCGACCTCTCCCATGACGTCGAACCAACCGACCATCCAGCTCCACCCCGCGCGCTGGGATGGCGGGGCGAGCTTGGCGCTCCAGTAGTAGAGGCCTCCTGCAGTGGGGTAGACCGAGCAGATCTCAGCCATCGACAGCCCGATGATCGTGACGAAGACCGCCACGATCACCCACCCGATGGTGATGTCGACTGGGCCGCCCGTGGTCATCCCGTAGCCGTAGAGGGTAAGCGTCCCCGCAAGGATCGAGATGATCGTGAACGAGATCGCGAAGTTCGAGAACCCTCCCATCTCCCGCAGCAGGCGCTGGGCGTAGCCCAGCTCGTGGAGAGTCTCGAGGTCCGAGCCCAGCGCTGCAGGCTTGCCACCTCTTCGAAGCACGCGGTTCACGGCCATCGACCCCCTCCTGGCCACTCTGCTCCTCGGTCACGCGGCAGGCGAAAGCCCTCCTCTTCCCCGCCCCCACGAGCCCCCCGGAAGAAAAGGGCCAACTTCAGCCCGTTCGCTGCATTATGAGAGCGCGGTGTTCGCGTGTCAAGCAAAATCCTCTCGGGCCACGCAAGGTCCTCGCGGGCTCCTGAGTGCCTGACGTGCGCCTCGGGCGCGCCGCGTCGATCAGCCGAGGAAGCCGCGGAGGAGCGCAGCGGTTCCTTGCAGGTGCTCTGCCATCGCGCGGCGCGCTGCCTCGGGGGTCCGGCGAAGGACGGCTCGCACGATGCGGGCGTGCTGCTCGTTGGAGTGGGCGAGGTTCGCGTCGAGGATCGGGATCTCGTCGAGGAGGTCGTTCAGCCGCATGCGAGCATCCGCCGCCGCCGCAACGAGCGACGGTGAGCCGGTCATCTCGACGAGCGCCAGGTGCAGACGCGAGTCCTCCCGCCGATAGGCGGCGGCACCTGCGTTCGACGCGTCTTCAAGGCACCTCTCCAGGTGCGCCTGTTCGGCTTTGGTCGGGCGGCGGCTCGCGGCGACCGCGACAGCCCCCAGTTCGATGGCCGCCCTGAGCGACAGGACGTCGGTCAGCTCCTCACGGCTGACCTTCCTCGGCTTCCTCGCCCTGCTCTCGGACAGCTCGCTCGGGCGATAGGTCACGAACGTCCCGCCCAGCCGGCCGTGACGCGACTCGACGTAGCCGGCCTCGCGTAGCGAGCGGATCGCTTCACGAAGGGTCATCCGGCTGACCGCCAGCTTTGCCGCCATCTCCCGTTCACTGGGGAGCCGCTGACCGTGGCCGACGAGGCCGAGCTTGACAGCTGCGAGCAGGCGCTCGACGGTCTCTTCGTACGCGTTCCCTCCGCGGACGGGCCGCAAGATCGCCTCCGCGCCGCTGCTGAGGGGGGTGCCGTCGGCCGACGCCGTGCCCGAGCCGCGGCGGCGAGGATCTGCGGGAGCGGGGAAGCGCTCCGGCCCCTCCTCGCTCATCACCATGGACGAAAGCTATCCTGCCTCGCCCGGACGGGTGGACGCCCGGCCGGGATCGCTGGTCAGACCGCGTGCACCACGTGCGCCCACCATGTGACGAGGTCTGTCACCACGCGCTGGATCGGGCTCGCGTGGGCGAAGGACATGAGGATCAACGCACCGATGATCAGGATCATCCCGTAGGGACGGATCCGCAGGTACCCAGGCCACCAGGACCTCGGCAGGAGCCGCTCGATCACGGCGGAGCCATCCAGCGGCGGCACCGGGATCAAGTTGAAGCACGCGACCCACAAGTTGATGAACCCCGCGTAGAAGAGGATGCGCGCGCCCAGCGATGTGGCCACCGGCCCGCTGTGGCCCACCGCGAACAGAAGGTAGAAGGCGGCGCCGAAGATCGCCGCGAGCACGATGTTGGTGAGCGGCCCGGCCAGCGCGACCAGCACGCCCTGGTTGCGCGGGCTGCGGAGCTTGTTCACGTTCACCGGCACCGGCTTCGCCCATCCGAAGTAGCCCACGCCGGCGAGCACCGTGATGATCGGCACGATGATCGTGCCGAACACTGTGATGTGGCGGAGCGGATTGAGCGTGATCCGGCCCGCCCGCTTCGCCGTGTCGTCCCCGCACCACAGGGCCACCACCCCGTGGGAGACCTCGTGGAGGATGACCGAGGGGATCAGCACGCAGAAGAGGATGATCTCTGTCGTCGAGACGCGGTGGCTGCGCACGAGGATCGCGACTATCGCGATCACGACGATCAGCCAGACGAGCGAGCGCTGCCCCGAACGCCCGGTGCGCGGCGGTCCGTCTCCGCCTGAGGGAGGCCGCGGTCCGTACGGTGTCCGGTACGCGTGCTGGCGCGGGCCGCCGGGCCCCCCGTCCCCCGAGCCCTCCCCTCGCACGGCGCCGTCAGGCGGCTGGCCGTTGGGCGGATATCCCGGCGGCGGGTACCCCGGCGGCGGGTACCCCGGCGGCGGGTAGGCGTGCGGCGGGTACGCGGGCGGCGGGTACTCCGAGGGCGGGTAGCCCTGCGGCGAGTAGCCAGGCGGCGGGTACGCGGCGGCCGGGTAGCCCGCAGGCGGCGGGTACGCGGGAGGCGGGTACGCAGCCGGAGGGGGCTGGTGAGGCGCGTCTGTGCGCCGCGCGGGCGGGTCGTCGCGCGCCGCGGGCGGCTCGGCGCTCACCGGTCTACGGCTTCGATGCGCAGGCGATGCAACGGCGTGCCGCCGGCTTCGCCTCGAGGCGCGAAGGGGAGATCGGCTGGCCGCACCGCTCGCAACGGCCGTAGGTGCCCTTCTCGAGGCGGTCGATCGCGGCCTCCACTTCGCTGAGCGCCTCCCGGAGCTGTCCGGCGAGGGCCTCGGCCTCTCCTCGCTCGGCGGTCACCTGGCTCGTGTCGGCGAAGTTGGCGTCATACTTGAGGCCCCCTTCCTCACCGAAGCCCAGCTCGGCAAGCTTGGCGCGGAGCTCGGCCCGCTCGGCTTCGAGGAGCGCGCGGTAGTCGACGTCAGCGTCCACGGGCGCGTCACTGGCCATACGCGCAGAGCCTAGACGTCGATGGGCGCGCCAGGACCCCCGGCCCCCCAACTTCTCGCCGCTCGGGTGCGACCCGTTCGGTCGCGACCCGCACGGGTGCCCCCGGCGAAGCCGAGCCCCCGCGCGCCCCCGGCCCCTGCGAACCCGAGCCCCTCCGGTGCGCCTCCGGTGCCCCGACCTGCCCCGACCTACCCCGCCGCCCTCGTGCCGGCCGGCAAGCGAGCCCGAGGGTGGGCGGCTTCGTAGGCGGCACGCAGGTGGTCACTCGTCACCTTCGTGTACAGCTGGGTCGTGGTCACCGACGCGTGGCCGAGCAGCTCTTGGACCACCCGGACGTCCGCTCCGTGGGCCAGGAGATGGGTCGCGCACGAGTGGCGCAGCGCGTGCGGGGCGAGCACGACCCCGGCCGCCGCACCCCGCTGGCGGACCACCCCAAACGCGCCCTGGCGCGACAGCCTGCTCCCCCGCGTGTTCAAGAAGACCGCCTCGGCGTCGCCCTTGCGGCGCCAGCGCGCCGGGGAGAAGACGTCCCGGCCTCCCGGCTCGAGCCACCGGGTGAGCGCCTGCGCGGCGTGGCGCCCGAGCGGCACCAGCCGCTCCTTCGAGCCCTTGCCGTAGAGCCGGACCAGCCCCTCGTCGCCCGCAAGGTCGGTGAGGTTCAGCCCGACGGCCTCCGACACGCGTGCCCCGGTGCCGTAGAGGAGCTCGAGCAGCGCGCGGTCGCGCCGCGAGGTCGCGTCGTCGCCCGAGACCCCCTCCAGGACGCGCGCGACGTCGGCTTCGGGGAGCGCCTTGGGCAGGCGCACGGGCAGCCGGCCGGCCTCGAGCGACTCGGTCGGATCCGTCTCCGCCGTGCCCTCGTCGAGGAGGAAGCGGTGAAGGCCGCGGAGCGTCGACACTGCCCGCGCGACCGACGCCGGGCTGCGCCCGCCCGCCCGGAGGCCCGCGACGTAGCGCTCGAGGTCGCCGGGCGCGGCGTCGAGCGGGGTGCGGCCCCAGGCAGCGAGCGCCGCCTCGTAGCGCACGAGGTCCCGCCGGTAGGAGGTGACCGTGTTGGCGGCGCGGCCACGCTCGACCACCAGCCAGGACAGGAACTCCTCTGACGCCGCGCTGAGCGGAGCGCCGAGCACGCTCACCGCGGAACCTCTTGCACGCTCACCGCGGAGCCTCTTGCACGCTCACCGCGGAGCCTTCCTGGACGGGCTTCCCGTGACCGAGCGCGTGCCTGGCGAGGAGGAGCCCCGCGATCGTGGTCGCGTCGAGGAGGCGCCCATCGGCGACGAGCCGCTCCACGTCGCAGAGCGCGATCCGCTCGGTGGTCATCCAGCGCTCCTCGGCTCCCGAGGGTTGCGTCTCGCCGGGCGTCAGGTCGGTCGCGAGGTACAGGATCGTGCGCTGGTCGGTGTAGCCCGGCGAGTTGTAGACCGACCCGAGCCGCTCGAGGCGCGCCGCGCGGAGCCCTGCCTCCTCTTCGAGCTCGCGCCGCGCGGTGACCTCAGGCGGCTCTCCGTCGACATCGCGGGTGCCCGCGGGCGCCTCGAGGACCGCGGCGGCGACAGCGACGCGCACCTGTCGGACGAGCGTGACCGTGCCGTCGCCGTGGGCGGCGACCACCGAGACCGCGCCGGGGTGGCGCACGACGTCGCGGGTGATCTCGTGGCCGTCGGGGTCCGCGTACGCGACCGTCTCGACCGCAAAGAGCCGCCCCTCGAACCGGGGCCGCCCGCCCAGGCGGCGGAAGCCCTGCAGCGGGTCCGCCTCGGATGGCTCCCCCTCGGACGGCATCGCCTCGAGCGACTCCGCCTCGAGCGGCTCTCCCTCGGACAACGGCGTCACCGCTCAGGCGACGGAGTCGAGATCGCCGATGTCGATGAGGCGCGGCTCGCGGCCCTCCGCGCGCTCGAGGGCCGCACCGACGAGCGCGCGGAAGAGCGGGTGCGGCCGGTCCGGGCGGCTCTTGAACTCGGGGTGGGCCTGCGTCCCGATCCAGTAGGGATGCCCTGGGAGCTCGATGAACTCGACCAGCCGGTCGTCGGGCGAGGTGCCCGAACAGCGGAGCCCCGCGGCCTCGAGGCGGGCCCGGTAGCGGGAGTTCACCTCATAGCGGTGGCGGTGGCGCTCGGTCACCGCGCTCGCGCCGTAGATCGCTTCGACCTGGGAGCCGGGAGCGAGCATCGCCGGGTAGGCCCCGAGCCGCATCGTGCCCCCCTTGTCCACGACGCCCGCCTGGTCGGGCATGAGGTCGATCACGGGGTGCGGCGTCCTCGAGTCGAACTCCCGGGAGTTGGCGCCCTCGAGGTGCGCCAGGTGGCGCGCCGCCTCCACCACCATGACCTGCAGCCCGAGGCAGAGACCCAGGCACGGGATCGCGTGCTCGCGGGCGTACCTGGCCCCGGTCACCATCCCCTCGATCCCCCGCTCGCCGAACCCTCCAGGGATCACGATGCCGTCGAGCTCGGAGAGCCGCTCGGACGGCACGAGGTCGGGCACCATCTCGGCGTCGATCCACTCGAGCTGGACCTGCACGCCGTGGTGGAACCCCGCGTGGCGCAGCGCCTCGACGACCGAGAGGTAGGCGTCCGGCAGGTTCACGTACTTGCCTACGACGCCGATGCGCACGGTCCGCTCAGCCGTCCGGACCCGGTGCACCAGCCGCTCCCAGTCCCCGAGCGCGATCGGGTGCGCGTCGGGGTCGAGCCCGAGGATCCCGCAGACCACCGCGTCGAGGCCCTCTTCGTGCAGCACCAGCGGGATCTCGTAGATGCTCTCCGCGTCGATGGCGGAGATCACCGCGTCGATCGGCACGTCGCAGAGGAGCGAGATCTTGCGCTTCAAGGCGTCGGAGATGTCCTTGTCGCTCCGACAGACGATGACGTCGGGCTGGATGCCCCGGCTCCGCAGCTCGGTGACCGAGTGCTGGGTGGGCTTGGTCTTCTGCTCCCCCGAGGGCGCGAGGTAGGGCACGAGGGTGAGGTGGACGTAGCACACGTTCTGTCGGCCCACGTCCCTGCGGAACTGCCGGATCGCCTCGACGTAGGGGACGATCTCGATGTCGCCCACGGTGCCGCCGATCTCCACGATCACCACGTCGACCTCCTCGCCGGCCAAGCGCATCACGCGGCCTTTGATCTCGTCAGTGACGTGCGGGATCACCTGCACGGTCTTGCCCAGGTAGTCGCCGCGCCGCTCCTTGGAGATCACCGTCGAGTAGATCGATCCCGTGGTCGTGTTGGAGTTGCGGTTCAAGCTCTCGTCGATGAAGCGCTCGTAGTGGCCGAGGTCGAGGTCGGTCTCTCCGCCGTCCTCGGTGACGAAGACCTCGCCGTGCTCTCCGGGGTTCATCGTGCCGGGGTCGACGTTGATGTACGGGTCGAGCTTGCACATCGTGACCTTCAGCCCGCGGCACTTGAGCAGCCTGCCGAGCGACGACGCGGTGAGCCCCTTGCCGAGCGAGCTCGAGACACCGCCGGTGACGAACACAAACTTGCTCACTGGTTCGCGACCTCCTCCTGGGGCGTCCCCGGCCCCGACGACGCGCGTCTCACGCCCGCGCTGGGTGGTGAGGGGTGCACCCCGCGCTGCCCGCCGCTGACACTCCGGACGCGGCCCAGCCCTCGGACGAGGAGGTGCACCGCCACACGCTAGTCGCGCCGGGCGCCTTCGGTGGTGGACGCCGAGCCCGGCCGTGCTCCCCCCGTGGTGGACGCCGCGCCGAGGGCGAGCAGCTCCTCTGCGTGCGCCCGGGCCGTCGGGCTGTCTGGGTGGCCCGAGAGCATGCGCGACAGCTCGACCACCCTCGCCTCGGAGCTGAGCTCCTCGGCCGCCGTCAGGGCGCGGCCGTCGCGTCCGACGTGCTTTCGGACCGCGATCTGCCGATCGGCGAAGGCGGCCACCTGGGGGAGGTGGGTCACGACGAGCACCTGGCGCCGGGCGGCCACGTCTTGAAGCGCCCGGGCGAGCGCGAGCGCGGCGGTGCCGCCCACGCCGGCGTCGACTTCGTCGAAGAGCATGGTCGGCGCGCCGCCCTCGACGACGAGGCGCAGGGCCAGCATCGTCCTGGCGAGCTCGCCGCCCGACGCGACGCGCCCGAGGGGCTGCGGCGGCTCCCCGCGGTTGGCCGCCAGAAGGAACTGGACGGCGTCGCCCGCCCCGTCCTCCCCGACGCTGACGCGCAGCTCGGCGCCGGGCATGGCGAGCGCTCTGAGCCGCTCGGTCACCGCGGCCCCGAGGGCGGGCGCGCCCGCGGCGCGCACGTCGCGAAGCTGGCGCTCGGCCTCGCGCACCGCCTGCTCGGCGTCGCCCCGACGCGCGTCGAGGGCAGCCGCTTCGGCATCCTGGCGCTCGAGCGCCTGCAGGTCCGCGCGCGCCTCTTCCCCGAACCCGACCACGTCGGCGAGCGTCTCGCCGTACTTGCGGTGCAGGTCGCGAAGGAGCCTCCGGCGCGCCTGGACCTCCTCGAGCCGCGCGGGATCCTCCTCCCAGGTCTCGACGATTCGGCGCAGCTCGCCGGCAACGTCGTCGAGCTCTGCGCCCACCCCCTGGAGGCGACGGGCCAACGGCTCGAGCGCGTGGTGCCGAAAGAGCGCGGCGATGGCGCTGCCGATCCGCCCCGACGCCCCGCCGTCGATGCCGTCGACGCCACCACCAAGCCCACCACCGAGCCCACCACCAAGCCCGCCGCCGATGCCGCCACCGAGCCCGCCGTCGATGCCGCCGATGCCATCCGCCCCCACCAACGCGCCCAACGCCTCCGCCGCCCCAACGCGTATCGCGCTCATCTCTGCGAGCCGCTGCTCTTCGGCGGCGAGCGCCTCGTCCTCTCCGGGGTCGCCGATGCACGCGGCGTCGATCTCCGCGACCTGGTAGCGGAGCAGGTCCATGCGCCGGGCGCGCTCGCGCTCGTCGCCGCCGAGCGCGCCGAGCCGCGCTTGGATCTGGTGCAGCGCGGCGCGGGCCGACGCCAGCGGCGCGAGGTCGCTCTTGCAGTAGGCGTCGAGCGCGGCGCGCTGGCCCACGACGGTGAGGAGCGACTGCTGGTCGTGCTGGCCGTGGATGTCGACGAGCCCCTCGCCCAGCTCGCCCAGCGCGCCGGCGGGCGCCATGCGGCCGTCCACCCAGGCCCTCGAGCGCCCCGACGCCGGCACGCTCCGGGCGAGGATCAGCTCGGTCCCGTCCGTCTCGAAGCGCGCCTCGACGAGCGCCTCTCGCGCGCCCGCACGCACGAGGCCCGGCGCGGCGCGCCCGCCGAGGACGAGCGCGAGGGCGTGGACCACGAGGGTCTTGCCTGCGCCGGTCTCGCCGGTGACGGCGGTCATGCCGGGGCCGAGAGCGAGCGTGAGGTCGCCGATGACCCCGAGGTCGCGGACGTGGAGCTCGGTCAGCACCGCGCCGGCCGGCACCCCGCCGTCACTCGGCGACGCCCCTGGTGATCGCGCGCCGCAACCTCCCTGCGAACTTCCGATCGGTCCCGCACACCACCCGCAGCCACCCCGGCGCGACCCGGCAGGCGACCTCGGCGTAGGGCTGGAGCCGTCCCGCCTCCCGCCCGTCCACGACGAGGACTGCCGGCCGCGGCGGCAGCACGGTCACGGACGCCTCCTGGTCGGCCCGGAGCACGAGGCTCCGGTCGATGGCGAGATGGGGGGCGACGGGCGTCATCACCATCGCGGGGATGTGGGGCGCGAGCACGGGGCCGCCGGCCGACAGGTTGTAGGCCGTCGACCCGGTCGGCGACGCGACCATCACGCCGTCCGCCTTGTAGGAGACGAACTCCTCGCCGTCCACCGCGGTGGCGAGCGAGACCATGTGCCCGGGGACCGTCTTCTCCACGACCATCTCGTTCAGCGCGACCCACCAGCGTTCGCCCTCGGCGCACACCACGCCGTCGCCCTCGAGGGAACGGTCGTCGCCGTCGGCCTGGGTGAGCCCGCCGGTGACGGTCACCGCGAGCACGAGGCAGTCCTCCACCGTCGCGTCGCCCGCCAGTGCGCGCTCGAGCGTCTCGAACAGCCCCTGCGGCTCGACCTGGAGCAGGTACCCGAGGCGGCCGAAGTTGACGCCGAGCACCGGCACCTTGGCGCGGTAGGCGAGGGGGACCAGCCGGAGGAACGTGCCGTCTCCGCCGAGGCTCACCGCGAGGTCGGCCTCGGAGAGGTCGACGCCCGAGAGCTCGCCCGCCGGGACGTGCCCCTCGGCCCGCTCCGCGGGCGCGAGCTGCAGGACGCGCGCCTCGTGATGCCGGTGCGCCAGCCACTCCGCGGTCTCCGAGGCGAGGCGGGCTGCGTCGGGCCGCGCGGGGTTCACGAGGAGGACGACGTGGGCCACGGGTGCCGCCCCTACCTCGGCGCGGCGGCCAGCGCCTGGCGCAGGACCCGCTCGACCTCGTCGGGGAGCGTCACGTCCGGACCGCCCGCGCCTGCCCTGCCCGCGCCTGCACTGCCCCCGCCTGCACTGCCCGTGTGCGCGACGGCGTGCACGAAGAACTCGGTGTTGCCCGACGCGCCCGTGACCGGCGACCGCATGGCGTCCATGATGGCCGCTTTGGACCCGACGAGCGACGATGCCACCGCCCGCAACGCGCCGAGCCACAGCTCCGGGTCGCGCACCACCCCCTTCGTGCGTGACGCCTCGGCCCTTCCGACCTCGAACTGCGGCTTGACGAGCAGGACCAGCGACCCCCCCGCCCGCACGATCGGTCCCGCCAGCACCGGGATCGCCGCGCGCAGCGAGATGAAGGAGAGGTCCGCGGTCACCGCGTCCACCGGCACGTGCTCTGCGCCGAGCGCCGCGGCGAGCGCGGGCGGACGGAGCGTGCGGATGTTGGTGCGCTCGAGCACGACCACGTGCTCGTCCGCCCGCAGGCGCGGGTCGAGCTGCCCGTGACCGACGTCCAGGGCGGCCACGAGCGCCGCCCCGCGCCGGATCAGGCAGTCGGTGAACCCCCCCGTCGACGCGCCCGCGTCGAGCACCACCGAACCGCGGATGTCGAGGGAAAACCGGTCGAGCGCCGCGTCGAGCTTCTCGCCGCC
>DAHWOV010000073.1:0-31362 GCA_027339205.1 Acidimicrobiaceae bacterium | reverse complement strand
ACCTCGGCACCGCGATCATCATGATCACGCACGATCTCGGCGTGATCGCCGAGATCGCCGACGACGTGATCGTGCTCTACGCAGGTACGACCATGGAAGAGGCACGCGTGGAGGACCTCTTCCACCGCTATCACCATCCCTACACCGAGGGACTCCTGGGCTCGCTCCCCAGCGCGGGAGTGCCGAAGGGTGAGCTCGTGCCCATCGAGGGCCAGCCCCCGAGCCCGATCGACCCGCCACCGGGTTGCCCCTTCGGGCCGCGCTGCGTGTACCGCACGACAACGTGCGCACTCCGGGCGCCTCCGCTCGTGGAGATCCCCGGGCAGCTTCGTCACCGCTCTGCCTGCGTGCTCCCGACGGACCCTGTCCTCCGCCAGTCGGCGCGCGCGGCGCACCGCCCCGCCGTGGCACATGGGGCGCCCCAGGGCCGATGACCGCTCCGACGGCTGCCGATGAACCCACGCCGCCCCTGCTGAGGCTGGAGGACGTCGTCAAGCACTACCCCGTGCGCGCCGCCTCCAGACTCGGACGTGGCCGGCGAGAGCTCGTCCACGCGGTCGACGGCGTCACCTTGAGCGTCTCGCGCGGGGAGACGGTCGGGCTCGTGGGAGAGACGGGGTGCGGGAAGTCGACGCTCGCCCGCCTCGCGATGCGGCTCCTCGACGTCACCGAGGGGCGCGTGGTGTTCGACGGCGTCGATCTCACGCGCCTCTCGGCGCGTCGCCTCCGCCCGTACCGGCGCCGCATGCAGATGATCTTCCAGGACCCCTACGGCTCGCTCAACCCGCGCAGGCGCGTGGGGTCGATCATCGCCGAGCCGTTCGCTGTGCACGGCGTGGTCGCACGATCCGAGCGCCGGCGCGCGGTCCAAGAGCTTATGGAGCTGGTGGGCCTGAACCCCGAGCACTACAACCGGTTCCCTGCCGAGTTCTCCGGCGGACAGCGCCAACGCATCGGCGTGGCGAGGGCCCTTGCCCTTCGCCCGGAGCTTCTCGTGTGCGACGAGCCGGTCTCGGCGCTCGACGTCAGCATCCAGGCGCAGATCGTCAACCTCCTCTCCCGGCTCCAGGCCGAGTTCGGCCTGTCCTACCTCTTCATCGCCCACGATCTCTCCGTGGTCCGCCACCTCTGCGACCGCATCGCGGTCATGTACCTCGGCCAGGTGGTGGAGATCGGCCCGGTAGGGGAGCTCGACGTCGAACCGCGGCATCCCTACACGCAGGCGCTGCTCTCAGCCGTTCCCGTGGTGGACCCCGACGAAGGCGCCCGGCACCGGCGCATCGTCCTGTCGGGCGACGTCCCTTCGCCGATCGACCCGCCCTCGGGCTGCCGGTTCCGCACCCGCTGCCCCAATGCGCGCGCCTTGTGCGCGGTGGAGACGCCCCGCTTGGAAGTACGCCCGGGCAGTGGCCCTCGCCACCACGCGGCCTGCCACTTTCCGCTCGAACCGGCTGAGCCACTCGGAGCTCCCCGGCGCCAGCCCCCTGCCGATCTCCGTGAAGGTGGTCCGTGCTGACCCCCCCGGGAGTCGCAGGATCTCGATCGCTCGAGGACGGGGCAGCCGGAGACCCGGCTTCGAGCGGAGCGGCGCCGCGGCGGGTCATCCAGGGTCGGAGCCCCTGGCTCCTCGCCTTCGAGCGCTTCCGGCGTGACCGCTTCGCCCTCGTCGCGCTTGGCGTGATCGTGCTCATCGTCTGCGCCGCGATCTTCGCCCCGCTCATCGCGGCCGGGACCGGCCATGGCGTCAACACGCAATACTCGACAGCCGGCCTCACCGCCACAGGGCTTCCCCGCCCTCCGAGCGCGGTCTTCCCGCTGGGCACCGACGACCTTGGCCGAACACTGCTCGTCCGGGTCGCCTACGGGGCGCGTGTCTCGCTCATGGTGGGGGTGCTCGCCACGCTGCTGACCGTGACCATCGGTGCCGCGCTGGGACTCGTCGCCGGCTACTTCGGAAGGGCAGTGGACACCTTGATCGCACGCGCCGTCGACGTGATGCTCTCCATCCCGTTCCTGCTCTTCGCCATCGCGCTCGCTTCCGTGGTGTCGGTGACGCCCCTCCATCTCGGCCCGCTCACGCTCGGTCAGGGCGTCCCGATAGTCGTCCTGGTCATCGGCATCTTCAGCTGGGCGACTGTCGCGAGGGTCGTGCGGGGTCAGGTCATCGCCATCCGCAACCGCGAGTACATCGAGGCGGCCCGAGCCATGGGCGCGTCGTCGTGGCGGATCATCGTCGTCGACGTGCTCCCGAACGTGCTCCCCACGATCATCGTGTACGCGACTCTCCTGATCCCCGTGAGCATCGTCGCGGAGGCGGCCCTTTCCTACCTCGGAGTTGGGGTCCCGCCGCCGACTGCGGACTGGGGAGCGATGATCGCCGAGGCGCAGAGCTATTACCAGCAGGCATGGTGGTTTCTTGCGTTCCCGAGCATCGCGCTCCTCCTCACGACCCTCGCCTTCAACGTCGTGGGCGACGGCGTGCGTGACGCAATCGACCCGCGGGCGACGGGATTCAGGCCGTAGCGGTCGAAGACCATGATCACGTTCCTCGTTCGACGCCTGGCCCTCGGCCTTCTGGTCATGTGGCTCGTCACGGTGATCGTGTTCATCATTTTCTACATCGGACCCGGCCCGGCCGATGTGGCGCGAGCGCTGGCAGGGCGCGACGCTCCGCCTGCGACCGTGGCATTGATCGCCCGCCGCCTTCTCCTTGACCGCCCCTGGTACGTGCAGTACGGGCATTTCCTCTGGGGGCTCGTCCACGGCAATCTCGGGTACGACTACTTCCACGACCAGCCGGTGACGTCGATCGTCGCGCAGGGGATCCCGATCACACTTTCCCTGATCGTCGGTGCAGCACCGCTCTGGCTCTTCCTCGGAGTGATGAGCGGTGTGAACTCGGCGCAGCGCCCGCGGTCGTTCCGTGATCGGTTCTTCACGACGCTCGCTCTGTTCTTCTACTCGACGCCCACCTTCGTCCTGGGGGTTCTCCTCATACTGTTCCTCTACTACCAGCTCACGATCCATGGGATCGCCTTGTTCCCCGGGTCGGGGTTCACCCCGCTGACGCAGAGCCCGCTCGAGTGGTTCCGAGGCTTGGTGCTGCCGTGGCTGACCCTCGCTCTCGTCACGGCCGCCACGTACACGCGGCTCACGCGATCGTCGATGCTCGACGTGCTCGGCGAGGACTACGTCCGCACGGCGAGGGCGAAAGGCCTGAGCGAGCGCAGGGTGGTGTACCGCCACGCGCTGAGGGCTGCGCTCACGCCGATCATGACCCAATTCGGCATCGACGTCGGCACGCTCGTCGGCGGAACCGTCATCACCGAGCAGGTCTTCGGCCTCCCCGGCTTGGGGTGGACCGCGGTCCATGCGATCCAAGAGCAGGACCTCCCTGTCATCATCGGGATCGTCATCGTGGCGTCGGCAGCGGTCGTGGTCTGCAACATCGTGGTCGACGCGCTCTACGCCCTCGTCGACCCCCGCGTCCGGCTCCACTGACCGGACGCAGCCCTGTGCCCCGAGATCGAGCGGCCCTCGGCGTCGCCGGCGTGAGGCATCCCCGCGACCTTCGTCGGCGTCGCGCGCGGTGGCGCTCGTTTGCCTGGCAGAGGGTCGAAACTTACAGTTGCCGAGGTGACGCCCGACGACCTCGTGTCCAAGCTCTTCGACGTCGTGGTGCGCTTCCACCCGATGGACGAGCTGGTCTTCGGGCTCGCCGACTGCGACGACCGCCTCCCGGACCTGAGCAAAGAGGCCCAGGCGGAAGAGGTCGCCACCCTGCGCGAGGTGGCGAATGCCGTCGCGCTCATCGACGACGCCGACGCATGCGAGAGCGAGCGCCAGGCGATCGACCTCGTGCGGAGCAGCGCCGCGGTCAAAGCGGACGCGGCGGCCGTCCCGCTCGTCGAGTTTGCAGTGAGCGACTTCCAGGGGTCTCCTGTGGCCTGGGTGCTTGCCATGCTCCCCAAGGCACCGCTCGCGACCCGGGCGCACGCCGACGCGTACCTCGCCAGGCTCGAGGCGCTGCCCGCGTTCTTGGAGACGGCGGCGGCGCGTCACCGGGACGGCGTGGCCGCCGGCCGGCTCCCGGTCCGCCGGCTGGTCCACGCCGCGATCGCCCAGCTCGACACCTTCTTGTCCGATCACGAGGTGGGGGGCCTGCGCCGCACGCGCGAGGGCGACGCGTTGTTCGTCGAGCGCCTCGAGAGCGCGCTGAGCGACAAGGTGCGCCCCGCACTCGGCCGGTATCGAGAGACGCTTGCGTCGGAACTCCTCGACGCCGGGCGCGACGACGAGCACTGCGGCCTGTCCCGCCTGCCCGACGGCGAGGAGATGTACGCGGCGCTCGCCCGCTTGTACACCTCCGTCGAGCGGACACCACGAGGCCTCCATCGCACCGGCCTCGAGCTCGCGGAGCAGATCAACGAGGAGTACCGCGAGCTCGGAGGACATCTCTGGCACACGACCGACCTCGAGGCGGTCCTCGAGCGGCTCCGCTCCGATCCCGAGCTGCGCTACCAGGACGGCGAAGAGATCCTCACGGATGCACGAGCGGCGCTCGCTCGGGCCGAGGAGGCGGCGCCGCGATGGTTCGGCACGCTGCCGGGCACGTCGTGCATGATCGAGCCGGTGCCGGCCGTCGAGGCGGAGAGCGCCCCTCCGTACTACATGCCGCCTGCGCTCGACGGCTCACGTCCCGGGACGTGCTTCTTCAACACCTCCCGGGCGAACGAGCGCTCGCGGGCGGACACGGAGGCGGTCGCCTTCCACGAGACTGTGCCTGGCCACCACTTCCAGCTGACGATCACCCAGGAACAGTTGCCGTCGCTGCCCCGGCGGGTGCTGGTCGACACCGCCTGCGTCGAGGGCTGGGCCCTGTATGCCGAGCGGCTGGCGGACGAGATGGGGCTGTATGGCGACGACCTCGGCCGGCTCGGCATGCTCACTGCCGACATGTGGCGCGCCGGCCGACTGGTGGTCGATACGGGGATCCACCTCATGGGTTGGACCCGACAGCAGGCGGTGGACTGGTTCCGCGCGAACGTGCCTCTTCCCAGGGTCACCATCGAGGCGGAGGTGAACCGCTACATCGTCTATCCAGGTCAGGCGCTGGCGTTCATGGTCGGCCGGCTCGAGCTCATCCGGCTGCGGCGCGAAGCGGCCGAGCGGCTCGGGGGACGCTTCGCCCTTCGTGACTTCCACGACGTCGTGCTCGGAGCCGGGCCGCTCCCCCTGGCGGCGATGGGCGGGGTGGTCGAGCGGTGGGTCGAGCGGCGCTTGGCGTCGCCGGCATGAGGCGCCCGCGCGCCGAGGACCAGTGGTGGTGAGGTGTCGGCCGTCCCCCCTCAGCGACCGAGGCTCTTGTGGAGGAACCTCAGCTCGTGGAGCAACAGGTTCTCGTGGTCTTGCGGGTCGACCACCATGTGCGTCGCGGTAGGGATGAGCAGGAGCTCGTGCTGCTTGCCCGCAGCGAGCAGCGCTGCCGACGTTCGCAGGGCGTCTGCGACGACGACGTTGTCGTCGGCGAGGCCGTGGACGATGAGCAACGGACGGCGGAGGCGGGCCGCCTCGAGCACCGGAGAGCAACGGACGTAGTTCTCGGGCGTCTCGTCGGGGTGCCCGAGGAAGCGTTCCAGACAGTAGGTGTCGGACATGCGCACGTCGGCGGGGGCGGCGCCTGCCACTGCGGCGTGGAACACGTCGGGCCGGCGGAGCACGCAGGCGAGAGCGAGCAGCCCGCCGTACGACCACCCGCGGATCGCCACTTTGCCGAGGTCGAGGTCCGTGCAGGACTCCGCCGCCCCCTCCAGCGCCGCGATTTGGTCCGCGATCACCGCGGTCAGCATGTCGCCGTAGACCTCGCGCTCCCACTCCGGTCCTCTGCCCGGGGTCCCGGCACCATCGGCGATCACCACGGCGAAGCCCTGCTCGGCGAACCACTGGGCTTCGACGAAGTACCAGTGACGTGCGCGCGTCACCCGCTGCACAGCGGGCCCGGCGTAGGGGAACATGAGAACGGGGAGCCGACGGGCGCCTTCCTCGTGGGAGCTGGGGAGGACGAGCGCGGTGCGAAGGCGCCGCGGCCCCACCGAGAGCCACCAGATCCTGGGCGCGACGGCCGGCGGTTCCTCGAGGCAGGCGATCCGTCGCCCTCCGAGCGTCGGGCCGCTGATCACGAAGCGATGGCCGTGCTCGGTGAAGGACTCGAGCACCGCCGTGTCACCGCCCAGGCTCAGCCGGTGGAGCCCAGGTTCCTCGGTGAGCCGCGTGGCGCCGTCTTCTTCCGTGTAGCGCCAGACGTGGCACTCCGTCGGCTCGGTCGACGCGACGAACCAGACCGCCTCGCCCGCGGCGCCGGCGACCTCGCGAACCTGCAGGCCGTCTCCGGTCACAAGCTCGCCGTCGATCACCAGGCGTCGGGAGCCGCCGACGTCGGAGACGACCACCAGGCGCCCTGAGCCCGTGCGCAGCGGCACGCCCGGGACGAGGTCCACCCAGTGCTTGTCAATGCCTTCCCACACACACGCCGTCTCGCCGCTAGCCGGGTCGACAGCGAGGATTCGCACGGTCCGCTGGTCCCGGCTCTGGACGCTTGCGAGCGGCCCGAGCCGGTCCCACGCAGCGGTCGTGAGGTACTCGAACGCCTCGTGGTCCCAGAGCACCTCCCGGCGTGTGCCGTCGAGGTCGTAGACGAACAGCGAGACCTCGGCGTTCGCCGTCCCGGCGACGGGGTAGCGCATCTGCCGTGGCTCGGCACCGGGATCCGAGGGGTCGGTGAGCCACCAGCGCTCCACCGAACCGTTGTCGACGCGGGCGACGAGCAGCTTCGTGCCGTCGGGCGACCACCAGTGCCCTCTCAGCCGGCCCATCTCCTCTGCAGCGACGTGCTCGGGCAGCCCGTAGGTGACGTCGGGAGCCTCGGGCGATGCGAGGGGGCGGTCCGTGCCGCCGGAAAGCTCGATCACGTGGAGCGCGCCGTCGGTGACGTAGGAGACCCGCGACGCGCCGGGGTCGATGCGCGGGTCGACCGCTGGGCCGGCGGAGGGGAGCCAACGGACGCCGCCGTCGATGGAGACGGTCCACAGCCGGCCATCGAGGCTGAAGACGGACGTCGTGGCGGATCGGTCCGCGGAGTACGCGCCGATCCCCGTCGAGCGCTCGCGGACTCGTTCGCGCCGTATCCGCTCGTCTTCGGGTAACGCGCCTCCGCCACCGAGCGCCGAGGGGTCGGCGAGGAGACGCTCACCGCCTTCGTCGAGCGCCCACAGGCAGCTCGCACGATCTCGGCCGTCGCGGCTCCGCAGGAAGAGGACCCGTGAACCGTCGTCTGCGATCGTGAACTGGCGCGGGACTCCGAGGGTGAAGCGCTGGGTCTGCGCGAGCTGGCGCGCCAGCTCACGAAGAGAGTCCGTTGCAGCCGGGTCCGTGACTGGGCTGTCCATGGCACGAGCTTTCCATCGCCGCCGGAGTCCCTCCAGCGCCCGGCGCCTCGGCGGCGCGCCGGCTGGAGGGGTGACGCGCAGACGGACGCGACTGAGCTTGACGCACCACGGTGGTGTGGGCACAATATCCGACCAAGTGTTCGAATTGCGAACGGAACCGGCTGACAGGAGGTGGATCGCACCGGTGGAAGGGTGGGTGCGGGGGCACGTTCGAGGAGCGATGGCCCCGGCGGACCGCGCGTAGAGCCGTCCTGACTCGGGAGACGGCAGATCACAGTGTCGCTGCGGGACCCCGTCCCGGAGGGGAGCCCGCCCGGTGCTCCCCGGTTCGGCTCCCCGACGGTGCAACTTTTTTCATGCCGATCGAGGTACCGATGGAGCGAGAGCACCGGCGCGTGCCGCTGGCAGCGGCTGGGGCCGCGGCCCGATTGTGTTTGTCGTGGTTGAAAGGATCATGGAGATGCGGAATGTGACGACGATGCACATGAGGCGACTGCGGAGGAACGCCCGGCACCTAGTGGCGCTGGGCTCCTCTCTCGCGATCGTCGGCCTGGCGCTGTCCCTGGAAGTCCCGTCGAGCGGTGCGTCGCCCTCTCGTGCTCGTTACCACGCCGTGGCCGCGTCGCAGGCGAAGCGTGGTGGGACCCTGTATATGGTCGGCACAGGCGACGTGGACTACATGGACCCGAACATCGACTTTGGCACCGTCACAAACCTCGCCCTAAGGATGTACACCCAGCCGCTGATGAGCTACCCGGCGGTGGCGGGGAAGACGACCACACTCGTCCCGGACCTCGCCAAGGCGGTCCCCACGGTGAGCACCACAGGATTGGACTACACGTTCACAATCCGCAAGGGGGTCATGTGGGACACGAAGCCCCCTCGCCAGGTGACCGCGGCGGACATCCTCCGGGGCGTCGAGCGCTCCTGCAATCCGTACAAGCCGTCTGCGGCATTGTCCGAGTACGAGACACTCGTCGTGGGCCTCGCGACGTTCTGCAAGGGGTTCGCCAAGGTGGCCCCGACGGTGTCTGCCATGAGCCGGTACATGAACTCGCATAGTGTGAGCGGCATCGTCCTCAATGCGAAAAACCCGCTCCGCGTCACCTTCAAGTTGGCGCACAAGGCCGTCTACTTCCCGGCGATGACCGCGGGATTCCCAGGCTTCTACGGGGCGCCGGTCGAGTACGAGAAGTACCTGCCGACGAGCTTGGCGCTCGCTCACCACCTGATCTCGGACGGGCCGTACAGCGTGGCGTCGTACAATCCCGGCAAGAGCATCGTGTTCGACCGGAACCCGGCGTGGAAGGCTTCACTCGATCCCCTGAGCAAAGCGTACGTGAACAAGATCGTCGTCACCGAGACGGTGACCCCGAGCACGGCCTTGGAGGAGCTGAAGGCCGGAACAGCGCACGCTGACATGATGTGGGGGACCACGGAGGTGCCGACGGAGAACATTCCTCAACTCGTCGCTTCTCGCACACCCAACTTCCAGCTCGACCCGACGGGTGGAGAGACACCGTTCCTCCTCTTCAACTTCGCCGATCCCAACAACGGCGGCGCGCTCAAGACACTGAAGGTGCGCCAAGCGATCGAGACCGCCATCAACCGGAACGCACTGATCAAGGACTCCGGCGGGCCAAAGGTCGCACCGCCGATGACCCAGGTGCTTCCGCCCGCGACCCTCAGAACAATCAAGGGCAAGAACTTCAACTTGTATCCGTACAACCCGACGAAGGCGAAGAAGGTCCTGGAGCCGCGGCACCTGCACATCAAGTTGCTCTACATGGCGGGTGACCCGGTCCAGACGAAGATCTTCGAGACCATCCAGTTCGAGCTGTCACAGGTCGGCGTGTCCGTGTCGGGCCTGGCGGTGCCGTTGGCCACATACTTCACGAAGTACCTGCTGGCACCCAGCGTCGCCAAGCGCGGAGTCTGGGACATGGCGATGGATGCCGAGTTCCCGACATGGTACGGAGACAACGCGTTCGATTTCATCTTCTCGGTGTACGACACCGCGGCGGAAGCTCCGGTTGGCGCGAACCTGGAGCTGTACTCGAACAAGGCGCTCGACAAGATCATCTCCGAGGCCGTGACGGCAGGCTCGGTGGCGGCGGCCGACAAGCTGTGGTACCAGGCCGACAAGTTCGTCATGCAGCAGGCGGTCATGTACCCGATCGAAGAGGCCGACTACGCGATCTACCACTCGAGCCGCGTGCACAACGCGGTGTTCCTCCCCGCGATCGAAGAGTTCGATCCGACCAACGTGTGGTTGTCGAGCTGAACCGAGACGTCTGCTCGGGCATCGGCACGCGGCGGCGAGATCCCAAGGGCCGCCTCTGCCGAAGTCCCAGACGACGCGCATGAACGGCGCAGACTCCGTCGAGGAGCCGGGAGGGGCTTCGACGCTGCGGTTTCATGAGGGCGTCAAGGGTGCGTTCGAGGAAGTGGCCGGCTACAGCCGCGCGGTCCGCAGAGGCTCGCGGATCTGCGTGAGCGGGACGACGGCGAGGGAGACGCCCTTGCCGCCGGACACCTACGGCCAAGCCCTCGACTGCCTCGGTCGCGTGATCGAGGCAGTCGAGGGCCTCGGCGGGTCCAAGGGATCGATCGTGCGTACTCGGCTGTATCTGGCTCCGGGCGCCGACTGGTCGCAGGCGGCGGCAGCGCATCGAGAGTTGCTCAGCGACGTGTCGCCGGCGAACACGCTCGTCTTCGTGGCCGCGCTCGTCGGTTCGGGGCTCCTTGTCGAGGTCGAGGCCGACGCGGAGGTGCTCGAGTGAGTGCCCCCGCACCCGACGGCGCGGCAGGTGCTGCGGCGGGCGGCGCGGCGATCCGCGTGAGCCTCCGGTTGAACAACGACCTTCCGCCGAGCCGCTTCCTCGAGCTCGCCGTCGCCGCCGAGGAGTCGGGCTTCGACCAGCTGTGGGTCTCCCACGACCTCCTGCTTCGCTCGGCGCCCGTCCTGCTCTCCGCGGCGGCAGGGGTGACGAGCCGCATCCGGCTCGGAGCCGGCGTCCTGAACCCGTACTCGGCGCACCCCGTCGAGCTCGCCATGCACGCCGCGACGCTCCAGGAGGTCTCGGGCGGGCGCGCCCTGCTCGGGATCGGTGCCGGCGCAGCGGGGCTGCTGGGCGCCGCCGCAATCGATCGCCCTGCGCCCCTCGAGCGCACGCGTGAGGCCATCGCCACGTGCCGGTCGCTGCTCGGTGGCGCGCCCGGTGCTCGCCCCCGCCTCGCCATCCCGCTTCCCGTGCCGGTGCCCCTCTACGTCGGCGCGATGGGCCCGCGCATGCTCGGCCTCGCCGGCGAGCTGGCGGACGGCGCCCTCGCGCTCTTGTACCCGCCGGAGCACTACCCGCTCGCCCGCGCGCAGGTCCTGGCCGGGGCCGAGACTGCCGGCCGCAGCCCAGGTGAGCTCGACCTCCCGGCCTGCGTGTGGGTCTCGGTCGACGAGGATCCTGCGGCGGCGGAGGCGGCGCTCGCCGAGAAGTTCGCCTTCTACGGCCAAGATCTCTCCCCCTACCTGCTCGGTCGGGCGGGTCTGCGCCCCGCCGACTTCGCCCCCGCCGCCGCCGCCCTTGCAGCGGGCGACGGGCGTCTTGCCCGTTCGCTGATCCTCCCCGCGATGCTCCGGCTCGGCATCGCCGGCACCCCCGAGCAGGTGGCGGTACGCTGCGCGAGCCTTGTGGCAGCGGGTGCGTCGCACGTCTCCTTCGGGCCGCCCCTCGGGCCCGATCCGGTTCGGGCTGTAAAGACGATTGGCCGGGAGGTCGTGCCGGTCCTCCGGAAGTCGGCGACGACGCAGGGCGCGGCGACCGTCGCGGCGCCGTGAGACTGCTGCCGTCGAGCACTCGGGCTGCAGGTGGAAGGTGACAAGGTGGAGCTCTTCGATCTGAGGGTCGTTGTCGAGCGCGTCGAGGGCCGATCCGTCTGCGGCCTTCGACCCGGCGACTCTTTCGTGGTGCGGGACTCCAGCCGCCTGGAGATTCCGGCCGGGCGCCACTTCTGCATCTACGCGCTCGCCGCCGTGCTCCCCCTGCTGCCTGCGAAACAGCGCGCTCTTCCCGCTGAGGACTGGCTCGAGCGGGACTCCCTGGTGGTCTGCCCCGACCCCGACGAGCGCCTGGTCATGCGCATCGAGCGAATCGGGCGAGTGGAGCTCGACGCCGGTGAGCTCACCTGAGGTGGCGCCCGAGGTCACTGTCGGCCTCGGCTTCCAGTCGGACAAGACCCTCGTCGACTACGCACGCCTTGCGACGGCCGCTGAGGAGCTCGGCTTCGACGTCCTCAGCGTCTACGGGGACCTCTACTACCAGCCGCCGATCGTTGCCCTCGTGACGATGGCGCGCGCGACGACGCGCGTGCGCCTCGGCCCGGCATGCCTGAACCCTTTCGTCCTCCACCCGGTGGAGATCGCCGCGCAGATCGCCGTCCTCGACGCCGCGTCCGAGGGCCGGGCATACCTCGGCCTCGCCCGCGGCAGCTGGCTCGAGGAGCTCGGAGTCGACCAGCGCGACGTCCCGGCGGCGATGGCGGAGGCAGTGACGGTGATCGACGCACTGCTGTGCGGACGGGACTCGGGGGTCGCGGGCACGCGCTTTCGCCTCCCGCCCGGCGCGCAGCTCCGCGGCCTGCGGGTGCCCGGTCCTGTGCCCCTGCTCATCGGAGCCTGGGGACCGCGCCTGGCCGCCCTCGGGGGAGAGATCGCCGCGGAGGTGAAGCTGGGCGGGTCGTCGAACCCGTCGATGGTCCGGCTGTTGCGCAGCCGCGTCGCGACGGGGGAAGCCGCCGCCGGCCGGACCCCAGGCAGCTGCTCAGTCGTCGTCGGGGCGGTCACCGTCGTCGCCGACGACCGCGCGGCAGCTCGACGGCGCGCCCGCGAGAACGTGGCGATGTACCTCGACGTGGTGGCAGCTCTCGACCCGACGGTCGATGTTGGAGAGGAGCTCCTAAGCGAGCTGCACCGGTGCATCGCCGCCGGAGACCACGCGCGCGCGGCATCGCTCGTTCCCGACGAGCTCCTCTCGCGTTTCGCGTTCTCCGGGACCCCGGAGGACGTGGCCGAGCAGGCGGCGACGGTCGTGGAGGCGGGGGCGTCGAGAGTCGAGTTCGGCACGCCACACGGCCTCAGCGACGACGAAGGAGTCCAGCTCCTCGGGCGGCGGGTCCTGCCGGCGCTTCGCTCGCTCCTTGCCTGACGCCCTTACGCCCTGGCGGCCGCCCGCCGCGGGACGCCGTGAGCGGGAGGGCCGGGCGCGGCGACCGAAGCCACCCGGAGCTCCCGGGAAGAGGGCTAAGGGCGACAGAGGACGCCACGTGCCTGGCCCGGTCAGCGCACGTACGCCGCCCCGTTGACGTCGAGGGTCGCGCCCGAGAGATGGCGGCAAAGCCCGCTCGCGGCGAAGGCCACCAGGTTGGCGACCTCCGTGGGCGGCACCATGTCGCCGAGCGGGAGGATCGCCTTGACCGCGTCCTCACCGCCGCGCGACGCGAAGGAGATCTCCGACATGCGGGTCCGGACGATCCCTGGCGCGATGACGTAGGCGAGCACGCCGTCCTTGGCATGGACCCTTGCGACCGTCTGGGTCATCGCCCGGACTGCCGCCTTGCTCGCCGCGTAGGCGGTGAGCTGGGGGATGGCGGAGCCCTGCTCAGCCACCCAGCTCGACATGGTCACGATGGTTCCTCCGCCGCTCTCGCGGAAGTGCCGAACGGCCTCGCGCATCAGATTCGCAGGCTCTTGGACGTTCACCTGGAGCACCTGCGCCCAGGTGGCGTCCCAGTCAGCGTCGTCCGCGTCGATCGGGGTCTCCGGCATCACCGCCGCGTTCAGGACGAGCACGTCCACGCGGCCGCGCCACGACACGGCCTCTGCCCACAGCTCCCTGCCCGAGCCGGGCTGGGAGAAGTCGGACTCGACGAGGAGCTTGCGCTGGGGCGGAACGTCGCGGGTCGCCTCCTCGGCGCCGGCTCCGTGCTCGCCGTAGTGGGCCACGAGGGAGGCTCCGGCCGCCCCGAGGACCGCTGCAGTCGCTGCCCCGATGCCCCGCGAGGCGCCGGTGAGAAGGACGGTCTTGCCGCTGAGGTCGATCATTGCTGGCCCCTTTCTCGACGTGTGCGTGCGAGGTGCTCGCTTCTGTGGGGTCGGGCGCTCGGCCGCACGCTCAGAGGACCCCTGCGTCTACTGCGATCAGCTGCCCGGTCACCCCAGACGCGAGGTCGCTCGCCAAGAAGAGCGCTGCGCTCGCCACCTCCTCGGGCGTGACCACCCTCCCGAGCGCGGTCGCAGCGCCTGCGAGACGCAGCGCCTCTTCGACCGGAGGTTCTCCGCGCGACGCCCGTGAGGCCATCCGGGCGCGGAGCGCGTCGGTCGGCACCGGGCCCGGGCCGACGGCGTTCACGCGGATGTTGTCGCGCCCAACGTCGAGTGCCACCGAGCGGACGAGCCCCACGACGGCGTGCTTGCTCGCCACGTACGAGGCGATGTGCGGATCGCCCTTCCACCCGTTGAGCGACGACATAACCACGATCGACCCGGCGCGCCGTCGCCGCATGACCCGCACGGCCTCGCGCACCGTGAGCATGACGCCGCGGGTGTTCACCGCGAACACGGCGTCCCAGTCCGCGGGGTCGATCTCTTCGGTGGCGGTCCAGCGGGGCACGACGCCCGCGTTCGCCACCACGACGTCGGGGATGCCGGCGAGCGCGCCGACCTGCGCGAACGCTCGCGAGATCGAGGCCTCGTCACGTACGTCGGCCGTGATGGCCGCCCATCCGTCGGGAACCGCCTTGGCGGGCGGTTCCACGAGATCGACGACCGCGCCGCGAGCGCCAGCGCCGGCCAAGGTCCCGGCGATCGCCGCCCCGAGCCCAGCTGCGCCGCCGGTGACGAGCGCCACCTTGCCCTCGAGGAGGGACGGCGTCGGGCTCACCCGGTTGCCACCCACGAGCCGGCGGATGCGCGGCGCGCGGCCTCGGGAGCTCGCCGACGGGTCGGTACCATGACGCCGTGCCCCTCGTCTCGCGTGGTCGGTTCCCGCTCACTCCGGACTCCGCGGTCGCCCGCGGTCGCGAGGTCGGCCTTGTAGTCGACGGCCGACCGACGGTGGCCTACGAGGGGGAGACCGTGGCGGCGGTGCTCGTCGCCGAAGAGGGGCTGAGGACCCGTCGGACTGTGACCGGCGCGAGCCGCGGGATCTTCTGCGGGATCGGGGTGTGCTTCGAATGCCTTGTTGTCGTGGACGACGTGCCGAACACGCGGGCGTGCATGACGCTCGTGGCCGACGGCATGCGGGTGGAGCGCCAGGTCGGCGCGGGCCCGGGCTGCTGAGCCGCAGCGCGCGCCCCTCACCCGTGCAGCTCCTTGGCTCGATCCTGCCCGCACGGCGCGCATGCCTCCAACTCCGCGGACCGCGGGAGGGCTCGCACGGCGTCCACGGGCGGCAAGCGGCAAGGGAGCACCAAGCGGTTGCCCGGTCGACCGGGTCCGGCAGTCGCGCGGGGGCACGGATTGGGAGTTCGGCATGCGGTCATGAGTACGATAATCGAACCGTGCGGGTAGCTGAGGAAGACACGTGATGGGGCCGGTCGCCGTGGTCGGCGGAGGGACCATCGGCGTGGCGTGGTCGATCGTGTTCGCCCGGGCGGGGCGCGTCGTCGCGCTCTACGAGCCCGACGACGCCCGCCGGGCGCTGGCGCGCGACGACGTCATCCGGCGGTTGCGCGCCCTCGCCGTGTGCGGGCTGCTCGACGAGGACCCCGGCGACGTCGCCGGGCGGGTCAGGCCGGGGGGCGACCTGCCCTCCGCCGTGCGTGGCGCGACGTACGTCCAGGAGTGCGCCCCGGAGGACGCCGACCTGAAGCGCGCGCTGTTCGAAGAGCTCGAGGGTCTCGCCGCGCCGGACGCGGTGCTCGCCTCCTCCTCGTCGGCCATCCCGCCCTCCTCGCTGGCCCCGGCAGTGCGCGATCCGAGCCGCGTGCTCGTGGCGCATCCGGGCAACCCTCCCTACCTGCTGCCCGTCGTCGAGGTGGTTCCCTCTCCGCTCACCTCGGCCGCGACCGTCGAGCGGGCCCGCGGGCTGCTCTCCTCGGTCGGCATGTCCCCCATCGTGCTCCGTCGGGAGGTCGAAGGGTTCGTGTTCAACCGGCTCCAGGGCGCGGTCCTGCGCGAGGCGTACTGCCTCGTCCGAGACGGGGTCGTCGATCCCCAAGACGTCGACACGGTGATGCGAGAGGGTCTGGGCCGGAGGTGGGCGTTCCTCGGGCCCTTCGAGACGGTGGAGCTGAACACCGAGGGTGGCATCGACGAGCACGCCGCGCGCATGGGCCCGGCATACGCGCGGATGGGCGCGGAGCGGGGCCAGCACGACCCGTGGACCGACGAGATGGTGGCGCAGGTCTCAGCGGCGGTGCAGGCTCGCCTGCCCCGGGAGCGCTGGCGTGACCACGTGCTCTGGCGCGACTCCGCCCTCATGGCGCTCGAGGCGTTCCGCCGGCGAACCCCGCTCCTCGCCGGACCGTCTCCGGCCGAGCCCGCCGGCGCAGGTGGGGCCGCGGCGCACGCCGCCCGCGTCGAGCCGGCGAGGGCAGGGGATCCCGACGGGGGGGCCGCCCGATGAGCGGCGCGCGCGATCAGCTCCACCGGCGACTTCAACAACTCGGTCGTGACTTCTGGTCGTGGCGTGCCACCCAGCAGCCGCGCTCTCGAGACGACATCCCGCGCATCGAGCGGCCCGCGGGCTGGCTTCCCGACTGGCGCGCGGCCGCCGTGTCGGGCTACCGGGAGCGACTCGACGCCTTCGAGGTCGCGCATCGCGCGATCGAAGTGGCCGGGGCGCCGGCAACGCTCCAGGTCGATCATGCGCTCCTCGGGAGCGCGATCGCGCGGGTGCGCTTCGAGCTCGAGGTCCTTCAGGGCTGGCGCCGCCAGCCGAGCTTCTACGTGGACCAGACCCTCGGCGTGGTCTTCGACCTGCTCGTCGAGCACCGCCCGCTCCACGGGGAACGAGCCCGATGGGTGCTGCGGGCGCTCGGGGCGGTGCCCGAGGGGCTGGCGATCGCCCGTGAGAACCTGAAGGGCGAGGCGGTCGAGCCGTTTGCCGCGGTGACTGTCGGCGAGCTCGCCCACATCGAGCAGCAGGTCTTGGCGGTCGCCGGCGCGCTCGCTCCGGCGTTCGCGCCGGGGACGCGCGGGCAGCTGGCCCGCGTGTCGAGCGACGCCGCCGGCGCGCTCGCCAACTATCGGGACTGGCTGGCGGCAGGTGCCGACGGCCTGCGCGAGTGGCAGCCGATCGGCGAGAGGGGTCTCGCCCGGTTCCTCCACGAGGTTGCCCTGGTGCCGCATGGTCCCTCGGAGCTGCTCGGGCTGGCGCGGCTCGAGCACGCCAGAGCGGTCGCGCTGTCGGCGGCAGAGGCGACGCGTCCGCAGCCCGCCGCGAGCACGCTCGGCGACGTCGAGCACCTCGTGGTGCGCGCTGCCAAGGAAGAATTGCGCACCCGGGCCTTCTACGAAGAGCGCGGCATCCTTAGCCAGCCCGAGACGCTCGGGCACTACCTGATGGCCCCCATGCCCTCCTACCTTGAGCCGATCTCGTGGCTGGGGGTCACCGATGACCTCACCTCGGAGTCGCGCCTCGACGAGAACGGCACCCGTTACCTTCCACCCGTCACCGACGACCTGCCGTACTTCTTCGCCGCGAACGCCCGGGACCCCCGCTCGATGATCGCTCACGAAGGTGTCCACTATCAGCAGCTCGCGCTCTCGTGGCGTCATCCGAACCATCTGCGGAGGCGCTACTACGACTCGTGTGCAAACGAAGGTATCGCCTTCTACAACGAGGAGATGATGCTGCAGGCGGGCTACTTCTCCGAGGCCTCCCCCACGCGCGAGACGATCTTTTCATTCATGCGCCTGCGCGCGCTGCGTGTCGAGGTGGACGTGCGGCTTGCCAGCGGGGACCTGACGCTTCCCGAGGCGCGCGACTATCTCGCTGCCTCGGTGCCGATGGACGTGGGCACTGCGGCAGGGGAGGTGGCCTTCTTCGCTGCGTGCCCCGGCCAGGGTCTCAGCTACCAGGTGGGCAAGAGCCAGGTGCAGCACTTCTTGGCCGACGCGGTGCGCGCGCAGGGAAAGGGCTTCGACCTGCGACGTTTCCACGATGCTCTCTGGCGCAATGGGAACGTCCCCATCGCGCTTCAGCGCCTCGAGCTCCTCGGCGCCGACGGCGAGGGGAGACGGCTGCTCGGGAGCTGAGCGAAGCGGCGCTCGTGGCAGCGCGAGCGCCCGAGCCTTGCCTTGACAGGCGGTCCGCGAGGACCAGAGAATGATCCATCGCCTATGTCTCGTACATCCGCTCGCAGAGCGGACGAATCCCCCGGGGAGCCGGGGAAGCAAGGGCCAGGTGCACGTCGGGCCCTCGTTCGTGCATCCTCCGTTGACGGCAACCGACTGTCTCCTCTAGATCTTCCGGACCGAGGGTCGAGGTGACCGAAGGGTTCTGCGGGTGGTGGTCATGCTGTTCGGTTCCTTCTTAGTGGTCTTCGTGGTCGAGGATCTGATGGGGCGTGGGGCCTCGCATGCGGTCGTCGTAGCTGCGCCGACGGTGGGGATACGTGATGAGCCAGGGGTCCGCCTCGCACCGGGGCTGGACGATGGAGGTGAAGTGCGGGCGGTGAAAGGCGAGTCGCCAGAGCTCCTCGAGGATCGTCTTGTGGGACCGCTCGCAGGCTGCGTCGTGGTCAGGCGGGCGGGCGAAGCGCTCGTGAAGGTGACGCCGTGAGCAGCGGTGAGGATGGTGGGCTCCTTGACTCTTCGCCCGGAGAGTCCATCACTGGACCTCCGGAAGTGGGGGACGTGCAACCTCGACCTTCGGTCAGGAAGCTCTAGACCGGCGACGTGCATCGTGAACGGCCCCTCTGCATCGACACGCGCCGACGTGCCTGCCCCGAGCACCGGCACGGCGACGGCGGAGCCATCGGCTGCGCGCCTTCCGGGGGCGAATGCGCTCGAGCGGCCGGTCGGCCGGAGGCAGTGGCGTCTGCCGGGGAGGGGCGACCTGCCCCGTCTCGTGCGCAAGCCGGCACGCTGGACGCTCCTTGCGGTGGTGCTCGTCCTGCTCGCAATGCTCGGACACCTTCTCGCCACCTCGAGCAGCCTTCAGTGGGGAGTGGTCGGTCACTGGTTCGTGAACGGCGGGATCCTCGCCGGCCTGGTCCGCACCCTTTACCTCACGGCGCTGGCGATGACCATCGGCATCGTGGGAGGAACCGTCCTGGCGCTCATGCGGCTGTCGAAGAGCGCCGTCCTGTCGCTCGCCGCGACGGCGTACATCTGGTTCTTCCGCGGGACGCCCCTCCTCGTCCAGATCCTGTTCTGGTACAACATCGCGGCATTCGTCCCGCGGATTTCGATCGGCGTCCCCTTCGGCCCGACCCTCATCAGTGGCAGCACCAACGCCCTTGTCACGACGCTCGTCGCGGCGACGCTCGGCCTCGGTCTGAACGAGGCTGCCTACATGTCCGAGATAGTGCGGGCGGGCATCATGTCCGTCGACGCTCGACAGACCGAGGCCGCGACCGCATTGGGGATGACCAAGCGACTGGCATTTCGGCGAATCGTGTTTCCGCAGGCGATGAGGTTCATCATCCCGCCAACGGGCAACCAGACGATCAGCATGCTGAAGGGCACGAGCCTGGTCAGCGTCATCTCGCTCCCCGAGCTCCTCTACTCCGTGCAGCTCGTCTATGCGAGGACGTTCCAGACGATCCCCCTCCTCGTCGTCGCCTGTCTCTGGTACTTGGTCGTCACGACCGTCCTCTCGGTCGGCCAGCACTTCGTGGAACGCCACTTCGGACGTGGCGAATCGAGGAAACGGTCCGCGAGCTTCATGGAGCGGATGCGTGCGCGGCAGTTCGATCAGATCCTCTCGTGAGCGACTTTTCGACAGCCCGGCACGCGTCGGATGAGAACTGCCAGCTGTCTGAGGCTCCGCGCGCAGAGGTGGGGAGAGGACGGTGACCGGCAGGCCGGCTGACGACGAGCCGATCCTCCGCATCGACAACCTCCACAAGCGCTTCGGCCAGACCGAAGTGCTGCGGGGCGTCAGCTTCGACGTCCATGCCGGAGAGGTGCTTTGCGTTATCGGGCCCTCGGGATCGGGGAAGAGCACGTTGCTTCGCTGCATCAACTTCCTCGAAGAGCCGACGGCGGGGACGATCTATGTGGATGGCGAGATGATGGGCCATCGAGTCGAGGGGGGACGGCTCGTCGGCCTGCGCGCCACCGAGCTGGCAATGCAGCGAGTTCACATCGGCATGGTGTTCCAGAGCTTCAACCTGTTCGGACACCTCACTGCGCTGCAGAACGTCATTGAAGCTCCGATCATGGTGAAGAAGGAGCCGCGCGCCGAAGTGGAGAAGCTCGCAACGGCCCTGCTTGACCGGGTCGGCTTGGCCCACAAGGCGCACTGCTATCCTGCGCAGCTCTCAGGGGGGCAGCAGCAGCGCGTCGCGATCGCACGGGCGCTCGCGATGCGTCCGAAGCTGATGCTCTTCGACGAGCCGACCTCGGCTCTCGACCCGGAGATCGTCGGCGAAGTCCTCCAGGTCATACAGGCACTCGCGATCGACGGGACGACGATGATCGTGGTCACCCACGAGATGGGGTTCGCTAGGGAGGTCAGCCACCGGGTGATCTTCATGGACGAGGGAGTGATCGTCGAGTCGGGACCACCGAACGACGTCCTCGTGAACCCGAGCCACGTGAGGACTCGCCAGTTCCTGGCGCGCATCACCGCTCCGGTCACCCGCGCCGGCGCGGAGGGAACGACGTGAAGGGGTGAGGACGGGACGGCGATGAGCGCGCGTCGTCTGGCGACGTTCGTCCGGGGCTCGTCTGTTTGGTGGCGCGGGAGCCCACCTGCTCGGCATACGAACATCTCGCTGCTTGACGAACAGCGTTGGCTGCGGTACGGTGCGCGGGGCGCGAGCGCTCCGCGACCAGCGGCGCACGCGGTCTGCGACGAGTTGGCGCGTACTTCGAGGGGGGACACGTGAGCAACAGGCACCGTGCTTTGAGGAAGCGTTCGAACCACGCGACACTGAGCTTGCTCAGGTCCTCGTGCCGCCGCCAGGGGAGGTGGCGCCTCGTGGGTGTACGCTCCCGGGCGCTGATCGCGGTGGCGGTCGCGGTCGCGCTGGGCATCTCAGTTCCAGTGAGCGCGGTGAGCGGCGCGCCGAGCTCGCGGCACGCGGGGAGGCCGGCGCTCACGATCGACGGGGCGAAGATCTACGTCGACCAGGCGTTGGCGAAGCAGGTCCCCGCAACAGTGAGGAAGACCGGGCTCAAGGACATCTCTTACAACGACACACCGCCCGACGAGTTCGTGAGCGGCGGAGCGCTGCAGGGCCAGGAGGTCGACATGGGCCGGGCTGTTGCCGCAGTGCTCGGGCTCGCCTGGCACGCAACTGCGTCGGGCGCGTTCACAACGTTCATCCCCAGCCTTCAAGACGGCCGGTTCAACACCTCGTTCACCTCGTTCATTGTTACGCCTGCACGGGTCAAGGTGATCAACATCGTTTCCATCTACGCAGTCGGAACCGGTTTCGCGGCGAAGCCCGGAAGCAGAGTCACGACGGTCAAGAACGCGCTCGACCTCTGCGGCGATTCCGTCGCGGTGATCGAGGCGTCTGCGTACATCACATACATGAACAGCATCTCCTCGCAGTGCACGAAAGCCGGCAAGACCGCGCTGTCCGTCCACACCTTCCCGTCAGAGGCGGCAGCCGAGCTGGCGGTGGAGGACGGCAGGGACCAGCTCTATTCCAGCACCGCGACAGGGATCGCCTACATCATTCACCAGACTCATAAGCTGGTGCTGGAGCCGTTCGACCTCAAGCCCCAGCCTGAAGGTGCAGGTGTCACGAAGGGAAAGTTGGGTGCAGTTATCGCGGGCGCGGTCAACGTCTTGATCAAGACCGGTGCGTACCGGAAGATCATGCACAGGTGGGGGGAGACAGCGTTCATGCTCAAGCACTCGATCGACTACCACTGACGTATCAAGGGTCGGCGAAGCCGGGCATCTCGATTGGCCACCTCGTCGACGGCTGGGCAGCTTGCGAGCTCGCCTGCCGGATCCTCGGGACGTCCCCCGCTGGACCGGCAACCCGTCCAAACTGAAACTCGGACGGCACCTTGGTGGTTGGGGTCGTCCTTGCCAACGGTGGCTACCTTGACATGCTGGAGCGCTGACCGAATAATTTGCCATCCGCTCCTTTCCGCACATCCGCTCGTATATCGCACAGCGTATGTTGAGACGGCGAGGACGAGTCAGGGGGTTGTCGATTGGAGTCGAGTCCCACCGGCCCGTGTAGCTGCGATGACGATTCCACGGGAGTTTGGACGGCGAAATGTGGGCGGGACCGATGAGGCGCGCGACCACGCCCACGAGGACGCGACGTGGCGGCGAGGGGACGTCGGCGTCGTGGCGGGAGCGGCACCTCGAGAGATGATGAGTGCAGCTCCTGCGCCAACGCTCATCTCGGAGCACTCGCCTGGCAATTCCGGCCCTGCGAGCGTCGCGACCCCTGTCGACGAGGGGCAATCGGCGCTGCCGGAGGGGGAGCACGTCGTCGTCGAGCTTCAGGGCATCCGTAAGTCCTTTGGATCGGTGGAGGTCCTCCACGGAGTCGACGTGACGGTCCATGCGGGCGAGCACGTCGTCATCTTCGGGCCGTCTGGCTCGGGAAAGTCGACCCTCCTCAGGACCATCAACCTCCTCGAGCAGCCCGATGAGGGCTCCCTGCGAGTGCTCGGCGTCGAGTATGGCCCGGCTCCATGTCCCAAGGCCGAACGGGGGAACCCGCTGGAGCTCCGGCGACGGGTGGGCATGGTCTTCCAGCAGTTCAACCTTTTTCCTCACCTGAGCGCGTTGGAGAACGTGACGCTCGCGCTGCGCCGGGTCAAGCGGCTGAGCCGGTCGGCGGCCGACGAGCGCGCCGCCGAGGCGCTCGAGAGCGTCGGGCTCCTTCGTTGGGCCGCGCACTATCCGTCACAGCTGTCGGGGGGCCAGCAGCAGAGGGTGGCGATCGCGCGGGCGGTCAGTCTCGACCCGAAAGTGATGCTCTTCGACGAGCCCACCTCCGCGCTCGACCCCGAACTGGTCGGCGAGGTCCTCGGGGTGATGCGCAAGCTCGCCGAATCGGGTATGACGATGGTGATCGTCACTCATGAGCTGAACTTCGCGCGTGAGATCGGCGACATGAACGTCTTCATGGAAGACGGGGAAATCGTCGAGTTCGGTCCGCGGGGCTTCTTCGACGAGTGCACGAATGCTCGCGCGCGTGAGTTCATCGGATCGGTGTTGTGACGGGCGGCTGCGCATCATGACCGCGACGGTCTTCGACTGGAGCATCATCTGGCAGTACCGCGGTGAGCTAGTCGGCGGGATGGCCACCGCACTGGAGGTCGCGGCCGTGGGGCTGCTCATCTCCATCGTCGTCGGCCTCGCGCTCGCTGTCGGACGAATGTCCAGACGACCGGTTTCGTCCCTTGCCGCGCTGTGGATCAATGTGTTCCGTGGCGTGCCGGCCCTTGTCAGCGTGCTCTGGGTGTACTTCGGGTGGTCGCTTCTCCTCGGAATCAACCTTTCAGTGTTCGAGGCAGGAGTGGTTGCGCTGGTCCTGCTCTACGGAGCCTTCCTCGCGGAGATCTTCCGATCGGCGCTCGAAGCCATACCGCGCGGACAGCGTGAAGCAGGCATGGCTGTGGGTCTTCACCGTGCGCGCGTATTCGTTCACGTGGTGCTCCCGCAAGCGATCAAGATTGCCATACCCAATGTCGGCAGCATGTTCATCGGCATGGTGAAGACAACTTCTGTCTTCTCTGTGATAGGCCTGCTAGAAGTGATCCATGTCACCGAGAACATCGAGGCGACGACCTTCCAACCGTTCGTCCTCTACACGGCAGCAGCGGCCATCTACGTCGCGATTGCCTTCTTGCTGGACTTCGCGTTCCGGCTCTTCGAACGGAGCCTCTCGAAGCCGGCGACGGGTGGCATCGCGGGATGGGTCATGGCGCGCAAGCGCCAACGGATCGCCCTCATCGCCGCGAGAGGGACTGCGGTCACCGGCGCGGCGTCCGTCTCCGGCCAAGGGTCGGCCGTATGAAGTGTTCTCGGGTGGTTGATCGCGACATGCGAAGGGTAATTAAAGACCAACAGGAGGCATGGTGAGGAATCGAACGAAGAGGGCGACCTCGATGGGGGCGACTACGGTGCGCGCGGGGACCGTTCTCGGCGCAATCGCGATGGTAGTGGCAATGATAAGCGTCGTGGGTGGGGGTGCTTCAGGCGCGGCGACTGGCGTAAAACACCGTGCAGCGGCGAATCCGTACCACTTGATCAATCCGGGAACGCTGACTGTCGGGATGGACCTCTCATTCAAGCCCGAGATGTACCTGAACAAGAAGGGAAAGCCTGCAGGCTACGACGTCGCACTGCTGGACAGGCTGGCCCATACAATGCACGTGAAGCTCGACATCAGCAATCTCGGCTTCACAGGGTTGATCCCAGGCCTCGAAGCCAAGAAGTTCGACCTGGTCTCCGTCGGGCTCTCGCCAACGCCCGCACGTGAGAAGTCCGTGTCGTTCAGTCGTGCCTACGTACCCTACGAATTGATACTGGGCGTCCCGGTGACATCGAAGACGCCCGCCACGATCGCAGCGTGGAACAAGCCGACAATCACGATCACGGCCCTGGAGGGATCGACGGATACACAGCTTGCGAAGAAGCTCTTTCCGAAAGCGAAGGTCGTCGGGTACTCGGGAGACACAGCAGCGCTGCTGCAAGTCGCAACCCACCGTGCCAACGCCGTTATGATCGAGAGCTATCTCCTCGGCGAGTTCCAGAAGTCGAACCCGCGCAAGTTGAAGGCGGAGCCCTTCAAGAAGCCGCTGACAATCCAGTACGGCTCTTACGCCGTGCAGAAGGGCAACGGCGCACTTGTGCGCTATCTCAACAAGTGGATTTGCGGCATCCAGAAGTCGGGGTGGATGGCTTCGGCGTACAAGAAGACCGAGAGCGCACCCTTGCCGCCGATGCCCAGGTGCCCCTGACATCGATCTTGCGTGTGCACTGCCTCATGCCTCCTCGCGGCGCCCGGTGAACGGGCGTCGCGAGGAGGAGGTTGGCCTGCTCGTCGTTGGCGGGGGACCGGCGGGTCTCGTCGCAGCAGAGCTAGCAGCGCGCCACGGGTTGACGGTCCTGCTCGTAGACGAGCGGGCGACGTTCGGTGGCCAGATCTATCGGCAGCCCGGTCCGGGTTTCGTTGTGCGCGACCCACGGCGTGTCGGTCGCGACTATTGGGCGGGCGTCGCTTTGGTCGAAGCTGCGCGCGGCGCGGGTGTCGAGCTGCGTGCCCGGACCGCCGTGCTGTCGCTGCGAGGGACGACAGCGGTCTGCCTCACTGAGGGCGACGAGCACGTGACGCTCCTGCGAGCGCGCCGGGTCCTCGTGGCTCCGGGTGCGAGCGACCGGCCCGTTCCGTTCCCGGGGTGGACCCTTCCAGGCGTCGTCACCGCCGGCGGCGCGCAGGCGCTGGTCAAGGCCTCCCGGGTTGCGCCGGGAACCCGCGTCGCCTTCGCAGGGAGTGGTCCGCTCGCGCTGGCGTTCCCAGCGCAACTCCGCCACCTGGGGGTGAACGTGGTCCTCGCGCTGGAGGCAGGCCCCGCGCCGCGGGCGCCCACGGTGGCGCGTCTTGTCGTCGCGGGGTGGGGGAACGCGGCGTTGTTGCGGGATGCCCTCACCTACCGCGCGCGGCTGCTTGGGGCGCGCGTACCGCTGCGCTATGGGCGCATCGTCGTTCGAGCCGAGGGCGAAGACCGGGTGGAGGCCGTCGTCCATGCCGCCGCCGACGCGGACTGGCGAGCGATCCCCGACTCGGAGGAGCGCCTCGAGGTCGACACGCTGTGCGTGGGCTACGGCTTCGTCCCCTCCACGGAGCTACTGCGCCTCGCCGGTTGTCAGTTCGGCTACGACGAGAACCTGGGCGGCCTCGTCGTCGAGGTCGACGCCTGGCAGCGGACGAACGTCGAGGGCGTGCTGGCCGCTGGGGACGGCACCGGGGTGCGCGGCGCACTGGTGGCCATGGCTCAGGCCCGCCTGGCCGCCCTGGGTGCGGCTGCGGACCTAGGCGCCGTCAGCCGTGCCAGGGCGGCGCGGCTCGCGCGTCCGGTGCGTCGCCAGCTCGCGGCGAAAGAACGCTTCCGCCGGGCGCTCCTGCCGCTGTACGCGGTAGGCCCTGGCATCTACGAGCTTGCGACCCCTGAGACGGTCGTATGCCGCTGCGAGGAAGTCACCCTTGCCCGCCTCGAAGAGGCCATGGAGGCTACCGTCGACACCGACGCGCTGAAGAGCTACACCCGCGCCGGAATGGGGCTCTGCCAGGGGCGAAGTTGCCAGCCCCAGATTGGCGCGGTCCTCGCCCGTCGGACGGGGGCGGCGAGCGAGGCCGGCAGTCTGCTCGACGGGGCGAACGAGGCGCGACGCCCTGTTCCGCGCCTGTCCGGCGGGCAGCTCGCGGCCCTGGCGGGGACCACGCCAAGGCCGCCCGTCCGTCCCGCCGCGATCGGCGTGCTCGCCGACGACACTGTGCCCGACCGGGGGTTGTTCGTCGGTGGATGAGCGGGCGTCCGCCGAAAGCGGCACTTGCGTTGACGCCGCTCGCGAGCCGGGTGCCGGCGTCCTCCTCCCGCGGCGCTCGGACCTCTCCGGTGAGGTCCCGACGGACACCGACGTCGTGATCGTCGGCGGCGGCCTCGCCGGGTGTGCCCTCGCCTACTTCCTCGCCACCCAAGGGGTGGAGCTCGCAGTGCTCTAGCGCGCCGAGCTGAATCGCGAGGCGTCGGGCACGAACGCAGGGAGCTTCCACTTCCAGATCGCCATCCACCAGCTGACCGGCGCGGGCGCAGACGCAGACCGCGATCGCCTGCTCGCCGACGTGCGCTTGCTCGTGCGCGCCGCGGCCATGTGGCGAGACCTCGAACGCGAGCTTCGTGCGGACCTCGGGGTCCACGTGACGGGCGGCCTCATGGTCGCCGAGACCCCGGAGCAGCTCCAGATCCTCGTCACCAAGCAGCGCATCGAGCGCGACGGGGGCCTCGACACCGAGGTGCTGACGGGCGCGGAGCTGCGCAACTTTGCGCCGTACCTCGCCGAAGACCTGGCCGGAGCCAGCTACTGCGCGACCGAAGGCTACGCCAATCCCCTCCTTGCCGCGCCGGCGTTCGCGGCACGCGCTTTCGAAGCGGGTGCCGCTGTACGCACGTACGCGCCGGTCGAGCGGATCGAGCAGCTGGAGGACGCCGGGGCGGCGCGCTTCGCCGTGCACCACGCCCGCGGCAAGGTACGCGCTCACCGTGTGGTCAACGCGGCAGGGGCTTGGGCACACGAGCTCGCCCGGGGCAACGGGTTCGAGCTCCCGCTTCGCGCCGAGGGGCTGCACATGAACGTTACGGAGCCTCGCGACCGGCTGCTCGTGCCGCTGATCCAGCACATCGGCAGGCGCCTCACCCTGAAGCAATCCTCGAACGGCACGTTCATCGTCGGCGGTGGCTGGCCGGCGCGCGCGGAACCCTGGCCCGCGCGCCCGTCTGTCCGCTGGAGCTCGGTCGCGGGCAACGCGGCGGTCGCGCGCCGCGTCGTGCCTGCGCTCGCCGACGTCCGGGTGATCCACACGTGGGCCGGCGTCTGGGCTGCGAGCAAGGACCTCCTGCCCGTGGTAGGGGAGTCGGCGCGCGTGCCCGGCTACTTCACCTGCGTGGTGCCAACCGGGTTCACGCTCGGCCCGCTCATGGCGAGCCTTCTCGCCGGGCAGATGACCGGGACCTCTGCGACCTTGCCGTCCGAGTACAGCCCCGACCGCGCGCCCACGCTTGCCAGAGGGGGCGCTCGGCAAGGTGGCCCGTCGTGAGAGGAGGAACGTTGAACCGTGACGACGTCGAGTGGAAGGGGTACTGGCCATCATGCCCCACGCCCTTCACCGAGGGGGGGGAGCGCGTGGACTTTGAAGCCCTGCGCGCGCTCCTGGAGCACTACGTGGGCTGTGGGTTCCACGGGGTGCTCGTGAACGGCACGGTCGGGGAGTGGTTCTCCCAGACCGAAGAAGAGCGCCGGTCGGTCGCGGAGACCGCCGTCGAGCAGGTGGCCAACCGGATGACCGTGGTCATCGGGTGCACCGGCTACACCGCGAAGGAAGTCGCCGCCTTCGGTCGGCATGCCATGAGCTGCGGCGCCGACGGGGTGGAGGCGAGCGCGCCGCCGTACTCGAAGCCGTTCCCCGAGGAGATCGTCCAGTACTACCGGGACGTCTCCGACGGGCTTGACGCTCCGCTGCTCGTCTACAACTGGCCGCACGGTACGAGCGTCGACATCGGCCCGGACCTCTTCGAGCGCATCGTGGCGATCGACCACGTCGTGGCGGTGAAGGACAGCACGCCCGACGCGGAGCAGTTCTACGAGACGGCCCGCAGGGTCGTCGGCGACGCGCGCGTCTTCGGCCCGTTCATGACGTCGAAGGGCCTCGACGTGCTGCGCACGAGCGGGGGCGATGGCTTCATCGGTGGCGGGAGCCTCTTCGGAGCGGCCGACGCCGCTTTCTGGGAGGACTTCTGGCGCGGGGACCTCGCGCCCTGCGAGGACCACGTCCGCCGCACCGAGGCCCTGTTCCCCGAGCTGTGGCTCCCCGGAGGCTGGGCAGGTGTCCACGGCGCCTACCAGAGCGAGCTGAAGGCCGCGATGGCGATGCTCGGCCAGCCTGGCGGTACCGTGCGCCCGCCCCGGCTCCCCGTCACCGACCCGGCGGCGCTCGTCGAGATCCGGGCGGCGCTCACCGGCGCAGGGCTGCTGCCCCGATGAGCGTGCTCGTCGACGAGCGGGCCAGGGAGCTCTTCAGGGGGGTCGACCACGTCGGCGTCGGGGTGGTCGACATGGACGCGGCCTTGGAGTGGTTCTCGGCGTCGCTCGGGTTCTCGCGGGTGCTCTTCGACTACACCGGCGAGCTTCCGGGCCTCGAGGAGCTGACCCAGCGTAGGCGCACCCGGGCGCGTGTGGCCATGCTCGCGAGCCGCTTTGTCACGTCGCTCGGGCCGGGTCGGATCAAACTTGTCCAGGTCCTCGAGGAGGACGGCACCCCGCCAATCCCCGGCGACGCGGGATGGGGGGAGCTCGGCATCTGCGAGGTCTGCGTCCACGCTCGGGACGTGGCTGCCGTCCACAGGCAGCTCGTCGAAGCACGCGGCTGCACGGAGCTGATGGCGCCGGTCAGCGCGCAGGTGACCCCGTTCGGCGTGGACGTGGACCTCTCCTACGTGGCGGACCCCGGGGGCGGCAAGGTAGAGGTACTCGAGTGGACCGGGCTGCGGCGGGCGCTTCCCGGCGAGCCGCGGCTTGAGGGGGTGAACCACGTGGCCTTCGGTGTCGCCGACATGACCGCGACCCGCGAATTCTACGGGAGCCTCGGGTTCGTCCATCTCGTTCTGGAGAGCGACGGGTACTTCGAGCCGATGCGCCCGTGGTACCCGAGGGAGATGCCGCGCCAGCACATGATCCTCGCCCTGCCGGGGCAAGGGGCCGGCATCGAGCCCGTGCGGCTGCACCCCGAGACCCTCGATCGGCGGGGGCAATGGGGCCACTGCGGCCCGATGGAGTTCGCCATCGGGGTGTCCAATCTGGACCGGGCGTACGCGCGGCTCAGGGAGGCCGGCGTGCAGTTCCACGACGAGCCGCAACTCGTGGACGTCGGCGTCGGCGAGTGGCGCTACGTGTACTTCGAGGACCCTGACGGGCTGTACGTCTCGCTGGTCGAGGCGCGCTACTGATTCCGGGTGCTCGAGGAGTGATCGCCCGGTCCTGCCACCGGCTTGGCTATTGGATCGGGGCTCACTCGCGGGGCGGAACTCGGGTGCAGTCATGACTCCGGTGCAGTCATGAGGAAGGCATCGGCCGAAGTTGCCGTCTGCGGCGACGTCGGCGGTCGCCGTGGCGAGGTGCTCGGTGTTCAGGACGGGTCCCAGCTGTCATGCGAAGCTCGCGGCGCTCGTGCCTGTGCGTGCTTGAAGGGTCCAACAACTGGGTCGTCGCCAGTCCACGCCAGGCGACAAGCGGGCATCGGGGCAAGGCGAAGACAGCGCGGGCTGCCCGGGTTTCCAGCGGATCTGTGCTGAGCGGAAGCCCTTGTTGGCTGCGTCGTTGGGAGCTGGACAGAACTGGTCCGAGGCAGCCAGACGAAGGAGGGAATGAAAGCTCAGGCCGCGATGTCGTACTCGTGGATGGTGCCGCCGAGAACGTCACGGCGGGTGATCTTGCGGGCCGTGGCCGGCCGCACTGACCTGGGGACTGGCTGGTCGAGGTTAAGCGATCGGTGGGGCCTGGCCTGGTTGTAGTGGCGGAGGTACTCGACGAGGATGGCTTCGAGGTGGCGTCTGGAGAAGACGAGCAGGTGGTCCAGGCACTCGGTGCGTGCGGTTCTTACGAATCGCTCGGCGAAGGCGTTCGCTCGCGGCGAGCGCACTGGGGTCTTGATGGCCTCGATGCCGACCGAGGCCAGCACGGCGTCGAAGCTGGCGGTGAACTTTGTGTCGCGATCCCGGATCAGGAATCGCCACTGCGGGCCGGCCTCTTCGAGGTCGGTGGTGAAGTTGCGAGCAACCTGGCTCACCCAGGCCTCGTTGGGGTTGGCGGTGATGCCCACGAGGTGCACGACCCGTCGTTCGAGCTCGATCACGAACAGGACGTAGTAGCGGCGCAGCATCACCGTGTCGACGGTGAAGAAGTCGGTGGCCAAGATGCCCTTCGCCTGGGATCGAAGGAACTCGTCCCAGGTGGGTCCGGTCCGCCGAGGCGCTGGCCGCAGGTCGTGGCGTCGCCCCACGTTGGCGACGCTGCCCTTCGAGACCGTGACGCCAAGCTTTCGAAGCTCGCCGACGATCCGCAGGTATCCCCAGCGCGGGATCTCCTTGGCGAGACGCACGATCAGCTCGATGGTTTCGTCGGGCAAGGCAGGGCGCCCCGGTCGTCGGTGTGGGTAGGTCGAGCGACGTCGGACGAGGGTGCGATGCCAGCGGAGGAACGTCTTGGGGGTGACAAGGAACGCCGCCCAGCGCTCCCGCGCGATGAGTCTGGCGAGGGTGGCGATGACTGCCCGATCGGACCAGGTGAGCCGGGGTCGGGCGACTTGACGTTGGAGGACGCTGAGTTGATGGCGCAGCACCAGGATCTCGGCGTCCTTGGCGGCGTCGCCCATCCGAAGGATCCTGAGCAGTTCGACGGTGCGGCGGGCAAGGCGGTACAGGAAACTGAGAGCCACGGTCCGGCAGGATCACCGCCGCGATTGTGTTTGGTCAAGCCGAGGATCCGGTTATTGGACCCTTCAGGGTCCTCGGGCACTTCGACCCGCTCTACTACCTCGTCGCCGTCGCGCGCAGCCTCGCCCAGGGACACCTGGCGACCACCGCCACCTGGGAGGCCTTCGCCGTGCTCGTCCCGGTCTGCGCGATCACTGTCGCCTGGGCGACGCGCACCTACCGTAGCGCCGTGGCCTGAGCTGGACCCGAACCCCCCCCCAAAAAAAAAACTGCGCCGCCCTCGGGGCGGGGCAGGGATCACGGTCGCGGTGGTGTGCCGGCCGGCTCCGGTCCCGGCGGCAACGTGGTCGCAGCCTCGCCCGAGGCGCCAAGTGCCTCCATCGTCGCCTGCACCCACTTCAGGCTGGCGCGGTGGACGGCGATGCCATGGCCCAGTGCCAGGGCGGGATGGCGCCCGGAGAAACCGGTGGCAGCGACGTAGTCCTCGATGCGGGCGACGAAGCCCTCCAGCGCGCCGGCGAGGTCTGCGAGGAACCCGAGCACCTCGGCTCTCGACAG
>DAHWOV010000056.1:0-2752 GCA_027339205.1 Acidimicrobiaceae bacterium | reverse complement strand
ACCGGCGTCCACACCCTCTCAGCTGCGACCCTCTTACCCGAGGCGCTCTATCCCCCTTCCCCGACCCTTCGTGAACGACCGCAGCAGCCGGCCCCGGGAGGCGCTCGCGTCCAGCCTGGCGGGGATCGGGAACCCGAAGCGGACGCTCAGCCTGGCGGGGCTCCGAGGGCGTCCCCTGCTCCTGCGTTCTGGGGCTGCCGGTGCCCCGGCTGCCGGGCGGATCTCCCGGCGCTGAGCAGCGTCGCCACCGGCCACGTGGTGGTCGAGCCGTCCGGGACCTCGACCACCGCGGTGGAGCCGCCGATCGCTACGATCGGATGGCCGGACGAAGCTTCCCCGGACGAAGCTTCCCCGGACGAGGCTGCCGGACGAGCCTTCCGGGGCGTGGCCCCTGGCGATGGCCGGACGAGCCTTCCGGGGCGGGGCCCCCTGGGGCGGGCGAAGGAGCGGCATGAGCGACGAGATGCGAGCTGGAGGAGGAGGAGCCGAGGACCCGGTCCGCACAGCCCCCGCCACACCCACGGCCTCGCCTGCGGCCTCGTCTGCGGCTGCGCCCGGAGACCCTGGCGGCCTACGCCAGCGGGTGACCGGCGAGCTTCGTCGAGAAGCTGCGGCGGGCAAGCACGGCGAGGAGCACGCCGCAGTGGAGCTGGGGCACGCGGCGCGGGCGACCGCGCTCGAGATCGTCCCGACGGGCCTGGACGGTGCGCGGGCGCTCGTGGGCCACGTGCTCGGGATGCACCTCTCCCTGCCCGCTGAGCACTTCCACGGACCTCGACAGGCGCCGGCGCTCCTCTACCTCTTCGCCGACGCGCTGGCCATACGGCCGACCGGCGACGCGCCGATGTCGACGGTGCCGATGTTCGGTCTGCACATGGTGCTCCCACCGGTCGCCGTCGCCCGCTGGGTCTACAAGGCCGGAAGGGTCGAGCACGCCAACCTGGACCTGGTGAAGGACGCGGAGCGATTCGCGAGCTCCATCGCCGAGTGGACCGTCGACGACTTCCTCGAGGCGGACCCGACGCTCGAGGTCCATCGGACGGCCGAGCTGGCCGGCCCGCTGCACGTCTACGAGCACCTGGGGTTCGCGCACATCACCGTGCCCGCCGCCGAAGGCCGGCCCGTCCACCTGAAGAGCTCGCTGCCGGTCTCGTCGGAGAGCTTCGTGAAGCTGTGGCAGCTCTTCGCCCTCGTCCGCTGGCCGCAGGGCCTGAGCACCGAGGTCCCCACGGGCTCGGACGAAGAGCGCCCCGGTCCACCGCCTGCCGGGACGCCGAGCGCCTGACGCTCACCCGAGGCCACGCGCGAGCGGGAGCGTGCACGTGAACGCTTCCTCCTGGTCCCCGTAGAGACGGCGGAGCTCGAGCCGGCACTGGGATGCCGCATGCTCGGTCGAGTCGCACGCCGCGGACAGCTGCTCGCGAGACGGCGCGCTCACCGAGACGTAGCCCGAGAACCGAAAGGACGCATGGCCGTCCGCCAGCTCCTCCTCTCGCCGGACGGCGACCTCGGCCTCTCGGGCCCGCCGCGCCGTGGCGAGGAACCCGCCCCGGCGGCGCAGCTCTGCGTCGGCGACGTCGGCGGTCCGCGCGCGCTCCGCCTGTCGCACGGCTCGTGCGGGGCCGAGCGGTTCCATCACGACGGCGACCGTGCGGCGGACCGAGCCGAGGAGCAGGGGGCTCAGGAACTCCGGACCGACGTCCACACGGGGCCACTCGGCGATCCAGTAGGTCGCGTGCCAGCTGCCGTCGGCGCGCAGCGCCGCCCACTCGGGCTCCACGACGAGCGGCCACGGCCACCCGATTCCGCACGGTGGGCAGCCTCGCTCGCGCGCACCCGCTCCATCGACCGAGCGACGGACCAAGGCCGCGAGCGCGCGCTCGTCGAGGACTCGCTCCACCGGGACGTCCGCTGAGGCGAGCTGACGACGTAACGACGCCACCTCGCGGGAGAGCAGCACGCACGCCGCACGCGCGCCGCCTCCCATCGACCGCATGGCACGTGCGGCGCTCCCCGTCGCACGCAGCTGGACCGCGAGGTGCACGTCGTGGCGGCACGTCTCCCCCCCGGCGCCCCGGAGCAGTGAGGCGTAGGAACGACGGGCCGCGGCGTCCTCGGGCATGGCGGCGTGCGCCGAGAGGTGGTCGCGCACCGCGGCGCCGTCGTCGGGGACCGTGGCAGCCAGCCACTGCACGCGATGCACCACCGAGCGGTCACGGGCGAGCGAGCTCAGGACCGACGCCCACGACGCCACCCGTCGCTCCTTCTCCTCGCCCGAGAGGAGCGCGAAGCTGTGCCCGAGAAGCTCCAGCACCGCGGTGTAGGTCCTCGAGCGCTCGTCGTAGACGATGCCAGCCGTGTCCTGCCCGTCCCCGGGGTCGAACCCGAGGACCCGCAACCCTGTGAACACCCCCCGGCGACCGCGTGCCGGACCGGAAGGTGGAGAGAGCCGGTCCCTGGCGAGCCCGTCCGCGTGGCACGAAGTGCCGTCGGGACCGATGCAGTGGCCCTTCTTCTCGATCCCGGCGCGCCATCGACGACCGCCCGCGGTCCCCGAGGCCCCCCAGCGCACCACGGTCGGAAGCCACTGCTCGGCCGTGCGGCCGGCGATGGGCCACCACGCCGCCGCGACGCACGCGGCGACCGCCACCAGCGCGATCGCGATCGCCGGGAGCGTCGGCCGCCGGCGCAGCACGACGATCGCCACCATCACCCCGGCCGCCACGACCGCGATCTGGCCGCCCCGCCACCC
>DAHWOV010000093.1:0-24607 GCA_027339205.1 Acidimicrobiaceae bacterium | reverse complement strand
GAGCCGGCACCCGAACCTCGAGCTCCTCGTCCTCGGCGGACGGCCGATTCGCGAGCCCGTCGTGCACTACGGCCCGTTCGTCATGAACACCCGGGCCGAGATCGCCCAGGCGCTCGAGGACTACCAGGCGGGCCGGCTCGGCCGCATTCCAGCCACCGAGCTGCCCCACCGCCAGCCTGGCGATGTTGACCTCGTCGAGAGGCTCGACTAGCCCCTCGACCAGCTCCACGACCAGCCCCACGACCAGCCCCACGACCAGCCGCGGCCAGCCCCGGAGCGACGGAGCGGTCTCCACCAGCGACGGCGAAGTGCCGGCCGGCCGTCGAGCTCACCGGTCCCGCGTGGCGTGTGCCGCGGGCAGTCCGTGGCGCCGGGCGCACTCGGGGCACAGCCCCCGATAGGTGACCTCCACGCCCGTGAGGAGGAAGCCGCCTGCGGCGGAGCCGGAGACCCGCGGCGGCGGCGTCGAGCGTGGCACGTCTCGAATGGCGTGGCACCCTTCGCACACCAGGTGGTCGTGGTGCGCGGTGACGTTGGGGTCGTAGCGCTTGGGGCCGTCCACGACGTCGACGATCGCCAGCTCGCCCATGGCGACGAGCTCGTTCAAGGTGTTGTAGACGGTGGCCCTGCTGATCTCGGGGAGCCGCTCGCGCGCGAGGTCGTGGACCTGTTCGGCGGTGAGGTGGACGTGGTCGCCCGCGAGCACCTCGGCCACGGCGCGGCGTTGGGCGCTCAGCCGCCAGTGCCGGGCGCGGAGCCGGCTGAGAAGGTCCGTCGGGGCCATTTCAAGAGAATAGCTCTTGACGTATCCCGAGTCCTGTATTAGAAGATGTCTAACTTCAGAAGGCGCCCAACTGAGGCCCTTCGGCGCCACGAGGAGGTCAGAGGATGCCCCAGCGCGAAGGCCCGCCCAGCGAGATGGCGAGGCCCACGACCAACGACGAATGGTGGCCGAACCGCCTGAACGTCAACGTGCTCCACGCCCATCCGCTCCAGTCGGATCCTTTCGGGCAGGACTTCGACTACGCGAAGGAGGTCAGGCGTCTCGACGTCGAGGCGCTCCGGCGCGACCTCGTCGAGGTGATGACCACCTCCCAGGAGTGGTGGCCGGCGGACTACGGGCACTACGGCCCCTTGTTCATCCGGATGGCCTGGCACGCGGCGGGCACCTACCGCATCACCGACGGGCGGGGGGGCGGCGGCACCGGGGCGCAGCGTTTCGCTCCGCTCAACAGCTGGCCCGACAACGCCAGCCTCGACAAGGCACGCCGGCTGCTCCTGGGGGTCAAGCAGAGGTACGGGCGGACGCTCTCGTGGGCCGACCTCATCATGTTCGCAGGGAACTGCGCCGTCGAGGCGATGGGCCTCGAGACGCTGGGGTTCGGCTTCGGGCGCCCCGACATCTGGGAGCCCGAAGAGATCGACTGGGGCGTGGAGCACGCCTGGCTCGGCGACGAGCGACACGACGCAGCCGGCGACATGCTCGGCCCCTACGCCGCCGATCACATGGGCCTCATCTACGTCAACCCCGAGGGCCCCGGGGGGAACCCCGACCCGCTCCTGGCCGCCAAGTACGTCCGCCAGACCTTCGCCCGCATGGCGATGGACGACGAGGAGACGGTCGCTTTGATCGTGGGCGGCCACACGTTCGGCAAGGCCCACGGGGCGGTGACCGCCGAGCACATCGGGCCCGAGCCCGAAGCCGCCCCGCTCGAGCAGCAGGGGCTCGGGTGGAAGAACGACGCGGGTGCGGGCAACGGCCCGGACACCTGGACCAGCGGGCTCGAAGGTGCGTGGACCGACGAGCCGACGGCCTGGGACAACGGGTTCTTGGACCACCTGTTCGGCTACGACTGGGAGCTGACGACGAGCCCTGCAGGGGCGAAGCAGTGGACGCCCGTCGACCCCCGCGCGCAAGGCGCCGTGCCCGATGCCCACGATCCGGGCGTGCGCCACGCGCCGATGATGCTGACGACCGACATCGCGCTCAGGGCCGACCCGGTCTACGAGCCGATCGCCAGGCGCTTCCACGAGCGCCCCGACCTGCTGGCCCATGCCTTCGCCAAGGCCTGGTACAAGCTGCTCCACCGGGACATGGGCCCCCACTCGCGCTGCCGCGGCCCGCTCGTCCCCGAGCCCCAGCGCTGGCAGGACCCCGTGCCTCCCGTCGACCACGAGCTGGTCGACGACGCCGACGTCGCCTCGCTGAAGCAGGCGATCCTCGCCTCCGGGCTGCCCGCCTCCCAGCTCGTGCTGGCTGCGTGGGCCGCGGCCGCCAGCTTCCGGGGAACCGACAAGCGGGGCGGCGCCAACGGCGGCCGGGTCCGACTCGAGCCGCAACGCAGCTGGGCGGCCAACGATCCGGCCGAGCTGGCCAAGGTGCTCTCGGTGCTCGAAGGGATCCAGGAGGGCTTCAACGGCTCTTCGAACAAGAAGTCCGTCTCGATCGCCGATCTGGTCGTCCTGGGCGGCTGCGCGGCGGTCGAGCAGGCGGCGAGGAGGGCCGGGCACGACGTCGTCGTCCCCTTCGCCCCGGGGCGAACCGACGCATCGCAAGAGGAGACGGACGTGGCGTCCTTCGCCGTGCTCGAGCCACGAGCCGACGGGTTCCGGAATTACCTTCGGGCGGGGGAGAAGCTCCCGCCCGAGAAGCTGCTCGTCGACCGGGCGCTGTTCTTGACGCTGACCGCGCCCGAGATGACCGTCCTGGTGGGCGGCATGCGCGCGCTGGGAGCCAACGCCGGAGGCTCCCCTCACGGGATCCTGACGGACCGGCCGGGAGTCCTCTCCAACGACTTCTTCGTGAACCTGCTGGACATGGGGATCGAGTGGAAGCCCTCCCCGGCCTCTCCGGCCGAAGAGCACGTGTACGAAGGGCGGGATCGCTCGACCGGAGATCTGAGATGGACCGCCACCGCGGTCGACTTGGTGTTTGGCGCGCACTCGCAGCTTCGTGCCATCACCGAGGTCTACGGGAGCGCCGACGCGGGGCCGAAGTTCGTGGCCGACTTCGTCGCCGCATGGGACAAGGTCATGAACCTCGACCGCTTCGACCTCGCCTGAGCCTGCGCGCGCCGGCCCGTGCGGGGTCGGCGCGTGAGGCTCGCGGCGCGCCGTCGGGTACGATGGCCGCTGACAGGGGAGCGCCGTCCGGCGCTGAGAGTGCGGTCCGCCGCAGACCCTCGAACCTGATCTGGGTCATACCAGCGAAGGGAGTCAGCGATGGCCGAGCCCGATCTGCAGAACGTCCGTGCTGTCCGGATCGGCCGATGGCGCACCGTCGACGTGCTGGTCGCTTCGGTCATCGCCGTCGCGGGCGGTGTCGTCTTCTGGGCCTGGGACCAGCTGTGGTACGCGACCACAGCGGCCTTCGCCGCCTTCCCTCCCGCTCATGCGGTCCTCTACGGCGCGTGGCTGGCTCCAGGGGTGATCGGCGCCCTCGTCATCCGCAAGCCCGGCGCCGCCCTCTACACCGAGCTCGTCGCGTCGATCGTCGAAGCGCTGCTCGGCAGCTCGTGGGGCCTGTCGGTGGTGATCTACGGCGTCTTCGAAGGGCTCGCCCCTGAGCTCGTGTTCCTCATCCTCACCTACCGCTCGTGGCGGCTCCCCGCGGCGGCCGTGGCCGGCGCGGTGGCGGGGCTCGCCGCCGCGTGCCTCGACCTCGTCTACTACTACAGCGCCTGGGTGGCGGACTGGAAGCTCCTCTACGTCGTCATCGTGATGGCCAGCTCGACGGTCATGGCGGGCTTCGGCTCGTGGTGGCTGGTGCGGGCCCTGGCGCGCACGGGGGTCCTCCAGCCCTTCGCCTCGGGCCGCCGCGAGCCTGTGGCGTGAGCGCGCTCATCGAGGCACGCGGCTGGGGCTGGCGCCACGCGGGTCGCAGGGGTTGGGCGCTGCGCGGCCTCGACCTGCGGGTCGAACAGGGCGAACGGGTGCTGCTCCTCGGCCCGTCGGGCGCGGGAAAGAGCACGCTGCTCCAGGGTCTCGCCGGGCTCCTCAACGCACCGGAGGCGGGTGACGCCGAAGGAGCGCTCTGGGTCCACGGCGCTCCGGTCACCGGACCGGACCGCCGCACGGGGATCGTGTTCCAGGACCCCGGAAGCTCGCTCGTCATGGCGAGGCTCGGAGACGAGGTCGCCTTCGGGCTCGAGAACCGGGCGGTCCCGTCGGAGGAGATCTGGCCGGCGGTGCGCGCGGCGCTCGACGCCGTCGAGCTGGGATACCCGCTCGACCACGCCGTCGAGCACCTCTCGGGCGGCGAGCAGCAGCGACTGGCGATCGCCGACGTGCTCGCCGTCGCTCCGAGGCTCTGGCTCCTCGACGAGCCCACGAGCAACTTGGACCCGCCGGGCGCTGCACTCGTACGCGACACGGTGTGGGAGCTGCTGCGCGACGCGTCGAGCACCGTCGTGATCGTGGAGCATCGGGTGGACGAGCTAGTCGACGGGGTGGACCGAGTCGTCGTGCTCGAGCCCGGAGGCGGCGTCCGCCACGACGGCGCGCCGGATGAGGTGTTCTCGCGCCACGGGGCGTCCTTGAGGGAGGCAGGCGTCTGGGTTCCTGGTCGAGCGCCGGCTCGGCGCGGCGCGCCGGAGAAGGCAGGACCACCGGTGGTCGTCGCGGACGCCGTCACGGTGCGCTACCCGGCGGCCGCGGCCGACGCGTTGGCGCGCGTCGACCTCGAGGTCGCGGGCTCCCAGGTCACCGCCGTCGTCGGCCCGAACGGGTCCGGCAAGAGCACGCTGGCGCTCTGCCTCGCGTCCCTCCTCGTGCCGACGGCCGGAGCGGTCCGCTTCGTGGCCGGCGGCCCGGCAACCCCCTACGCGCGCTGGAAGCCGAGCGAGCTGGTGCGCCATGTCGGGACCGTCTTCCAGGAGCCCGAGCACCAGTTCGTGGCCGCGACCGTCGACGCCGAGCTCGCGGTCGGCGCCAAGCGCGCGCAGATGCCGTCGGACGCGGCCCGCCGGCGCGTGGGCGAGCTCCTCGAGCGGCTGCACCTCTCGCACCTGGCCGCGGCGAACCCCTTCACCCTGTCGGGCGGCGAGAAGCGTCGCCTGTCGGTCGCCACCGCGCTCGTCGCCGATCCCGAGCTGCTGGTGCTCGACGAGCCGACCTTCGGGCAGGACGCCCGCACCTGGGACGAGTTGGTCGACCTCCTCGCCGCCGCTCGTGCGCGCGGCAGCGCGATCGTGACGGTCACCCACGACGAGGACCTGGTGGCCGCGCTCGCCGACCGGGTGGTGCGCCTGGCCGCGGGCCGCGTCGTTGCCAGGACACCGGCGGGGGAGCCGCTGTGAGGGCCCTCAGCCTCGACGCCCCACTCGCGTCGGGCGCGCTCGGCACCTTCAACCCGCTGGCCAAGCTGGCCGTGGCCCTGGTGGTCGCGGCCGGCCTGCTCGTCACCGTGGACGTGGTCACGGCGTCGGTCGTGCTCGGATCGGAGCTCGCCTGCCTGCCGGTCATCGGGGTCGGGTGGCGCTTCCTCGTGCGGCGCGCGTGGCCCCTGCCGCTTGCGGCGTGCGGCGTGGCGGTCGCGAACCTCGTGGCTTCCGACGCCGACGGCACGACCATCGCGGCGATCTCCCTGCGGCTGATGGCGATCGCGCTCCCCGGCGTGGTCGCCTTCGCCGCCACGGATCCGGTCGACCTCGCCGACGCGGTGCATCAGCAACTGCACGTCCCGGCGCGCTTTGCCTACGGTTCGCTGGCCGCCGTGCGCCTGCTCCCCCTGGTCTCGATCGACTGGCAGACCATCCGCCGGGCTCGCCGCGCACGGGGGATCGACGCCGGGCGGTCCCCGCTCGGCATGGCGGCCCTCTTCGCCTCCGCGGTCTTCGGGCTCCTCGTCGCCGCCATCCGGCGCGCGACGCGCCTTGCGTGCGCGATGGAGAGCCGCGGGTTCGACGCGTCCGGGCCCCGGACGGCGGCCCGGCGCCAGGTGTTTCGCCGGAGCGACTGGGCGCTCGTCGTGGGTTCGGCGGCACTCGTCGCGGGTGCGAACCTCCTGGCGCTCGCCGCGGGCACCTGGCACCCGCTGTTGTGGTGAGGGAGACGCCCGCCGCGCCCGGGCGGCCACGCTCGCCGGGTCCGCCACCTCTGCCGGGGCAGCCAGCTCTGCCGGTGCCGCCACCTGTGCCCGGGCCGCCGCGCCAGCCCGGACCGACGCGCCAGCCCGGCCTGGTCCACGGCATGGGGACGAGCCTGGTCCCCGCCACGTGGCCGGCGCTCGACGACGCCGAGGTGCAAGAGGTGCTCGCGGGCTACGTCGGGTGCCTCGGGCCCGGGGTCGCCACCGCCCGGCCTGTCTGGCACAGCCCCCGTCCCATGTCGGCGGGCGGGCTCGTCGAGGTCGGGACGACGACGGTCTTCGTCAAGCGCCACGACCCCCGCGTGCGCTCGATCGCGAGCCTGCGCACCGAGCACCGGCTCGCGGCCCACCTGCGCCGGCGCGGCGTGGCGGTCCCCAAGGTGGTCGTGGCCGACGACGGCTCGACGGTTGCCCAGGTGGCAGGTGGGCTCTACGAGGTCTTTGCGAGAGCTCGAGGCGAGGACCTCTACGCGGAGGTGCCGTCGTGGCACCCGTACGCATCGACGCGCCATGCGGCCGCAGCGGGCAGCGCGCTCGCCCGCTTCCACGTGGCTGCGGCAGGGTTCGACGCCGCGGACCGCGCGTTCGGCCCGCTCGTCTCGTCGGTGGTTCTCGCCGGCTCCTCGGACCCCGGAGCAGCCCTCGACCGGCTCCTCGAGGCTCGCCCTGCGCTCGCAGCAGCCCTCGACCGGGCAGGCGCCGCAGGCGCCGTTCACCGGCACTGCGTCCCTGCGCTCGAGCGGGCGAGCCGGGTGCTCCGTCACCGGCCCCGGGGCTGGGCGCACGGCGACTGGCATCCGTCCAACCTCACGTGGTGGGGCCGCGGCCCGACGGCATCGGTCGCAGAGGTCTTGGATCTCGGCCTGTCAAACCGCACCGCAGCGGTTCACGACGTCGCCGTCGCGCTCGAGCGGAGCTTCGTCCCCTGGCTCTCTGGCCCCGGGACGCGCTTGGCGGACGTCGACGGCGTCGACGCCTTCCTCGAAGGGTACGGCGTGCGACGCTCGTGGGGCGCGGGCGGGTGGCGCGACGTCGCGGACGTGCTGCCGGCGTGCCACGTCGAGTACGCGCTCAGCGAGGTGGAGTACTTCGCGACCGTGGCCGGCTCGGACGCCGACGCGGCGCTCGCGGCCAACGACTACCTGATCGGGCACTGCCGCTACTTCGAGGAGGGGGAGGGTGCCGCGCTCCTCGAGCACCTGCGCACGAAGGCCTGAGGCGGCGTCTCGTCATGGTGCGCTTCCTCACCGACCTCGGAGTGTCTACGATGTCGCACTTCTGCCTGAACCAACTTGTCAACATCGCTCGGGAGGACGGGAACCGACGACCGGGCACGAAGACCCCGGGCAGGCGGTGGATCCACCCGTGAAGCCCCAGCCGACGATCGCCGCGCCCGGCGACCTCGAGACGTCCGGGCCGCGGCGTCTCGAGGCGGTGCCGGGAAGCTCGGGGTTCGGCGCGGAGCCTCCCGAGCACGGCGGCCAGGTCCTCGTCGAGGGCGCGACGTTCGTGGTGAGCGGATCCGGTGGCGACATCGACGAGCCAGGGCAAGGCCTCTTCGTACGCGACGCCCGGATCATCTCGCGCTGGTGCCTGCAGATCGACGGCAAGTCGGTCAGCCCCCTCGGTGGCTTCCGCGCCGAGCCGTTCGCCGGGGTGTTCGTGGGGCGCAGCAGGGTTCGCGACGGCCACCTCGAGCCGACGGTCCTCGTCGAGCGGCGCCGCTACGTCGGGAGCGGCATGCGGGAGGACCTCGTCGTGCGCAACTACGGCAAGGAGCCCGCGGGGGTGTCGGTGCACCTCGAGGTCGGCGCCGACTTCGCCGACCTGTTCGCGGTGAAGCTCGGGGAGCCGGCGCCGGGGACGGCCGCGGTGAGGGCCGGCGGTGAGGAGTGGTCGGCAGCAGGCCGACACGGCACGCACGACCGGGCAGTGCACGTCCGCGCGCGAGGGGCGACCGCCACCCCAGAGGGGCTCACGTGGCGAGCGGTGGTCGTGCCTCACGGGGAGTGGCGCACCTCGGTGTCCGTGGTCGCCGACCTCGACGGCCAGGAGATCCCGATGCGATTCCCGGTCGACACGCCCGTCGAGCACGCGGCGCCGGTGCGGCGGATCGCCGAGTGGCAGCAGGTGAGCCCGAAGGTCCGCTCGGACTCCCTCGCGCTCGGCCTCACTGTCGGACGGAGCGAGGAGGATCTCGCATCGCTCCACCTGGCCGACCCGACCGAGCCCGATCTCACGGTGGTCGCGGCAGGTGCACCCTGGTTCATGGCGCTCTTCGGGCGTGACTCGCTCGTCACGAGCGCCCTCACCCTGGCCCTCGGCCCCGACATCGCCGTGGGCACGCTGCGGGCGTTGGCCAGGCACCAGGGGAAGGCCGTCGATCCACTGAGCGAGGAGGAGCCGGGAAAGATCCTTCACGAGCTCCGATTCGGTGCCGACGTGTCGCTCTCCCTGGGTGGCGCCGAGCGGTACTACGGGTCCGTCGATGCCACTCCGCTGTTCGTGATGGTCCTCGGCCAAATGGCGCGCTGGGGGATCGACCCAGAGGTGATCGACGAGCTGCTGCCAGCCGCCGACGCCGCCCTGGGATGGATCGACGAGCACGGCGACCGAGACGGCGACGGCTACGTCGAATACCGTCGCTGGACCGATCGCGGCCTTCGCAACCAAGGGTGGAAGGACTCCGCGGACGGGGTCAACTTCGCCGACGGCACGTGGGCTGAGCCGCCGATCGCGTTGGTGGAGGTCCAGGCCTACGTCTACGGAGCCTTCGTGGCGCGCGCAGAGCTGGCCGCTCGCCGCGGCGACCACGAGACCGCCGCGCACTGGGCGTATCGAGCGGAGGACCTGAAGCGCCGCTTCAACGAGGACTTCTGGCTGGCAGACCGCGGACACTTCGCAGTCGGTCTCGACGCCGAGAAGCGCCCGATCGACGCGCTCGCCTCCAACATGGGCCACGCACTGTGGACGGGGATCGCCGAGGCGCACAAGGCGTGGTCCGTTGCCGAACGGCTGTGCTCCCCGGAGCTCTTCAGCGGTTACGGCATCCGGACGCTCGCCACTTCGATGGGCGCGTACAACCCTGCGAGCTACCACAACGGCTCGGTGTGGCCGCATGACACCGCCATCTGCATTGCGGGGCTGGCCCGCTACGGCTTCGTCGGCGCCGCCCAGCGGGTCGCTTCCGGGCTGCTCGAGGCCGCCGCCTACTTCGCCGGCCGGCTCCCCGAGCTCTTCTGCGGGTTCGACCGGCGGGACGTCCCCGGGCCGGTGCCGTACCCGGCCAGCTGCTCGCCGCAGGCGTGGGCCGCTGCCGCACCGATCGGCATGCTCACCGCGCTGCTCGGCCTCGATCCCGACGTGCCCGGCGGCACCGTCAACGTGGCGCCGGCGCTGCCACCCGAGTGGGGAGCGGTCTCGATCGAAGACCTCCGGCTCGGACCCCACCGCCTCCGCCTCGACGTCGGAGCCGACGGCGCCGTCACCCGTGCAGAGGCTCCGGGGCTTCGGCTCAGCGTCACGACCTGACCGTGGGTGGTGGTCTCGGATCGACCGCTCAGTGCTGAGGGTCGCGACTCAGGGCGCGGTTCGCTTGGCGTCCTTGCGCTCATTCGCCAGGGGCTCGCTCGTGGCGGCGCAACTCGGCGCGGGCGAGCGAGCGGATGTGCACTTCGTCGGGACCGTCGAAGATACGCATCGCCCGATGCCACGCCCACATCTGGGCGAGCGGGGTGTCCGCGCTGACCCCGGCGCCCCCGTGCACTTGGATCGCCCGGTCGATCACGGCCAAGGCGGCGCGGGGAGCCGCGATCTTGATCGCCGCGATCTCGGTCTGTGCTCCCCTGGCGCCGTGCCGGTCGATCAGCCAGGCAGCCTTGAGGGTGAGCAGGCGAGCCTGCTCGATCGCCAGCCGAGACTCTGCGATCGCCTCGTGGACCATGCCCTGGTCGGCGAGGGGCCTCCCGAAAGCGATCCGCGACGACGCGCGCTCGCACATGAGCTCGAGCGCCCGCTCGGCCGCGCCTATCGCCCGCATGCAGTGGTGGATCCGGCCGGGGCCAAGACGCGCCTGGGCGATGGCGAAGCCGGAGCCTTCCTCCCCGAGCAGGCTGGAGACCGGCACGCGGACGTCCGTCAGCTGCACCTCACCGTGCCCGTGCTGATCGGAGTAGCCGAAGACGGTCAGATCGCGCACGATCTCGACGCCTGGCGTGTCGAGCGGCACGAGCACCATCGACTGCTGGCGGTGCTTGGGCGCGTCAGGATCGGTCTTCCCCATGACGATCAGCACGCGGCAGCGCTCGTCGAGTGCGCCGCTCGTCCACCACTTGCGCCCGTTGATCACGTAGTCGTGGCCGTCTCGCTCGATCCGGCACTCGATGTTGCTGGCGTCGCTGCTCGCCACGTTCGGCTCGGTCATCGCGAACCCTGAGCGGATCTCCCCGGCGAGCAGCGGCTCCAGCCACTGGCGCTTCTGCTCAGGCGTCCCGAAGTGGTGCAGGATCTCCATGTTGCCCGTGTCCGGTGCGGCGCAGTTCAGCGCCTCGGGAGCGAGATGCCCGGACCAGCCGGTCAGCTCGGCCAGGGGCGCGTAGTCCACGTTGGTGAGCCCGCTCACGTCCGGAAGGAAGAGGTTCCACAGCCCGAGCCTGCGCGCCTCATCCTTCAGCACTTCGACGATGGGCGGGACCGAGTGATCGGAGGGCGCGCGCGCCGCTCGGTACCGCTCGTACTCCGGCTCGGCCGGGATGACCCGTTCGTGCAGGAACGACGACAGCCGAGCGTGGTACTCGCTCGCCTTTGGCGACATCTCGAAGTCCACGAGCTGCCTCTCCTCTCTTGGGGGACGCACGCGCTGGTGCCGCCGCGCCGGCTGCTCCCTCGTACCCACACGGCGCTTCGAGACGACATCGTAGATCCCGTCGCCGATGACCCTCGTGTCCTGGCGCGCGGCTCGGCGGCTCGAGCGTGACGCACTGGGTGGCGCCGAACGGGCGACGACCGGCTCGTCAGCGGGGAGCGAGCCGCTCCGTGACGCTCCGGACCACCGTGCAACAAGTTGAGAGTACGGTATTATTTTTTCGAGTGCGCACCCAGAGGCCGGCCTCGACCGGGGATGACGACCGCGTCCGTGGCCCCACGCGGCGCGAGGGCACTCTCGCCCAGCGTGAGCGCATCTTGACCGTCGCGGCTCGGGTGCTCGCGGAGCGGGGCTTCGAACGGGCGCGCTTTCGGGACGTCGCCGAGGCGGCAGGGGTGTCGATCGGCCTCCTCCAGAACTACTTCGCGACGCGCGACGAGATGTTCGAAGAGGCCTTCTCGACGGTCTGCCAGCAGCTCATCAGCCGGTGGCGCGAGCACGCCGCGCCCGGTGCCGAACCCTGGGACAAGATCGTCGGGCTCATCGACGAGCTGACCGGCGAGCCGGACCTTCGTGGGCACAGCACGACGTGGCTCGAGTTCTGCGCGAGCGCGTCGCGCCACGCACAGCTCCGTGCGCCGGTGCTCCGCGTCTACGCCAGCTGGCGCCGGATCCTGATCGGGGCGGTCAACGAGGGGGTCGCCCTGGGGACGTTCTCCCCCACCCGCGCGCCGGAGGACGTCGTCGACGTGATCGATGCGGTCGTCGACGGGCTCCACGTCGCGACTGCGGTGCGCCTCTCCACGATGTCGCCCAGCAGGTTCCGTGACCTCGTCCTGCACGTCGCCCGAGTCCTTCTTCGCGCGAGGGACCCGGCCGCGGACGCGACGTGAGGCGAAATGACCCGTAGAGACGACGCGATCTGACGCGAAAGGACACGACCCGAGGCGAAAAGATGTCCAACCACCGCTTCCCTCACTTGTTCGAGCCGCTCGGGATCGGTGCGGTGACGATCAAGAACCGCATCGTCTCACCCGGCCACGACACCGTCATGGTCGAAGAGGGCCATGTGACGGACCAGCTCGTCGCCTACCACGAGGCGCGTGCCGCTGGCGGCGTCGGTCTGATCGTCATGCAGGCGGCCGGCGTGCACGACACCGCCCGCTACACCTCGCATGTCCTCATGGCTGCCGACGACTCGTGCATCCGCGGCTACGAGAAGGTCGCCGAGGCGGTGAGGCCGTACGGGACGAAGCTCTTCGGCCAGCTCTTCCACCCGGGCCGCGAGGTGATGGAGTCCCAAGACGGCTCGGCACCGGTCGCTCTCGCTCCTTCGGCGGTCCCGAACGAGCGCTTCCACGTGATGCCGCGTGCCATGTCCCACCAGATGATCGCCGAGATCGTCGCCTCCTACGGGCGTGCCGCGCGACGCCTGCAGCGAGCGGGCCTCGACGGGGTGGAGGTGGTGGCGAGCCACGGCTACCTCCCGTCGCAGTTCTTGAACCCCCGGGTCAACCTCCGAGGCGACCGCTACGGGGGGAGCTTCGAGAACCGCCTGCGCTTCTTGCGCGAGGTCCTGGCCGTGATCGACGCCGAGACCGCCGGCGACTTCGTCGTCGGGGTGCGGATCTCGGCGGACGAGCTCGACGACGAAGGCCTCGCGGCCGAAGACTCCCTCGCCGCATGCGTCGCTCTCGACGCCGCCGGCCTCGTCGACTACCTGAGCGTCACCCTCGGCACGTCGGCGTCCTTGCGGGGCTCCGATCACATCGTCCCGCCGATGAGCGAGGCTGTCGGCTACGCCGTCCCCTACGTGGCGCGGGTGAAGGAGAAGGTGTCCGTCCCGGTGTTCGCCGCCGGGCGGATCAACCAGCCTCAGGATGCCGAGCGCGTGCTGGCAGCCGGGTACGCGGACGCCGTCATCATGAACCGCGCCCTCATCTGCGACCCGACAATGCCGCAGCTCGCCGAGGAGGGGCGCCCCGAGGAGATCCGCGCCTGCATCGCCTGCAACCAGGCGTGCATCGGGCACTTCCACGCCGGCTACCCGATCTCGTGCATCCAGCGCCCGGAGACCGGGCGTGAGCGCACCTACGGGCGGCTGCGCCCGGCGTCGAGCCCACGAACGGTGATGGTGGTGGGCGGCGGGCCTGCGGGTCTCAAGGCTGCCGCTGTCGCAGCCCGACGCGGGCACAGGGTCACCCTGTACGAAAAGGCGCCACGCGTCGGGGGCCAAGTGCTGCTTGCCGAGCGCCTGCCCGGGCGCGAAGAGTTCGGCGGTGCGGCGATGAACCTGCAAGCCGAAGCGGTGCGTGCGGGCGCAGCGATCGTGACGAACACGACCGTCGACCTCGATGTCGTCCGCGCCGAGCGTCCCGAGGCTGTCGTCGTCGCGACCGGTGCCCTTCCTCGCCGCCCGCAGATCGAGGTGCTCGGCGAGCCGCGCATCCTCGACGCCTGGCAAGTGATCCAGGGGGCGGAGGTGCCACGCGGCAAGGTGGTCGTGTCGGACTGGAAGGCGGACTGGATCGGTGCGGGGGTGGCGGTCGAGCTCGCCCGACGTGGGCACGAAGTCGTCCTGTGCGTGAACGGCTACTCGGCCGTGCAAGGGCTCCAGCAGTACGTCCGGGACGCGCACCTCATCTCGCTGGAGCGGAGCCACGTCCAGGTGGTGCCGCTCGTCCGGCTCTTCGGGGCGGACGACGACTCCGTCTTCCTCCAGCACGTCTTGACCAAGGAGGCGGTCATCGTCGAAGGGGTCACGAGCCTCGTCCTCGCCGAGGGCCATGTGCCGGTCGACAGCCTCTTGGACGAGCTCTCCGCCGAGCTCTCGACATCCACCGAGGTCGTCGGGGTCGGCGACTGCCTGGCCCCGCGCTCTGTGGAGGAGGCAGTGCTCGAGGGGCTCGAGGTCGGAGCCGCTCTTTAGCTCCAGCGTGGCGAACGCGCCTCTTTACGAGGGTCGTGCTGGTGCCCTAGGATTGACTGTATGATCAGTCAGTACCAGGCGCCGGGGGACAGAGACGCGCCATCAGCGTTCGACCGTGCACCGCTCGACGCTGCGGCGCTCGAGCGGTCACTGCTCCCGTTCGGTCAGGGGCGGTTGCTTCCCCGAGAGGCGTACACCAGCCAGGACGTCTTGTCCTGGGAGCGACGGCACTTCTTCGAGGGCGGGTGGACCTGCCTCGGCAGGAGCAGCATCGTGGCGCACCCTGGAGACCAGCGGGCCGAGGCGGTTGGCCGAGGTGGCGTCTTCTGCATCCGCGGCCAGGACAGCACGGTCAGGGCATTTGCGAACGCGTGCCGCCACCGCGGGCACGAGATCCTCCCCTGCGGCGCGGACGCGGTGAACCGGCCCGTCGTTCTGTGCCCCTACCACGCGTGGTCGTACCGGCTCGATGGACGATTGCGCAAGGCACCGGGGTTCGACGGGGTCCCAGGCTTCGACCCGGACGAATTCGGCCTCGTGGAGCTGCCGTGCGTGGAGTGGCACGGGCTGCTCTTCGTTGACGTGTCGGGCGACGCCGGGCCCTTCGCCGACCACGTCGACGGGCTCGAGCCGATCGTGGCCCCCTACGAGCTGGAACGCATGGTGACCAAGGGCCGGCACGACTACGTGGTCGCCGCCAACTGGAAGGTCCTCGTGGAGAACTACCAGGAGTGCTACCACTGCACGGTGATCCATCCGGAGCTGTGCGCGGCCTCGCCGCCCCGGAGCGGGGAGAACTACCACGATGCCGGGGGCGCATGGGTCGGGGGGTGGATGGAGATCCGCGACGGCTACGAGACGATGTCCCTCGACGGCCACACCAGCGCCCAGCCGCTGCGGGGCCTCGACGAACGCCGTCGCCGGATCGTGGACTACATCGGCATCTTCCCCAACGTCCTCGTGAGCCTGCACCCCGACTACGTGATGACCCACCTGCTCACCCCGCTCGCTGCCGATCTGACGCGGGTGGTGTGCGAATGGCACTTCGCCCCCGAGGACGCCGAACGCGCCGGCTTCGACCCGTCATTCGCCGTGGACTTCTGGGACATCACGAACCGCCAGGACTGGCTCGCGTGCGAGTCGGTCCAACGGGGCCTGTCCAACCCTCGGGCGATCCCGGGACCGATGTCACCCGAAGAGGACGGCGTCCACCAGTTCGTGACGATGGTGGCCTCGGGCTACGTCGGGCGGCCAGTGCGACGCGCGGCCAGCCCTGCCGCACCCGTCGCACCTGTCGCACCCATGGCGTGATCGCCGCCGCAGTGATGGCGTGATCCCCGCCGCAGCGAGCGTGCCCCCACTCGAGGCCCCTATCAGTTCGCGAATGCCGGCGGACGGCACGGTCAGGCCAGCGCCTCGATCCCTCGCTTCTTCACTTGTGCGGCGATGATCACCTTCTGCACCTCGCTGGTGCCCTCCCAGATCCGCTCGACGCGCAGCTCGCGGAAGAACCGCTCGGCCACATTCTCGCGCATGTAGCCGCGTCCACCGAAGATCTGCACCGCGCGGTCGGCAACGCGGTTCGCCGTCTCCGAGGCGAAGAGCTTGACCATGGAAGCCTGGCCGTGCTGCACCTTCTTGTCGCGCCCCTCGTCCACGCCGCGCGCCGCCTCGTAGAGCATCGCCCTCCCAGCGAACAGGTCGGTGGCGCTCTCGGCCAGCATGCCCTGGACGAGCTCGAACTCGATGATGGGGCGACCCGACACGATCCGTTCGCGCGCAAAGCGGGTGACCTCGTCGATGAGGCGCTCGGTCGCACCAAGGCAGCGTGCCGCCACCATGAACCGCTCGAAGCGGAACCACTCGTAGGCGTAGTACATGCCACCGCCTTCAGCACCCACGAGGTGGCTCGCCGGGACGCGTACCTTCTCGAAGGCGACGATCGGATGGTGGTGGGCGAACGTGTGCGAGTAGGCGGGGGTGCGCACGACCCGCACGCCGGGAGAGGGGAGGTCCACGACGAACATGGCGTGGTCGCCTGCGTGCGGACCGTTGGTCAGGCGCGCCTGGAAGAAGGCGTACGTCGCTTCGTTGTAGGAGGTGACGTGCCACTTCACCCCGTCGAGCACGTACTCGCCGCCGTCGCGGCGGGCCGTGGCACGGATGGCCGAGACGTCGGAGCCGGCCTGCTCCTCGGTGATGGCGTAGCACTCGCAGGCGTCGGCGGCGACGGTCGGACGGAGCCAGCGCTCTCGTTGGAAGTCCGTGGCCACCGGGACCCACCACTGCGGCGGCGTCGACAGCATCCAGGCCAGGGCGTTGGTGGCCCGGCCCACCTGCTCTTGCACCAGGATCTGCTGGAGCATGGAGCATCCACCGCCGCCAAGGTCACGGGGCATGTTGGTCGCGACCAGGCCTTCGCGTTTCGCCCGAGCGCGCATCGCAGCATCCACGTCAGCCGGGAGGTGCCCGCCGTTGGACTCCGCGCCCTCCTCGTAGGGGATGAGGTCATCCACGAAGCGCCGGGCGCGGTCCTGCACCGACCGGTCCTCCGTCGTCAACTGGTACACGGTGGCTCTCTTTCGCCGATGTCGGCGGCCGCGGATGTCGAACTCGCCGATGTTGACTGAAGGTTCAGTCTATGCCACCATGAAGGCCGCCGCGTCGCTCTCCGCGCCGACCCCCCGATCCAGAGAGCCTTTCTTCGATCCAGAAAGGACCGACGCACCATGACGGACGAATCGGCCTCCATCGCCGCTCCAGTGCTGCGCGACGCGCGCACCCGCCGTGACCTCGAGGACTGGGGACCCCTCGAGGAGGCGACCGGCCCCGAGATGCGCACCGCCGGCCTCTACCTGTGGCAGGGAGGCGACGGGGCCGAGTCGGGGATCTGGGAGTGCACTCCGGGGCCGTCGCGCTGGACGCTCGAGACCAACGAGTTCGTGCACGTGCTGACCGGATCGATGACGGTCACGGCCGACGGCGGCGCGCCGGTGCACATCGGCCCCGGGGACACCGCGCTCTTCCCCAGGGGTTGGACGGGCACCTGGGAGATCCACGAAACGCTGCGCAAGCTCTATGTGATCTTCTAGAGGGACCGCCACCGCTCTCGCTCACGCCGAGGTGAGCAGCTTGCGGACGGCGGCCACACGTCCCGAGCGCTGGTCGTCGAGCGCCGCCCTCGCTGCCTGCCAGCCGGGGATCCCGCAGACGCCGCCTCCTGCGTGGGTCGCCGAGCTTGCGTAGTACAGACCACGTATCGGCGTCCGGTAGTCGCAGTATCCGGGAGCCGGTCTCATGTGGAAGAGCTGCTCGACCGACAGCTCCCCGTGGAAGATGTTGCCGCCGATGAGCCCGTACTCGTGCTCCAGCTCGTAAGGTCCGACGATGTCGCGCTGGAGGATCGATCTCCTGAAGTTGGGGGCCAGGGCGTCGTACTCGTCGATCAGACGATCGGCGTAGGCCTCGAGCTCCTCGGTGTGCGGCTCCCTCGACCACTCCGCCGGCACCCACTGGGAGAACAGCGACATGATGTGCGTCCCCTCGGGCGCCAGCGTCCTGTCGAACGTGGTGGGGATGACAGAGTCGGAGAACGGACGCTCGGCCGCGCGACCTTCGCGTGCGTCGAGGAAGGCCCGCTCGATGTACTCCATCGAGGGCGCCATCTCGACCGAGCCGGTGTGGTGCGGCTGCAGGTTCGAGCCCGGGTTCGCAGTGAAGTTGGGGAGCTCTGAGAGCGCGAGGTTGATCTTCACGACCCCACTACGCGTCTTCCAGTGCTCGATGTCCCGCACGAAGTCGTCGGGCAGGTTCGCCGCGCCGACGTGGTCCAAGAAGGCGGTCCGCGGGTGGAGGCTCGTCACGACGACCGGCGCACGGATCTCGCTGCCTGTGTCGAGCACCACGCCTTCGGCCCGGTCGCTTCGCACGAGGATGCGGGCCACGCGGGAGTTGGTGCGGACCTGCACACCGAAGCTCTCTGCCGACCTGCGGATCGCGTCGGCAACCGCCCCCATGCCGCCCTCGGCGAAGCCCCAGCTCCCGAGATGCCCGTCACCCACGTCGCCGATCGAGTGGTGGGCCATCACGTACGCGGTGCCCGGCTCGCACGGACCGGCCCAGGTGCCGATGACGCCGTTGACGGCGATCGGAGCCTTGACCTGCCAGGACTCGAACCAGTCGTCGAGCAGGTCGGCAATGGACATCGTCATGAGGCGGGTGACGTCGCCTACGGTCCGCACGTCGAGACCCCTGTTGCGCCAGGCCATCCGGAGGAGAGCAGCGATGTCCCCGGGGTGCTTCGAGCCGACCTTGGGCGGCACCATGAGCAGCATCGGACCCAGGACGTCCGCCAACCCACCGAGCCAGGCGTCCCACTTGGGCATCGCCTCGGCGTCGTGCTTGGAGAACTTGGCGATCTCCTCGTAGTTCTTCTTGGCGTCGTCCGACCAGATCGAGATCGACCGGCCGTCAGGGAACGCCTGGTAGTAGGGCCCCATCGGGAAGACCTTGTAGCCGTGCCGCTCGAGCGCGAGATCCTTCAGGATGGTCGGGGGCATGAGGCTCATCACGTAGGAGAGCCGCGTCACCTTGAGCTCAGGGGCGTCCGGCCACGGTGCCTCCGTGGTCGCCGCGCCGCCGGTCTTGTGCCGAGCCTCCAGGACGATCGTCCGCATCCCGCTTCGGGCCAGGTAGGCCGCCGCCACCAGTCCGTTGTGGCCGCCCCCGACAACCACTGCGTCGTAGCTCTGTCGCATGGATCCTCCGATCCCGCTCGCGCCCAGGACTGGTGCCTGCGCGGAGGATGTCCGGTGCAGCCCGAGGATTGACTGACTGTTCAGTCTAAGCGCGCGGCTAGAGTGGTGCAAGCTTCGGGACGAAGAGCCCGATCCAGCGACCACACGAGGAGAGCACGAGCGTGGCCACGGTCGAGGAAGAGTCCCGACGACTCGAGATGCTTCATGCAGCCCTCGACGTGATCGTCGAGCGCGGCTTTCCCGACACGCGCATCTCCGACGTGGCTGAGGGAGCCGGCGTGAGCCCGGCGCTCGTCATCTACTACTTCAAGACCAAGGATCGGCTGCTCGCCGAGGCCATGCGGCACTCCGAGGACGTGTGGTACGCGGAGATGCAACGGCGTACCGAGGCGATCTCGAGCGCCGCCGGGCGTCTCGAGGAGGTGGTCGCGATGACCTGCCTTCCCAACCGGGATCCGTCATCGGGGGAGTCCTGGGCCGTCTGGCTCGACCTGTGGGCGCAGGCGTTGCGAGATCCCGACGTGCGGACGGTGCGCGAGGAGTTCGACGAGCACTTCCGCGAGACGCTCCGCCAGATCGTGCGCCGGGGCGAGGCGCAGGGAGAATTCCACGACGTCGACGCAGACGACTTCGCGGTCGCCTACTCGGCGCTGCTCGACGGCTTCGCCATCCAGATCGCCCTCGCGGACCCGGTGGTCGGGCCCGAACGTGCATTCGACCTCGCAATGCGCGTGGCCGCCAACGAGCTCGGGTTCGAGTGGAGGGCCAGTCGCGCGAAGAGGGGTTCGACGCGAAGGGTCCGGTGATCCACGTCCTCGTCGCGACGCCGTCATGAAGGCCCCGAACGGCGGCATCTCGGAGGAGACGTCGCTGGAGGAGCGGGCCATGAGACCGGGGCGCTTGCTTGGGTGCGCGTAGACTGAACGATCAGTCAATCCCGAGGAGCGACGACAGCACCTCCTCGGGCGAACCGAAGAGCCGCGTCATGCCATCCCTTGACCACCAGACCCGTCACGACGAGACCCGTCACGACCAGACCCGTCACGACGAGACCCGTCACGACGAGACCTCGGCGCTCCGCAGCATGCTCGAGGCGCGGTCGATCGCGCTCGTCGGGGTGAGCCGGCGCCGGGGCAGCTTGGGCGCCCGAGCGCTCGTCGAACTGGAGCGCAGCCCCGGCAAGCCCGCGCTCCATCTCGTCAACCCCCGCTACGCGGGGGAGTCCATCGGGAGCCGCCGCGTGGTGGCTTCGCTCGACGATCTTGTCGACCCCGTGGACCTCGTGGTGCTCGCCGTCGGCGACGCCAACCTCGAGCAGGAGCTGACCAAGGCGGCCGCACGGGGTGACCGGGCTGCGGTCATCTTCGCCAGCGCGTTCGACCCGGTGCCTCCCGATGGGGCCGCCCCCCTCCGATCGAGGCTGGCCGAGATCGCGAGCGGCGCCGGCATGGCGCTGTGCGGTGGCGGCTGCATGGGCTTCGTCTCTCGTGAGGTGCGCGCCCTCGGCTTCTTCGAGCCCAGCCCGCTGCCGGAGGGACCGATCGCCCTCGTCACGCACTCCGGCTCGGCGTTCTCCGCGCTCCTTCGAGCCGAGCGGCCCTTTGGCTGGTCGCTCGCCGTCTCCTCGGGTCAAGAGCTCGTCACCACGACGGCCGAGTACCTGGAGTACGCCCTTGACGTTCCCGGCACCGGTGCGGTCGCCCTCGTGCTCGAGACGCTACGGGCCCCGGACCGGCTACGGCACGCCCTGGCACGCGCGGAGGGCTCGGGCATCCCGGTCGTCCTTCTCGCCGTCGGCGCGTCGGAGGCGGGCCGGGCGATGGTGCAGGCGCACTCCGGAGCGCTGGCCGGGAGCGACGGCGCCTGGGATGCGCTGTGCGACGCCTACGGGGTGCTGCGCGTCCACGACCTGCACGAGCTTTGCGACACCCTCGAGCTGTTCGTCTCGGGTCGCCGTCCCGGGCGCGCCGGGTCCTCGCGACCCACGAGCAGTGGAGACGACCAGCAGTGCGCGGGGATCGCCGCAGTGCTCGACTCCGGGGCAGAGCGCGCCTTGCTCGTCGACATGGCTGCCGTCCTCGACGTGCCCTTCGCCTCGATCGGCGAACGCACTCGGCGTCGCCTGACCGAGCTCCTCGACCCTGGGCTCGAGGTTGGCAATCCGCTCGACGTCTGGGGCAGCGGGCGCGAGTCCGAGAACGTCTTCGCCGGCAGCCTCGTCGCGCTGGCCGACGACGACGCGGTCGACGTGGTGGTGCTGGCCGTCGACCTCGTGCCCGAGTACGACGGCGACGACTCGTACCGCGACGCGGCCGTCGCCGCATGGCGGGCGTCCGAGATCCCGATGTGCGTGCTCTCGCACGTCCCGAGCGCCCTCGACCGCGAAGCGGCCCGCCGCCTGCGCAGCGAGGGCATCCCCGTCCTCGAGGGGACTCGCTCAGGCCTGCTCGCCATCCGTCACCTGCTCGAATGGCGAGACCATTCGGGCAGGCCGAGGGTCGAGGCGCCCCGAGTGGATCCTGTGCGCAAGGCGCGCTGGCTCGGGCGGCTCAGGGCACACCAGCCCGGCGTGCTCGACGGGTTCGTGCTGCTCTCGGACTACGGCATCGCCTCGCCGCCGTGCGCGTGCGTGTCCAGCGTCGACGAGGCGCTCGCGGCTGCAGGGCGGATCGGGTACCCGGTGGTGCTGAAGACGGCGACGAGGGCACACAAGTCCGACGTCGCCGGTGTCGTGCTCGACCTGCGCTCCGCACGCGAGCTCGCCGCCGCCTACCATGACCTCGGACGTCGCCTCGGCCCGGAGGCGACCGTCGCCGCGATGGCGCCTCCAGCGGTGGAGCTCGCGCTCGGCATCGTGCACGACCCGCTGCTCGGACCTCTGGTCGTCGTAGGGGCGGGAGGCACCTTGGTTGAGCTCGCCAGAGACAGGGCTGTGGCGCTGCCGCCCCTGGATCGCGCGTCCGCGGCCCGGCTGCTCGACAGCCTCCGGGTACGGCCGCTCCTCGACGGCTATCGCGGGCGCGCGGCCGTGGACATGGGAGCCGTGCTCGACGCGATCGTCGCCGTCTCGTCGATGGCGGTCGAGCTCGAGGGGGTCCTCGCTGCCCTCGACGTGAACCCGCTCAGCTGCACGCCGTCGGGCGTCCTGGCGCTCGACGTCCTGGTCGAGACCAGGCCTGCGCACCAGGCCCGAGCCTTGCCGGGAGGACCTCCCTCCCCATAGACTGAACGTACAGTCAATGCCCTCACCCGTTGGAACGGAGCAGCTGCGATGACCATGAACCGGCTCGACACCGCCTCGTCGGACGCTCCGCTCCCGGTGACCACGCTCGACTCCCTCGTCGCCGAAGAGGAGCGGGTCTTCCTCACCCGACAGCCACGCTCCGCCGAGCTCTACCAGCGCGCTCGCCGGGTCCTCGCAGGCGGTGTCACCAGCAGCTGGCAGATCACGCGACCGCAGCCCGTCTTCATCGACCGCGGCAACGGCTCGAAGATCGTCGACGTCGACGGCAACGAGTACGTCGACCTGCACGGCGGTTACGGCGCGGGGCTCGCCGGGCATGCCCACCCGGCCATCGTCGAGGCGGTGACCGCCCAGGTGCGTCGCGGGACCCACTTCGCCCAGCCCAACGAGGATGCCGTCGCGGTCGCCGAGGAGCTCGCCCGGCGTTTCGGGCTGCCCATGTGGCGCTTCATGAACTCGGGAACCGAGGCGACGATGGATGCCGTCCATCTGATGCGGGCGGTCACCGGGCGGGACCTCATCATCAAGGTCGAGGGTTGCTACCACGGTCACCACGACTCGGTCCAGGTCTCGGTGGCGCCCGGCGAGGACGAGCCGATCGGCTCGATAGACAATCCGAAGTCCGTCCCGTCGTCCACCGGCATCCCCGATGCCCTGACCTCGCTCACGCTCGTCGCCACGTTCAACGACCTCGGCTCTGTCGACCGGCTCCTCGAGATGCACCGCGGCCGGGTGGCGGGGATGATCGTGGAACCGATCATGATGAACGCGGGGATCGTCCCTCCCGTGCCCGGCTACCTCGAGGGCCTGCAGGCGCTGCTGCACCGTCACGGCGCGCTCCTCTGCTTCGACGAGGTCAAGACGGGCCTTGCAGCCGGGCCGTCCGGGGCGACCGGCATCACCGGCGTGGTGCCCGACATCGTGTGCCTGGCCAAAGCCATCGGCGGCGGGCTGATCGTCGGCGCCGTGGGGGCGACCGCGGAGCTGATGGACCATGTCGCGCAGGGCGACTACGAGATGGTGGGCACGTTCAACGGCAATCCGCTCTCCATCGCGGCAGCCCGTGCCATGCTCGAGCACGTGGCGACCGACGACGCGTACCAGCGGCTCGGCCGGTTGCGCCAGCGCATCGACGAGGCGCTCACCGCGGCGATCGCGCGCGCCGGCCTGCCAGCGCACGTGGTGTCGGTCGGTGCCAAGGGGTGCGTCACCTTCGCCACCTCTCCGGTGCGCAACTACCGCGACTTCCTCGCCATCGACGATCGCTACAACCACCTCCATTGGCTTTGCCAGCACAATGGCGGCGTGTTCCTGCCTCCCTGGGGGAAGACGGAGCAGTGGCTGCTCTCGGTGCAGCACGAGGACCCCGACATCGAGCGGTTCATCACGAACTTCGAACGCTTTGCCGAGATGGCGGCGGGAGCGGGCGCGTCGTAGCTGCACCTCCGCCAGCGAAGACGCCCCGGAAGGGCGAGGGCTCACCGAGGCTGGCTGCGGGGGCCTCCGGGTTCGGGAAGAAACGGCGCGTCCCGAAGCCTGAGCGCCGCGGCCAGCCCTTCGGTCGCTCGAACCCGAGTGAGCTCGTCGAGCTCTGGAGCGTCGCTGCAGGCCTGCGTGATGACAGAGAGGATCCCTCCGGTCTCGAGCGCGACCCGCAGCCCCATCGCCTCCATGCCGAGAGTCGTGATGAGCTTGTTCAGGCGCACCGAGTCCGGAGGGAGCAGCGCGATGCGCTGCGCGAGCGCCGTCGCCCTGTCGATGAGCTCGTCGTGGGGGACGACTTCGTTGACGATGCCGATCCTCTCCGCCTCGCGGGCGTCGAAGTGGTCCCCCGTGAGCGCGTAACGGTGCGCGTGCTTCCAGCCGGCGAGCGCTGCGAAGAGAAAGGTCGACCCCTGGCTCTCGCGCACCTCGGGCTGCCCGAAGACCGCCCGGTCGGAGGCGATCGTGATGTCGCAGCACAGTGCGTACCAGAGCCCCCCGCCCAAGCACCACCCGTTCACCGCTGCGATGACCGGCTTCTCCAGGCGCATCAGCGCCAGCTGCTTGGTCGCCGTCGAGACGTTGTCGTTCCACAGGTGCTTGACGACGTCTCTTGCTCGCGACCGTTCCTCGGTCGCCTCCTCCGCTGAGATGTCGTAGCCGGCGCAGAACGCCTTTCCCGCCCCCGTCAGCACGATCGCGCGAACGCCGTCGTCCCTGACTGCTTCTTCGAGGGCATCGTGAAGCTCCGCCTCGAGCTGTTCGGAGATCGCGTTCATCTGCTCGGGCCTGTTGAGCGTCAGCCTCAGCACGCGGCCGTCTCGCGCGGTGTCGATCGTCTCGTACTCGGTGCGATCGCTCACGATCGGGGTCCCTTCGGCATGTCGCGCTCGAGGAGGAAGACGCTCGTAAGCAGCGTCGCCTCCCCGGGGCGCGATCGGCGGCCGGTCGCCTCGGAGCCCAGCGTGCGCTGAGCCCGTGCGCAGCCAGCTACCCCGACTTCTTCAGGTACCACGTTTGAGGGACGAAGGCGCCGTAGGGGTCGAGGTGCTGCCAGCCCGAGAGGGTCTTCTTCACCGCGACGACCTCGTAGGCTTGCAGTGGCCACCACAGAGAAGCCAGGTTCTTCGAGAGGTAGTTCTCGGCCGCGTAGAGGGGCTTCAGGCCCGGCTTGGTCTCCACGGCGTCGATCAGCTTCTGCGCCTTGGGTGTGTAGTAGCCGCCTCCCCAGAAGTTCCCCTTG
>DAHWOV010000092.1:0-6805 GCA_027339205.1 Acidimicrobiaceae bacterium | reverse complement strand
ACACGGGGCGAGCCTAACGCCTCGACCGCCGGCGGCCGCCGGGCACGTCGGGAGTCCCGGCAGTCACCCGAGCTGGAAAGCGCGGTGCAGCGCGCGCGCCGCCCGCTCGACATCTTCCTCGCGGACGATGCAGGAGATCCGGATCGTCGAGGTCGAGATCAGGTCGATGTTGATGCCCTCGTCGGCCAGCGTCTCGAACATCGTCGCGGTCACGCCCGGGTGGGACTTCATCCCTGCGCCGATGACCGAGACCTTCGCGATCCCCACGTCCGACGACACGCCTGTCGCGCCGAGCTCCGGGAGGAGCCCGGTGACGCCGTCGACCGCGGTCGCGAGGTCGGTGCGCGGCACGGTGAAGGAGATGTCCGTCGTCCCGTGCAGCGACGTGTTCTGGACGATGTCGTCGACGTTCACCGAGCGGTCCGCAAGCGCGCGGAAGAGCCGCGCCGCGATGCCCGGCTTGTCGGGGACGCTCGCCACGGTGACCTTCGCGAGCGAGCTGTCGTGCACGACAGCAGTGACGACCGCTTGCTCCATTGACTCATCCTCCTCCACGATCCAGGTGCCGGGCTCCCAGGTGAAGCTGCTGCGGACCTGGAGCGGCACGCCGTGGTTCCGCGCGAACTCCGCGGAGCGCAGCTGCAGCACTCTCCCCCCCGCCGCAGCGATCTCCAGCATCTCCTCGAAGCTCACCCGTCCGAGCTTGTGCGCGTCGGGAACGATCCTCGGGTCGGCGCTGAAAACGCCCGTCACGTCCGTGTAGATCTCGCACACCTCGGCGCCGAGCACGGCTGCGAGTGCGACCGCGGTGAGGTCCGATGCGCCGCGCCCGAGCGTCGTCACGTCTCGCTCGGTCGAGACCCCTTGGAACCCCGCGACGACTGGAACCGTCCCGGCCTCGAGCGCCTCGGTGATCCGCCCGGCGCGGATGTCGACGATCTTCGCCTTCGTGTGGTCCGTGTCCGTGACGATCCCCGCCTGGCTCCCGGTGAAGGACGCCGCAGCGACACCGAGCTCGGCGAGCGCCATGCACAAGAGGGCGGTCGAGATCCGCTCGCCCGAGCTGACGAGCATGTCGTACTCGCGGGGAGGCTGCACCGAGCTGACCTCGCCGGCGAGGCGGATCAGGTCGTCGGTGGTCTTCCCCATCGCGCTCACGACGACGACCACGTCTTTGCCGCTGCGACGCGTCCGCGCGACGTGATCGGCCACCGCGCGGATGCGGTCGGCGTCGCCGACGGACGTCCCGCCGAACTTCTGCACGACCAAGCTCACGCACAGACGCTATCCCGACTCCCCGCAGCCCCGGTAACGTGTCTCGCCGTGCCGACGGAGAAACGAGCGAGACAGAAGGCCGCGCGCCGAAAGAAGCGGGCCGCGGAGCTCCGCCGGGCCCGCCTGCGACGGCGCCTGCGCTCGGGGGCCTTCGTCGCCGCGGGAGCCGCGCTCGTGCTGGTGGTCGCCCTCGCCAGCGCAGGCGTGTTCTCGGGCAGCTCCGCACCGCCCAAGAAAGCCGGTGACGGCACCGGGACGGCCAAGACCGCCAAGACGACCCAGGTGCTCCAGGCAGCGGCGAACAAGCTCGCGATCGCCGCCGGCTGCCCTGCCAACCCCAAGACAAGGGTGAACACGATGCACTGGCCGTCGCCGCCCCCGATGACGATCAACCCGGCGAAGTCCTATAGCGCGACCGTGAAGACGACGGCGGGCTCCTTCACCGTCACGCTCGACGCCAAGGCGGCACCGCACACGGTGAACAACTTCGTCTTCCTCGCGCACCAAGGCTTCTACCACTGCGTGATCTTCCAGCGGGTGATCCCTGGCTTCGTGGACCAGACCGGCGATCCGACCGGCACGGGAAAGGGAAGCGGCGGGCCCGGCTACCAGTTCGCCAACGAGAACGTCCCCGCCTCCTACCAGACGGGCGACGTCGCGATGGCGAACTCGGGACCGAACACGAACGGCAGCCAGTTCTTCATCGTCGCTCCGGGCGGCGCCTCGAAGCTGAGGCCCACATACTCGCTCTTCGGCAAGGTGACGTCCGGCATGTCCGTGGTCGACAAGATCAATTCGGAGGGAAACCCGAGCCCTGCGGCCAACGGGGTCCCCCCCGACGTCATCCAGCGAGTGCTGTCCGTCACGATCCACGAGAGTTGAGGCCATGAGCGACATCCCCGCACCCGACGGCTCGAGCCCAAAGCGACAGCGCTTCGACAGCCCACCGCCGATGATCATCGACCCGCAGCGGCGCTACACCGCGACCATCGAGACTTCCAAGGGGACGATCGTCGCCGAGCTCGACGCTGCGGGCGCCCCCGCCACCGTCAACAACTTCGTGTTCCTCGCGCGTTGGCACTACTTCGACGGGATCGTCTTCCACCGCATCATCCCGGGCTTCGTGATCCAAGGAGGCGACCCCGAGGGCACCGGTCGCGGCGGGCCGGGGTACCGCTTCGCCGACGAGCTGCCGAAGCCTGGGCGCTACCAGGTCGGCTCCTTGGCGATGGCCAACTCGGGGCCGAACACGAACGGCAGCCAGTTCTTCATCGTGAGCGGCCCCGACGGCGTGAGGCTGCCGCCCCAGTACTCGCTCTTCGGCTCCGTGGTGCGCGGAGGGGACGTCGTCGAGGCGATCGACGCCGTGGGCTCGCGCTCGGGTGCGCCGACCGAGCGGGTGGTCATCGAATCGGTCGGCATCGCAGAGCACGAGTAGCAGCTCAGCCGGCCCCCCACGGTCCGGCCAGGGCGGCGAGGCCCTGGGCGGCAGGATGCCCGTCCACGAAGACCTCCGGTTCGCCTCGACCGGCCACCCGCCACGTTCCGCCAGGCTCGAGGAGGACCGCGGTGCAACCCGGGATCCCGACGACCGGCACGCCTGCGGGGGCCAGCAGGACCGAGCGGTGGAGCTTCTCGCCATGGGCGTCGTCGTGCGGACCGCCCCCCAAGGGCACGACGACGACGCCGGAGAGGATCCCGAGCCCGACGGTGAGCGCGCCGCCGCGCGGGTCGGCCATGGGATCGGAGAGGACGCGCGCCCCGGCCCCTGAGCCGGCGACCACCGCGCCGTCGCTCCATGCGGCCCTGAGTGCTTCGAGCACCTTGGAGTCCTTCAGCACCGAGCGCAGGTGCAGGGGCGAGCCGTCACTCAGGTAGACGAACCGGGCGGAGCGGACGATCGCCGCCGCGCCGTCGTCCTGCGCGTCGGCGCGGCTCGTGACCATGAGCCCCTCCACCTCCGCGCCCCACTGTGCGAACCATTCGGCGGCAGCCAGCACACGCCGCTCCGGCCGCTCGAAGGCGGCCGCGGTCGGGAGCACCACGACCCGCCCGCTCTCCGCTGCGGCAAGGAGCTCCGCGTCGAACCCGCAGCCCGACGTCCACTCCCCGCCTCCCACGAGCGCCAGCACCCCCCGGCTCATCCGGACATCACCATGCCCCACACCATTCCACACGCCGCAGGGCTGCGACAGGCTCGACGGCGCCCCGAGCGCCGCACCGCGCATCGCCCTACGATCACTGCGGTGGAGCACACCGAGGGCCCCTACGCCGACGCGCGCCGGTCGGCGAGCGCGCTCGCGGCCGCGACCGGCGTCGACCGCCACGACGCGGCCGTCGTCCTGGGCTCGGGCTGGGCGCAGGCGGCCCAAGAGATCGGCCCGACCTGCGTCGAGATCCCCGTGCGCGAGCTCGTCGGGTTCCCGGCGCCCACCGTTGCCGGCCACCGCGGCACGGTCTGCTCGGTGAGGGTCGGCGAACGCCGGATCCTCGTGCTCGCCGGGCGCGTCCATCTCTACGAGGGTCATGCACCCGCCGCCGTGGTGCACGGCGTACGAACCGCTGCCGCTGCGGGGTGCCGCGCCATCGTGCTCACCAATGCGGCAGGCGCGATCAACCCGTCCTACGGCGTCGGGCAGCTCGTGCTGATCCGCGACCACCTCAACCTCACCGGGTCCTCACCCCTGGAGGGGCCGCCCCCACCCCCAGGGTACGGCCCGCCGTTCGTGGACCTCACCGGCCTCTACAGTCCGCGGCTGCGGGCGGTGGCACGGGCCGTGGACCCGACGCTCGAAGAGGGGGTCTACGCAGGCCTGCGCGGGCCGCACTTCGAGACGCCGGCCGAGATCGCGATGCTCACGTCCAACGGGGCGGACCTCGTCGGGATGTCGACGGTGCTCGAGGCGATCGCCGCACGGCATCTCGGGCTCGAGGTGCTCGGCGTCTCGCTCGTCACCAACGCGGCCGCCGGGAGGACCGCCGCACCGCTCGACCACGCAGAGGTGATCGCGGCCGGCGAGGCTGCGGCGGCGGGCATCGGGCGCCTGCTCGCCGCCACGACGTTGGCCCTGTGAGCACACTGCGCTCGGCGGCCCGGGCGTGGGCAGCCCAGGATCCCGACGACGCGGACCGTGCCGAGATCGAGCGCCTGCTCGCGGACCCGTCGCCTGCTGCGCACGCCGCATTGGAGGACCGCTTCGCGGGCCGCCTCCACTTCGGGACCGCCGGATTGCGCGGCGCGCTCGGTGCGGGGCCGAACCGGATGAACCGGGCAGTCGTGCGCCAGACCACCGCGGCCCTCGCTCGCTGGCTCGACGAGCACCGGCCCGAGGCTCGCCACGCGGGCGTGGTCGTGGGGAGCGACGCCCGGCACCGGTCGAGGCAGCTCGCCGACGAGGTGGGCGCGGTGCTCGCCGGCCACGGGATCCGAGTGCATCGGCTGCCCGATCGCAGGCCCACGCCGCTGCTCGCCTTCGCCGTCCGCCACATCGGAGCTGCGGCGGGGGTGATGATCACGGCGAGCCACAACCCGCCGCAGGACAACGGCTACAAGCTCTATCTCGGTGACGGCGCCCAGATCGTGCCGCCGGTCGACGCAGAGATCGAAGCGCTCGGCGAGCGGGTCGGCCCGCTCTCCGAGGTGCACGTCGCCGGCCCGTCCAGCCCGCTCCTCCTGCCCGTCGCAGAAGAGGTGTCCGAGGCGTACCTGCGTGCGGTCGTCGGGTCCGTCCCCGAAGGGCTCGACCCGCCCACGCCCCTCTCGGTCGTCTACACCGCCATGCACGGGGTCGCCGGTGAGCTCTTCCTCGAGGCGCTCAGCCTCGCGGGCCACCCGCGCCCGTCGGTCGTCGCTGCGCAGCAGACACCGGATCCCGACTTCCCCACCCTCGCCTCCCCCAACCCCGAGGAGCCCGGCGCGCTCGACCTCGCCTTCGGCGAGGCACGGCGGATCGGCGCAGACCTCGTCCTCGCCAGCGACCCCGACGGCGACCGTCTCGCAGCGGCGGTGCCCGACACCACTGCGCCGGGTGGATGGCGCCGGCTGAGCGGCGACGAGGTCGGAGTGGCGCTGGGCGCGTTCGTGCTCGATCACCTTCGCGCCGGCTGGCGCCCGCCGATGGACGCCGGAGAGCCCCCCCTGGTCGCGGCATCGATCGTCTCGTCGAGCATGCTCGCCAAGATGGCCGCCGCGTCCGGCGTGCCCTACGTCGCCACGCTCACCGGGTTCAAGTGGATCGTTCGAGCGGTCGACGCGCTGCCGGGAAGCCGCCTGGCCTTCGGCTACGAAGAAGCCCTCGGCTACGTCATCGGCGACGCGGTACGCGACAAGGACGGCATCCTCGCCGGGCTTGCGTTCCTCGCGATGGCCGGTGACCTCCGGGCCCGAGGGACGTCGATCGACGCGCACCTCCTCACGCTCATGCGCCGCTACGGCGTCCACCGCACGTCGCAGCGCTCGATCGCGACCCGCGACCCGGCAGGGTGGATGGCGGGCCTGCGAGCCCGGCCACCCGCGGAGATCGCCGGTCTCGCGGTCACCCGGGTGCTCGACCTCGCCCGAGGCGCAATCTGGCAAGAGGGGCAGCCCGCCCTCCCGCCAGCCGACGTGCTCGCCTTCTGGCTGGAGACCGGCGCACGCATCCTCGTCAGGCCAAGCGGGACCGAGCCGATCCTGAAGTTCTACGTGGAGGCCTTCCGTCCGGTGGAAGGCGGCGACGTCGCTGCCGGACGTGACGGGCTCGCCGCCGCCCAGGCGGCCGCCCGGAGCGAGCTCGCCGCCATCGACGCCGCGTTGCAGCCGGCCCTCCTCGGCCGACCCCCGGCGACCGGGGGCTGAGACCCGCTCTCGGAGGGCACGGCTAGGCTGGAGCATGCCTTTCGAGCGGGTGGGCATCGTCGGCTCCGGGATCATGGGCGCGGGCATCGCCGAGGTCGCCGCGGCGCACGGGCACGCCGTGGTGGTCCGGAGCCGCAGCCAGTCCTCCGCCGACGCCGTGGTGGCGGCCCTCGAGACCTCTCTCGGGCGCCAGGTGGCCAAGCAGCGGTGCACCGATGAGGAGCGCGACGTGATCCTGGCCCGCGTCAGCGTGACGACCGACCTCGGCGCGCTCTCGGACGCCGACCTGGTCATCGAGTCGATCATCGAGGACCTGGGCGCGAAACGGCACCTGTTCACCGAGCTCGACGGGATCTGCGACGAGCGGGCGGTGCTCTCGACGAACACCTCCACGTTGCCCGTCGTCGAGCTCGCGATGGAGACGGGGCGCCCCGACCGCGTCTGCGGCATCCACTTCTTCAACCCCGCTCCCGTCATGCCGCTGGTCGAGGTGGTCCGCCCCATCACCGCGTCCGACGACACGATCTCCGCCGCGGTCGAGTTCGCGAGAGCCTGCGGCAAGGATCCCGTGGAGGTGAAGGACCGCGCCGGCTTCGTCGTGAACGCGCTGCTGTTCCCCTACTTGAACGACGCCGTCCGCCTCCTCGAGCAGGGCGTCGCCACCAAGGAGGGGATCGACGCCGCGATGCGGGG
>DAHWOV010000006.1:0-7630 GCA_027339205.1 Acidimicrobiaceae bacterium | reverse complement strand
TCCCCACGTCGACGAAAAGGAGATTGGCGACGCCGGAAGCGAGGACCTCCCAGTGGTGCCGCTGTTCGGCACCGCCTACTTCCCCCGCCGCCTGTGGGTCTACACGAACTTCCACTGCAACCTGGCCTGTGACTACTGCGCCGTCGGCTCCTCGCCGCGCGCCCTTCCACGGCTTCTTCCCGCCGAACGCTTCCGTGCCCTCGTCGACGAGGCCGTTACCGAGGGCTTCACCGAGCTCTACCTCACCGGCGGCGAGCCGCTCTTACACCCCGACATCGCCGAGCTCCTCGCCTACGGCACTGCAGCGCTGCCCACCGTGCTGCTCACCAACGCCACCGTGCTGCGGGCCACCCGCCTCGACCGGCTCCGCGCACTGGCCGGCAACCCACACCTCGTCGTGCAGACCTCACTCGACGGTGCACGCCCCGCCACCCACGACGCCCATCGGGGCGCGGGTACGTGGGCCAAGACGATGGACGGCATCGCCACCCTCGTCGAGCTGGGCCTGGCGGTGCGCGTCGCGATGACCGAGACGCCGGAGAACACCGGCGAGGTCACCGAGGTCGCCGCCCTGCTCGCCGACGCGGGTGTCCCAACCGACAGCTTCGTCGTACGCCCGCTCCTGCGCCGGGGCCTCTCCGACTCCGGCCTCGACATCGCCGAGACGAGCACCGTGCCCGAGCTGACGGTGGCAGCCGACGGGCTCTACTGGCACCCCGCCGGAGCCGATCGCCGCTCCAGTCCCGACATGCGCATCGCCGAGTCCGACTGCACCCTCGCCCAGGCCAAGCAGGTCGTCGTCCAACGCTTCCTCGGAGCGCGCCTGCGAGACGGGAGCATGCCCCGCCCCTACCGCTGCGCCGTATGAGTACCGCCCCACGCTCCCGGCAACGCCCGACCGGGCCGGACACTCGGCCCGGATCGCCGTGGGCACCAGTGGAATCGCAGTGGACCACTGCGGGTTCCCTGCCCGTGACAACTCGGACCAGGCGGCATCCCAGATGATGGAACGCCCAGCCTCGAGGATCGAGGACTACGCGATCATCGGCGACGGGCACAGCGCGGCGCTCGTCGCTTCGACCGGGTCGATCGACTGGCTCTGCCTGCCCCGCTTCGATTCGGGCGCGTGCTTCGCCGCGCTGCTCGGCGACGCCGAGCACGGCTATTGGAAGCTCGCCCCTGTAGCCTCTCCTCGTCGGGTGCTGCGCCGTTATCGCGACGCCACCCTCGTGCTGGAGACCGACATCCACACCCATGACGGGGTGGTTCGGGTCGTCGACTGCATGCCGGCGCGCTCGGACCATGCGAGCGTCGTGCGGGTCGTCGAGGGCATCGCCGGACGGGTCCCGATGCGAATGGAGCTCGTCGTCCGCTTCGACTACGGGTGGGTCGTGCCGTGGATGCAGCGCGCCGGTGACCACCTCCACGGCGTCGCCGGCCCCGACGCCATCTGTCTCGCCACCCCGGTTGAGACGAGCGGCGAGAACCTCTCCACGGTCGCCACCTTCAGCGTTGCGGCGGGCGAGCGGGTCCCGTTCGTGCTGTCGTGGCACCCGCAGTTCGCCGAGGGGCGATGCGGCGGTGACGCCGACATAGCGATCCGCGACACCGAGGCCTGGTGGGGAGAGTTCAGCGCGCAGTGCACCTATGACGGGCCGCATCGCAAGGCCGTGGTGCGCTCCCTTGTCACCTTGAAGGCCCTTACCTACGCGCCGACCGGCGGCATCGTCGCCGCCGCCACGACCTCGCTCCCCGAGCAGCTCGGCGGTGGGCGCAACTGGGACTACCGCTTCTGCTGGCTGCGTGACGCCACGTTCACCCTGCAGGCGATGCTACGTGCCGGCTATCGCGACGAGGCCGAGGCGTGGCGGGACTGGCTGCTGCGCGTTGGCGCGGGCGATCCCTCCCAGCTGCAGATCATGTACGGACCCGCCGGCGAGCGCCGCCTCACCGAGCTGGAGCTCGACTGGCTCCCCGGCTACGAAGGCTCCCGGCCGGTGCGGATCGGCAACGCCGCGTCGACCCAGGTGCAGCTCGACGTCTACGGCGAGGTCATGGACGTCCTCCACCAGGCCCGCCACGCTGGCATGGCACCAGATTCGACGGCGTGGGAGCTCCAACGCGCGCTCGTCGAGCGCGTCGAGCAGATGTGGCGCGATCCCGACGAAGGCATCTGGGAGGTCCGATCCGGGCGGCGCCACTTCACGCACTCCAAGGTGATGGCCTGGGTCGCGATTGACCGGGCGGTGCGCGCCGTGGAGGAGGCCGGCCTGGACGGGCCCCTCGATCGCTGGCGGGCGCTCCGAGCCGAGATGCACGCCGAGATCTGCGAGCGCGCTTTCGACACCGACCGCGGCTGCTTCGTGCGCGCCTACGGCTCGACCGAGCTGGACGCGAGCCTCCTGCTCCTGCCGCTCGTTGGCTTCCTCCCACCCGACGACGATCGCATCGCGCGCACCATCGACGCCGTCGCCTCCGACCTGTGCGAGGAGGGCCTCGTGCGCCGCTACCGCACTGGCGACGACGGCACCCCCGGCAGCACTCCCGATGGCCTCGCCGGTGGCGAAGGCGCGTTCCTCGCCTGCAGCTTCTGGCTCGTCGACGCGCTCGTGCTCGCAGGGCGGCGCGAAGAGGCTGAAGCGCTCTTCCATCGCCTCCTCAGGCTGTGCAACGACGTGGGGCTGCTCGCCGAGGAGTACGACATCAGCGAGCGCCGGCTGGTCGGCAACTTCCCCCAGGCGTTCTCCCACGTCGGGCTCGTGAACTCGGCGTTCAACCTCGCCGAGACGCCACAACGAACGGCGCAATGACGACGATGCGATTCGTCCTTTCCGGCGGCGAGCGCGTCCCGGCCATCGATGTCGCCCAGATGCGAGCCGTGGATCGCTCTATGATCGAGGGCTTTCACATCGAGCTCGCCCAGATGATGGAGAACGCCGGGCGCAACCTCGCCGACCTCGCCTGAAGCTTGTTCTCGCCTCAATCGGCCACCGTGCTCGCCGGGCCGGGTGGGAACGGCGGCGGCGGTCTCGTCGCCGCCCGGCACTTCCATGACCGTGGGATCGCCGTCACGGTCACGCTCGCCTCACGCCGAGTCGCTCCGGTGACCGCCCACCAGCTCGACATCGTCGAGCGGCTCGGGGTCGAGGTGCGAGACGAGCCGGCGCCAGCCGACGTGATCATGGACGCCCTGATCGGCTACGGCCTGTTCGGCGACCCCAGCGGCGCCGTGCATCCAGGCCGATGCCACGATGACTCTCGCCCTGCCGAAGGTCGGCCTCGGCCGCGCAGCCAACATCGGTGCCCTCTACCTGGCGGACATCTCGGTCCCGCCCGCGCTCTTCACGGCGATGGGGCTCGAGGTCCCGGTGATCTTCAGGTCCGGTTCGGTCGTGGCGGTCCGCGCCGACGACGTGTCACGAGGCGAGCGTCTCAGCGGGCGACGGCGCTCCAGTTCATCGTGAGCGCCACCCCAGCATCGACGAGAAAGTTGCGCACTGGGCAGCGGTACTCGGTGATCTCGACGACCTGGGCGCGCAGCTCGCTCGGCGCGGTGGTGCGGACTCGAGCATCGACGTCGAGGCCCTCGAAGTAGGTGCGAACCTCGGCCTCCCCGAGCAGGCCACGACGGTCCAGGCGCTACCCGGCATCGAACTCGATCCCCTCGTAATCGAGCCCGAGCTCTCGTGTCGCGCGCTCGAAGGTCACCGCGCTGCAGCCGCACAAGGCCCCGACGACGGTCTCGAGCGGGGTCAAGGCGCTGCCCGTGCCGCCGCGGCTGACCGGCTCGTCGGTGACGAGCGACTGCCCGTCACGGGTCATCACGACCGTCCGTACCCCTTCGTCGTTGCAGGCGCGCAGCGTGGTACGAACTGACCTCCGACTTTGCCGAGGCGTGCTCTCGACCGCATGAATGGGCCCGACCGTGCTCACGATATACCTCCGCTTGTTGATGGGTCCGGGGCCCGGCTACTCTCGAGGTGTCGCCGGAGCAGGCGAAAGCCCCCGAAGAGCGCGAGGTTGACGCCGTCGATCGCCCAGCTGGCGCCGGCATGCCCGGCGGCTTCGACGGCGAAGCTGGCCACCACGAGGGCGATGACGACGATCCATTGCAGCACTGCGAGCACGTCCGCACCTCGGGCGCCCTTGGCAGGCCTCGTGTTCGCGACGAGGTCGGGGGCGAGAGCGTGCACGGCGTCTAGCACGGTGCGGACCTTGGGGTTGACGAGCCCGGTGCCGGCGACGACGACCGTCGGCACGGTCTCGTTCCCCCCAGCGATCGACCGCACGATGGCGGCCGCTTCGGGATCGGTCCAGATGTTCACTTCTGCGGTCGGAAGACCCGCCCGGCGGAGCCCCCGGCGAAGCGCCGCACAGTACTGGCAACCGGGCCGCCAGTAGACGGTGACGAGGTCCGAGCCGGGAGTGTCCACGGTGTCGGGAACCCGCTCCATGGCGCCGCCATTCCCTTGGGGTGCCTCTCGGGGAAACCCCGGCGTCTAGCCACCTCGTGAGGTCAAAGGGCGAGGAGCGCCTGCTCGATCGCCTCGCCGAGTGCCGGGTGGATGTAGAGCACGGCGGTCGCCACCTCGTCGGCGGTGTTGGCGAGGCACATCGCTTGGATGAGCGGCTGAATCAGCGTCGACGCCTGGGGGCCGAGGATGTGGGCACCGAGGAGGAGGCGGGTCTCCGGGTCGGCGAGGACCTTCACGAACCCGGTCGTGTCCTCGAGCGCCCAGCCGTACGCGGTATCTCGGTAGTACCGGGTCGCGACCACGTAGGGGCGTCCGCCATCGCGTAGCTGCTGCTCGGTGGCGCCGACCGAGGCCACCTGGGGATCGGCGAATACCGCGGCGGGCACCACCGAGAACGGCGAGCGGTGCTGGTCGGTAGGGTGCAGCAGATTGTGGCGAACCAGGCGTGCCTCGGCGTTCGCCATGTGCTTCAGCTGGAAGTGGTTGGCGAGATCGCCGAGCGCGAAGATCCCGGCCACATTCGTCTGGTACGCGGTGTCGGTGCGGACATGGCCGTGCTCGTCGGTGGCGATCCCCGCCGTCGCCACGTCGAGCCGGTCGCTGTTGGGTACCCGCCCGGTCGCGACGAGCAGCGTCGCCGCCTCGAGCGTCTCGTGACCGTTCGGCCCGGCGAGCTCGAACCGCACCCCTGATCGGCAAGGCGCAACCGACTCAACGGTCGTGCCGAGGCGCAGGTCGAAGCGGGCCCGGTAGGCGTCGGTGAAGGCCGCCGAGACGTCGTGGTCGTGGCGGGGGAGTAGCGCCGGGCCGCGACCGATGATCGTCACGGCGACGCCGAGGGCGCCGAAGACGTGGCCCATCTCTGCGGCGATGAACCCGCCGCCGACGATCACCATCGACACAGGGAGCGCATCGATGCGCATGACGGTGTCCGAGGTCAGGTAGTCGACCTCGCCGAGCCCAGAGATGGCCGGGATGTGTGGGCGCGAGCCCGCCGCCAGGACGAAGCGTTCGGCCGCGAGAACTTCGTCGCCGACGCGGAGCGCCTTCGGCGCGACGAAACGAGCCTCGCCGAGCAAGACGTCGACGCCGTTGGTCCGGCGGTAGGCGACAGCAGCGTCGTGGAGCGGGTCGATCCGGCCGAATACCCGGTCGCGGATCGCTGGCCAATTGGCGCCGGCCCAGGTGGCGCCGATCCCGAAACAGCCGGCGCGGTGCACCGTCTGGGCGACGTCCGCGGTGTGCACGAGCATCTTGGAAGGGATGCACCCTCGGTTGAGGCAGGTCCCGCCGAAGCGGTCCGCCTCGACCACCGCGATCCGCCAATGGGCGAGGTCGTCAGAGACGAGCATGTTGCCGCTGCCCGCCCCGACGATGATCAGGTCGTAATGCTGCGCGATGTCGGCGTGTTGGGCAGTGTCTTCATGCTGGACAGTGCCGTCGCGAAGGCAACCATCAGACGAACTCTTCCTCCGCACCGCTTCGAAGCGGCTCACGAGGACTGCGCACCGAGCAGGGCCCGCAGGGAAATCCCGGTCGCGGAGCCGTAGACAAGGTGGCTCGCCCAGTCCTTGCCGAGGGTCTTGGCGTCGTAGGTCCAGATCGGCCGGTAGAGGCCGGTCGGGGGAAGCACCACATAGTCGGCGAGGAAGACCACCGTCCCGAACACCGGACCGGGCCGCGCCCGGGACCGGGGGGCGGAGCCGGTGACGATCCCGAACGCCGCGGCCCACGAGATCCCATATCCCCAGTGCATGACGTTGTTGACCCGGTTGGCGGCACGGTCGGGAAGCGTGCGGGCGAACAGCGCCTCGAAGAAGCGCTTACCAATCTGCGCCGGTGCCGGCGCACCGTCCCAACCGGGCACCGATGAGAACTCCCAGGTGAACGGGCCGTCGCTCTCGCCACCCGCCCGGTACTGCAGGTACTGGAACAGGTCCATGGCCGCCGTGCCCGCCACCCCGGCGATCGCGCCCTTGGCGAGGACGCCGAGCGGCGTTTGCATGGCCGGGGCGTCCGGGCGTCCCGTTGCCCTCACGCCTCGCCCCGGGCCGGATAGTCGTGGTCGTTGACGTAGCGGATCGCCCCGACGATCTCGTCGAGGCGCGGCCGGCCGAAGGGCATCGTGTTGAGCACCGCCGCGTACAGCGTCCCGTCCGGAGAGATGACGAACAACCCGGGCTCACCGAAGAGATCGGGCTCGCCTTCCTTGATGCCCTTGGAGACGTACAAACCCCAGTCGCGCATCGAGGCGACGTCCTGGCCGTAGCCGACAGCGAGCCGCCCGAGACCCCACTGGTCGCGTGAGGCCGTGGCGGCCTCCTCGTCGTCTCCGCTCACCGCGACGACCGAGGTCACGCCCACCTCGGCGAGCTGGTCCAAGAGCCCGTCGAGCTGCTTCAGGTAGCCCCGGCAGATCGGGCAGTGATGGCCCCGGTAGAACACGACGAGGCTGAAACGCTCGGGATGCTGGTCGGCGAGCGACCATCGCCCCCCACCGGCAAGGGCGACGTCGAGCGGTGGGACGGGCTGGCGAGGTATGGGCACGTGAGTTTCCTTTCCGAGATCGGGTGGGGATGAGCGGGCAGCCGACTCTCGACACCGAGGTCAGGGACCTACCCCGGAACCCGGTCGGTCCGTCCGGTATTCCCTCGACCCTGCGGCGATTCGTCGCCTCGAAACGCCGCGGCGAGGGCGCAAGCTCAGGTCGCGCAGCACGAAAGGCGTGACACGTCGCGGGTGAAGGTCTGGGCGGTCAGCTTGAGCGCCTCGGCCATGGTCAGGTACGGCGCCCAGGTCTCGGCGAGCTGGGTGACCGTCATCTTCGCCTTGATGGCGTAGGTGCCAGCGAGGATGACCTCCCCGGCGCCCCTCGCGAGCAGGTGGACGCCAAGGATCTTGCCCTGTCCCTCCTCGGCGACGATCTTGCACAGTCCGGCGGTGTCTCGCTCGACGAGAGCCCGGGGCACGGAGTCGAGGGGGAGGACCCTCGACTCGACGCAATGGCCCGCGCTGGTCGCCTCCTCCTCGGTGAGCCCGACCGAGGCGATCTGGGGGGTCGTGAAGGTGACCTTCGGCAATCCCGTCCAGTCGATCGTCCGGCCGAGCTTGGCGATGGCGTTGTCGGCGGCGAGCGCACCCTGGGCGGCGGCCAC
>DAHWOV010000110.1:0-3510 GCA_027339205.1 Acidimicrobiaceae bacterium | reverse complement strand
CTACGAGACCACGGTGCGCGCTGGCGCGGTCCACATGCTGCTCGACGACGCGCGCCTCTTGCTGCCCGGCATCGACGAGTGGGAGCTCCTCGAGTGCATCGCGGGCCTGCGCCCCGGCTCGCCGGACAACGCGCCCTTCGTGGGCCCCACCTCCGTGCCGCACCTCGTGCTTGCGACCGGTCACTACCGCAACGGCTTCCTCCTCACCCCGATCACCGCCGAGGCGGTCGCCGCGTACCTCACGACCGGCACGGTCCCTCCCCCGCTCGACGCCTTCCCTGCGGACCGCCACCTCGGCGCTGCCCCACCGGCGGGCACCTAGCCGCCCCGAGAGCGACGCGTTGGGCACGGTCGGCGTGTCGGTCAACGGCCAGCCGCGTGAGATCGTGGCCGGGACCACGGTGGCCGCGCTCGTCCGGGAGCTCGGGGCGGGGCCCCGGGGCATCGCCGTCGCGATCGACCGGGTGGTCGTGCCCCGCTCTTCCTGGCAGGACGTGGTCGTCGAAGAGGGTGCCCACGTCGAGGTCGTCACGGCCGCAGCCGGGGGGTGAGCATATAGACTTAGTCCATGACCAAGTCCGTAGGCGTCCACGAGGCCAAGACCCAGCTCTCCCGGCTCCTCGACGACGTGGCGTCCGGGGAAGACGTGATGATCACGCGTCGGGGCGAACCAGCCGCCCGGCTCGTGGCCGTGCGCGCTGGGAGCCCGAGGCGGTTCGGCCTGGACCGAGGCCGGCTGACGGTGCCCGACGACTTCGATGCGCCGCTCGACCGCGAGGTGCTCGACGCGTTCGAGGCGTCTCGGTGAAGCTGCTTCTCGACACTCACGTCTTTCTCTGGTTGCTCACCGAGCCTGAGCGGCTCGGTGAGCACCTCCGGACAGTCGAGGACCCTGCCAACGGCATGCTGCTGTCGGCAGCCAGCTCGTGGGAGATCGCGATCAAGGTACGGCTGGGGAGGCTCGAATTGCCCGACGACCCGACGCGGTACGTTCCGGATCGCATGCGCGCCATCGGCGCCGAGCCGCTCGCAGTGGAGCATGCCCACGCGCTGGAAGTGGCGGCTCTCCCCCCGCTCCACCGAGATCCCTTCGACCGGCTGCTCGTCGCACAGGCGCGCCACCTCGGGCTCACCATCCTGACGGCCGACGCGGCCGTCGCCCGCTACGACGTTCGCACGATGCTCGTCTGAACCGGCTGCGCGCGTCCTCGCGCTCGGGTGCGTCCGGCGCACGCGAGAATGCACGGATGGAGCTCTCCGGGAAGACGGCGTTCGTCCTCGCCGGCGGCGGCACGAAGGGCGCCTTCGAGGCGGGCGCGGTCTCCTACCTCGTCGAGGAGGAGGGCGTGGTCCCAGACGTGATCACGGCGGCCTCCGCCGGGTCGGTCTTCGCTGCGGTGCTGGCCCAGGCTCGCACGCACGAAGAGCTCGTGCTGCGCACGCGTGAGCTCCACGACGACCTGCTCGCGATGACGAGGGCCGACCTGCTCTTCGGGAAGCAGCCGTGGGTCGCCGCGCTCGACGGGACCCTGTTCGGGCGGGCGATCGACCACTGGGTCGTCGAGAGCATGCGCCCGCCGGTGCCGGGTGCCTCCGGCGGGGACCCACCGCCGCAGGGCTCGTCTCGCGGCCGGTCGATCCGTGTCGCCGCCCAGGTCGTCCGTGCGCTTCCGAGGCTCGGCAAGGTGCGCCGGCAGATGCGCGGCCGCACCGGGTCGCTCCTCACGCTCGACCCGCTGGCGGATCTCCTGCGCCGGGGGGGGCGCGGGGTCGCCCCGATCGATCCCGCGCTCGTCGCACGCCCCGGGCTCGACCTGCGCCTCGCGGTCGTGGCGCTCGGCGCGGGGGTGCTGCGCTACGTCACCGAGGACGGCGTGCTCGTGCAGTCCGACGCGGTGACGCCCGTGCCCGGCACGGCGGCGGGTCCGGTCGGGCTCGTCGACGGCGTCATCGCCTCGGCGAGCGTGCCGATGATCTTCCCGCCGCGCGCGCTCGCCGGCGACGCGTACGTGGACGGGGGCGTCGTGGAGAACGTGCCCGTGGCGGCCGCGGCGGCGCTCGGCGCGACGCAGATCTTCGCGATCCTGGCGATGCCGCTCGAGCTTCCCGTCGACGACCACGACTACGCCAGCTCGAGCGCCCTCGAGGTGTTCCTGCGTGCGGTCGGCGCCATCTCCTTCGCAGAGCGGCAGCGGACGAACCTCATGCCGCGCCTCGCAGATGGCACCAAGCTGAGCGTCATCGACCCCCTCGTCGACATCGTCGGCCCGTTCGACGTGTCGCGCGGCCTCCTGCTCTTGGACATGGACTACGGCTGGATGCGCGCGGCAGACGTCTGCGCGGACATCAGCGCCGCCGCGCGTCAGCGCGCGGCGGAGGCCACCGACGCCGTCGTCGTCGCACGGACCCAGGCGTGGCATCGCGAGGAGCAGATGTGGTCGGAGGGAACAGGCTCCCCCGGGGACCTCGCCGCGCTCAGGCGCGCCAAGCGGGTGGTGAGAGACGCGCTCAACGAGCGCAAGGAGCTCGGCCTCCCCACGCCGCACGACGCCGCACGGTGGTGGTCCGGCTACGAGGCGCACGAGGGGTCGCGACCGCCCTCCCTTCCTCCCGAGCTCTTCGACGGGCGCAGCTGAGGCCCGTTCGACCGGGTCCGCGGAGGCGGGACCACGGAGGCAGAACCGCGGACGCAGGTCAGCGGAGGCTGGTCCGCGGAAGCAGCTCAGCAGAGATGGCTCAGCGGAGGTGGTCGGACCAGCCCTTGCCGTCCCACCAGCGCTCCTTGCCGCTCCCGGCGGGGTCGGGGTACCAGCCCGCAGGGGGCGGGGGCGGAGAAGGTGGCTCGGGCGGGTAGCTGTAGCCGCCGTAGGGCCCGGGTCCCTGGGAGCCGCCGCCAGCGCCGCCGTAGCCCCCGCCATAGGGGCCCCCGCCGTACGGCCCCGAGCCGTACCCTCCGCCGTACGAGCCCCCGCCATAGGGGCCGCCCGGCGGGCTCTGCGGGCCCTGGGGGGGGAAGCGGCGCCGGAGCACGGTGAGGTAGACGATCGAAGAGACGAGGGCGACGGGCCACAGGATCAGCCAGCCGAACCCGAGCGAGACGGCCCAGAGCAGCTTTCGGCCGGTGGAGAACTGCCACGAGGGGCGACGTGCGACGTCGACGATCGCCCAGATCACCGGGATCAGGGAAGCGAGCGCCAGGAAGAAGACGACCGTGAGCCAGTCACCCGGCGTCACCGGAGAACGAACCCTGCGACCTGGCCTGCCGCGTGCAGTGGCACGTGATCGATGTTACGCCGGGTCCGGACGCCGTGGCGGCACCCGGACCCGGCGCCTATCCGCCGGTTCCCCCCGGACGATGGCCGCGAAGCACCCCGCGACCCCCCGGTCGTGGCGAGGCCTCGCGGCGCCTACTCGGCCTGGCCGAACGCCTTGATCTCCTCGGCCTCCTTCTCGGACAGCTCCTTGGGCACCTCCCCCTTGGACTGCTTGACCTCGTGGACGTGAGCCCTG
>DAHWOV010000084.1:0-4158 GCA_027339205.1 Acidimicrobiaceae bacterium | reverse complement strand
GCACCCTCCGACGATGACGGGGATCTCGAACTCGCGGATGAAGCGCTTCAGGTTCAGCGGCTCGGCGGTCTTCGAGACGTGCTCGGCGGAGACGACCGTGCCTTGGACGACGAGCAGGTCCAGCTCCGCGGCGAGGCACGCCGGGGCGAGCTCCTCGGTGCGTTGCGGGGTCACCGACGCCGCAGCCACCACGCCGGCATCTTTGATCTGGCGGATGCGCTCGGCTACCAGATCGAGCTTGACCGGCTCTTGGTACATCTCCTGCATCCGCGGGGTCGCCTTGTCGTCGTCGAGCTCGCGGATCTCTTCGAACAGGGGCGTCGGGTCCTCGTAGCGGGTCCACAGACCCTCGAGGTTCAACACCCCGAGACCGCCGAGCCGGCCGAGCTCGATCGCGGTCCGCGGGCTCGTGACGCCGTCCATTGCGGCGCCGAGAAGCGGCAGCCCGAGGCGGTACGCGTCGATCTCCCAGGAGATGTCGACGTCCTCGGGGTCACGGGTCCGCCGGCTCGGCACGATGGCGATGTCGTCGAACCCGTAGGCCCGGCGCCCCGACTTGAAGATCCCGATCTCGATGTCTGCCACGAGTACCCTCCGGTGGTCCGCAGTGGTCGGCGCCGCCGCTGCTCACGCCCACTGTACCGGCCTCCCTGCGGTCGCAGGCGCCCACAGGACCCGGTTCGGCGGCCGGTTCGGCGGCCGATTCGACGGCCGGGTCGGCCGGTTCGGCGGCCGACCGCCGAGGTCAGCGGCCGGGCGCCTTCTCGGCGAGCACGGTCGCGAGCAGGTCCACGAGCATGCGGGCGGTCGCCCCCCAGATCGTCTCGCCCTCGACCGAGAAGAAGTACATCGGGAACCGGGGAAGGCCGGGCTCGCTCCACCATTCCTCGCTGAACGCGGCGGCGAGGTCGGCGAGGGACGCGTCGAAGGCGCGGTCGACCTCGGCGGGGTTGGGCGAGAGCACGGGCCGCACGGCGAGGGTCGCGACGACCGGGGTGATGGGCGCTCCCGAGCTGAAGGCGAACGCCCGCGCGAGGTACCCGACGGGGTGCACCGCTGCGGGGTCGAGAGCGACCTCTTCGTGCGCCTCACGAACCGCTGCGGCGACCGCGTCCTCGCCCGGCTCGAGGCGGCCCCCTGGGAAGCTCACCTGTCCTCGGTGGGTGCGCAGCTGCGCAGAACGGCGCGTCAGCACCACGCGGGTCTCTCCGTCCTCTTCGAAGAGCGCCACGAGCACGGCCGAGGGCGCGGCGACAATGGGCGCAGGTGCCGGCCTGCGACTGCCGGCGGGAGCTGGCGGGGGCCCGTCTGCGAGGGGTCGCCCGGCGCGCCCGAACGCGTCGAGGACGGCCTCGAGCGCGATCCCTCGCCGGGGCGTCCACGGCGGCGCGCCACCTGGCTCGGCCGTGGCGGGGCGGGGGATCACGCCGGGCTCCCGTCGACCGCTACATCATCCCGCCCATGCCGCCCATCCCGTCCATGCCGCCCGCGCCCCCGGGCATCGGCTTGGGCTTCTCGGGCTTGTCTGCCACGAGCACCTCGGTGGTGAGCAGCAGAGCGGCGACCGACGCGGCGTTCTGCAGGGCGGAGCGGGTCACCTTCGCCGGGTCGATGATCCCCGACTTCACGAGGTCGACGATCTCACCGGTGAGGGCGTTGAGCCCCATGGAGCCGGTCTCCGACTCGACCTGGCGCACGAAGACCGCGCCCTCGAGCCCGGCGTTCAGCGCGATCCACCGCAGCGGCTCCTCGAGCGCCTTGGCCACGATCCGCGCGCCGGTGGCCTCGTCGCCCTCGAGCCCGGCGGCGACCTTCTCGACCGCTGCCCGGCTCCGCAGGAGCGCGGTCCCACCGCCCGCGACGATGCCCTCCTCGACGGCGGCACGGGTCGCCGAGAGCGCGTCTTCGATGCGGTGCTTCTTCTCCTTCAGCTCCACCTCGGTCGCCGCGCCGACCTTGACGACCGCGACACCGCCCGCGAGCTTGGCGAGACGCTCCTGGAGCTTCTCGCGGTCCCAGTCCGAGTCGGTCTCCTCGATCTCCCGCTTGATCTGGGCAACCCGGCCCTTCACGTCAGCCTCGCTGCCGGCGCCCTCGACGATCGTGGTGTCGTCCTTGGTCACGATGACCCGTCGGGCCCGGCCGAGGAGGTCCAAGGTGGCGTTCTCGAGCTTCAGCCCGATCTCCTCGGAGATCACCTGGCCGCCGGTCAGGATGGCCATGTCCTGGAGCATCGCCTTGCGGCGCTCGCCGAAACCCGGCGCCTTCACAGCGACCGAGGTGAACGTGCCGCGGATCTTGTTGACGACGAGCGTGGCGAGCGCCTCACCCTCGACGTCCTCTGCGATCACGAGGAGCGGCCGGCCCGCCTGCATCACCTTCTCGAGCACGGGCACGAGGTCGTGGACCGCGCTGATCTTGCCGTTGAACAAGAGGATGTAGGGGTCATCGAGCACCGACTCCTGGCGCTCGGGGTCGGTCACGAAGTAGGGGGAGAGGAACCCTTTGTCGAACTGCATTCCTTCGGTGAGCTCGAGCTCCATGCCGAAGGTGTTGGACTCCTCGACGGTCACGGTGCCGTCCTTGCCACCTTGTCGATCGCCTCGGCGAGGACGTCGCCGATCGACGTGTCGGCGGCGGAGATGGACGCCACCTGGGCGATCTCGGTCTTGCCCTCGACCTCCCGGGACTGCTCGGCGATCGACGCCACCGCGGCGGCGACGGCGCGCTCGATGCCCCGCTTCAAGGCCGCAGGGTTCGCGCCGGCGGCGACGTTGCGGAGACCTTCGGCGATGAGCGCACGGGCGAGGACCGTCGCGGTGGTGGTGCCATCACCCGCGACGTCGTTGGTCTTCGTGGCGACCTCCTTGACGAGCTGGGCCCCCATGTTCTCGAAGGGGTCCTCCAGCTCCACCTCCCGGGCGATGGAGACGCCGTCGTTGGTGATGGTCGGGGCGCCGAACTTCTTCTCGATCACGACGTTTCGGCCCTTCGGGCCGAGCGTGACCTTCACCGTGTCGGCCAGCTTGTTCACACCGGCCTCGAGGCCACGGCGGGCAGCCTCGTCGAACTTCAGGATCTTGGGCATGGAACACCTCTCGGAGACGTGGGGCCGCACCGCGCGACGCGCGATGCGGCCCCCGTGTGCGGATGGTCGCTTACTTGTCCAGCTCGACTACTTGTCCAGCTTGGCGAGCACGTCCCGACCGGAGAGGATCAACAGGTCCTCTCCGTCGACGGTGATCTCGGTACCGCCGTACTTCGAATAGACGACGGTGTCCCCGACCTTCACGTCGAGCGGGATGATCTCCCCGGTGTTGTCGGCACGCCGCCCGGGTCCGACAGCCAGGACCTCGCCCTGCTGGGGCTTCTCCTTGGCGGTGTCGGGGATCACCAAACCCGAGGCGGTGGTCTCCTCCGACTCACCTGGCCGGACGACAATCCGGTCATCGAGGGGGTGGAGCTTCATCGAAGCGGCCTCCTTCGGCAATTGTTGGCACTCGAACCTTGCGACTGCTAATGCTAGCGGACGCGCGGCAGGCCCACAACAGGCCCGGTGCCGCGAGCGGCGAGCTGCCCGCATGCGGCGCCGATCTCCACGCCACGGGTGGCGCGTACCGTGGCGTTCACCCCGAGCCGCAGGAGCGTGTCGCGCGCGTCGGCCACCCTGTGCGGGGGGCTCCCCCCCGGCGCGTACCCCGGCGTGGGGTTGAGCGGGATCAGGTTCACGTGCGCACCGAGCGGGCGGGCGAACTCGGCGAGCTCGGCCATGTCGGAGGGCCGGTCGTTCGTGCCGTCGATGAGCGCCCACTCGATCGAGAGCCGCCGCTTGCTGGCTGCGACGTACTCGGCGCACGCCTCGGCCAGGGCGGCGAGCGGGTAGCGGCGGTTCATCGGCACCAGCCGGTCGCGCAGCTCGTCGTTGGCGGCGTGCAACGAGAGGGCGAGGTTCACCGGCAGGGTCGCTCTCGCCAACCGGCGGATGCCGGGCACGAGCCCCACGGTCGACAGCGTGAGGTGCCGGGCGGAGATGCCCAGCTCGCCATGGATCCGCTCGATCGCCGCCCAGGTGCGCCCGTAGTTGGCGAGCGGCTCGCCCATGCCCATGAAGACCACGTTCGAGAGCCGCCGGGGGCGCGCGGCGCGGATGCCGGCGAC
>DAHWOV010000053.1:0-2841 GCA_027339205.1 Acidimicrobiaceae bacterium | reverse complement strand
CCTCGCTCGAGCGGTCGTCGACCGAGAGGTCGAAGTACGAGCCCGCGTCGAGGGGTCTCGGCGCTCCCGAGGGGCCCCCGTCCGCGAAGTAGAAGAACTCGACCTCGGGTGCGACGAAGAAAGTGAAGCCCGCGCTGCGGGCCCGCTCGAGCGTGCGGCGGAGCGCGTGGCGGGGGCAGCCCTCGAAGGGCGTGCCGTCGAGGTTGAAGATGTCGCAGTAGACGGCGGCGACGGTCTCGTCGCGTGCGTGCCACGGGAGCACCTGGAAGGTCTTGGGGTCCGGGCGCGCGAGCACGTCGGCCTCCTGGACCCGCGAGAAGCCGTCGATCGAGGAGCCGTCGAAGGTCATCCCTTCGTCGAGCGCGTCCTCGAGCTCCGCCGGGGTGATGCTGAAGGCCTTCGACGTGCCCAGCACGTCGGTGAACCACAGCTGGACGAAGCGGATCCCTCGCTCTTCGACGGTCCGCAGCACGTAGTCGCGCTGGCTCTGCACGTGCGTTCTCGCGTCCGGCTCAGGCCCGGTCGCCTTCCTCCGCGCCGCACACCGTCGAGATGAGCAGCCGGCTCACCACGTAAGGGTCCATGTTCGCGTTGGGACGGCGATCCTCGATGTAGCCCCGCCTGTCCTTGGCGACCTGCCAGGGGATCCGGATGGACGCGCCCCGGTCGGAGACACCGTAGCTGAACTTCGAGTAGTGCTGGGTCTCGTGGTGCCCCGTGAGGCGCATCTCGATGCCGAAGCCGTAGTTCTCGACGTGCTCTTCGACGTTCTTCCCGAGCGCCTCGCAGGCCGCGATGATCGCGTCCCAGCCGTTCTCGGAGCGCATGGCCTTCGTCGAGAAGTTCGTGTGGCAGCCGGCGCCGTTCCAGTCCCCGAGGATGGGCTTGGGCTCCAGCGTCGCCCACACGCCGAAGTCCTCGGCGATCCGGAAGAGGAGCCAGCGTGCGGTCCAGAGCTGGTCGCCGCACTCGGGCGCCGGCAGGATCCCGATCTGGAACTCCCACTGGCCCATCATCACCTCGGCGTTCGTGCCCTCGATCGCAAGACCCGCGCGCAGCATTGCCGCGGTCGTGCGCTCGACGATCTCGCGTCCGGGCATCTTGTCGCCGCCGACCCCGCAGTAGTAGGGGCCCTGGGGCGCGGGGAACCCTGTGGCCGGCCAGCCGAGCGGGCGTCCGTGCTGGAGGAAGGTGTACTCCTGCTCGAAGCCGAACCAGGGCTCGTGGGACGCGTAGCGCTCGGCGGTGGCGACGCACGCGTGGCGCGTGTTGGTCGGGTGCGGCTCCATGTCGACGTTCAGCACCTCGCACATCACGAGGACGTTGTCCTCCCCTCTCAGGGGGTCGGGGCAGACGAAGACCGGTTGGAGCACGCAGTCGGAGTTGTCCCCGGTCGCCTGGTTCGTGCTGGAGCCGTCGAACCCCCAGATCCCGGGCTTCTTGCCGGCGGCGACGATCTTGGTCTTGCTCCGGACGAGCGGTGACGGCTCGGTCCCGTCGATCCAGATGTACTCGGCTTGGTAGCTCACGCCCGTCGTCCTTTCTGCCGTGCCTCCAGCGCCCGTGCCTCCTGCAGCTCCTGCAGTGGGCCCATTACACCAGCGCCGCGTGGCGTGGCCGTGTCCGGCGTGTGAACAGCGCGTGAACCAACGCGTGGATCCACCGACCCGGGTCCACCGGCAAGAGGCGCTGCCGGTGCGTCCCCGTAGGCTGGGCACCATGTCGCTCCGGGTCGCGATGGCCCAGCTGGACATGGTCGTGGGTGACCTCGAAGGCAACGTCGGGCGGGTCCTCGACGCGCTCGGGCGCGCCGAGGCCGCGGGCGCGCAGCTCTGCGTGCTCCCGGAGCTCGCGATCACCGGCTACCCGCCGGAGGACCTGCTCTTGAAGTCGGGCTTCGTCGCCGACAACGAGGCGGCGCTCGCCGAGGTCGCAAGGGCGACCGGGGACTGCGCCGCGGTGGTCGGCTTCGTCCAGCGGCTCGCCGGCGAGACCGGTGCCATGGCGGGGGCGGGCACGACGGGTGCCGAGGCGAGGACCGTCACCTGGGCGCACCGTTACCCCCACCTCGCCAACGCTGCGGCAGTCTGCGTCTCCGGGCGCGTCGCAGGCGTCTACCACAAGCGCCTGCTCCCCAACTACAGCGTCTTCGACGAGCAGCGGTGGTTCACTCCGGGCGACCAGCCCCCCGTCTTGTACCGTGTCGGCGGCGTGCGCATTGGCGTGTCGATCTGCGAGGACGTGTGGGCGGACTGCGGCCCCGTGGCTGGGCTCGGCGCGGCAGGCGCGCAGCTGGTGGTGAACCTGAACGCGTCGCCCTACTCGCGTGGCCGGCGCGCGGAGCGGCTCGAGATGCTCCGCGACCGCGTGCAGGAGGCCGGCGTGGCGATCGTCTACGTGAACCTCGTGGGCGGCCAGGACGAGCTGGTCTTCGACGGGGCGAGCCTCGTCGTCGCCGCCGACGGCAGCCTCGTTGCCGCGGGCGCGCAGTTCGAAGAGGACTTCCTCGTCGTGGACGTCCCGGTGCCGGTGGGGACCGCGCCGAAGACCTCCGTCGTCGAGCTGTCCGGCACCGAGCCGTCCGGCACCGAGCCGTCCGGCACCGAGCCGTCCGGCACCGAGCCGTCCGGCACGAAGACCCCGGGCGCGGAGACAGCCTCCCAGGTGCCGGCCCCGCCCGTGCACGGGGTGCGGCCGCTCCCGACCCCGCTCGATCCCGTGGCGGAGGTCTACGCGGCGCTCGTCCTCGGGACCCGCGACTACCTGACCAAGAACGGGTTCGCCGGCGCGGTGGTGGGGCTGTCCGGCGGCATCGACTCCTCGCTCGTCGCGACCGTCGCA